>NZ_JBDIVE010000009.1:0-206825 GCF_039631295.1 Uliginosibacterium sediminicola | reverse complement strand
CCGAAGACAGAAACCCAACCAAAGACCAAGCACCCACACCTATCGGTTGTCACATTTTTAAAGAGCTTTACTGCCTTATTCTTTACCGCCAACCGCTGCTGCTTACGCTGCATCTCGTTTAGCGAGGGGCGAATTCTACACGCTATATTCAAGGAGTCAAGCACTTTCGAAATTTATTTCTCAGTACTTAGCAAGAAAATTTCTCTTGCAAAACAACAGCTTGAACAGCCTTTTCTTCGCCCCGCTGCCGTAGCAGCAGAGAAGCGAGATTATGGACAACCACGCACATCTCGTCAAGCCTTCTGTCACAAAAAACCCAAGTTAGTGCAAAAAAACTGTCTCAATTGGTGCGCCGCATGAATGCCCGTGCTTTCAAGCCAGAAATCAGGCGTGCACAAGCTCTTGTAAGATGACAGATCAGCCAAGGAGCAAGATCGTGTCAGAGCTATTCATAGGAATTATGTCGGGGACCAGCCTGGATGGCATCGATGTGGTGCTTGCCGACTTTTCTGCGGCCCCACGCTTGCTCGCCTCGCATTCGATTCCCATGCCGCAGGACTTGGCCGCACAACTACTGGCGCTCAATGCCCCCGGCTTTGATGATTTGCGTCTTGCTCAGGAGGCCTCGGTCGCAGTGACACGCCTGTATGCGGAGGCTACGCAGCAGTTGCTCGACCAATCTGCGCTCACCACCAAGGAGATCCAGGCGATTGGCTGCCACGGCCAGACCGTACGCCATCGCCCGCAGGACGGTTACACCGTGCAGCTGCAACAACCGGCCTTGCTCGCAGAGCTGACCGATATCTGTGTGGCAGCGGACTTCCGCAGCCGCGATATCGCAGCGGGCGGTCAGGGCGCGCCGCTGGTACCCGCCTTCCACCAATGCGTACTCGGCGATGCACAGGAACACCGCGCCGTACTCAACCTGGGCGGCATCGCCAATGTGACGCAGCTCAAACCCGGCGCGCCAGTGATCGGCTTTGATACCGGCCCCGCCAATCTATTGATGGACGCCTGGTGTCAGCAGCACCGCGCACAGCGCTTTGATGCGCACGGCGCATGGGCCCGCAGTGGGCAGGCGGATGAGGCACTGCTGGCACGCTGCCTGAGTCATCCGTTTTTTGCGGCGACACCACCCAAGAGCTGCGGACGCGAGGAATTTTCGCTCGCCTGGCTGACAACCCAGCTAGGCGGCAAGGAAGCGGCGGCGGATGTCCAGGCGACTCTGGCGGAACTGACTGCACTCAGCGCAGCCAGCGCCATCAAGGCCTGGTATGGGGCGCCGGAACGCCTGCTGCTCTGTGGCGGCGGCGCGCGGAATGATTTTCTGCGCGAACGCCTGGCGCAGCACCTGCCTGGCGTGATCGTCGAGCGCAGCGATGCGCTGGGCGTGCCGGGCGACTGGCTGGAGGCGTTCGCCTTTGCCTGGCTGGCCTACCGTCTGTGGCATCGCCTGCCCGGCAACCTGCCGGAAGTCACCGGAGCCGCCGGGCTACGCCTGCTGGGCGCCATCTACCCGGCGTGAAAAAGGCGCCCGCAGGCGCCTTTTTGAGTACAGCTTGATCGAGCGACTCAGACCGAGAAGGACGAACCGCAGCCGCAGGTGGTGGTGGCATTCGGATTGCGAATGACGAACTGCGAGCCTTCGAGGCTGTCGGTGTAATCGATCTCTGCGCCAACCAGGTACTGGTAGCTCATCGCATCGATCAACAGGGTGACGCCGTTCTTGCTCAGCACGGTGTCGTCTTCGTTGGTTTCTTCATCGAAGGTGAAGCCGTACTGGAAGCCGGAGCAGCCGCCGCCCGAGACGAACACGCGCAGCTTGAGCTCGGCATTGCCCTCTTCTTCGATCAACTCTTTGACCTTGTTGGCCGCGTTGTCGGTGAAGACCAGCGGATCAGGCAACTCGGTGACAGCGTTCATGTTGGGCGCTCCTAGAAAACAAAGGGGATGAATTCATTATCGAACCGGCTCATGCAGGCGTCAATGAACTTCATGTGGGGGCAAGATCAGATTTTTCAATGCAAAACGCCTCGCAGAGCGAGGCGTTTGCGGAGTCAAAGCACTCAGGCCTTGCGTGCCACCAGCTTTTCCTTGATACGTGCCGACTTGCCGGAACGATCACGCAGGTAGTACAGCTTGGCACGGCGGACATCACCGCGGCGCTTGACTTCGATGCTGGCAACCAGCGGCGAGTAGCTTTGGAAGGTACGTTCCACGCCTTCGCCGGAAGAGATCTTGCGGACGATGAAGCTGGAGTTCAGGCCGCGGTTGCGCTTGGCAATCACGACACCTTCGTAAGCTTGCAGACGCTCGCGGTTACCTTCCTTCACCTTCACTTGCACGACGACGGTGTCGCCGGGCGAGAATTCGGGAATGGTCTTGCCCAGACGGGCGATTTCTTCTTGCTCAAGTTGCTGAATGATATTTGCCATGTCGCGTAACTCCATTTCATCAATAGTGGTGGCCGAGTGTGTTTACCGGCCTCACATGCAGAGCAGGTCGCCACCTGATACATGCTTTTCTTCTACGCAGCCTTGCGGCTACGTGCCTTGCTCCCGCTTGAAAGCTTCAAGCAGTTGCATTTCTTCGCGGCTCAAGACCCGCCCCTGCAACAGGTCGGGCCGTTTGAGCCAGGTTCGGCCCAGCGACTGTTTGAGCCGCCAGCGCCGGATTTCCGCATGGTTGCCGGACAGCAGAACCGCCGGCACTTCCTGATCCGCAAACACTTCGGGTCGCGTGTAGTGCGGGCAATCGAGCAAGCCCGCCGCGAACGAATCCTCAACCGCCGAATCCGCATCATTGAGCGCCCCGGGCAGCTGGCGGACGATGGCGTCCATCAGCAGCATGGCGGGAAGCTCACCGCCCGATACGACAAAATCCCCGATCGATACTTCCTCATCCACGCAACGGTCGATCAGCCGTTGGTCGACGCCTTCATAGCGCCCGCAGAGCAAGGTCAGCGCGTCTTCCTGCGCCAGCTGCAGCACACGTTCGTGCGTCAGCGGACGGCCTTGCGGCGACAGGTACAGCACCCGCCCCACGCGCCCCTTGTCGGCCAGCTGCGCGGCCTGCGCCGCGTTGATGGCACGCTCCAGCGGCGCCGGCAACATCACCATGCCGGGACCGCCCCCGTAGGGCCGGTCATCGACCGTGCGATGTGCATCTGTCGTGAAGTCACGCAGCTGCCAGCAGTGCAAGGCCCACAACGCGCGCTCATGCGCGCGCCGCGAGATGCCATGCTCGCGCAACGCGGCGAACATCTCGGGAAACAGCGTGATGACATCAAAGCGTGGCTTCACTGCATTCATGAGGCCGTGCCTACCAGTCCGCTTCCCACTCCACGAGAATCTCGCGTGTCTTGAGATTCACATCCTTGATGAACGCAGCCACAAAGGGAATCAAACGCTCGCCCTTGGCCTCTGCCTCACCGTATTCCATCACCAGCACGTCGTGCGCACCGGTTTCCAGCAACTTGCTGACGACGCCCAGATTGACGCCTGCCGTGTTGAGCACCGTCAGGCCGATCAGATCGCCCCAGTAGTACTCATCAAAGCCGGGCCGTGGCAGATCTTCACGCGGCGCTGCGATGAACAAGCCATCGAGCTGCTCGGCCGCGCTGCGGTCTGGCACGCCATCAAAACTGGCCACCAGGCTGCTGCCTTGCTCGCGCAAGCTCAGCAGACGATAGGCTTTCCAGTCAGCTTCATCAGTGGACTCGGGATTACGCCCCAGCCACCAATAAATCATCTTGCCCCAGGACAGCGGATCGTCCCCGAAGGGATGGATCTTGACGCCGCCCCGCACACCGTGCGGTGTGACGATGCGCCCCAGCACAATCATGGCGCGCTCCGCCAGGCGATCAAGCGGCAGCCTTGGCGCCTTGCTTGACGAGACGAGCAACCGTCGGCGACAGCTGAGCGCCTTGTTGTTGCCAGTAAGCCAGACGCTCGGCATTGACCGAGAGGCTGGTCTCAGCACCCGAAGCAACCGGGTTGTAGAAGCCCACGCGCTCGATGAAACGGCCATCACGGCGGTTACGCGAATCGGTGGCAACGATGTTGAAGAAGGGGCGCTTCTTGGCGCCACCACGGGAAAGACGGATTACGACCATGATTGGGTTCCTGTCGCGGAATCGGAAAAACCAAGCATTCTAGGAGAAAGCCGCCAGTAACTCAAGCTAAAGCTGCGAAGAGATGCGCGAGCCCCTGCCCGCTCCGCGCCAAGCGCCGCTCAGAAGCCGCGCCAAGCCTTTACAATAGGCTCGATTGCCAAGCCAACCTCCTTGCGGATTGCCCATGTCAGCTGAAGACTTGCCCGAGCCAGCCCCCGCAGACGACATCATCCAATGGCTGACCGCGCCGATGTCCGGCGATCTGCACGCACAGACAGAGGCCCTGGCGCAGCATCTGGACACCCTGCATGAGCCGGGCATCAGCCGCGCGCAATTTCACCGCTGCATCGAACTCTTCTATAGCCGGGCCCTGCAGTTATCCGGCAATGTCCGCGATGCCCTGCGTGGCGCGCAACTGCCACTCAGCACTGAATGGCAAACGAGCAGCGCCCGCCTGACGGCCAGCCTGCTGCAGATTGCCGAGGGCTTCGGACAGGTACTGGCCGAAGCGGGCCGCACGGCCTTGCGCACACGGGGACGACTCAACGAGACAGCCTCGGCGCGCGCCCTGCGCCTGCTGTTTGAGTACTACATCATCAGCTGCCAAGCCGGGCGAGAGCCCGAGCTCCTGATCTGGCGCAGAGCGCATGAGCTGTACGAGCTGTCCCACTCTGAGAATGACAGTGCCCCTGAGGAGAGCAGTCCGGCGGAAACCTCGCTGTTCAACTACAAGCGCCTGCTGGCGCTGGGCACGCTGGACCCGCACAGCCTGTCGGCCGGCGAACTCGATTGGTCGGCCGAGTTCATCACCCGCACCTGCGGCCTGCTCAATCTGCAGGACACGGCGCCCGAACCGCTCGACAGCACCTGGTACTGGATCGATCTGCTCAAAGGCGCCGAGCCCCAGGCTTGCGCGCGCCGTGCGCCCCCTGAACTGACGCGTCTGCTGTTTTTCTCCAGCCTGCCTCTGGCGCGGCGCGCCTCCGAACTGCTCAGCCGTCATGAGGGTGGGCGCAAGACACCGGAGCTTGAGCGCAGCGAACGCCTGCCCGGCGTACATCCAGCCAGCTTGCTGAGCAATCTGCGCCAGCGCTGGCATGCCGCCCCCAAGCGTGAATATCCGCGCCGTGCGCAAAGCTACCGCATCGAGGCCTGCGTCGGCCTGGCCGGCATCTGGCAACTGCTGCGCCGGGGCAGCGAAGCCGCGCCACTGTCATCCTGGGAGGTGGTCAACGAGAGCCCAGGCGGCTACGCCATCATGCTGGTGCGTGGCGCCGGACCGGGCTTATCCGCCGGCGCTGCCGTCGCCCTGCGTCGCACAGCCGAGGAGGTATGGAGCATTTGCGTGGTGCGCTGGCTGCGCAGCGAGGGGCCAGACCAGATCGAGATGGGTCTGCAGATCGTCTCCCATGGTGCGGCGCCAGTGCAGGTCGGCTTCCGCAATGGCGATGTACGCCGCGCGCCGATGGTCGATGCCCTGGTACTTCCGGTCCTCCCCGTGCTGCGTCAGCATCAGGCCGTGCTGGCCCCGGCCGGTACCTACACATCGCGACGCTTTTCCCTGGTTTCGGATGTAGATCGGCTGTATGTCGCACAAGGGCGACTGCTCAGTCTGGACATGCAAACAGCGAGCATCGAGCTGTTCCAGTTCGAGATCGACCCCTACCCGCTTTAAGCGCGCTCAGGCTTTGGCCTCATCTTCGAGCAGCGAAGCGACCGGCGCATCGAGCGCGCTGCGCAGGCGGGCCAGCGCATGGCGAATGACGCGCTGCTCCTCGATGCCGGCATCCGGCTCGGGCCCGCCTCCCAGCGCCAGCCAGGCCATCACATCACCCAGACTCAGGCTGTGTGCCGAACGACTGAGGGCCCAGTCGCCATCCTCGGTACGCAGCGCCCAGCCGGCCAGCTGCATGTCGTCGAGCATCTGCTCGGCGCCCACCTGGCTTTGCCCGCTGCGCTCGGCCAACAGGCTCAGCGCACTGGCCCGCCCCTGCTGCTGCGCCTCAGCCAGCGCCACGACAAGGCGCAAGGCAGCATGGATGCGGCCGGAAGGCGTCTCCGGCAGCAAGTTGAAGCGCTTCTGGAAGTCAGGCAGGACAGCCGCCACCACCGCACCGGTGAGCACCGCAACCCAGGTGAAATAGAGCCACACCAGAAAGATCGGCACCACCGAAAAGGTGCCGTAGATCAGGGTGAAGTTCGGCAGCTTGGCCAGATACAAGCCGAACAGACGCTGCACCAGCGCCACCCCGATCGCCGCTACGACACCGCCTATCACACTATGGCGCAAGGCCATCGGCCGATTGGGCACCTTGTGGAACAGATAGCTGAACAAGCCGCACAGCAGGACAGCAGGCATCAAGGCATGCACGCTGGAGGCGACCCAGGACGGCTCATCGACCATGCCCAGCGAGCTATTGACCAGCTGCCCGAGGGCGCTGATGCCGGCCGCCAGCAGGAAGGGGCCGATGGTGAGGATCAGCCAGTAAGTCGGCATGCGCACCCACCAGGGCCGCGGCCGACGGATGCCCCAAATGCTGTTGAGCGTCTGGTCGATGGTTTGCAGCAGCATGACCGCCGTCACCAGCAACATGGCCGTGCCGACCAGGGTGAGGTTGGAGGCCTTCTGGCTGAACTGCACGGCATAGGTGGCGATGACTTTGCCGGCGCGGTCGGGCAAGAGATTGTCGAGCAGGAAGCCACGCAAGCCGCTGCCCAGATCTGCAAACTGGCTGAACTTCGACATCAGCATCAGCACAATGGTCAGCAAGGGCACCAGGGACAGCAGCGTCGTGAAGGTCAGGCTGCCCGCCGTCTGTGCAATGCGCGCCTCGGTGGCCTTGGCGCGCATGCGCTGCCACAACTCCCGTGCGTCCTGCAGTAGCGTGTTCGTCGGATCGCGTTGCGGCGATTGCGGCATCTCGGGTCTCCATGAGGCCTCCGCCCTATAATGCGGAGCCATCCAGCCAAAAAAAGAAATCAGAGCATGACGCTCCAGCCCCGCAAGCATAGCCCTGAACCGGACCGTCCCGGCAGCCATACGGCTGGCATACTCGAACTGGCACGCTACACGGCGCTGTTCTGCCTGCTCGCGCTGATCGCCCTGGGCCTTGCCTGGGAGCTCGGTCTGGCACCGCTGCGGCCGGGCGGCTCGTGGCTGGTGCTCAAGGTGCTGCCCCTGCTGGCCGCCCTGCGCGGCATGCTCTACGGGCGGCGTTACACCTTTCAGTGGATGAGTCTGGCGATCTTGCTGTACTTCACCGAAGGCGTGGTGCGTGCGACGAGTGACAAGGGCCTGTCGGCAACGCTCGGCGGCATCGAGACTGCACTGAGCCTGCTGATGTTCGCCACCTGCCTGGCCTTTTCCTGGTACTCAGCGCCGTCACGACAAGGCCGCGACGGGCCGATTCAGACCACACGCAGCGAACCTTAGTCGCGCCAAGACGCGACGCCGAGGTCGCGACTCAGACCGTCTCGCCTTGCGGATCGACGCGCTGCGTGGAGTCGTGCAGGCGGTTAAGGGCATTGATATAGGCCTTGGCCGAAGCGATGATGATGTCGGTATCCGCGCCCTGCCCGTTCACCACGCGATCATTGCGCGCCAGGCGCACGGTCACCTCGCCCTGCGCGTCGGTGCCGGAGGTGATTGCATTGACCGAGTAGAGCAGCAGCTGCGCTTCGCTCTTGGCGATCAGCTCGATGGCCTTGAAGATCGCATCCACCGGGCCCGAACCGTTCGCTTCGGCGCGCTGCTCAACACCGCCAAGCTGCACGGTGATCGCCGCTTGCGGCGTCTCGCCGGTCTCCGAATGCACGCTGGAGGCAATCAGCTTGAAGAACTCCTGCGCCGGCGTCACTTCTTCGTCGGACATCAGGGCATGCAGGTCTTCGTCGAAGATTTCCTGCTTCTTGTCGGCCAGCGCCTTGAAGCGCGCAAAGGCGATATTGAGCTGCTCTTCGGACTCGACCGTGATGCCGATATCCTGCAGGCGCGAACGGAAGGCGTTGCGGCCGGAGAGCTTGCCCAGCGTCAGGCGATTGGCGCTCCAGCCCACATCTTCAGCACGCATGATTTCGTAGGTTTCGCGGTGCTTGAGCACGCCATCCTGGTGGATGCCGGACTCATGCGCAAAGGCATTGGCACCGACCACCGACTTGTTCGGCTGCACCGGATAGCCGGTGATCTGCGAGACCAGCTTGGAAGCCGGCACGATCTGCGTGGTATCGATACGCGTGGTCACCGGGAAGAAGTCGCCACGCGTGCGCACGGCCATCACCACTTCTTCCATCGCCGCATTGCCGGCGCGCTCACCCAGACCATTGATCGTGCATTCGACCTGACGCGCACCAGCCACCACGGCCGCCAGGGAATTGGCCACGGCCAGACCCAGGTCGTTGTGGCAATGCACCGACCACACCACCTGGTCGCTATTGGGCACGCGCTCGATCAGGCTGCGGATCAGGGCCGCATACTGGTCGGGCATGTTGTAGCCGACGGTGTCCGGCACATTGATGGTCTTGGCGCCGGCCTTGATGACCTGCTCGAAAATGCGGCACAGGAAATCGATCTCGGAACGGCCAGCGTCCTCGGCCGAGAACTCGACATTGTCGGTGTACTCGCGCGCCCAGCCGATGGCCTTGACTGCCTGCTCGACGACCTGATCGGGCGTCATGCGCAGCTTCTTCTCCATGTGGATCGGGCTGGTGGCGATGAAGGTGTGGATGCGGCCAGAGTTCGCCGGTTTGATGGCCTCGCCGGCACGGCGGATATCGTTCTCGTTGGCGCGCGCCAGCGAGCAGACGGTGGAGTCCTTCACCGCTTCGGCCACCGCACGAATCGACTCGAAATCGCCATTCGACGCCGCAGCAAAACCCGCTTCGATCACATCGACGCGCATTTTTTCCAGCTGGCGTGCGATGCGCACTTTCTCTTCACGCGTCATGGCGGCGCCGGGGCTTTGCTCACCGTCGCGCAGCGTGGTATCGAATATGACGAGTTGGTCTTTCATGGCAGAACTCCAGTCAGCTTCAGGCCGAGGGCTGGCGCGGCCCGCGCTTGCGCACGCGCCGCAAGGCCGCCATCACGTACCCCGAGAGCGCGTAGCAGACGAATACACCGAACAGCACGCCCGGCGGATAAGAAGAGACCAGCAGCAGGATGATCACCAGCACGATGGCTGCCGCAAAGGGCACGCTCTTGCGCAGGTTGAAGTCCTTGCCACTGTAGAAGAACACATTGGTCACCATGCTGATACCGGCAAACGCGGTGATCGCACAGGCCAGATAAGGCATCGACAGGCCGAGGAAATCTGCCTGGCCCGCAATGTTGTTGTCGATCATCACCCACACGAAGCCGGTCACCAGCGCCGCTGCAGCCGGGCTGGGCAAGCCCTGGAAGAAGCGCTTGTCGACAACATCAATATTGGTGTTGAAACGCGCCAGGCGCAGTGCTGCGCAGACGCAGTAGATGAATGCGGCGATCCAGCCCAGCTTGCCTAGATCGCGCATCGCCCACTCGTAGATCACCAGCGAGGGCGCTGCGCCGAAGGACACCATGTCGGAGAGCGAGTCGTACTCGGCACCGAATGCACTCTGGGTATTGGTCAGGCGCGCGACACGACCGTCGAGCGCATCAAGAATCATGGCGATGAACACGGCCACGCAGGCATGTTCAAAGCGCCCGTTCATGGCCTGCACGATGGCGTAGAAACCGCCGAACAGTGCTGCCGTGGTGAACAGGTTGGGCAGGATGTAAATGCCGCGACGACGACTTTCGGGACGACCCGCAACCACTTCATCGTTCGACACTGCACGTCTCCTTTTTTACTGCCATCAAAACCTCATCGGCTGCCGACCAGGCGGCCGGCAGCGATGAGCTTGCTAGGTCTTAGTTCTTCGACTGGTCGACCAGCTTGTTCTTGGAAATCCAAGGCATCATCGAACGCAGTGTGCCGCCGACCGTTTCGATCGGATGCACGGCGTTGAGGCGACGACGCGCCGTCATCGACGGGTAGTTGGTCTTGCCTTCCTGGATGAACATCTTGGCGTATTCACCGGTCTGGATGCGCTTCAAAGCATTGCGCATGGCTTCGCGGGACTGGGCGTTGATGACTTCCGGGCCGGTCACGTACTCGCCGTATTCGGCGTTGTTGGAGATCGAGTAGTTCATGTTGGCGATACCGCCTTCGTACATGAGGTCAACGATCAGCTTGAGTTCGTGCAGGCACTCGAAGTAGGCCATTTCCGGCGCGTAGCCGGCTTCGACCAGGGTCTCGAAGCCCATCTTCACGAGTTCGACAGCGCCACCACACAGCACGGCTTGTTCGCCGAACAGGTCGGTTTCGGTCTCTTCACGGAAGTCGGTCTCGATCACACCACCCTTGGTGCCGCCATTGGCAGCAGCGTAGGACAGGGCGATGTCCTTGGCCTTGCCGGACTTGTCCTGGTAGATCGCGATCAGGGACGGCACGCCGCCACCCTTGAGGTATTCGGAACGCACGGTGTGGCCCGGGCCCTTCGGCGCGATCATGATCACGTCGAGGTCAGCGCGCGGCACGACCTGGTTGTAGTGCACGTTGAAGCCGTGGGCGAAGGCCAGGGTGGCGCCTTGCTTGATGTTGGGCTCGACGTTGTTCTTGTAGACGTCGGGGATGTTCTCGTCCGGCAGCAGGATCATGACGAGGTCAGCCGCCTTGACGGCTTCATTGACTTCCAGAACCTTGATGCCAGCGGCTTCGACCTTGCTCCACGAAGCACCGCCCTTGCGCAGGCCAACGACCACGTTGACGCCCGAATCGCGCAGGTTTTGTGCGTGTGCATGGCCTTGCGAGCCGTAACCGATGATGGCGACCTGCTTGCCCTTGATCAGGGAGAGGTCGGCGTCCTTGTCGTAATAGACTTTCATGGTTTTCCTTTGTAGAAGATGAGAGTCGAGAGTCGGGAGTTGAGAGTCGGAGATCAACAACAGCGTCGATACTGCGCCACTCACAACGCCCTACGCCCCACTCACTAGACTTTAAGAATGCGGTCGCCGCGCCCGATCCCGGTGGCGCCGGAGCGCACGGTTTCGAGAATCAGGCCTTGGTCGATCGCGTTGATGAATGAATCGAGCTTGTCTTGCGTACCGGTGAGCTCGACAACATAACTGGACTCGGTGACATCGACGATACGGCCACGGAAGATGTCGGCCAGGCGCTTGAGTTCATCGCGATCCTTGGCCACCGCACGCAGCTTGATGAGCATGAGCTCGCGCTCGATGTGCGGTGCTTCGGACAGATCCACCACCTTGACCACTTCGATCAGCTTGTTGAGCTGCTTGGTGATCTGTTCAATGACTTCATCGGAGCCGGATGTCACGATGGTCATGCGTGACAGCGAGGGATCTTCCGTCGGCGCCACGGTGAGGGATTCGATATTGTAACCACGTGCCGAGAACAGGCCGGCTACGCGCGAGAGCGCGCCAGCTTCGTTTTCGAGCAAGAGGGAAATGACATGTCGCATGGTGTGTTGTCTCTTACAGGTCTTCAGCCAGGATCATCTCGGTCAGGCCCTTGCCGCCTTGAACCATCGGGAAGACATTCGCGGTCGGATCGACCTGGAAGTCGATGAACACCAGCTCGTTCTTGTGCTTGACGAAGGCATCGCGCAGTGCGCCCTCGACATCCGCCGGCTTGGTCACCTGGATGCCGATATGGCCGTAGGCGGCTGCCAGCTTGGCAAAATCGGGCAGGGAATCCATGTAGGACTCCGAGTAGCGGTTGCCATGGAAGAACTCCTGCCACTGCCGCACCATGCCGAGGTAGCGGTTATTCAGCGAGATGATCTTCAGCGGAATGCGGTACTGCTTGCAGGTGGACAGTTCCTGGATGCACATCTGGATCGAGCCTTCGCCGGTGATCACGGCGACCGGTTTGTCCGGATTGGCCAGCTGGATCCCCATCGCGGCGGGCAGGCCGAAGCCCATCGTGCCCAGACCGCCGGAGGTCACCCAGCGGCGCGGCTTGTCGAAGCCATAGTATTGCGCCGCCCACATCTGGTGCTGGCCGACGTCGGTGGCCACGAAGGCATCGCCGCCGGTGATTTCCCAGAGTTTCTGCACGACGAACTGCGGCTTGATGACTTCATCGGAGTTCTTGAACTCCATGCTCTTCTTGTCACGCCACTCGCCGATCTGGCGCCACCAGGCTTCGGTATTGCCGGGATTGAGCTTTTCAGCGTCAATCAGGCGAGCCAGCTCTTCGAGCACTTCCTTGACGTCGCCAACGATGGGCACATCGACCTTGACGCGCTTGGAGATCGACGAGGGGTCGATATCAACGTGAATGATCTTGCGCGCTTCCGCCTGGAAGTGCGCGGTATTGCCGATCACGCGGTCATCAAAACGCGCACCGACCGCCAGCAGCACATCACAGTGATGCATCGCCATATTGGCTTCGTAGGTGCCGTGCATGCCGAGCATGCCGACAAACTGCTTGTCCGAGGCTGGGTAAGCGCCGAGGCCCATCAGCGTATTGGTCACCGGAAAACCCAGAGCACGCGCCAGACGGGTCAGCTGCTCGGAGGCATTGGAGAGCACCACGCCACCGCCGGAATAGATCATCGGCCGCTTGGCTTCCAGCAGCAGCTGCGCCGCCTTCTTGATCTGGCCGTGATGGCCCTTGACCGTCGGGTTGTAAGAACGCAGCGAAACGGTCTCGGGATAGACGAACTCCGCCGTCTGCGCCGAAACATCCTTGGGAATGTCGACCAGCACCGGGCCGGGACGGCCAGTACGTGCGATGTAGAACGCCTTCTTGATCGTGTCGGCGATGTCCTTGGCGTCCTTGACGAGGAAGTTGTGCTTCACACAGGGACGCGTGATGCCCACTGTGTCGACTTCCTGGAAGGCGTCCAGACCAATGGCCGCAGTCGGCACCTGGCCGCTGATGATCACCAGCGGGATCGAATCCATGTAAGCCGTGGCAATGCCGGTCACCGCATTGGTCGCGCCGGGACCGGAGGTCACCAGCGCCACGCCGACGCGCTCGGTCGAACGCGAATAACCGTCCGCCGCGTGCACGGCAGCCTGCTCATGACGGACCAGTACGTGACGTACTTTGTCCTGCTTGAACAATTCGTCGTAAATGAAGAGGACTGCGCCGCCAGGATAGCCGAATACGTAATCGACCTTTTCTTCCTGAAGACACCTCACTACAATCTCGGCACCCGTCAGAACCATTGCCATTGAATTTCCGCCGTTCTCACGCTTAGATATACAGGTTTCAGGCAAGCCGGGGCTTCACAGAACTGCCGCACACGCATGTTTGCCAAGGCAAACCAAGGTGTAGCCGAAGCGACCCGACTCAAAAGAACCCGCTAAGTTACCGGCCGCGGCAGCTTTGGTCAAGGCGCAAGCGTTCGTTGCACGGCCGCAATCCATCTGGAACAAAGGTAAAACCCTGTCTTCCCGCGCTGAACTGTCGGACTTTCTGGCCTCGGTCGAACGACGCGCCTTCAAGCAAGCTCAGTACGCGGTGCGTGACGAGCAGGCGGCGCTGGACATCGTGCAAGAGTCGATGATGCGACTGGCTGACAAATACAGCCAGCGTCCGGTGACCGAATACCCGATGCTGTTCCAGCGCATCCTGCAGAACGCCATCCGTGATCACGGCCGCCGCCACAAGGTGCGCAGCACCTGGGTCAGCCTGTTCTCAGCCTTTTCCCGCGAGGAGGATGAAGAAGACTTTGACATACTTGAAACTCTTGAGAGCGCCGACGACTCCAAGCACACGGATACACCCCACGGCCAGTACCAGCAGAACGAAACCCTGGCCCAGATCGAGCGCGAAATAGAAAAACTGCCGGCACGTCAACGCGAAGCCTTCCTCATGCGTTACTGGGAGGAAATGGACATCGCCGAGACAGCTGCCGCGATGGGATGCTCGGAGGGCAGTGTGAAGACACACTGCTCCCGGGCTGTTCACACGCTGTCTGCCGCATTACGCAGTAAAGGGATCGTGCTATGAGCACCTACTTTGAACCAGACAATCAGGAAGAACTGCTGTTTGCGCACAAGCTGCGCAACAAGCTCAATGCAGCCTCGGCCACGCTGGACAAAGACACGGCCGAGCGCCTCTTTGCCGCCCGTCAGGCCGCCTTGGCACGTCATACGAACACGGCTGGCGTGTTATCGCTGGCAGGCTTTGGTCGCAACGCGATGAATTTCGGTGCCGATTACCTGCGCCCGATGCTGGCTGCGCTGGCGCTGCTGGCCTTCATTTTCTGCGGCGACTACTTCGGCTCGATCGAGCACATCTCGGAGCTCGAAGAAGTCGACAGCGGCCTGCTCGCTGACGACCTGCCCATCAACGCCTACTTGGACCGCGGCTTCGATACATGGCTCAGTTCCTCCGCGCAGCGCTGATCGGCCTCGTCCTGCTGTTTAGTGCAGCAGGCTGGGCAGCGACCGGCGCCACGGTTACCACAGCACCCGACTGGGCGGCGCTAACGCCAGCGCAGCGTGAATTGCTCAAGCCCCTGCAGGCGGAATGGAACAGCTTCTCGCAACTGCGCCGCCTCAAATGGATCGGCATTGCCGACCGCTACCCGCGGATGAGCCCGCCCGAGCAGAACAATGTGCGTGAGCGCATGGCTGACTGGTCCAAGCTCACCCCGGAACAACGCGAAAAAGCCCGCGAGCAATACAAGAAACTGCGCAGCACCTCGCCCGCAGAACGCCAGCTGCTGGAACAGAAATGGCGTGAGTACGAGGCCCTGCCCGAAGAGCAGAAGCGCGCCCTCAAGGCCGCGCCCAAGCCGACGCCGAAAGTCCCTGCCGCCGGCAGCGCCCCGCTCGCGGGTAAGCAGACACCCAAGCCGCTGGCCGTCGCACCGCATATCGTCAAGCCTTCGCGCAAGCCGGCCAAGGCGCCGGACGCCGCCAGCGCGCCCAAATGAACGCCCCTGCCGGCACACTTCCGGCAGGCACCCTGCCTGCCGTCGAACTGGCGTCGCTACGGCGCCGCCTGGCCTGCATGCTCTATGAAAGTCTGCCGAGTTTCGGCGTCGGCGCGGTGTTCTGGTTCGCGCCGCTGGTCGCCCTGCATGGCCTGGGGATCAATGTCTCCGGCAGCATCGAATGGCTGCTGCTGTTCAGCGTGATGGGCGCCTACTTCGTCTTTGTCTGGTACAAGCTGGGTCAGAGTCTAGCCATGCAGACCTGGCGCCTGCAGCTGGTCGATGCGCGCACGGGGCGCCCGCCCAGCCTGCAGCAATGCCTCATCCGCTACGTAATGGCCTGGCCCTCGCTGCTGCTGATCGTCAGCGGTGTCGGCATTCTGTGGGCCGCTTTTGTTGATCGCGAACGCCAGTTCCTGCACGACCGGGCGGCCGGCACCTGCGTGATTTTTGATCCACCACGCAGCACCCCCCGCTGAACATGCTGATCCGCCCTTTTGCGCTGCCCGACGAGGCGGCGGTGATTGCGCTGTGGCAGGCCTGCGGCCTGCTGCGGCCCTGGAATGATCCGCACAAGGACATCCAGCGCAAGCTCACGGTACAGCCGGAGCTGTTCCTGGTCGGCCTCATCGATGAACAGATCGTCGCCTCGGCGATGGCCGGCTTTGACGGGCATCGCGGCTGGGTCAATTACCTGGCGGTTGATCCGGCGCGGCAGCAACAGTCTCTGGGCCGCCAGCTGATGGACGAAATCGAGCGGCAATTGACCGCCATGGGCTGCCCCAAGCTCAATCTGCAAGTACGCAGCAGCAATACCCAGGTGCTCGCCTTCTACCGCAAGCTCGGCTACCTGCCGGACGAGGCGATCAGCTTGGGCAAACGCCTGATCGCTGACTGAGCGCCCGGCATCAGCCTAGCGTCGTTCCACCCAGCGCAACATAATCAGCGCTGCCAGCAGGAACATCATGCTGGGCGCTGCTGCCGTCGGAATGGGCGGCCAGCCATTGATGACACCCAGATTGGACGACAAGCCATTGAGCAGGTAGAAACCCATGCCGAGGAAAACACCGAGCATCACCCGCGCATTGACGCTGCCCGAACGCTGACTGCCCAGACACAGCGGCAAGGCCAGGCCCAGCATGACCAGGGCGGTGAAGGGGTAGATCAGCTTCTTCCAGAAGGCCAGACCATAGCGTCCGGTACGCTGGCGGTTGTCTTCGAGATGCCTGACGTATTCGTAGAGACTGCTGATCGCCATGCGCTCGGGCGCCACCATCATCAGGCTGAGCATGTCCGGCGTCAGTTCGGAATCCCAGGGCATGCTGGCAAAACGCTGCACCTCGGTGCGATCCGCCTCAAAATGCGTCTGCACCACATTGAACAAGGTCCAGCCCTGGCCACGCTTGTATTCGCCACGCTCGGCCTGACTGGATGAGCGAAGACGGTAAGCATCATCCAGCTCGAAAATCCGCACACCTTCGATGGCCGCGTCCGGCTGAGCTTTGCGTACATTGACGAAGCTGTGTTTGTCACGCAACCACACACCGGTGCGCAGATCGGCCGGCACGCTGGCATTGGTGCTACGCAGGCGCCACTTTTGCGCCACCCGCTCCAGCGGCGGTGCGACATATTCGCCGAGCACAAAGGTCACCACAACGAACAACAACCCCACGCGCATCAGACTACCCAGCATGCGCATCGTCGACACACCGGCCGCGCGCATCACCGTCAGTTCGGAATGCCGCGCCAGCTGGGTCAGCGCGTAGAGGCCGCCGATCAGCACGGCAATCGGCATGATCTCGTAGGCACGGCTGGGAATGGTCAGCAGCACATAGATCAAGGCATGCTTGAGCTGGTAGGAGCTGCGACCCACCTGATCAAGCTCGCCGAGAAAATCGAAAAATGCGAACAGCGCCACAAAGGACAGCAAGACCAGCAAGCTGGCCAGCACGATCTCTCGACGCAGGTAACGACTGAGGGTTTTCAAGACATCACTTTCTGATCAGCATTCACGCGGCACAACCTATTTGCGCCGCACACAGGGCGCCAGACGCAGGAAGAACATCAGCAGCAAGAGCAGCAGCATCACGCCGTGCACACCCCAGGTTCCCTCGTTGGGACCGAGCTTGCCTTGCGTCACCCAGGCTTGCGCGACGCCCAGCAGATTGAAGTAGACGGTGAAAATCAGCACCGCGAAGATCAGGTTATTGGTCCGCCCGGCACGCGGATTGGCAAACGACAAGGGAATCGCCAGCAGCGCCAGGAGAATGGTCGCCACCGGCAGACCAATGCGCCGCACCAGCTCACCACGGCTGGCCTTGTTGTCGCTGGCGAACAGCTCGATGGTTGGCGCCACCGCCGGCGTGTGTTCGACGGCACTCATCTCCTTGGGTTCAATCCGCAGCAAATAGCGCTCAAATTGCAGCACGCGGTAGTCCGCCTGGCCCGGCTCGCCCTCGTAGCGGCGGCCGTTCTGCAGCACGACAAAGCGCTCGCCATCGGGCAAGGTGCGTATCGTGCCTTCTGCCGCCACGGTGATGTTCTGCTTGCCGTTCTGCACGGCACTGATGAACACATTGCGCACGCGGCCGGCCTTCTCGTCGAGGGTCTCGACGAAAAACACCCGGCGCGAATCGACCGATTCACGGAATACGCCCGGCGCCACGCGCGTCACTTCGTCACGCGTATCGAGGCGCTTGCGATACTCGGCCGCTTTTTGCTGCGCCCAGGGCGAAAGGAAGAAGGACAGGCCGGCGACCACCGCCGCCACCGGCAGCACGAAACGCAGGGTCGGCCAGATCCAGGCGGTCAGCGGCACGCCCGAGGCGAACCAGACCGCCATTTCGGAATCGCGATAGCTGCGCCCCATCGACATCAGCACCGCGACGAAGCTCGCCAGCGCCAGCACGATGGGCAGGTGGTTGAGCGTCGAGAAACCGATCAGCGCCAGCAGCGCATCGGCCGGCACGCGCCCGCCAGCGGCTTGCGCGAGCAAGCGGATCAGCACCACGGTCATCAGGATGAACAGCAGGGCCACGGAAATGGCACCGGCGGTGGAGGCGAACTCGCGCATCGCTGCGCGGCGGAAGATGCTCATGGAGGCAGGTCAGAGGACTCTGGTTTTGACTGCGCTGGAAGCCTGCGGACATAATGCTGTCAAACTGCATCCTCGCAAACGCCAGCGTCGGTTCTTAATTGGAAAAGCTCATGGAATTTAGCATAAAAGCCAGCACCCCCGAAAAACTCAAGACAGCCTGCCTGGTCTTGCCCTGCTTTGCCGACAAAGCCTTCGGTGCCCAGGCTCAAGCCGTCGATACCGCCAGTGGCGGCGAACTGGCCCGTCTGGCCAAGCGCGACCTCGAACACAAGGTCGGCAGTCTGCTGCTATTGCCGGTGCTCAAGGGCGTCGCCGCCGAGCGCGTGCTGCTGGTCAGCCTGGGCAAGCAGGCCGATTACTCGGACAAGGCTGCGCGCGCAGCGTTCAGCAGCGTCGGGCGCTGGCTGTCGAACGCCCATGCGGCGGATGCGGCGGTGGCGATCACCGACGCGATCCCGCCGGAGAGCGATCTGCCCGCCACCCTGCGCAATGCGGCATGGCTGATCGGCGATGCCGATTACCGATTCGACGTGCCGCGCGCCAAGCCCGAGCCGCGCAAGAGCGGCGTCCGCAAGCTTGAATTCCTGCTTGTCGGACGCAGCGACAATGCCGCCAAGGCTGCCGTGGCCGAAGGCGCGGCGATTGCCGAAGGCATCGCCCTGACGCGCACCCTGGGCAATCTGCCGGCCAATGTGTGCACGCCCAGCTATCTTGCCGAGACGGCCAAGAAGCTGGGCCGCCAGTACAAGTTCAAGGTCACCGTGTTCGACCGCGCCGGCATCGAGAAGCTCGGCATGGGCTCCTTCCTGTCCGTCGCCAAGGGCGCCACCGAGCCGCCGCGCTTCATCGTCATCGAATACAACGGCGCGCCGGCCAGTGCAGCCAAGTCGCGCAGCAAGGCCGCCGCCGCACCGATCGTGCTGGTCGGCAAGGGCGTTACCTTCGACACTGGCGGCATCTCGCTCAAGCCCGGCCTGGGCATGGACGAGATGAAGTACGACATGTGCGGCGCCGGCACCGTGCTCGGTACGCTCAAGGCGATTGCGCAGATCGGCCTGCCGCTCAACCTGGTGGGCATCATCCCGGCCACCGAGAACATGCCGGCTGGCAATGCCACGCGCCCCGGTGACGTGGTGCGCTCGATGTCCGGCCAGACCATCGAAATCCTCAATACCGACGCGGAAGGCCGCCTGATCCTCTGCGATGCGCTGACCTACGCCGAGCGCTTCAAGCCCGACACGGTGATCGACATCGCCACCCTCACCGGCGCCTGCATCACCGCCCTGGGCCACCAAACTTCGGGCCTGATGAGCAACGACGATGCCCTGGCCCGCGAACTGCTGGAGGTCGGCACCACCTGTGGCGACCGCGCCTGGCAGCTGCCCTTGTTCGACGAGTACCAGGATCAGCTCAAGAGCAACTTCGCCGACATCGCCAACATCGGTGGCCCACCGGCCGGCACCATCACTGCCGCCTGCTTCCTGTCGCGCTTCACCAAGGCCTACAAGTGGGCGCACCTGGACATCGCTGGCACGGCCTGGCGCTCCGGTGCGGAAAAAGGCGCAACCGGTCGCCCGGTGCCGCTGCTGACGCATTTCCTGATCGCCCGCGCCAAGGCCTGAGCGGCACGCCCGTGAGCGAAATCAAGTTCTACTTCAATGCGCCGGACCGCCTGACGACCGCCTGCTCGATCACCAGCAAGGCGGTCCGTCAGGGCCATCGCATTCTCGTCCATGCGCCGGATACGCAGCTGGCGCGGCGCTTTGACGCGCTCTTGTGGACCGGCCAGGCGCTCTCCTTCGTGCCGCATGTCGCCGCCAGTTCGCCGCTGGCACCGCGTACGCCAGTGGTCATCGCCAGCGATCTGGACAATGCCGCGCATCATGATGTGCTGCTCAACTTGGCCGACACGCCGCCGCAAGGATTCGAGTCCTTCGGCATGCTGATCGAGATTGTCTCCACCGACGAGGCCGACCGCCAGCTGGCGCGCCAGCGCTGGCAAAGCTTCAAGCGGGCGGGGCACACCATCACCGCCCATGACCTGGCCCAGCGCGCATGAACCCAAGTGAGTCCGAGCACGAGCAGGATCCCGACATGGCCGACCAGCTACTGGGCAAGGCCGATGCGCTGATCCGCCGCAACCGCGTCGATGGTGTCAGCTCCGGCTCCGAGGAATTGCCGCTGCTCACCGAGATCGTCGAGCCGCCACCGCAGGCCTTCAGGGGCGAAGCGGATGTCGACATCCCACCGGTGGCTGAAGCGCGCCACACGGTGGTGATCGGCCTCAGCCAGGATCAAGCATCGGTGATGGTCAAACAAGCCGTCGACCGTACCCGCCAGGAACTGCTGCAACAGCAGGAGAAGATGGTTCAGGAGAGCATCGAGCGCGCGCGCCAGGAGCTCATCACGTCGCAGAGCGCGATGCTGCAAGCCGCTATCGCACGCGGCCGCGCCCTGGGCTTTGCCGAAGGCCAGACTCAGGGCCGCAATGAAGCGCAGGCGGAAGCACAGGCCTTGGGCCAGGTCGCGCCTGCGGAGCAGATCGAAAACGCCCGCCGCGAGGCGCAACAGACGCTCAACCTGCATTTTTCGGAGCGCCTGATCGAGCTCGATGCCTACATCACCCAGGCCATCGACGGCTGGCTGGCGCGCGAACTGCCACATCTGGTGGCCAGCGAGTTCGAGGCCATCGCAGAGCGTCTGCGCACCAATACCGCCGCGCATATGCGCGCAACCTTGCTGCCGGAAATCTCCAACAAGCTCTCTGCCCTGCTCGACAGCAAGCCTCAGTAAGCACTTCACCGCAAAGGCGCAAAGAGAACGCAAAGGGCCGCCAAGGGATTCAAACACTTCGCGGGGCTTTCCTTGACAGCTTTGCGGTGAGACTTTTCGCGCACCGGTATAATCGCCGGTTCCCAAGCATTTACACGCTTTACTGCGTTTAGCCCCAATGGAACTTGCCAAGAGCTTTGAACCGGCCGATATCGAGTCGCGCTGGTACCCACAATGGGAACAATCCGGTTACTTCGGCGCTGGTCTCGACACCAGCAAGCCGGCTGACGAATCCTTCTGCATCCTGCTGCCGCCGCCGAATGTGACCGGCACCCTGCACATGGGTCATGGTTTCAACCAGACCATCATGGATGCGCTGACCCGTTACTACCGCATGGGCGGCCACAACACCCTGTGGCAGCCGGGCACCGACCACGCCGGCATCGCTACGCAGATCGTCGTCGAACGCCAGCTCGACGCACAGAAGGTTTCGCGCCACGATCTGGGCCGCGAGAAGTTCATCGAGAAGGTGTGGGAGTGGAAGGAATACTCCGGCGGTGCCATCACCAAGCAAATGCGCCGCCTCGGCACCTCGCCCGACTGGAGCCGCGAGCGCTTCACGATGGACGCCGGTTTGTCGAAGATCGTCACCGAAACTTTCGTGCGTCTCTACAACGAAGGCCTCATCTATCGCGGCAAACGCCTGGTGAACTGGGACCCGGTGCTGGGCACCGCCGTGTCCGACCTCGAAGTGGTGAGTGAGGAAGAAGACGGCAAGCTGTGGCACCTGCACTACCCGCTCGCGGATGGTTCCGGCCAGCTGACCGTTGCCACCACGCGTCCTGAAACCATGCTCGGCGACACCGCCGTGATGGTTCATCCGGAAGACGAGCGCTACAAGCACCTGATCGGCAAGATGATTTCGCTGCCGCTGTGTGATCGCGAGATCCCGATCATTGCCGACGACTACGTCGACAAGGAGTTCGGCACCGGCTGCGTCAAGGTTACGCCGGCGCACGACTTCAACGACTATGCGGTCGGCCAGCGTCACGGCTTGCCGATGATCTCCATCCTCTCGCTCGACGCCAAGATCAACGACAACGCGCCCGCCAAGTACCAGGGGCTGGATCGCTTCGACGCGCGCAAAGCGGTTGTCGCCGACTTCGAAGCCCTGGGCCTGCTCGGCGAAATCAAGCCGCACAAGCTGCAAGTGCCGCGCGGCGACCGTACCAATGTGGTCATCGAGCCGATGCTCACCGACCAGTGGTTCGTCGCCGTCAACAAGCCCGGCGCGGACGGCAAGTCGATTGGCCAGAAGGCTATCGAAGTCGTCGAGTCGGGCGAAGTGAAATTCGTGCCCGAAAACTGGGTCAATACCTATTACTCGTGGATGCGCAACCTGCAGGACTGGTGCATCTCGCGCCAACTGTGGTGGGGCCACCAGATTCCCGCTTGGCATTCGGAAGACGGCCGCGTGTGGGTTGCCCACGATGAAACGGAAGCCAAGGCGCTGGCCGCCAAGGATGGCTACAGCGGCAATCTCAAGCGCGACAATGACGTGCTCGACACCTGGTACTCGTCCGCCCTGTGGCCGTTCTCGACGCTTGACTGGACACCCGAGTGGCCGGAGAAATCCAACCCAGCGATGGACCTCTACCTGCCCTCCTCGGTGCTGGTCACCGGCTTCGACATCATCTTCTTCTGGGTCGCCCGGATGATCATGATGACCAAGCACATCACGGGGAAAATCCCGTTCAAGCACGTCTATGTGCACGGTCTGATCCGCGATGCGGAAGGCCAGAAGATGAGCAAGTCCAAGGGCAATGTGCTGGACCCGATCGACCTCATCGACGGCATCGGTCTGGAAGATCTGATCGCCAAGCGCACCACCGGCCTGATGAACCCGAAGCAAGCCGAGAGCATCGCCAAGAAGACGCGCAAGGAATACCCGGAAGGCATTCCCGGTTTCGGCACCGACGCGCTGCGCTTCACCTTTGCCTCGCTCGCCTCGCCCGGCCGCGACATCAAGTTCGACCTGCACCGCTGCGACGGCTACCGCAATTTCTGCAACAAGCTGTGGAACGCCACGCGCTTCGTGCTGATGAATTGCGAGGGCAAGGACTGCGGCCTCGATAACCACCAAGTCAATGCTTGCGATGGTCAGTACCTCAGCTTCTCGTTCGCCGATCGCTGGATGACCAGCCGCCTGCAGCGCGCCGAAGCCGAGATGGCGCAGCACTTCAAGGAATACCGTCTCGACCTCGCCGCACGCGCGATCTACGAACTGGTGTGGGATGAGTACTGCGACTGGTACCTGGAACTCGCCAAGGTGCAGATCAACACCGGCGACGAAGCTACGCAGCGCGGCACACGCCGCACCCTGGTGCGCGTGCTCGAAACCATCCTGCGCCTCGCTCACCCGCTGATTCCCTTCATCACCGAAGAGCTGTGGCAAACGGTGTCCGTGGTTGCGGATCGCAAGAAGACTGATTTCATCGGCACGGCGCCCTACCCCACCTGCGAGCCGACACGCATCGACGAGGCCTCGGAAGCCAAGGTCGCCCAGCTCAAGGAGATCATCAACGCCTGCCGCAGCCTGCGCAGCGAGATGAACCTGTCGCCCGCGCAAAAGGTGCCCCTGCTGGTCGCCGGCGACGAGGCCACGGTCAAGCTCTACGGGCCCTATCTGGCCGCGCTTGCCAAGCTCAGCGAAGTCACAGCCGTCGGCGCCGAACTGCCGCAATCGCCGGCGCCGGTGCAAGTGGTGGGTGACTTCCGATGCATGCTGAAGATCGAGATCGACGTCGCCGCCGAACGCGAACGCATTGGCAAGGAAGTCGCCCGCATCGAGGTCGAAGTCGGCAAGCTGGATGTCAAGCTCGCCAACGAGGGCTTCGTTGCACGCGCACCGGCGGCGGTGGTAGACACCGAGCGCAAGCGCCTTGCCGACTTCAAGTCTACGTTGGACAAACTGCGCGAGCAGCTCAGCCGCCTCGGCTGATTTTGGCCTCCGGCACTACACGCGAGGGCCGCAGAGAGATCCGCAAGGAGATCTCTGCGGCCCTTGTGCTATCCGCCCGCCGGCTGCAGCGCCGCAAGCAAGCTGATCTCCAACACATCCTGCGGCACAGGCTTGCCGAACAGATAGCCCTGGAAGCAATCAACGCCCAGCTGGCACAGCAGCGAGAGCTGATCCTGCTGCTCCACCCACTCGGCCAGGACCGGCAATTCCATCGCCGCAGCGATGGAGACCACGCCTGACACGGCCGCCTGACTGACGCGGCTAGTGGTGACATCGCTGACAAAGCTGCCATCGATCTTGATCTGGTCGAAGCCCAGATGCTTGAGGCTCTCCAGCGAGGAATAACCGGTGCCGAAATCGTCCAGCGCGAAGCACACCCCGCGTGCGCGCAGCTGATCGATCACCCGCGCGACATCCGTGAAGGAGCGTGCGCGCACGTGCTCGGTCACTTCCAGACACAGCTTGCCCGGCGCCAGCTGGTATTTATCGAGCAAGTTGATGACGGTGGCCACAAAGGCGGGATGCTCGAAAGCCTGGGCACTGATGTTGACCGAGAGACTGAGTGTTCGAAGCTGGGCGTCACGCTGCCATGCCCCCAGCGTGGCGCAGGCCGTGTCGAGCACCCAGTAATCAATGTCGTGGCTGAGACCGCAGGCCAGCGCATCGGGCAGAAAACTCATCGGCAGCAGCAAACCCCGCGTCGGGTGATGCCAGCGCAGCAGCGCCTCGGCCCCTACCGGCCGCTGCTGACGATCCACCTGGACTTGGTAGTACAGCTCCAGCTGACGCGACGTGAGTGCGACGCGCAATTCCTTCTCGACACGATCCTGCCGTTCCAGCTCGGTCTCCATGCTTGTTTCGAAAAAGCGGTAGAGATTGCGGCCCTCACGTTTGGCCTGGTAGAGCGCGATGTCGGCACGCTTGCTGAGCAGCTCGACGCTGCCGCCGTCCTCAGGAAAGCGGGCGAGACCAATGCAACCATAGGCCTTGAGCTGCAGCTCGCCCACCACATAGGGCTGCGCCAGGATGCCAAGCACGCGCTGGCAGATGGCCTCCAGTCGCGCGCGGAAGGCCGACGCATCCGCGTCACGCCTATGCAACAGCAAGACGAATTCATCGCCGCCGAAGCGCGCAATCAGTTCGCTGGCGTCGATGCAGGCCTGTAGACGCTGCGCCACCAGGCAGAGCAGCGTGTCGCCCACATCGTGACCGTAGAGATCGTTCACCTTCTTGAAGTCGTCCAGATCGACAAACAACAAGGCAAAGGGCTGCGCGCCCTCACCCACCAGGCACTGCAGGCGGTCATTGAGCGCACGGCGGTTATGCAGGCGGGTCAGCGGATCGGTGGTCGACAGCACGTCCAGATGCTTGTTCATCTGGTCCAGCTGCTGGTTCTGCATCGATAGCAGGCTGTTGATGCGCGCGAGCTCCTCCTCACGCTGCTTGCGATCATCGATATTGAAGGTGACGCCGATGAAGCGTGTGTTCCCGGTTTCGTCCGACGTCCCCATGAACTTGCCGTAATTGGCGAACCAGACCCAACGCCCGTCGACGCTGCGCAGCCTGAATTCACTGCGATAGTTCTCTACACGCCCCTCACTGTAGGCCAGCAGCGCAGCGTCGATGCCGGGCCGGTCATCCGGATGCACGATCGACAGCCAGAACGCGATTTGGTCCACCGCCTCATCGAGCACATAGCCCAGTTCGCGCAAGGTGCGCCGGGCAGGATAGGTCACCTTGCCGGTGGCAAGGTCGTTTTCCCATAGATCCAGGCCGGCAGCCTCAAGCGCCAGCTGAAGTCGGTTCTGGTCATTACTGAAAGACATAGGCTCCAAACTCTGCACAAGATGTGCTCAAGCACTGCACCGCCTGTGCAGCAGCAATGACACAAATCCCGCCACACGAGCACGCACTCAGAGGACAGCACGCGCCCACGAGGATTCTGCAGCTATATCGTGACAAAAACCCCACGACTTGAATACCCATGCGGGTAGCAAGCCGGCGGTAAACCACAGGACAGGCGTTCAGCGCTAGAAACGGAGCGGCGCGTCGGGCAATTCGTTGTCATTGCCCTCCAGCGCCGGAAAATGCAGCGCGAGCAAGGCACTGATCGCTTCGACGGCAGCGATCAAGCCGGCGAGATGCTGAGCTTGTGCGAAGCTTTGCGTCGCCAGCTGCGCGATCAGATCCCACTGCGCTTGCGGCACACGGGCGTGGATGCCACGGTCGGCAAGGATCTCCAGCTTGTGCTCGGCCATCAGCACATAGATCAGCACGCCGGAATTCTCGGCGGTATCCCACACGCCTTGATGTGCAAACTGTTCCAGCGCCAGCGCGCGGCTATCCGGCACACCACGCAGCGCCGCCCAACCGAGGCCACCCTGGATGACGACGCGCAGCTCGCCACGATGCAGGCGTTCGGAGGCCGCCACGGCGTCGGCAATACTCTGCAGCGCGGCCGGCGAAAAGGCTCGGCGCGCCTCGCGCTCGCCGGCCCACAGATGCCGCCAGAGTCTGTTCAGCTTACTCATCTACCAGCCTCCCGAGGCGCCACCGCCACCAAAACCACCGCCGCCACCGCTGAAGCCTCCGCCTCCGCTACCACCACCCCAGCCGCCGCCAAAGCCACCACCGCTGAAGCCGCCGGGCAAGACGCCACTTCGCGCCCCGCGACGCGAGACAGTACGGTAGCCACTGCCGCCGATGTCGAACAGCTTGATCAAGGCCATGATGATGACGACCAGAACGATCAAGGCAATCGGCCCGAGCGAAGAGACCTCGTCATGCTTGGCAGCGGCAGGCGGCGGCAAGGGTTCAGCGCCGATGCGCTCGGCAATGCGATCAACGCCGGCCGCCAAGCCACCATGAAAATCGCCCTGCTTGAAATGCGGCGCGATGTCTTCGCTGATGATGCGCTTGGCGATGGCATCGGGAATCGCGCCTTCCAGGCCGCGCCCGACCTCGATGCGCAGTTTGCGGTCCTGCAAGGCGACGAGCAGGATCACACCGTCATCAACCTTGCCACGGCCAATCTTCCAGGCATCGGCAACACGAATGCCGAAGGCGGCAAGATCCTCGGGCTGCGTACTCGGCACCAGCAGGATGACGACCTGGCTACCCTTCTGCGTCTCGATGGCCGCGAGGCGCGCGTCCAGATCCTGGCGCGCTTCGGCCGACAGCGCTCCGGTGGTGTCGGTGACACGCCCCTGCACAGGCGGCACGGCGACCTGCGCCTGCACCAGGCAAGCGACAGACAGCAGGCAAACGGCAATCAGGCTGCGCAGCAGGCTGAGCATCAGCGCTTATTTCTTGCTGCCGAAATCGACGGCCGGCGCATTGCTGATGGTCGCCTCGTTTTCCACCGTAAAGCTGGGTTTGGGCTTGTAGCCCATCACCATCGCCGTCAGGTTATTCGGGAAGGTGCGCACGCCGATGTTGTAGGTCTCGATGCTCTTGATGAAGCGGTTGCGCGCCACCGTGATGCGATTCTCGGTGCCTTCGAGCTGCGCCTGCAGGTCACGGAAATTGGCATTTGCCTGCAGCTGTGGATAGTTCTCACTGATCACCATCAACCGTGACAGGGCACTGGAAAGACTGCCTTGCGCCTTCTCGAAGCGCGCCAGCGCTTCCGGATCATTGGCCAGCTCGGGGGTCGCCTGGATGCTGCCAACACTGGCGCGCGCCTCGGTGACCTTGATCAGCACCTCTTTCTCGTGCTCGGCATAGCCCTTGACCACGTTGACGAGGTTGGGCACCAGATCGGCGCGGCGTTTGTACTGGTTGAGCACCTCGGCCCACGAGGACTTCACCGCCTCGTCATTGATCTGGATATCGTTGTAACCGCATGCACTGAGCAGACTCAGACACAGGGCCAGCAACAACACGCGCATCTTCAGCATTGATTCCTCCTGACAGGGCAATAACAGTGCATTCGCTCTCGCTGCAAGCGCGGCGAGACTCTCATCATACGCGCAGCCTGCCACGCAGATTGTGGATTGCCGCAACTGGTGCGGGTCGGGGAATTGCTTTCAAATCAGCCAACAACACCCACGCAAGCACCCGGATGCCAGCATGGCCACGACAGGGTGCCGCCCGCCATCATCAGGAGAACACCATGAAGCTGCTCAACACCCTCGTTGTGTCCGTCGCCGCGCTGGTCTCTTTCAGCGTTTCCGCGCAGGAAACCATCCGTCTCGGCAATCTGCGCTTCGCCCATTACGGTGCAATATCCTACCTCAAGGAACTGGCGCCCAAATGCGGCTTCAAGATCGAGGAACGCATGTTCGCCAAGGGCCTGGACATCGTGCCGGCGATCATCGCTGGCGAGATCGACCTGGCCGCCAGCGCAGCCGATGCGGCCGTCGCCGGTCGCGCAGCGGGCGCGCCGATCTTCGCCGTTGCCGGTTTTGCCAAGGGCGGCGCGCGGGTGGTGGTCGGCAAGGATTCGGGCATCAAGTCGGTGCAGCAATTCAAGGGCAAGAAAGTCGGCGTGGCGCGTGGCGGTGCGCAGGAACTGCTGCTGGTTGCCGAGCTGGCCAAATACAACCTGACTTGGTCCGATCAGCCGGGCAAGGACGTGCAGATCGTCTATCTGCCCTTCACCGACCTCAACCAGGCGCTGATGCAAAAGCAGATCGACGCCATGGTGCAATCCGAACCACAAGCCTCGCAGGCGCTGAATCTCAACTGGGGCGTCGAGCTGCTCAAGCCCTATGACACGCCGCTGGGCGAGCCGATCCGCGCGCTGGTGATGACTGAAAAGCTCTACGCCAACAAGCCGCTCGCTGAAAAGCTGATGAAGTGTTTCGTGCAGTCCACCAAGCTGTTCATGGACGACCCCAAGCTCGCCGAGAATTACGTGCGCGCCTCGATGTTCAAGAATCAGATCAGCTCCGACGACTACCAGGATGCCATTGGCAACAGCCCGTTCTCGTATGACCTGAGCGTCGAGCACATCCAGCTCACCACCGACATGATGGTCAAATACGGTGTCGGCAAGCTCAGCAATCCGCCGGTCGCGAAGGACTGGGTCAAGCTCGATCTGCTCGACAACGCCAAAAAATCCCTCGGAGTGAAATGACGCGATGCCTGCCTCACGCCTGAAAAACAGCTTGCGTGGCCTGATCGTGCCGCTGGCGCTGATCCTGCTCTGGCAGGCGGCGTCCAGCCTCGGCTGGGCCAAACCGCAGATTCTACCCTCGCCCTGGGCGGTACTGACCAAGTGGTATCAGTACGCGACGCCGCTGGTGCCCTACGATCCGGCGCAAGGCAGCCGGCTGGCCTGGTATTTCTCCGGCGAGCTGATCCAGGACGCCATCGGCAGCCTCTACCGCGTGCTGGTCGGCTTTGCGATTGGCGCCGTGCTGGCGCTGCCGCTGGGCCTGCTGATGGGCGCCAGCCGCCGCGTCTATGGCTTGTTCAACCCGCTGGTGCAGGTGCTGCGCCCGATTCCGCCGATTGCCTGGATTCCGCTCTCCATCCTGTGGTTCGGTCTGGGCAACCCGCCGGCGATCTTCCTCATCGCCATCGGCGCCTTCTTCCCGATCCTGATGAATACCATTGCCGGCGTGCATCATGTCGACGGCATCTACCTGCGCGCCGCACGCAATCTCGGCGCCAATCAGCTGACGATGTTCACGCGGGTGATCCTGCCCGCTTCGACACCCTACATCCTCTCCGGCGCGCGCATCGGCATGGGCACCGCCTTCATCGTCGTCATCGTTTCGGAGATGATCGCCGTGAACAATGGTCTGGGCTTCCGCATCCTCGAAGCGCGTGAGTACTTCTGGTCCGACAAGATCATCGCCGGCATGCTGTCGATCGGCTTCGTCGGCCTGGCCATCGACACCCTGATGAGCGCCCTCAACAACTATCTGCTGCGCTGGCATCGCGGCCTGGAGCACTGAGCCGATGACGCAGATCAGCATTCAACATGTCGACAAGGTGTTCAAGACGGCGCACAGCGAGGTCGTCGCCCTGCGCGACATCAATATCGAGATTCCGCAAGGCCAGTTCGTCTGCCTGCTCGGCCCCTCGGGCTGCGGCAAATCGACCCTGCTCAATGCCGTCGCCGGCTTTTCGCTGCCCAGCAGCGGCAGCATCCTCGTCGATAGCAAGACGGTCAGCGAGCCGGGGCCGGATCGTGGCATGGTGTTCCAGGAGTACGCACTGTTCCCCTGGATGACTGTCGCCGAAAACGTCGCCTTCGGCCTGAGCATCAAGAAAGTCCCCAAGGCCGAGATCAGCCAGAAGGTCGACAGCCTGCTCGACAAGCTCAAGCTCGGCGAATTCCGCAACCGCTATCCCAAGGATCTCTCCGGCGGCATGCGCCAGCGCGTGGCGATTGCCCGCGTACTCGCGCTCGACTCGCCAATCTTGCTGATGGACGAGCCCTTCGGCGCGCTCGACGCGCTGACCCGGCGCACCCTGCAGGAAGAGCTGCTGCGCATCTGGGCGGAGTGGAAAAAGACCATCCTCTTCGTCACCCACAGCATCGACGAATCGATCTTCCTCGCCGACCGCATCATCGTGCTCAGCTACCGGCCGGGCACACTGAAGAAAGATGTCGTCGTCGAACTGCCGCGCCCACGCGACGCCAGCTCCGAATCCTTCAGCGCCCTGCGCCGCGAACTCTCACTGCTGGTGATGGAAGAGCAGCAAAGACACGACCATGCCGAGCTCAGCGGACTGACGGCTGACTGAGGCAAGCCCGCTCTGGCCTGCCCGGTGCGCCGGCCAGGCCCGACAAGACTCAGACCGTGAAGCGCTTGATGGTGGAATCGAGCCGTTCGGCGACGCCGAACACAGCGCTCGAATGCGCCTGCGCAGCCGAAGCCGACTCACGATTCTCCTGGCTGACGCTGGCGATGCGCTCGATGTGGCCGGCAATCGCGTGGCTGGCGCTGCTCTGCTCGTGGATGGCGCCGGCGATATCGGCGATGTGATGGGCTGTGCTGCGCGCCAGCGCTTCGATGTTTTGCAGCACGGCGGCCACTTCCTGCGTGCAGCTGACGCCCTTGAGCACCATCTCGCTCGCGTGCGTCATGCCTTGGGCGGCGGTGCCGGTATCGCGCTGCACGGCTTCGATCTTGTCGTTGATCTGGGTGGTTGCCAGGGTGGTGCGTTCAGCCAGCTTGCGCACCTCGTCCGCCACCACCGCGAAGCCGCGCCCTTGCTCGCCCGCCCGCGCCGCTTCAATCGCCGCATTGAGCGCCAGCAGATTGGTCTGCGCGGCAATCTCCTTGATCACCATGACGATCTCGCCGATTTCGCCGGAGCGCTGATCGAGCATGCGCATCACTTCGGCGGAACGGCCAATCGAGTCAGCCACCTGCTGGATCTCCTCCGCCGCACGGCGTGCGGTCTGTGCGCCGGCACCGGCGGTGACCGAGGCATCAGCGGTTTCCTGCTCCAGCGTGCGTGCGCTGTCGGCAATCTGCGCCACGCTGCTGGTCATCTCCTGCACGGCGGCGGCCGAGGATTCGGCAGCGGCCGACTGCGAGGACGATGCCTGGGCAATCTTCTCGGCGGTCTTGTCCAGCTCGCGCGCAGCGCGCAGCAGCTCGGTCGAATTGGAATTGGCCGAACCGATGATCTGACTCATGCCTTCGAGCAGATGATTGACGGCACGCGAGGTCTCGCCGATTTCATCACTGGCCTCGACCGGCATGCGCTTGCCGATGTGGCCGGTGGTGCTGATGTTCATGATGGTGCTTTGCATCTGCGCCAGCGGGCGGCGGATGCTGACAATGATGCGCCAGGCCGCCACAGCGCCCAGCGCCAGCCCGGCGAGGATCAGCACGATGCTCCAGGAACTGGCTTGCTTGCGGATGCTGTCGAGTTCCTCATCGATTTTCTGCACGCGCTTGGCCACTTCCACCGATACCCCGGTGAGCGACTGCAGGGCGACCTGCATGAGCTTCTTCTGCGGCTCGAAGGCCATGTTCACATCGTTGGCCGTGGCATAGCTGCCATCATCAATCTTCGCCACTGCCTCATCCATACCCGCGTAATAGCCCTTGAGCTGGGTATCCATGTCAGCGATTTTCTGCCGTTCGGCATCGCTGGCCTTGCCGCGGATGGTGTTGAGCGAATCATTGACCGCGTCGAAAGACTTGCCCCACTTGCCACGGTATTCCTTGACCTTGGCCGGCATGCCGACCGACAGGAATACGTCTTTTTCATCACGGCGCATCTTCGAGATGCGCATCTGCGCTTCAAGCATCGAGAGATGCAGGCTCAGATCGCGCGCCAGCAAGGACTTCACCTCCGCATACTGACGATTGAGGCCCACCAGGCCCACGACGCCGACGGCAATCATCAGCCCCAGCATGAATGCAAACCCCAAACCGACGCGCTGTGCGATCGTGATGCGACTGAACATTTCTGTATCTCCTGAACAAGCTCGAAAAGCAGGCGCCGTGGCGCATGACAAGCAAGAGGGTGCGCAGGAAGCGAGCCCGTGAAGCATTAACGTCGCCCGCCGAAAATATTTGAGGAGAATTTTCAAGCCTTTACGCGAGCCCCTGAGCGACGATCAAAGCACTTGGCCTTCAGGCACTTAGGCCCTGCCAACGCCACAACAAGGCTTTGCCCACGGCACGCGCACGGGTATAGTGTGCGGTTTTCCAAAAACGGCGCACAGCCATGACAGCAAGCATTCTTGACGGCAACGCACTGGCCGCAACAGTTCGAGCCGAAATCGCCCAAGGCGCCAGCGCGCTGATCGCGCAAGGCGTCACGCCCTGCCTCGCGGTTCTCCTGGTCGGCGACAACCCGGCTTCGGCGGTTTACGTCCGCAACAAGGTCGCCGCCTGCGAAAAAGCCGGCGTCCGCTCGCTCAAGTTTGAATATGCCAGCGATGTCGCGGCAGAGACGGTGTTCGACAAGATCGCCGAGCTCAATGCCGACCCCAGCGTGCACGGCATCCTCGTGCAGCTGCCGCTGCCCAAGCATTTCGACGAGAACAAAGTGCTCGAAGCGATCTCGCCGGCCAAGGACGTCGATGGCTTTCATGCCGAGAACTTCGGTCTGCTGCTGCAAGGTCGCAAGTCCTTCTACCCCTGCACGCCCTGGGGCGTGATGAAGATGCTTGAGTCGGCCAATGTGCCGCTCAAGGGTGCCGAAGCGGTCGTCATCGGCCGCAGCAACATCGTCGGCAAGCCGATGGCGGTGATGCTGCTGTCGCAAGGCGCGACCGTCACCGTCTGCCACTCGCAGACCAAGGATCTGGCCTTCCACACGCGCCGCGCCGATATCGTGGTCGCCGCCGTCGGCAAGCCCAAGTTCCTCACCGGCGACATGATCAAACCTGGCGCCGTAGTCATCGACGTGGGCATCAACCGCCTGCAGGATGGGCCCGATGCCGGCAAGCTCTGCGGCGATGTCGATTTCGACTCAGCCAAGGAAGTCGCCTCGCTGATCACCCCGGTGCCCGGCGGTGTCGGCCCGATGACCATCACCATGCTGCTGGCCAACACCCTGGAATCCGCACGTCGCGCTGCGGCCAGCCGCTAATCAAGGAATAGCATGTCTGATCAAGCCATCCTCGTCGGTATCGTCATGGGTTCCAATTCCGACTGGCCAACCCTGCAAGCGGCGGCCAAGGTGCTCAAGGACTTCGGCGTGCCTTACGAAGCCCGCGTCGTCTCGGCGCATCGCACGCCCGACCTGATGTTCGAATACGCCGAAAGCGCGCGCGAACGCGGCCTCAAGGCAATCATCGCCGGTGCCGGCGGCGCCGCCCACCTGCCCGGCATGCTGGCTGCCAAGACGCCGGTGCCGGTGCTCGGCGTGCCGGTGCAAAGCAAGGCGCTGTCCGGCGTGGATTCGCTGCATTCCATCGTGCAGATGCCCAAGGGCATTCCGGTCGCCACCTTCGCCATCGGCGAAGCGGGCGCTGCCAATGCCGCGCTGTTCGCCGTCGCCATGCTGGCCAATGAAGACAAGCGCGTCGCACTGATGCTCGACGCCTTCCGTGCGCGCCAGACGCAGAGCGTGCTGGACATGACACTGGATGATCCGGCATAAAAACCAAGACATATTCACCGCAAAGGCGCAAAGAAAACGCAAAGGGCCGCAAAGAAAGACCAACAAAATAGCCCATGCATCCCAATGCGACGCAATTTGAGCCTTGCGCGAATTTCAGCCTGCTTTGCGGTCCTTTCTTTTCCTCTTTGCGCCTTTGCGGTGAAGGGTTTTGATTTTGACGAACACCATCATTCTTCCTCCCGCCACACTCGGCATGCTCGGCGGCGGTCAGCTGGGCCGCTTCTTCGTCCTCGCCGCACATGAGATGGGTTACAAGGTCTGGGTGCTCGATCCTGACCAGAACAGCCCGGCCGGCAAGGCGGCAGATCGCCATCTCTGCGCCGCCTACGAAGACTTCGGCGCGCTCGATCAGCTGGCCCAGCACTGCGCGGCGATCACCACCGAGTTCGAGAACGTGCCGGCCGCCACGCTGGATTATCTGGCCAAGTTCCTGCCGGTGCGCCCCTCGGCCGACGCCGTCGGCATCTGCCAGAACCGCGTCGCGGAAAAGATGTTCCTGCAGGGCAATGGCGTGCCACATGCAGCCTTCGCGGCGATCAACAGCCTCGACGATCTGCACAAGGCGCCTGCGGAGCTGTTCCCCGGCATCCTCAAGGTCGCCCGCTTCGGCTACGACGGCAAGGGCCAGGCGCGCGTCGCCAGCCGCGAGGAAGCCATCGCCGCCTTCCAGGCCTTCCAGCAGGAAGCCTGCGTGCTCGAACAGATGCTCCAGCTCGACTACGAAGTCTCGGTGGTGCTGGCGCGTGACGAAGCGGGCAACACGCAGAGTTTCCCGGTCGCCGAAAATGCACACGCCAAGGGCATCCTCGATGTTTCGATCGCGCCGGCCCGCAGCAGCAGCCCGCAACTGCGGCAGCAGGCGCAGCAGCTGGCCGAACATATCGCCGCGCAGCTTGGCTACATCGGCACCCTGGCGGTTGAATTCTTCGTCTCGCATGGCGCGCTCTACGTCAACGAGATGGCGCCGCGCCCGCACAACAGCGGCCATTACACGGTAGATGCCTGCATCACCAGCCAGTACGAACAGCAGGTGCGTGCCCTCTGCGGCCTGCCGCTGGGCGACCCACGCGCGCACTCGGCCGCGGTGATGGTCAATCTGCTCGGCGACATCTGGTACGACCCCAGCCAGCCGGGGCCGGACAGCTGCGGCGCGTATCGCGAGCCGGACTGGTCGCGTCTGCTGAGCATTCCGAATCTCAAGCTGCACCTCTACGGCAAGCATCACGCCCGCCCTGGTCGCAAGATGGGGCACTTCACCGTGGTCGACGCCGACCCGGTCAAGGCGCACGCTGTCGCGATGGCGGCGCGCGCAGCCATTGGCATCAAGGACGAATAAGCTTGCTTAGGGTGGCTTAGCGCAGCTAAACCCCTCACTTGTCGACGAATCCTCGCCCAATGCTTAATGGAACGCGTGCCCTGATGTATTCAATTTTGCGCGCCCTGCGGGCACGACTGTTTGCGGCCGGCGGATTACGCTCCGCTAAGCCAGCCTACGCAGTCTGGCTGCTGCTTTGGGCGCTGTCGGCCTTGCCTGCTGCGCAAGCCATCGAGCCCGAACAAGTGGCCGTTCCTGTTGGCACATTCTCCTCGTCTCCCGCCCCCCTAACAGCCTTCCTGTTCAAACCGACTGGCCAGGGCCCGCACCCGGCCGTCGTCATGATGCACGGCTGCGGCGGCGCCTACGCCAACTCCGGCAAACTCAATGCACGCCACCTGATGTGGGGCGAATACCTGGCCAGCCAGGGCTATCTGGCGCTGATGCTGGACAGCTTCAGCGCACGCGGCATCAAGGAACTGTGCACCACGCCGCTTGCCCAGCGCACGCTCAAGGAGGCTGATCGCGTTGGCGACGCCTATGCGGCGCTGAGCTTCCTGCGTGAGCGCGCCGAAGTCGATACGCAGCATATCGGCCTGCTGGGCTGGTCGCACGGCGCCGGCGTGGCCTTGGACACCCTCCAGCGCAAACCTGCAGGCATGGCCGGCTTCGCCGCAGCGGTCGCCTTCTATCCGGGCTGCAGCACGCGCAACAAACAAGCTGCGCGCTTCATGCCTTATGCGCCGCTGCTGATCCTGATCGGCGAGGCCGATGACTGGACGCCCGCCGCGCCCTGCCTGGCGCTGACCGAGACCGCGCGTGCCCGCGGCGCGCCGATGCAGATCCACAGCTATCCTGAGACCTATCACGACTTCGACAATCCGGCGCTCAAGGGCCCGCATCTGCGCAAGGAAGTCCCGAACGGCGTCCATCCCGGCCAGGGCGTGACCACCGCACCCAACCCGGTGGCGCGTGAAGACGCCCAACAACGCCTGAGCCGTTTTTTTGCGGAGCACCTCAAATGAGCCCGACCCCTGCCGACATCGCCCAAGCGGCCGCCTTGCTGCGCGCGGGCGAACTGGTCGCCCTGCCGACCGAGACGGTCTATGGCCTCGGCTCCGATGCGGCCAATCCGCACGCCGTGGCCAAGATCTTCGCCGCCAAGGGCCGGCCGGCCGACCACCCGCTGATCGTGCATCTGGCCGAGGCCGAACAGCTCACCGCCTGGGCGCGCGAGATTCCCAAGGAAGCCATCGCCCTGGCGCGTGCCTTCTGGCCGGGCCCGCTGACCCTGATCCTGAAAAAGGAAGAGGACGTGCTGGATGCGGTCACCGGCGGGCAGGACACGGTCGGGCTGCGCGTGCCCGATCACCCGGTCGCCCTGGCCCTGCTGCGCGCCTTCAATGGCGGCATTGCGGCGCCCTCGGCCAACCGCTTCGGGCGCATCAGTCCGACCAGCGCCGCGCACGTGGCCGAAGAGCTGGGTGAGGCGGTGAGCATGATCCTCGACGGCGGCGACTGCGAAGTCGGCATCGAGTCGACGATTCTCGATCTCTCGCGTGGCGAGCCGATCATCCTGCGCCCCGGCATGATCGGCGCCGAAGCCATCGCCGCAGTCATCGGCCGCGCGCCGCGCCTGCCACAGACACGTGAGGATGCACCGCGCGTGTCCGGCGCACTCGCCGCGCACTACGCGCCGCGCACGCCGATGCAATGGCTCAGCCCTGCCGCCTTGTCGCAGGCGCCCGCCGGCGCCGCCGTGCTCAGCCACAGCCAGGCCGCGCCGCCAGCGCACGCCGGGCGCTGGATCCACAGCGGCGGCGGGGCCAGTGCCTACGCCCATAATCTGTATGCCAATTTGCGTGCACTCGACGCCGCCCAGGCAGGGCAGATCTATGTCGAAAGCCTGCCTGCGGACAGCGACTGGGACGCCATCCGCGACCGCCTGGGCCGCGCCATCACAGGATCGGGCAAGGATTGAGGCGCTCTGCCGGGGCGCCGCCAGCAAGGCAAAAACGCCATATCCAGCAAATTCAACAGAGACGAACACAGCGACAAAAATGTGACAAAAGGCGTCTGCGCCCGACAAAGCCTCAAACGGGCAAGGCCTTTTACTTTATATTACGGACTTTTTGGCCGATTCCACGTGAGCTCCTGGAGCATTCTTTGTGATTTCGACGGCACGATCGCCGTTGAAGATGTAACCGATGTGATCCTCGAACGCTTCGCCCGACCGGGCTGGCGTGCCATCGAGGACAAATGGCGAGATGGCCAGCTTAGCTCACGACTGTGCATGCAACAGCAAGTTTCCCTGCTCGACATGAGCCTGGACGAGCTGGACGAGGCCATTGACGATATCCGCATCGACCCCGCCTTTCCGGCCTTCGTGCACGCCGTGCAGCGCACCGGCTGGTCGATCTGCGTGGTCAGCGACGGGCTCGATTACGCCATTCGCCGCATCCTTTCCCAATACGGCCTGGAAGCGCTGCCGATCTACGCCAACCACCTGACGCAGACCGGCACGCGCAGCTGGCGCCTCGATTCGCCCTGGGCCGCCAGCGGCTGCAGCGTCGATAGCGGCACCTGCAAATGCGCCCGCGCACGTCTGGTCAGCACGGCCCAGCAACGCACCTTGCTGGTCGGTGACGGCGCATCGGACTTTTGCGCCGCTGAACATGTAGACTTCGTGTTCGCCAAGCACCGTCTGATCGAACACTGCCGTGCCCACAATCTGCACCATGTCCCCATCGTCGGGTTTGACGACGCCATCCATTTCCTGCCGGCGCTCAAGCACAGCAGCGAAAAAATTCATCAATCTGCCCTGCAGAGTCTGGAACTGAGACCCCATGCGTGATCCACAGCTGTTGGCCGACGAGGCCATGTATTGTTCTTTCGGCGACACCGTCCACTACTCGGAACCGCCGCAAATCTTCGAACGCTGCGAAGGCAGCTACCTCTACGACGGCGAAGGCATTCCCTTCCTGGACCTGCAGATGTGGTATTCGGCGGTCAACTTCGGCTACTCGAATCCGCGCCTCAACGCGGTGCTGAAGAAGCAGATCGACACCCTGCCGCAAGTGGCCAGCCAGTACCTGCACCCGACCAAGATCGAACTGGCCAAGATCGTCGCCCAGGACGCGCAGAAGAAGTTCGGCTACAAGGGCCGCGTGCACTTCAACGTCGGCGGTTCGCAATCGATTGACGACTCGCTCAAGCTGGTGCGCAACGCCTCCAACGGCAAGAGCCTGATGTTCGCCTTCGAAGGCGGCTACCACGGTCGTACCCTCGGTGCCTCGGCAATCACCTCCAGCTACCGTTACCGTCGTCGCTACGGCCACTTCGGTGACCGTGCGCACTTCGTGCCCTTCCCCTACCACTTCCGCGGCCCCAAGGGCATGACCAAGGAAGAGTACGGCGAGAAGTGCGTGGCCGACTTCGCCCGCCTGTTCGAGACCGAATACAACGGCGTCTGGGACCCCAAGGGCAAACAGGCTGAATACGCCGCTTTCTACGTCGAACCGATCCAGGGCACGGGCGGCTACGTCATTCCGCCGATGAACTTCTTCAAGGGTTTGAAGAAGGTGCTCGACCAGTACGGCATCCTGCTGGTGGTCGATGAAATCCAGATGGGCTTCTACCGCACCGGCAAGCTGTGGTCGATCGAACACTTTGGCGTGCAGCCGGATGTGCTGGTCTTCGGCAAGGCGCTGACCAATGGCCTGAACCCGCTGGCCGGCCTGTGGGCGCGTGAAGAGCTGATCAACCCGACGGTGTTCCCGCCGGGCTCGACCCACTCGACCTTCGCCTCCAACCCGCTGGGCACCGCCGTCGGCCTCGAAACCATGCGCATGCTGGCCGAGGAAGACTACGAAACCATGGTCATGAAGAAGGGCGAGTACTTCCTCGCCGGCCTGCGTGAGCTGCAAAAAGCGCACAAGGAAATCGGCGATGTCGACGGTCTGGGCCTCGCCCTGCGCGCCGAAATCTGCCAGGAAGACGGCTTCACGCCGAACAAGGCGATGCTCGACAAGATGGTCGACATCGGCCTGGCTGGCGAGCTGGAGCACAAGGGCAAGCGCATCGGCCTGGTGCTGGACGTTGGTGGTTACTACAAGAACGTCATCACCTTCGCGCCCTCGCTGCACATCAGCTACGAAGAGATCGACCTCGGTCTGTCCCTGCTCGACCAGCTGCTGCGCAAGGTCAAGGCTGCCTGATCCATCCGGACGCCAGCAAAACAAAGGGCCTGCAATTGCGGGCCCTTTTGTTAAGACTTATGCGGTTTTAGCGATGGATCTTTGTCGCCAAGGCCGCAGAGAAAAACAGAAGGTCCGCCAAGGAAAACAAAATCATCTTCCTTTGCGGACCTTTGCGTTTCTTCGCGCCCTTCGCGTCTCAATATCGGCTTACAACAATGCAATCAGCCTGAAACGACGGCGTTGCGAAATTTTTGATTCCGCTGCAGCGTCAGGCAGCGACGACGGCCGGCCTTGCCCCCGATGCAGTCACCACGCGATTGAAGAAAGCCACCGAACGCGCAGCCAGCACATCGCGCTGCTGATCGACCGTCACCATGTGATAACTGTTGTCGAGCACCACGGTTTCGACGGGTGCGGAGACGCGCTTTTCGATCAGCGCGACATTGCGCAGGCTGGCCACATCGTCTTCCTTGGCATGCACGGCCAGACAGGGCACGCGCACTTCGTGCAGACGACGCTGCACATAACGCGAGAGGCGATAGAACTCGGCCAGCGAAGGCCAGGGATTGCCCGGCAAGCCCGCGGCGGCGCTGTCGCCACCGAGCATGCTGCCCGAGATGGAACGCCGGATGCGCTCGTTCTTGATACCGAAGGGATGCGTTTCCATGAACATCTTCTTGCGGCCGATACCCAGGCGGTCGAAGATCGGCAGCAGGAAGGCCAGCCGCCCCGTCGCCGGAATCGCCCAGCCGTCGTAGAAGAAGGTGGTGCCATAAAGCGCCAGGCCATCGACCTTGTCCGGATGCTCGATGGCGTACATCATCGACAGCACCGAGCCCATCGACAAACCACCGACGAACAGATGATCGACATGCTGGCGCAGGCGCTCGGCGCTCTCTTCGACGCTGGCGAACCAGTCGCGCCAGCCGGTCGCCAGCAGATCCGCCTCGGTGCCGCAATGGCCGGCCAGCTGCACGGCCTGGACCGAGAAACCCGCACGCTGCAGATCACGTGCAACGCGCTTCATCTCGTTGGGAGTGCCTGTCAAACCGTGAATCAGCAATACGCCGGTGCGGCCACCGGGCAGGAAAAATTCTTGTGATGCTTGAGACATTCGAACAGGAAATCCGGAAGATGAGAGATACTGCGCGGCCATCCCGTGCAGTGACGAGATCGGCCCTAGTTCATTCATTTTACGCGCATGCGTGCACTTGCAGAAGATCCTTGCCACACGGCGCCGCCTGGCGACGAACGTGACAGCCGCTGGCGCGCGCAGACCGATACAGAAATCCATGCAATCGAGCATCATCTTCACCCTCTGGCTGCTCAACATCGTGCTCGATGCCGGTGGCCAGCTGGCCTTCAAGGCCGCCGCCATGAGCCCCGACAGTGGCAGTCTCAAACAGCGCTGGCTGCACATGGCCGCACGGCCGTGGATCTGGGTCGGCGTGATCTGCTTCGTATTCGAATTCGTCGTCTGGCTGGCCTTCCTGTCCCTGGTGCCGCTGGCCGAGGGCATCTTGCTGGGCATGATCAATATCGTCGTGGTGATGCTCGCCGGCCGCTGGCTGTTCGGCGAAAAGCTCTCGCCGATGCGCGTGCTGGGCGTCTGCCTGATCGCCGTCGGCGTCGCCATTGTCGGAGGCGCCTGAGATGAGCAATCCCACGATGTCGCGCGCGCGCTTCTACTTCTTCGGCTTCCTGATCCTGCTGGCTTTCGACACCCTGGCCCAGGTCAGCTTCAAATACACGGCACTCAATACGCCTTTTGTCGCCAATCTCGACTGGCTGCTCACCGTGCTGCAGTCGCCCTGGTTGTTCGGCTGCATCCTCGGCTATCTGGGCGCCTTCTTCACCTGGATGAGTCTCTTGCAGCACGCCCCGGTCGGGCCGGCTTTTGCCGCCTCGCACCTGGAGATCGTCAGCGTGATGCTGCTCTCGGCGCCGCTGTTCAACGAACGCCTGACGCTGATGCAGCTGCTCGGCGCGGCGGTGATCGTGGCCGGCGTGATCTGCCTGGCAATCAGCGAAACGAGTGATGCCGACTGAAAGCGCAAGTGGATTCGCCCGCCTGGCCAGCCGCTGGGGCGAAATCCCGCCCAGCGCCGGCTTGCCACTGAGCCTCAAAGCGCTCTGGCCAGCCCGGCCGCGCGCCTTTGCCCAGGCGGCAGCTGCTTTTCTAGGCGTGGACAATGCGCAGATCGAGTGTTCGGGCACCGCCTGCCTGGTGCTGGTGCTGGCCACCCTGCAGCGGCTCAGCGCACGCCGCAAGGTGATCATCCCCGCCTATACCTGCCCGCTGGTGCTGCTGGCGATCCGCCACTGCGGCCTGCAGGCGGTGCTCTGCGATGTGCGCGCCGGCAGCTTCGAGTTCGATGAAGTCGCGCTCGCCGCGCACTGCGATGCCGACACCCTGGCGGTGATTCCGACCCATCTGGCCGGCCGCGTGGCCGACACCACCCGCGTCAATCTGATCGCCCGCAACTGCGGCGCCCTGCTCATCGAGGATGCGGCACAGGCTTTCGGCGCGCGGGTGCACGGCCTCAGCGTCGGCAAGGATGCTGACTTCAGCTTCTTCAGCCTGGCCGTCGGCAAGGGCCTGAGCACCTTCGAAGGCGGCATCTGGTTCGCCCGCGATGCGGCACTGCGCACGGAAATCCTCAAGACACGCGAGCAGCTGCTGCGCGGCCGGCCGGCTTTCGAGCTGCTGCGCTGCCTGCAGCTGATCGGCTATAGCGCGCTGTATCGCCCGCTGCCGCTGCGCCTGGTCTACGGCTTGCCGCTGCGCCGCGCACTGCGCCGCAATGATGTGGCCGAGGCGATCGGCGATGTGTTCGACGAGGCCATTCCTCTGCATCACATGAGCCACTGGCGGCAAGGCGTCGGCAGCCGGGGCCTGCAGCAGCTGCCCGCGTTCCAGCACGCGCTGCGCCAGCAGGCTGAACGCCGCGTGCCGGCGCTACGCGCCCTGCCCGGCCTGCAGGTGCTCGACGACAAGCCCGGCGTGCAAGGCAGCTGGCCGCTGATCATGCTCTTGATGCCGACGCAGGCGGCACGCGATGCGGCCCTGGCCGAACTGTGGCCGCTGCGCCTGGGCGCGTCGCGCCTATTTGCCGAGGCGATCGGCGACTACGCCTATCTGGCGGCCGGCGGCGGCACGCAGACGCCGAATGCGCGCGACTTCGCCGCCCGCACACTGAGCCTCAGCAATAGCCTGTGGCTCGATGATGCGCAGTTCGCGCAGATCCTGGCGGTGCTGCGCAAGCACTTGGCGGCTTCAGCGCAAACCTAGGCTCGGGTCTGGGCGGCAATCAGCGGCAGCAAGCGCTGATTGACCGCCGCCTGCTGCGCCTGCCACTGCGCCAGCTGCGCCGGCGAGATTTCGGGTTGTTCGTCGAGCGCACTGAGCCAGCGCTTCCAGGCGCTGCGATAACGGTAGGCGGAGATGTCGCCGGTGATGTCGCTGCCGACCACGCGGCCCGCCAGCAGGGCGATCAGCGCCTCCATCTGTTCGAGCTGCATGCTGCCCTGATCCCAGTTGGTGTGTGCCACCTCGGGCGCCAGCACATCCTTGTCGATGCTCAGGTACAGCGGCGTGGCGGTGGCCTGCAGATGAGCGCTGAAGGCCGCCAGCAAGGCCGCCTGATCGGCATGGGCGTGCATCTGCGCGGCCAGGCCGAAGCGCTGCGCCCAGCGCGTATCAACGCCGACGCTCCAGTAATGCAGCTTGCCGCTGCGCAAGGGCTGCCAGTAGTTCTCCCAGGCGTGGCTCGCGCCGATGTCAGCCGAACAGATGCCGACCACGTCGATGCGCCGCACCTGCGGCAAGCGCGCTGCATGGCGTACCCAGGAGCCGCAGTGGATGCCGAAGGGAAAGCGCATATTGTCCGGGTGGTTGTCGAACACCAGCAGATCGAATTGCGGCGCCTGACAGCGCTCGGTCAGCAGATGGCTGAGGTGGTGCAGATCACCGCTGCCGAGCAGCACCGTGCCATGCTTGTCCGGCATCTGGCGGGCCAGCTGCGCACGCAGCGCACGCCAGCGGCGCAGGCTGCAGCCAAAGCGGATTGCCTCCTGCCAGTCGCGCAAATCGATGCGTTGTGCCGCATCCAGGCCCAGCACCGAGGCGTCGAAATCAAGAACGAGTGGCGTCATCATTGACCGAATCAAACCAGGCGCGGTCGCTCTCGAAAAGGCCGGAGAGGCGCCGCAAGACAAAACGCAGCAGCGGATTGCGCACATAGACCGCGTGGCGCGTGAAGGTGAATCGTGCGCCGAGGTAGGCCTTGATCTGCGGATCAGTCCAGCCCGCCACGTAGTGCGAGAGGCCGTGCTCGCGGGCGTAGGCGAGGTTCTGCAACCAGCTCACGAAGTACAGGTTGTAGTCGCGCGCATCCGGGTAGTGCAGGCCGATGTACTTGTCGATCAGCATGCCGCGATGCTCGAAACACAGGTTGTAGCCGATCATCCGCCCGGCCACGCGGTAGAAGAACACCTGGCCCTTGAGCGCGGCGTCCTGCAACACGGCGCGGAAAAAGCCGGCATCGAGGCAGTCGAAGTGAATCTCGCTCTGCGCGAAGACTTCAAGGTAGCGCTGGTACATCTCGTCGAGCAGGGCCGCATCTGCAAAGCGCGCGTCGCCGGTGGGCCACACCTCGATCTGCAGATCGGCGCGGGCGCGCAGCTTGCGGCGGATGTCGCGGCGGCGGCCGGAGGACAGGCTGGCCAGCCAGGCCTCTTCGCTGGCGAAATCAATCGGCAGATAGGCCAGCGCCTGCCCTTCGACGATGATGAAATCGCGCGCCTGGCAGGCGGCGACAAACTCGTCAGCAAAGGCATTCTCTTCAGCGGACAACAAGGGCGAGCGCTCGGGCACATCCTTGACGATCAGCAGCGGCGAAGCGCGCTGCCAATCCTTGAGGATGCTGGTGCACAGCGCCTCGGCGCTCAAGCCGGCTGGCATCGGCGCGTATTCGCTGACCGTGGTGCCGTAAAAGCAGGTGTTCCAGCGCAGCAGGCGACGCAGCTGGCGCGCACAAGGCAGGCGCATGAATTGCTGCAGATCTTCGGCATCGACCGTGGTCAGCAGATCGAAGCGGGCAAGAAAACTCGGCCCGCCCTCGGGCGAGCGGCGCGGCAGAAAATCTTTGGGCGGGTGCTCGGCAAAATGCTGCAGCAGACCGGCCGGTTCCAGGGCATTGAGATACTGCGGCATCGTCACGGTAGGCGTCGGTGTTGCAGGGCGGGCAAGCGGTGAAGCTCCTTGAACAGCCGCAGCCGGGTCGCCAGATCCGGCGCCAAACCCCTCGGCTGTGCGGCGAGCGCGTGTTGCTCAGGCATGGCTATTTCTCCTGACTCGCAGGCGGCACGCTTTGCGGTGCCGCTTCCACTGCGCGGCTGGCCGACGTCAGCTTCTCGACTTTCGGATCGCTCCAGCTGCCGGTGACCGAGTAGTCGAAGCTGAACAGTTTTTCGAATGGATCGCGCAGCACCTTCTGCGCCACATAGACGCCCACCCCCACCACCGGATTGAGCGCCGCCGCGCCGATGCCGACGGCAAAGCCTTCGGAGAGCGTCGGCTGCACGGTCAGGCGCAGGTTCTGCGTCTCGTTCACGATGTCGGCCGAGCCCTTCATGAAGAACTTCGCCGCCGGGCCGCGCACTTCGAGATTATTGCTGTAGAGCTGGCCACGCTGCAGCTTGAAGTCGCCGCTGATCGCATCGAAGGCAAAGCCTTCGCTGAACACATCGCGGAAATCCAGGGTGATCCGCCGCGGCAGCGACTGCAGGCTGAGGATGCCCAGGAGGCGCGCCGCGCCCGGATCGAGCTTGTTGAACTGGCCATCCTCGGCATCGAGGTGCAGCTCGCCGCTGAGGCTGGGGTAGTCGATGCTGGTCGGCGCCGAGTTCCAGGACAGCTGGCCGTGCAGGTCAGCCTTGCCCTTGCGCAGCGCATTGGGCAGGCCGATGCGCCCGAGCAGGCCGCCGACATTGTCGCTATTGAGCTTGAGGGTGATGTCGGTGCGCCGCCCGCCATCGCTCAGGCGCCGGCTGCTGCCCTCGCCGCTGATCACGCCGTCGCTGCTCTCCACGCGCAGCTGCGGCAAGCGCCACAGGGCGCCCTGGTTTTCGGCATGCAGGCTGAGCTTGCCGAGCTTCATGTCATGCAGTTCGAACTGTTCGGCCGTGACATCCAGCGCTGGCAGATCGCCCTGCGCTTCGCTCTCGGCCAGCGCGGTGCTGTCTTCAAAGGACTGCAGGCGCAGCACATCAAGCTTGGCTGCCAGGCGCCCCTTGCCCTCGCCCAGCCAGCTCAGATCACCCGCGATGTCGGGACCGCTGAGCTTGACCACCCAGTGCGCGTCCTGCTGCACCGCGCGTGCCGTCACATTGCGGAAGCGATGCCCGCCGGCAATCACTTCATCGGCCTGGAACACTGCACCACCGAAGCTATTCGGATCGCTGGGCGCGCTGGGTTTGCCGTCGCCGGCCAGCGCTGCCACCAGCAGGCTGCGCCAGGGGTCGAGCTGCAGGCGCTTGAAGCGGCCCGAGACGCGCATGCCGCGCGCGGGCATGCTGAGGCTGTCATTGACGGCGATGGCGCCGCGCAGGAAAGCGCAGCTGTCCTTGCCGCAGCGATCCTGCCACTGTGCCTGGGCACGGCCATCGAGGCTCAGATGCCAGTCCTGCAGGCTGTTGCCGGCCGCCGCGCCGGGCTCGTCGCCCAGGCTCCAGCCAAAGCGCAGCGGTAGTCGTTCATCGCCACGCTTGGTGAGCGGACTGGGCAGGCGCGAGACGATGCCGAGCAGATCGGAGCTGACCTGCACATCGGCCTTGGCGCGCGTGATGGTGATCCGCGCCGTGGTTTGCGTCTGCCCGCTGAGTTCGGACCACAGCGGTGTATCGACGATCTGGCGCAAACCGCTGGCCGGCAGCGTACCGCTGCCATCGAAGACAATCGTGCCGTCCGCCAGGGTACGCCCGCTGATCACCGCCGAGCCACCGACGAACTCGGCCGTTGCCTGGGTCGGCCCGATGCCGGTATCGCTGAAACTCAGGGTGCCCTTGAGCTGGCGCATCGGCGGCAGGCCGTCGGCGATCCGCAGCACATTGCCATCGGCGCGGTAACTGCCTTGCACGCGCGTGGCATTGGCGTCGAGCAGGGGCACGGCGATGCGCAGATCGAGCTGGCCATCACCTTCCAGACGCATGTGCTGCACGGCGCTGCCCAAGTGTTCGGCCACCGGCGTGGCGCGCAGGTAATCGAGCATGTCACCGCCCGAACCACTGGCGCGGCCGACGATCAGCAAGGGCGCTTGCGCCGGGTGTTCGAGATTGGGCAGATCCGCCGACACCTCGCCCAGGCGCACCTGGCGATAGCGGCCACGGTGCGAGCGAATGGCCATGCGGACGCGGTCGAACAGCAGCTCGCCGCCGACGCCCTCCAGCGTCGGCCAGCCCGGTGCGAAAGCCAGATTGACCGCATTGAAATTGCCTTCGACGCGGAACGTCGCCTGCGGCGTATTCTGGAACGGGAACTGGTCGAGCGGCCCCACCACGCGGATGCGCAGATTCTCCGCCGCGCCGCTCTGCAAGCCATGCTGCAACCAGTCACGCGTATCCTGCGGCACTTCCAGCGGAATGTAACGCCACACCGCCGGCGCTTCGAATCTGCGCACGCGGCCCGTCAGGTCCAGAGTGCCGGCGCCGCCTGGCTTGCTACGCCAGTTGCCACTGAACTCGGCGGCCGTGATGTCAGGATTGCTCAGCGCCAGCTGGGCCAGTTCGACGACCAGCTCCGGGCTGCTTTCGGCCGGCTTGCTGTCGCGCCGCCAGCTGCCGCGCAGCTGCAGGCTGTTGAGCGCCAGGCGCGGCTGGGCGAAGACTGCGGGCAACTGCAGGGCACCATCACGCACACTGAGTGCGAAATCGCCCTTGCTCTCCGAGCCACGCAGGCTGCCACTGAGGCCCTCGACCCCCGGTGAGCCCTCGCTGCTGGCGAGACTCAGCTTGTCGAGCACCGCATCGATATTGAAGCGCGGTGGCCAGCTTTGCTGCCCGTCCAGCGGATCTTGCCAGCTCGCCTGCAGGCGCTGCACCAGGCCATGCGGATCGGCGCCCTGCAGACGCTGGCGCAGCGTCGCCGGCAAGGGCAGATAGGCGGCCAGCTGGGCCAGCACACGCACATCGAGACGTTCGCCGGCGAGCTCGCCGCCTGCTGGTTTGCCGGCCGGTGTATTACGCCGCAGGGAGAGCTGCGTCGGCGCCACCCGCAAGCCATCATTGGTCGCCAGCGTCAGGCGCTCGGCGGCCAGCGAGAAACCATCCGGACGCTGCGACAAGCGCAGACGGCCGGACAAAGTGTGCAGCGAAAGCATCGGCAAATCCTGCGCGAACTGCACATCGACATCAGCCAGGGCCAGATCCGCCGTCACGCTGGCAGTCTGCGCGCCTTCGAAATTGAGCCAGGCGCGCAGGCCACCGCGCCCGCGCGGCAGGTTGATGGGGTAATCGACCCAGTTGCGCCACACCGCCAGATCGGTGCTGTCGGTCGCGACATAGAGCGCGCCACGCCAGTTGTCGAGACTCGCCAGATCGGCGCCACGCAGATCGCCGCGCAGATCCAGCGGCCCCGACATGCGTGCGGCCGGGCTGGCCTTGAGGGCGAAACGATGACTGTCACCACGGTTTTCCAGCTGCAGCGAGAGCTTGTCGAAGACCAGTTCGGGCGCGCCGCGCAGGCGATCGACCCAGCGCACCCGCGCGCCGTCGATGAGGATTTCACGCTGATGCAGCAGCATGTTGGCGAAGTCGGCCTTGCCGCCCTGCTGCGTCTGCACCAGCAGACCGGCGACGTAGATCTTGCCATCGGCTTCGCGACGCACGCTCAGTTCCGGCTGGCCGATGTAGAGCCGATAGAGTTCCAGGCGCCAGCGCAGCAGCGAGCTCCAGGCAATCGTCGCATCGACACGTGGCAGTTCCAGCGCCTCGCGCCCGGCCTGGTCGAAAATGCGCAGGCCGCGCATGCCCAGCTCCGGCCGCAGGCTATGCCAGTGCGCCTCAAGCGCGCTGATCTGGACCTTGGCACCGAGGGCCGTGGACAGCGCTGTTTCGATCTCGCCCCGATGCTCGGCGACCTGCGGCATCAGCGCATAGCGCACAATGAGGAAGCAGATCGCCAGCACGATCCACAGCGCCAGCAGGACGCGCCACAGCCAGCGTCCGGCAGTGCGCGGAATGTGCAAACCCAGGCGCAAGGCGTGCAGACACCAGCGCCAGCGCCACAGCCGGGCTGGCATATGACGGGGGGGCGGTGCAGAATGCGGCGGGGACGAGTCTTCAGACATAAGCTTGCGCAGGAATCGGGCCAGCAAAAGGCGTAGCGCACAGAGACGCGATTCTAACCCAGTGTCACCCCGGCTCCCCGCAAAACGGACAAACGCCGGGCCTTGCAAGATAAAACCACCTCCAGCACAGACCCGCAGGCATGATCGACCACGACCAACTCATCGCCCAAGCCGCCCGCCACAGCCGCTTCCTGACCCGCCAGCTCGCCGCGCGCAGCTGGCTGGCGCCACGTCTGGGCCCGCTGCTTGAACGCGCACTGACGCGCGCCGAGCTCGACGCCTTCCTCGCCGAGGAAGTCCTCACAGCCGCCAATCTGGGCGCCCGCCTGCGCCAGCTGCGCGCCCTGGTCTACGCCCACGTCATGGTGCGCGATCTGGCCGGCCTGGCGCCACTGCACGAAGTCACCGGCGCGATGAGCCTGCTCGCCGAAGTCGCGGTGCAGACCGCACAGGCGGTGATCAGCGCCGACCTGGCCACCCTGCACGGCGTGCCGCGCAATGCGCAAGGCCAGGAACAGGCGCTGATTGTGATCGGCATGGGCAAGCTCGGTGGCCGCGAGCTGAATGTGTCCTCCGACATCGACCTGATCTTCGTCTACCCCGACGAAGCGCACAGCGATGGCCCGCGCCCGCTGGATGCCTTCGAATACTTTGCCCGCCTCGGCAAGCGCCTGATCGCCGCGATCTCCGAAAACACCGGCGAGGGCTTCGTGTTCCGCGTCGACATGCGCCTGCGCCCGAATGGCGATTCCGGCCCGCTGGTGGCCAATTTCGACATGCTCGAACAGTACTTCATCGCCCAGGGGCGCGAATGGGAGCGCTATGCCTGGATCAAGGCGCGGGCGCTCAGCGGCGAACGCCACGCCGAGCTGGACACCATCGTGCGGCCCTTCGTCTATCGCAAATACCTCGACTTCGGCGCCATCAATGCCATGCGCGCCCTGCATGCGCAGATCCGCCGCGAGGTGGCGCGCCGCGAGATGGCCGACAACATCAAGCTCGGCCCGGGCGGCATCCGCGAGATCGAGTTCATCGCCCAGGTGTTCCAGCTGATCCGTGGCGGGCGCGACACCAGCCTGCGCGAGCGGGCCACCTTGCAGGTCCTCGAACGCCTCGCCCAGCGCGGCCTGCTGGCGGACGAGAGCGTCGCAGAACTGGCCGCCGCCTACGACTTCCTGCGCCGCCTGGAGCACCGCATCCAGTATCTGGATGACGCGCAAACCCACATGCTGCCGGCCTCGCCGGAGGACCGCCAGCGCCTCGCCGAGGCCATGGGTTACGCCAGCTTCGAGCCGCTGCTGAGCGCGCTGGACGCGCACCGGCGCATCGTCAGCCGCCATTTCGATGCGGTGTTTGCCGACCCCTCGGCCGGCGAACACGTGCTCGATGAAGCCTGGTCGCCCGAATGCGCGGCCGACAACCAGCTCGACCTACTCGGCACCCTGGGCTTTGCCGAGCCGGCTCAGCTCGCCGAACGCCTGCGCAGCTTCCGCAACGGCCCGCGCTACCGCGCCATGAGCGACGATGCGCGGACCCGCCTCGATGCACTGGTGCCGCGCGTGCTGCAGCTCTGCGCCGCCGGCCCGCGCCCCGACCAGACCTTGCTGCGCGCTCTCGACCTGCTCGAAGCCATCTGCCGCCGCGCCGCCTACCTCGCCATGCTGCAGCAGTATCCGCAAGCACTCGGCCGCGTCGTCGAACTGCTGTCCAGCTCCAGCTGGGCGGCCAGCTATCTGACCCAGCACCCGCTGCTGCTCGACGAACTGCTGGACAGCCGGCGCCTGGCCGAGCCGGACAGCGCGCAGCTCTCCGGCGAACTGGCGCAGGCGCTCGACGCGCTCGGCGATGACACCGAGAGGCAGATGGACCTGATGCGCGAATGGCACCACGCCCAGGTGTTTCAGCTGCTCGGGCGCGATCTGGCCGGCGAGCTCAGCGTCGAAGCGCTGTCCGACCGCCTCTCGGCGCTGGCCGACATCGTCCTCGAACAAACCCTGCGCCTCTGTTGGCACAAGCTCAGCACACGGCACAACCATCAGCACCGCTTCGCCATCATCGGCTACGGCAAGCTTGGCGGCAAAGAACTGGGCTATGCCTCGGATCTGGACATCGTGTTCCTCCACGACGACCCGGACCCGGAAGCTCAGGCGATCTATGCGCGCCTGTCACAGCGCATCAATACCTGGATCGGCAGCCGCACCAGCGCCGGCCTGCTGTTCGAGACCGATCTGCGCCTGCGCCCGAATGGCGAGGCCGGCCTGCTGGTCAGCTCGCTCGAAGCCTTCGAACGCTACCAGCGCGAATCGGCCTGGGTGTGGGAGCATCAGGCGCTGACCCGCGCCCGCTTCTGTGCCGGCGATGCTGCGCTGGGCCAGCGCTTCGAGCGCCTGCGCCACGACTTGCTCTGCCAGCCGCGCGATATCGAGACGCTGCGCAGCGAGGTGCTGGCAATGCGCCAGAAGATGCGCGACACGCACGCCAACAAGGCGCCGGGCTTCGAGCTCAAGCACGATGCCGGCGGCCTCATCGATGTCGAATTCATCGTGCAGTTCCTCGTGCTGGCCTATGCCAGCCAGTGGCCGGAGCTGGCCGCCAACAGCGGCAACATCGCCCTGCTCGAACGCGCCGCTGCCGCCGGCCTGCTGCCCGCCGATCAGGCAGCTGCCGTCGCCGAGGCTTACCGCCAGCTGCGCCGCGAGCAGCACAGCCTGCGCCTGAACGAACTGGGCCGACGCGTCGATGGCGCTCACCTGGCCGAGGCGCGCGCGGCAGTCGAAGCCCTGTGGGTGCAGATTTTCGGCGCTACACCCTGATACGATAGAAACGTTTGATTTATGCCATAGCCTAGCCCTATCATGAGCTGCCATGATGCTGTGCCATCCACTCTGACTACGCGCAAGGCTTGACACTCCAACCAACCGACGATGCCCATAAGACCAACAAAAATTGTGCATCACGCGACCCAACTCTGGCAGCAGCGGCCAGCGGCTGAGGCGCTGCTGGGGTTTACCGAACATCGCTGGCTGGTCGCCATCCGCCGTGGTTTCCTGCAAGTGCTGCCGCTGATCATGCTCGGCGCCTGCGCCCATATCTGCGCCGCGATCAGCCTGCCATCCTGGCAGGCGGCCATGCAGGCCCTGCTGGGTCTGAGCTGGCATGAGCAAATCCTGCTGCTCTGGCAGGCCAGCTTCGGCGTGATGTCGCTCTGGCTGCTGATCAGCATCAGCCATACACTGGCCGAACTGGTGCCACGCCGCAACCAGGACCCCGACACCAATCCGATCAGCGTCGTGCTGGTCAGCCTGGTCTGCTACATGCTGCTGGTGATGCCCGGCAACGGCCAGATCAGCCTTGAAGAGCTTGGCGCGCGCGGCAGCTTTGTCGCCATCTGCACCGCCCTGCTCGCCAGCGAATTGTTCATTGCGCTGCGCCGCCTGCGTGCGCTGCAGGTACGCTGGATCAGCGATCTCGATCCGCTGCTGCCCGACGTCGTGCACAACATCCTGCCGGCGATCCTCACCGCGGCGCTGTTCTTCCTCCTGCATACGGCGCTGGCCGAGCTCGACACCCCGATCGAGCGCCTGTTCGACAAACAGCTCTTCGCCCTGTTCAGCAGTCTTGAAAGCGATCTGCTGCGCGCCATGCTCTACAGTCTGATCTCCCAGATACTGTGGTTCTTCGGCATGCACGGCACGCTGATGCTGCAGGACGTTGCACGCAACTGGTTCACCCCGGCGACCCATGCCAACGAACTGGCGGTCTCGCTCGGTGCCGCGCCCTATGAAATCTTCACCGAACCGGTCATCCGCAGCTTTGTGCTGATTGGCGGTTCAGGCGCCACGGCCGGCCTGCTGCTGGCCTTGTTCCTCAGCACCCGACATCGCAACAGCCGCAATATCGGCAGCCTGGCCCTGCTGCCTTCGCTGTTCAATATCAATGAGATCCTGCTGTTCGGCCTGCCCGTCGTACTCAACCCGCTGCTGCTGATTCCCTTCGTACTCACCCCCATCGTGCTGACCCTGGTCAGCTATGTGGCGCTGAGCAGCGGCTGGGTACCGCTGAGCGTTCATTCGCAAGCATGGGTGCTGCCGCTGGGCATCAATGCCTGGGAGGCCAGCAATGGCTGGCGCGGTCTGGCGCTGCAAGCGGTCAATATCTTGATCAGCGCCGGCCTCTACCTGCCCTTTCTGCGCCGTTTCGAGGCACGCCTGGACGCCGCCGGCAAGGCCAGCTTCCGCCAGCTGATCCATTCGCTGGAGGAGAGCCTCAGCAGCTCGCGGCAGTTGCTAGTCAATCGCCAGGATGCGGTCGGTCGCCTGGCTCGCCAGTTGCTGCTCGATCTGGAACGTGATCTGACCAATGGCGCGATCTACATGGTCTACCAACCCAAGCTCAATGCGCAGGGCGCGGTGGTTGGCGTCGAAGCCCTGCTGCGCTGGCAGCACGCCGTCTTCGGCATGGTGCCGCCGAACGTGCTGGTCGGCATTGCCGAGGACGCCGGCTGTATCAGCCGCATCGGCCACTGGACCATCGCCGTGGCCTGCCGCCAGCTGGCCAGCTGGCAGGCGGCCGGCATCACCAAGGTCTCGATGGCGGTCAATGTCTCGCCCCTGCAGCTCTCCGACCCGCAGCTACTGGTCAATGTGCGCGAAAATTTGGGGCGCTACGGCCTGCATCCGGGCGATCTGGAACTGGAGATCACCGAGAGCCGCAGCGTCAGCAATGACGAGCAATCGAACCGCAGCCTCAGCGCCCTAAACGAGCTGGGCGTCAGCCTGGCGATGGACGATTTCGGCATGGGCTACAGCTCACTACTTTATATGCGCCGTTTCCGCATCGACACCATCAAGCTTGATGGCTCACTGACCCGCGAAGTGGAGAGCAACAGCTCATGCTGCGACATCATTTCGCAGGTAGCCCAGCTGTGCCAGACCATGAACGTGCGCGTGGTGGCCGAGTATGTCGAGACCGAATCGCAGCGCGCCCTGCTGCAGAAACTCGGCTGCACCGAATTCCAGGGCTACCTCTACAGCCCACCGCTGCGCGCCGCAGACTGCCTGCAGTTCATCGAGCAACGCGCCCGATCCGCCGGGCAACACGCAGCCTGAATCCCTCCCCTCTGCTGACCAAAGCTGGTGCAGCCCGCTCCGTGCTGCGCCGCCATGGCGCATCAGCGCCTTCAGTACGCGGCAAACCCTGAGCAAGACGGCTTTCCGATCATGCACTTAGCCGCCAAGCCAAACATCGGCACGCGCTTTGCTTGGCAGCACCCTATCGCGACATCTGCCCCACGGGCACGCTTCTCTCCAGCAACGGCGCTGGCGATTGCGGATCAACGACGATCTCTGTCAAAGCTGAATTCGATTCTCAGGGGTTTCCCCGGCTTTCTTACAGAGGTATCACATGCGCAAGCTCAAACTCGTCATGGTCGGCAACGGCATGGCCGGCGTCCGGACACTTGAAGAACTCCTCAAGACCGCGCCCGACATGTACGACATCACCGTCTTCGGCGCCGAACCCCATCCGAACTACAACCGCATCCTGCTCTCGCCAGTGTTGGCCGGCGAGATGACGATCCAGGACATCATCCTCAACGATCTGGACTGGTACAAGGACAACGGCATCCGCCTGCTGACCGGCCGCACCGTCACCCAGATCGACCGCAAAGCACGCACCGTGACGGCCGACGACGGCACCGTCGCCGAGTACGACCGCCTGCTGCTGGCCACCGGCTCGCTGCCTTTCATCCTGCCGGTGCCTGGCAAGGACCTGCAGGGCGTGATCGCCTACCGCGACATTGCCGATACCGACACCATGATCGCCACCGCCGCCACCCACCGGCATGCGGTGGTGATCGGCGCCGGCCTGCTGGGTCTGGAAGCGGCCAATGGCCTCGCCATTCGCGGCATGGACGTGACCATCGTGCATATCGGCGACTGGATCATGGAGCGCCAGCTCGACAAGACCGCCGGCCAGATGCTGCAGAAGGCGCTCGAAGCCAAAGGCATGAAGTTCAAGCTGCCGGCGCAGACTGCCGAGCTGATCGGTAACGAAAGCGGCCGCGTCGCCGCCGTCAAGTTCAAGGATGGCGAGACGATTCCCGCCGATCTGGTCGTCATGGCCGCTGGCATCCGCCCCAACACGGCACTCGCTGAAAAAGCCGGTCTGCACTGCAATCGCGGCATCGTCGTCAGCGACACCTTGCAGACCTTCGACCCGCGCATCTACGCCGTCGGCGAATGCGCCAATCACCGTGGCATCGCCTACGGCCTGGTCGCGCCGCTGTTCGAGCAGGCCAAGGTCTGCGCCAATCACCTGGCAATGTTCGGCATTGGCCGCTACCAGGGCTCGGTGACCAGCACCAAGCTCAAGGTCACCGGCATCGACGTGTTCTCTGCCGGCGATTTTTCCGGCGGTGAAGGCACCGAGGACATCGTGCTCTCCGACCCCGGCATGGGCGTCTACAAGCGCGTGGTGCTCAAGGATGACAAGATCGTCGGCGCAGTCATGTATGGCGACACGGTCGACGGCTCCTGGTACTTCCAGATGATGAAGGACGGCCAGGATGTGCACGAGATCCGCGACCACCTGCTGTTCGGCAAGTCGCACCTCGGTGACGTCGGCCACAAGGGGCAGAACTCGGCCGCATCGCTGCCCGACACGGCCGAAGTCTGCGGCTGCAATGGCGTCTGCAAGGGCACCATCGTCAAGGCGATCAAGGAAAAGGGCATCTTCACGCTCGAAGACGTGCGCAAGCACACCAAGGCATCGAGCTCCTGCGGCTCCTGCACCGGCCTGGTCGAACAGATCCTCGCCTCGACCATCGGTGGCGCCTACACCCCGGCGGACAGCAAGAACAAGGCGATCTGCGCCTGTACCGATCATTCGCATGGCGATGTGCGCGCCGCCATCGTCAATCAGCACCTGACCAGCATTCCCGCCGTGATGCAGGCGCTGGGCTGGAAGACGCCCAATGGTTGCGCCACCTGCCGCCCGGCACTCAACTACTACCTGATCTCCAGCTGGCCGCACGAGGCGCAGGACGATCCGCAATCGCGCTTCATCAACGAGCGCGCACACGCCAACATCCAGAAAGATGGCACCTACTCGGTGGTGCCGCGCATGTGGGGCGGCCTCACCACGCCGAACGAATTGCGCGCGATTGCCGACGCCGCCGAGAAGTACAAGGTACCGACCGTCAAGGTCACCGGCGGCCAGCGCATCGACCTGCTCGGCGTGAAGAAGGAAGACCTGCCGAAGATGTGGGCCGACCTCAATGCCGCAGGCATGGTCTCCGGTCATGCCTATGGCAAGAGCCTGCGCACGGTGAAAACCTGCGTCGGCGCCGAGCACTGCCGCTTCGGCACCCAGCTGGCGATGGACATGGGCGTCAAGCTCGAAAAGATGCTGTTCGGCATGTGGAGCCCGCACAAGGTCAAGCTCGCCGTCTCGGGTTGCCCACGCAACTGTGCCGAAGCCGGCATCAAGGACGTTGGCATCATCGGCGTGGATTCCGGCTACGAGCTCTACGTCGCCGGCAATGGCGGCATCAAGACCGAGGTGGCCGAATTCTTCTGCAAGGTGAAGTCTGACGAAGAGGTGATGGAATACTCCGGCGCCTTCCTCCAGCTCTACCGCGAAGAAGGCTACTACCTGGAGCGCACGGTGCATTACGTGCAGCGCGTCGGCCTCGACTACGTCAAGGCCAAGGTCGTCGAAGACGCCGCCAATCGCAAGGCGCTGTTCGAACGCATGCTGTTCGCCCTGCAGGACTACAAAGACCCCTGGCTGGAACGCAGCGCCGACAAGGGCGAAGCCGAGCTGAAAAAGCCCTTCGAAGACCTGACGGTCTGATGCCACCGGGTGCGCGCCGTGCGCACCCGCCCCTCACTCTTCACGCCTCACTCACCACCATGACCGACTGGAAAAAAATCTGCGCCCTCACCGACATCCCGGTACTGGGCTCGCGTGTGGTCAAGAGCACGCAACACGGCGACATCGCCATCTTCCGAACCAGCGCTGACGAAGTCTTCGCCCTGCATGACAAATGCCCGCACAAGGGTGGCCCGCTGTCGCAGGGCATCATCGCCGGCCGCCAGGTCACCTGCCCCCTGCACAGCTGGAAGATCGAACTGGACAGCGGCAATGTGGTCGCGCCCGATAGCGGCTGCAGCAAGTCCTTTGCCGCCAAACTCGTGGATGGCGATGTCTATCTGAGCGTCTGAACCGCACCGCAACATAAAGCACTGAGCCGCCCTCAGGAAGCGGGGGCGGCTCAGTGCATGGCGAAGGCATTCTATAAATTATGTAAATTCACTCTGAAACCCAAACCAAGATGCTTGACAAAGGCATCTTGATGAACTTTGAAGTACATAGTCATTTCATCCCGCAGTACGCTCGCCCCCCATCCGCGCCACCTGGGCCGTAAAACCTGCACCGCCCGAACCGTGGAAAACCCCTAGGCAATTCCATCATACGAGTGCCTGCCACGCCATCCACTCCGCTTGGCTAGCGCCTCCCGCAGCGCCGGGAACGTCACCCGAAGTTTCAGCGCACTACACTGAAAACCATTGCCTGGCAAGGGTTTCAGAGGCGCGCTCACCACAAAGCTGGCACGCAGCGCAGCGCAACTCAGCACGAGCGGCGGCGCCACCCGCGGCCCCAAGCTGCAGCCCCCAAGTCGCCCCCTGCCGCCCAGGGGAACAATACCCCACGCGGAAACCATAAAGTTTCCCGCGCAAGCTCCGTTAGTCAACATGGATACCGATTGTGCACAAAGTCCAGTAAGGACGTCACACAGCGGCCAGCAGACAACAACCCGGACAGACCTATCGATCATGAAACCAAACCAAGCCCGTACCGCGCTGCTCGTTGTCGCAGCCGTCAACCTGGTGTTCGCCCTGGCCCTTGCCGAAACATGGTGGCTGGGCGGCCTCTGCGGAGTGCTGGTCGCCGCCGCCATTGCCTGGCTCAGCCACGCGGCAAAGACCGAGACCGCGGCCCAGACCCTGCAGTTTTCTAACGCCCCCGCCACCCCCAGTTTCAGTGAACCGCTCAAGCGCAATACCGAGCGCCTGCCCGAGCTGGTGGCCGAGGTGGTGCCGCTGTGGAATCGCCATGTTTCGCTGGCCCAGAGTCAGGTCAAGGAAGCCATCGATGCGCTCGCCATGCGCTTCGCCTCCTTGTCCAGCCGGCTCTCCGAGGGGGGCAGCAATCAGCAATCGGGCAGCGAAGCCATCGCCCTGCAAACCATCCGTGAAGCGGAAGACTCGCTGCGCGAGATCGTCGCCAAGCTCAACGCCACCCAGGAATTCCGTACCGCCCTGGTCGCCGAGATGGGCGGCGTCGCCTCGCACACCGATGATCTGCGCAAGATGGCCGAGGAAGTCGCCAATATCGCCAAGCAGACCAATCTGCTGGCCCTCAACGCGGCCATCGAGGCTGCGCGTGCCGGCGAGGCCGGCCGTGGCTTCGCGGTGGTGGCGGATGAGGTGCGCAAGCTCTCCAGCCAGTCCGGCGAGACCGGCAAGCGCATCCACCAGACCGTCAACACAGTCAGTGCGGCCATCGCCCAGGCCCTGCAGATGTCAGAGCAATTCGCCAACCGCGAGGCCCTGGCAATCAGCGCCTCACAAGAGAGCGCCGAGAAGATCATCGTCAATTTCAACAGCACCGCCAGCGCCCTCGGCCAGTCCTTGCAAACCCTGCAGGATGAGCGCCGCGCCGTCGAACACGATGTCGGCGAAGTGCTGGTCAACCTGCAATTCCAGGACCGCGTGCATCAGATCCTCGATCACGTGCTCTCCGACATGAGCCGCATGACCAGCGCCGCACAGGCGATCCATGCCGACCCCTCGACGCCGACGCCCGATGCGCGCGAATGGCTCAACGATCTGGCCAAGACCTACACCATGCTGGAGCAGCGGCAGCTGCACCCCGAGCACGCCACGACCCAGGTCGAACAGCAAGGCATCGTGTTCTTCTGAGCCGCCCCCCTATTCAAATAACCGGGAACCGCCATGAGCAAAACCATCCTGATCGTAGATGACTCCTTCAGTCTGCGTAAAACCCTGGCCATCGCCCTGCGTGACGCGGGCTATGCGGTTGAAGAGGCCAGTGACGGCAAAGACGGCCTGAGCAAGCTCGACGGCCGCAAGTACAACCTCATCATCTCCGACGTGAACATGCCGAACATGGACGGCATCAGCTTCGTCAAAGCCGCCAAGCAATTGCCGAACTACCGCTTCACGCCGGTGATCATGCTCACCACCGAGAGCGACCCGACCAAGATCCAGGCCGGCAAGGATGCAGGCGTGCGCGCCTGGGTGCTCAAGCCCTTCCAGCCGCCCGCTCTGCTCGACGCCGTAGCCAAACTCGTCATCGCCTGAGGAGACCCGCATGAGCGACTTCGAACACACACAGACCGAGCCGGGACATCTGGCGCTGGCTGGCGACATGAACATCTTCGCGGCGCATGCCATGAAAGATGTGCTGCTCGACAACCTCAATGCCACCGACATCCTCAAGCTGGACCTCTCCGGCGTCACCGAGATCGACACCACCGGCATCCAGCTCCTGCTTTTGCTGCAAAAGGAAGCCGAGCGCCGTGACAAGCAAGTGCATGTTCTTGCACTGAGTCCGGCCGTACAACAAGTCGTCAGCCTGCTCAAGCTGGAAGCCAGCCTTGGGCACGTCTCAATTGTCTGGAGCTGAGCATGGATCTGTCTGCTGCCCGTAATGCACTTGTCGAAGAAGCCCGTGAACTGCTCGACGCGATGGAAGCCGCCTTGCTTGAAATTGAAGCCAGCGGCCAGGATCCGGAGCGCGTCAACGCCATCTTCCGCGCCGCCCACACCATCAAGGGCTCGGCCGGCCTGTTCGGCCTGGACCTGATCGTCGGCTTCACCCATGTCATGGAAAGCGTGCTTGACCAGGTGCGCAGCGACGAACTGGTGCTCGACGCCAGCCTCGTCTCCACCCTGCTGCGCTGTGGTGACTACCTCGCCCGCCTGGTCGACAGCATCGAGAGCGGCGCCGATGGCGTCGACCCCGACGCCGCCGAGCGTGCCAGCCTGCTGGCCGTCCTCGAAGCCCTGCTCGCCAAGCCGGCCGCCGCCGCCACGAAAGCCATTGTCAGCCAGCCGGACGACGTCAAACTCGAACGCGAAGAGAGCGGAGACCAGCTCTCCAACGAGCACTGGCACCTCTCGCTGCGCTTCGCGCCCGAAGTGCTGCAGCACGGTCTGGACCCGATGTCGTTCATCAATTACCTCGGCGGTCTGGGCGAGCTGATCTATGTGTACACCCTGCACGAGCAGATTCCGCCGGCCGACGAAATGGACCCCGAGCATTGCTATCTGGGCTTCGAGATCGACCTGCAGGCCGATGTCACCAAACAGCAGCTTGAGGATGTGTTCGAGTTCGTACGCGAAGACAGCAGCATCCGCATCCTGCCGCCGAATGCCAAGATCCAGGAATACATCGCGCTGATTTCCTCGATGCCGGAATCCTCGCAGCGTCTGGGCGAAATCCTCGTCGCCGGCGGCACCCTGACCCAGCGCGAACTGGAGCAGGCACTCGCCCTGCAAGAGCAGACCGCCACGCCGGATACGCCGCCGGCACGCCTCGGTGAGTTGCTGATTCAGGAGCAGATGGTGCAGGCACCGGTGGTCGCCGCCGCGCTGTCCAAGCAGAAGCAATCCGAAGAGCGGCGCAGCCAGGAACAACGCGTGATCAAGGTCGACGCCTCCAAGCTCGACCAGCTGATCACCCTGGTCGGCGAGCTGGTCATTGCCAGCGCAGGCGCCACCATCACCGCACGCGGCCTGCGCCAGGCGGTGATGATCGAAGCGATCAACGAAGTCGGCACCCTGGTTGAACAGATCCGCGACTGCGCGCTCGATCTGCGCATGATCCCCATCGGCGAAGTGTTCCAGCGCTTCCCGCGCGTGGTACGCGATGTCTCCAAGGAATTGGGCAAGCGCATCGATCTGGAAATCACCGGCGCCGACACCGAACTCGACAAGTCGATGGTCGAAAAGCTCGGCGACCCGCTACTGCACATCGTGCGCAATGCGATCGACCACGGCATCGAATCCATCGAACAGCGCGAGGCCGCCGGCAAGCCGGCGCAGGGCCATATCCGCCTGCACGCTTATCACGAATCGGGCAATGTGATCATCGAAGTCAGCGACGACGGCAAGGGCCTCGATGCCAAGCGCATCCGCGCCAAAGCCATCGAGCGCGGCATGATCACGCCGGACGCCGTGCTGAGCGATGCGGAAGTCCATCAGCTGATCTTCGCCGCCGGCTTCTCCACCGCCGAACAGGTGACCAATCTCTCCGGGCGTGGCGTCGGCATGGATGTGGTCAAGCGCAGCATCGAACAGCTGCGCGGCGAAATCGAACTGCACAGCACGCTGGGCGCCGGCACCTGCCTGCGCATCCGCCTGCCGCTGACCCTGGCCATCATCGATGGCTTCCAGGTCGGTGTCGGCAACAGCACCTTCGTCATCCCGCTGGACATGATCGAGGAATGCGTCGAGTTCTCCTCGGTCGACGGTCACGACTACACCGATCTGCGCGGTCAGGTCTTGCCCTTCATCCGTTTGCGGCAGCTCTTCGACCTGCCCGACCCGAAGGTCAAGCGCGAGAACATCGTGGTGGTCAAACACAGCGGCAAGAAATTCGGTTTAGTGGTCGACAAGCTGATGGGTGAGGCGCAAACGGTGATCCGCCCGCTCTCAAAAATGTTCAGTCAGGTCAAGGGCATCAGTGGTTCCAGCATCCTGGGCAGTGGCGAAGTCGCCCTGATCCTCGACGTGCCCTCATTGATGCAACAAGCCTCCCTCTCGCTCTCGGCGCTCACTGAGCGTACGCAAAACTCGTAACAAGGAGTTCTAAATATGTTTGCCAACATGAAAGTCAGCACACGTCTCGGCATGGGCTTTAGCGTGGTGCTCCTGCTACTGGTGATTGTTTCCCTCACCAGCATTTTCAAGCTGTCCAAGATGAATGACAACATGACCGATCTGGTCGACGACAAGGTTGCCAAGGAGCAGCTGGCCAGCACCATGCTACGGCGGACCATCGACAACGGCCGCCAGATCCGCGCCATGATTACCAGCACCGACCCGGCAGAAATCAACCGCCGCAAGACGCGCATGGAAGACAACCGCAAGAAGAACACGGAAGCAATGGCGCAGCTGGACAAGCTGGTCAACACCGAGCGCGGTCGCGCACTCTTCAAAGTCGTTGCGGAAAAACGCGCACTGTTGAGCAATGAATACGACGCCATGTACGCGCTCGCCGAAAAATCCACGACGCCGGCCGAGATTGCCAAGGCACAGGAACATCTGGAGCTGAAATTCACACCGGCCAACGTGGCCTTTGAGACCGCCTTGAACGAGATGGCGCAGTTCCAGCTGGAACTGATGATGCAAGCCAAGAAGAACGCCGCCGACGAGTTTGCCGATACGCGACTGATCGTGATCACGCTGTCAATCACGGCCATCCTGATCGGCATCGTCATGGCCGTGATGATCACCCGCAACCTGCTCAAGACGCTCGGAGGTGAACCCGCCTATGCATCTGAAGTGCTGCAGAAGGTGGCGTCTGGCGACTTGAGCGTCGAAGTCATCACCCGCGCCAATGACAATAGCAGCCTGCTGTTTGCCGTCAAAAATACGGTCACCCGCCTGGCCGATATCGTGCGCGAGGTCAATAGCAGCTCTGAAGCGCTGAGCAGCGCCTCTGAAGAAATCAGCGCCACCGCACAGACCCTGTCGCAAGCGGCAAGCGAACAGGCCGCCGGCGTCGAAGAAACCAGCGCGTCGATTGAGCAGATGACCTCCTCCATCGCGCAGAACACCGAGAACGCCAAGATCACCGACGGCATCGCCACCAAGGCGTCCAGCGAAGCCAGCGAGGGCGGCGAAGCCGTCAAGGCGACGGTCGCCGCGATGAAGCAGATCGCACAGAAGATCGGCATCATCGACGACATCGCCTACCAGACCAATCTGCTGGCGCTCAATGCCGCCATCGAGGCCGCCCGCGCCGGCGAACACGGCAAGGGCTTTGCGGTGGTCGCTGCCGAAGTGCGCAAGCTCGCCGAACGCAGCCAGATTGCCGCGCAGGAAATCGGCAGCGTGGCTGGCAGTAGTGTCGAACTGGCCGAGCGCGCCGGGCGCCTGCTCGACGAGATGGTGCCCAATATCAAGCGCACCTCCGACCTGGTGCAGGAGATCACCGCCGCCTCCGAAGAACAAACCTCGGGCGTCGGCCAGATCAACGCAGCGGTGAGCCAGCTCAGCCAGACCACGCAGCAGAATGCCTCCAGTTCCGAAGAGCTGGCCGCCACGGCCGAAGAAATGAGCGGCCAGGCCGAGCAACTGATGCAAGTGATGTCCTTCTTCAAGCTTGGCGGCAGCCCGGCGCGACAAGCTGCACGCAAAGCTCCGCGGAGCGCCCCCCAGCGGGCAAGCACACCAGTCCAAGCGTTCAGCACGGTAACGCAAGACCGTCCTGACGAAAGCAATTTCACCCGGTTCTGAGAGGCGCCATCATGAGCAATCTCGTTGAAACCTCAAGCGCCCTGGTCAGCAAAACCCAGGCCGCTGAAACCGAACCCGAGCAATACCTGACCTTCCTGCTCGGCGGCGAACTGTTTGCCATCGGCATTCTGCGGGTCAAGGAAATCATCGAGTACCACAGCATCACCCAGGTTCCGATGATGCCCGCTGCAGTGCGCGGCGTAATCAATCTGCGCGGCGCCGTGGTGCCCGTGCTCGATTTGCAGGCGCGCTTCGGGCGCGCGCCCTCTGAAGTCGGCAAACGTACCTGCATCGTGATCGTCGAGGTCAAGACCAGTGAGGACGATGACGCGGCCCATCAGGTGATCGGCATCATGGTCGATGCGGTCAGCGAGGTGCTCGAAATACCCGCTGCGGATATCGAGCCGCCCCCCGCTTTTGGCGCCAGCATCCGTACCGACTTCATCCTCGGCATGGGCAAGGTGAAAGGGAAATTCGTCATCCTGCTTGAGCCCGACCATGTACTGGCCGTCGAAGAAGCCACCGCTATCGCCAACTCGACCGAGCTCGCTGCTATGCACTGAGCACGCCACACCCCGACTGGCGCGCAACAGAGAGACAAGGCGAAGCCAGGCTGCAGCAGTCACCGGCGACAGGATAACAAGCCGGATCAGGGCAGCCAGGCACGCCAAACCGTTTTCACCGGAGGAGGAACACCATGTTGCAAAGCCTGTTCAGGAACGCGCACGACGAACGATCAACCATTGCGCTCAATGCTCTGGCGACCAATGTGATGATCGCCGACGCCGAGTTCAATATCGTCTACGCCAATCCGTCGGTCATCGAAATGCTGACCGTTGCTGAGGCCGATATACGCAAGGACCTGCCGCACTTCTCGGCACGCACCGTAGTCGGTTCGAGTATCGACCTGTTCCACAAGAATCCGGTCCATCAACGCAGCATGCTGGAGCACCTGCGCGGCCAGCACATCGCCAATCTCAAGCTGGGGCAACGCTCGTTCCGCCTGACCCTGACCCCGCTGTTTGACCAACGCAAAAAGCGCATCGGCGCCGTTGTCGAGTGGCAGGATCGTACCGCCGAGCTGGCGCTCGAAAATCACATCTCGGGCAGCATCACCCAGGTGGTCCGCGCAGCCTCTGCCGGAGACCTCTCGCAGCGCATCGATTCGAACGGCATGCCCGACTATTTGCATGCGGTCTGTGATGGCGTCAATGCCATGCTCGATACCGTGCAGAAGATCAATGCCGAGCTCAATCACATGTCGGCCGAGCATGAAAAAGGCGATATCGATGTCACCATCGATACGCAGAAATTCAATGGCGAGTTCCGCGCCCTCGCGCAGAGCGTCAATACCATGGTCGGTTCGCATATCGCGGTGAAGAAAATGGCGATGGGCGTTGTCCAGGAGTTCGGACGCGGCAATTTCGACGCACCCTTGCAACAGTTGCCCGGCAAAAAGGCCTTCATCAACGACACCATCGAACGCGTGCGCAGCAGTCTGAAAGGATTGATTGCCGAGATGAACAACATGTCGGCCGAGCATGATCGCGGCGATATCGATGTCGCCATCCACAGCGAGCGTTTTGAAGGCGAGTTCCAACGCATGGCGCAGGGCATCAATGACATGGTGGCCAGCCACATCAGCGTCAAGAAAAAAGCCTTAGCCTGCGTTGCCGAGTTCGGACGTGGCAACTTCGACGCCCCGCTGGAGCAGTTCCCGGGCAAAAAAGCCTTCATCAATGACACCATCGAGCGGGTGCGCAGCAATCTGAAAGGATTGATTGCCGAGATGAACCATATGTCATCCGAGCACGACCATGGCGAGATTGATGTCGTTATTGACGCTGAAAAATTCGACGGCGACTTCCGCAGCATGGCTCACGGTATCAACAGCATGGTGGGCGGTCATATCGCGGTGAAGAAAAAAGCGATGGCCTGTGTGGCGGAATTCGGGCGCGGCAACTTCGATGCCCCGCTCGAACAGTTCCCGGGCAAAAAAGCCTTCATCAATAACACCATCGAACAGGTACGCAAGCATCTCAAGGCGCTGATCACCGACACCACGACCCTGGTCGACGCCGCGCGCGCCGGACATCTGGATGTGCGCGCCGACGCCAAAGTACATGACGGGGACTTCCGCCGCATTGTCGAAGGGATCAATCTCACCCTGGACAACATTGTCGGGCCGCTCAACGAAACCGGTCGCGTGCTCAAAGCAATCGAAATAGGCGACCTTACACAAACCACACAAGTCCAGTGCGATGGTCAGCTGCGTGCCCTGTGCGACAGCGTCGACAGCACCGTGGTCAAGCTGGCCAATGTGGTCGAGGAGATCAACAGCAATGCCGAAGCCCTGGCCAGCGCTTCCGAAGAAGTCAGCGCCACTGCGCAATCGCTCTCGCAAGCGGCCAGCGAACAAGCGGCCGGCGTCGAGGAGACCAGCGCCTCAATCGAGCAGATGACCGCTTCGATCACTCAGAACACCGAGAATGCCAAGGTCACCGACAATATCGCCACCAAGGCCGCATCGGAAGCCGTTGAAGGCGGCGACGCGGTCAAGGCCACAGTAGCGGCGATGAAGCAGATCGCGCAGAAGATCGGCATCATCGACGACATCGCCTACCAGACCAATCTGCTGGCCCTCAATGCCGCCATCGAAGCGGCACGTGCCGGCGAACACGGCAAAGGCTTCGCGGTCGTCGCTGCCGAAGTGCGCAAGCTTGCCGAGCGCAGCCAGGTTGCCGCGCAGGAAATCAGCACCGTAGCCAGCAGCAGCGTGGAGCTGGCTGAAAAAGCCGGCAAATTGCTCAATGAGATGGTGCCCAACATCAAGCGCACCTCTGACCTGGTGCAGGAAATTACCGCGGCGTCCGAAGAACAGTCGTCCGGCGTCAGCCAGATCAATACAGCGGTCAGCCAGCTCAGTCAGACCACACAGCAGAACGCATCGAGCTCCGAAGAGCTGGCCGCCACGGCAGAAGAGATGAGTGGCCAGGCTGAGCAGCTACAGCAGGTGATCTCCTTCTTCAAACTCGCGCAGAACCTGGGGCCGGCGCAAGGACAAGCGCCCGCAGCTCGCAAGTCCAAAGCCGTCGCGCCGCCCCCGCAGCGCCGAACCAGCCTGGCACGGGTCAGTAAACAGAGCGACGAATTCGATATAGACGAACAGCATTTCACCCGCTACTGAAAAGGCCGCCATCATGACTGAACGTGTAGAGATGTCGGCCAGCAATGCTGTCGCTCATGCGGCCAAGCTGCGTATCGCCGAGGCTGCGCCGGCGCAATACCTGACCTTCCTTCTGGGCAGCGAATTGTTTGCCATCGGCATTTTGCGCATCAAGGAGATCATCGAATACCACAGCATCACCGAGGTCCCGATGATGCCTGCGGCCGTTCGTGGCGTGATCAATCTGCGTGGCGCCGTCGTACCCGTGCTCGACCTGCAGGCGCGCTTCGGCCGCCCCGCCTCGCAAGTCGGCAAACGCAGCTGCATCGTGATCGTGGAGATCAATGCAGGCGGCGAAGACGCAGGCGCACATCAGACCATTGGCATCATGGTCGATGCGGTGAGCGAGGTGCTCGACATTGCAGCCGCCGACATCGAACCGCCGCCAGCCTTCGGCGCCAGCATCCGCGCCGATTTCATCCTGGGCATGGGCAAGGTGAAAGGAAAATTCGTGATTCTGCTCAATGCCGATCACGTTCTGGCCGTTGACGAAGTCAATGCCCTGACAACGGTTGTCGAAGGCAACACAGCACACTGAGCAGTCCAGCGATAACACGTCGCGCAGCAGTCCCTGTTTTACACGCGATCGCCATATCGCCATTCGCGTATTAAGGAGTCTGAAATGAACTGGTTCTTACGTCTGAAGCTGGCCAACAAGTTGTTGGTGACCTTCCTCATCTGCTCAGCCCTGACGGCCGGGGTCGGCATCTACAGCCTGACGCGCATCGTTCAACTCGGTGAGATGATACATACCACCTATGCCGAAAACGTTTTGCCGCTGCAATACGTATCCGAAGCCGCCGCACGCCTGACAGCGCACTCACGTGCCTATGTGCGACTGCCAGCACAAAAGGACAAGGAGGTACAGAAAGACACCGTCAAACGCGCAGCCACCCACATGGACAAATTCCATGCGGCCCTGCAAAAGTACCGCGCAACCAATCTGAGCGACAAGGAAAAGGCTTTGCTCAAGGACGTTGATGCCGCCCTGCCCAACTACCTTGCGCAGAACGACAAGGTCGCGCAGCTGGCGCTGGACGGCAAGTTCGACCAGGCCTCAGTACTCAGCAATGCTGACGCTCGCCTGGCCATCAACACCATCGAAGGCTCGCTCTCCAAGTTGATCGAAGAGCTGAGCAACCAGACCGCTGCCACCAACGAAAGTGCAAGTGAGACCGTGTCGCAAACGCAGATCATCATGATCTCGGTCATCGCCGTTTCAGTCTTGCTGGCCATCGCGCTGGGCCTGCTGGTCACGCGCATCGTCACCCGCCAGCTCGGCGGCGAACCTGATTACGCGGCCTCACTGCTGCACAAGGTGGCACAAGGTGACCTCTCTGCCGAGATCACGCTGCGCCAAGGCGATAACGTGAGCATGCTCTACGCCGTGCAGCAGATGGTGGGACGCCTGCGCCAGGTCATCGATGGCCAGCGCCGCGTCGTCACGGCCGCCAACAATGGCAACTTCGAGGAGCGCGTCGAGCTGGACGGGCTGCAAGGCTTCCAGAAGGAAATGGGCGAAGGTCTGAACAACCTGGTGGCGATCACCGGCGAGAGCATCAGCGACGTGGTACGCGTCATGGGCGCCGTCTCGTCCGGCGACCTGACCAATACCATCGACAGCGAGTACGAAGGTGCCTTTGCCGAGATGCAGGAATACGTCAACAGCACGGTGCACAAGCTCGCCGAGGTGGTCAGCGAGGTCAACACCAGCGCTGAAGCCCTGGCCAGCGCCTCTGAAGAGGTGAGCGCCACGGCGCAATCGCTGTCGCAAGCGGCCAGCGAGCAAGCGGCCGGCGCTGAAGAGACCAGCGCAGCGATCGAAGAGATGACTGCCTCCATCTCGCAAAACACCGAGAATGCCAAGATCACCGACGGCATGGCGACCAAGTCGGCACAGGAAGCCGCCGAAGGTGGCGAAGCGGTGAAAGCCACCGTGGTGGCGATGAAGCAGATTGCACAGAAGATCGGCATCATCGATGACATTGCCTACCAAACCAATCTGCTGGCGCTCAATGCGGCCATCGAAGCGGCGCGTGCAGGTGAACACGGCAAGGGCTTCGCGGTGGTCGCCGCCGAAGTGCGCAAGCTCGCCGAGCGCAGCCAGATTGCCGCGCAAGAGATCAGCGCGGTCGCCAGCAGCAGCGTGGAACTGGCTGAACGCGCCGGCACCCTGCTCGACCAGATCGTGCCGAACATCCGCAAGACTTCAGATCTGGTGCAGGAAATCACTGCCGCTTCCGAAGAGCAAACGACGGGCGTCAGCCAGATCAATGGCGCAGTCGGTCAGCTGAGCCAGACGACGCAGCAGAACGCATCGAGCTCCGAAGAGCTGGCCGCCACGGCCGAGGAAATGAGCGGTCAGGCTGAAGGGCTGCAGCAAGTGATGTCCTTCTTCAAGCTTGCCGGTGCCGAAGCCCCCACGCCGCTGCGCGCCAAACCCGGCAAGGCCAGAGCAGGAAAGACCAAGAGTCAGCCCGCGCCGCGCAAGGCACACAAAAGCCTGGCCCGCCACGTGGTCGATACCGATGCCCTTCAGGAGCTTGACGAAACGGACTTCACCAAGTTCTGAGCGGGCACAGCACCGGCAGTCCGGCGACATGCTCGCCGGCGGCCGGCCTCTCACGGAACCAGCATAAACGAACAGACCAGACTTCACGCCTCGCGCAATCTCGGAACAAGGGCGCGTGAGGCGGGCAGCACAATGATGGAACTCGAATCATGATCAGCATCAGCGAGAAAGAATTCATCCAGTTCCAGCGCTTCATCTTTGATGCGGCTGGCATCACCCTGAGTGCGTCCAAGAAACCGCTGGTCTGCGGCCGCCTCGAAAAAAGGCTGAACGCAAACCAACTGCGCAGCTACAGCGACTACCTGAATCTGCTGAGCAGTGGCAAGAATCCGGCTGAAACGCAGATCGCCATCGATCTGCTGACCACCAACGAGACCTACTTCTTCCGCGAACCCAAGCACTTTGACCTGCTGCGCCAGACGGCCAGCGCCTCGCGTGGCCAGGGTCGCCCCTTCCGTGTGTGGAGCGCAGCCAGCTCCAGCGGAGAAGAGGCCTATAGCATGGCGATGGTGCTATCCGATGTGCTGCAGGATGGCCCCTGGGAAATCTTCGGTTCCGACATCAGCACCCGCGTGCTCGAAAAAGCACGGCAGGGGCATTACCCCCTGTCGCGCACGACCAATATTCCGCAACCCTATCTCAAGCGCTTTTGCCTGCGCGGAGTCGGGCCGCAGGATGGCACGCTGCTGATCGATCCTGCATTACGGCGGCGCGTGCGCTTCGAGCAGATCAACCTCAACAATCCGCTGCCAAACGTGGGCAACTTTGATGTGATTTTCCTGCGCAATGTGATGATCTATTTCAGCAACGAGACCAAGCAGCAGATCATCCAGCGTCTCCTGCCCACACTGCGCAGCGGAGGCTATTTATGCATTGGGCACTCAGAGAGTCTGAACGGCATCTGCGACAAACTAAAGGCCATTGCGCCTTCGATTTACCAAAACCCCTGAGATTGGATGCAATGCTTCGCGCAACAAAGATCAGCAAAGTATTTCTGCAACCTGGTGAATATTTCGTAGGCAACTCCATGTACCGCATCACCACCCTGCTCGGCTCATGCGTATCGGTCACCATCTGGCATCCTCGTGCCAAGATTGGTGCGATGTCGCATTTCCTGCTGCCCTCACGCGGCGGCACGCCCGCGCAGGAAGCGGATGGCCGCTACGGTGACGAAGCGATCTGGCTGATGCTCAACGACCTGCAGGAGCGTGGCGTCAAACCCTCGCAGTGCCAGGCAAAGGTCTTCGGCGGCGGCGACATGTTCCCGCATCTTGGCGCCAAGGATGAGCAAAGCGTGGGCAAAAAAAATGGCATTGCCGCGCGCGCCATTCTCGATTCACACGGCATTCCGGTTGTCTCGGCCAGCCTGTTTGGAGAAGGATATCGCCGGATCATTTTCGACGTCTCCAACGGACATGTCTGGTCGCGACAAACTCCGGTTCAGAATGCACTACCCATACGCGCAAGGCACTACGCATGAAAACCATCAAGGTTCTGATTGTTGACGACTCCGCCGTCGTCCGCCAGGTAGTCAGCGGCATGCTCGCTGGCTCGCCTGGCCTCGAAGTCATGGCGGCGGTTGCCGACCCCCTGCTGGCCATGGAACGCATGAAGATGCAGTGGCCGGACGTGATCGTGCTCGACGTCGAAATGCCGCGCATGGACGGCATCACCTTCCTGCGCAAGCTGATGAGCGAGCGCCCCACGCCGGTCATCATCTGTTCAACGCTGACCGAAAAAGGCGCCAAGACCACCATGGAAGCGCTGGCGGCCGGCGCCGTATCGATCATCGCCAAGCCCAAGATCGGACTCAAGCAATTCCTCACCGAGTCAGCTAACGAGATGGTGGCGGCGATCAAGGCCGCCGCCGGTGCCAATGTCAAACGCCTGGCCCAGCCGCGCGCGGAGCCGCTGACGGTACAACCCAAGAACACGGCTGACGTGATCCTGCCGCCGGCCAGCAGCAAGGCCATGGTGCAGACGACAGAACGGGTGATCGCCATCGGCACCTCGACCGGCGGCACGCAGGCGCTCGAAGCGGTGCTCACCGCCCTGCCCGCGGTGTCCCCGGGCATTGCCATCGTCCAGCACATGCCCGAAAAGTTCACTGCAGCCTTTGCCGAGCGACTCAACTCCCTGTGTCGCATCACGGTCAAGGAAGCGGCCAATAACGACCGCATCGTGCCGGGACGAGCCCTCATCGCCCCCGGCGGTCGTCACATGCTGGTCAAGCGCAGCGGCGCGCAGTATTACGTGGAAATCGTGGACGGCCCGCTGGTGTCGCGTCACAAGCCTTCGGTCGATGTACTTTTTCGCAGCACGGCCAAGTCAGCCGGCGCCAATGCATTAGGCATCATCATGACCGGCATGGGCGATGATGGCGCACGCGGCATGAAGGAAATGCATGACGCCGGCGCCCACACCGTGGCGCAAGACGAGCAGAGCTGTGTGGTGTTCGGCATGCCCAAGGAGGCCATCCGCACCGGCGGCGTCGACGAGGTGATCAGCCTCGATGCCATTCCCGCCTTAATCGGTCGTTACGGACGTTAGCGCATCATGAACACATCGCTTCCGATAAGTCGTAGCTTGCTCGATCAGGGCGTGCTGGTGGTCGACGACAGCGCCGTGCAGCGCATGCACACCGTCTCCGCGCTGCAGGCCATGGGCATCTCGCTGGTCACCCAGGCCGGCGATGGCATCCAGGCTTTGCAGCAGCTCGACAGCCTGCAGCCCATACCAGCGCTGATGGTGATCGATCTGGAAATGCCGGTGATGGACGGCGTCGAGCTGATCCATCGTCTCGCCCAGCGCGGTGCGCCGCCCGCGGTGATCGTCGCCAGCTCGCGTGAGCAGGTATTGATCGAATCGGTCGAGTCGATGATCAAGGATCTCGGCATCCCCTTGCTCGGCGCCGTGCGCAAGCCGGTGACCGAAGACACGCTGCGCAAGCTGATCGGGCGCATGGACATCACGGTCGGCCGGCGGCGAACCGATGCGGTATCGCGACCCGGGGTCTGCTACAGCCAGCTCTTCAGCGCCATTCACGACGGACAGATCCGCCCGTATTTCCAGCCCAAGGTCGAGCTTGACAGCGGCTTCACGCGCGGCGTCGAAGCACTGGCGCGCTGGGTCACGCCAGAAGGCCGCGTCATCCCGCCGGCGGACTTCATCGAGCTGGCAGAGCAGCACGGCCTGATGAACGAGCTGACGCTGAGCATCCTCGAACAATCCCTCGCAGCAGCGGACCAATGGGCGCAGCAAGGTCTATCCCTGTCGATTGCGATCAATCTGTCACCTTCCTCGCTGGGTGACATGAAGCTCGCCGATGCGATCCTGGCGCGTGTCGAGGCAGCTCATTTTCCGCACCAGCGCATCGTGCTGGAAATCACCGAGAGCGTGATGATGCAGGACGCTGCCGCGCTGCGCGATCTGATCCGCCTGCGCCTGCGCGGCTTCGGGCTGTCCATCGATGACTATGGCACCGGCTTTTCGTCGATGCAGCAGCTCTCCCGCGTGCCGTTCAGCGAGCTGAAGATTGATCGCTCCTTTGTCGACGGCGCCCATCATCGCGAAAACCTGCGCGCCATCCTCGAATCGGCCATCGCCCTGGGTAAGCGCCTGGGAATGAGTACGGTGGCCGAAGGCGTCGAGCAGATCGAAGACTGGAATCTGCTCAAGTCACTCGGCTGCCAATCCTGCCAGGGCTACCTGCTCTCGCCACCCGTTCCAGCCGAAGCCATTCCGAATTTCATTGCCCAGCAAGCCAAAGTGCAGTGATGCACACCGTACAGTGCAGCAAAACACGCCGTCCGTCAGGGCGCGGCATCATTCGCTGCGCGCTGTGACATAAGTTTTCGAAATCAATACAAAAATACTACTTTAGTAGTATTTGTCGGTTTAGAATCCCGCCAGCAGTTGAGCCCAAGCCGCTGCAGTGACACTCTGGCAGGTAAGCATGACGTTCGAGATTGAAACAACTTCACACTGCGAAAACGGCATCAGTCCGCGCTGGATCTGGTGGATCCGCGGCATTGCAGGCACGCCGCGATTTGGCCTGGTCGGCACCGATGAGCAGGGGCAAGGCTTGTACATCTACGAACACGATGGCGACCGCCAACCACGCCGTGAGCCCTTGCCCGGTTGCGAGCGCTTCTCGGTGCCGCTCGATTTCAGCAAGAGCCACGCCAATGCGCTGCTCATCGAACACCTGGTGCAGATCGGCTGGAAACCACCCTCAGCCCCTCCCGGCACAGACAAACAGACTCTGACACTCTGAACAAAAAGCCGACTCTAGGTCGGCTTTTTGTTTAATACCCACAGCATTTCATCATGCCGCGTGCTTAAGTTGCTTCTTGTAGAGGAACTCCAGAATCGCTGCACGATACTCTGCAAACTGCGGGTCGTGCGCCAGGGCCAGACGATTGCGCGGCTTGGCAAGCTTGACCTGCAGAATCTCGCCAATCGTCGCTGCCGGTCCATTGGTCATCATGACCACGCGATCCGAGAGCAGTACGGCCTCATCCACATCGTGCGTCACCATCACCACCGTGGCACCGGTCTTGTCCATCACACCAATCAGCTCATCCTGCAAGCTGGCGCGCGTCAGCGCATCGAGCGCGCCGAAGGGCTCGTCCATCAGCAGGATCTTCGGCTCGATGGCGAAAGCGCGTGCGATGCCGACACGCTGCTTCATGCCGCCGGAGATCTCATGCGGGAACTTGTTCATCGCATGATCCATATGCACCATCGCCAGCGCAGCCTCGGTGCGCTCTTTAAGCTTGGCACGCCCTTCCTTGGCGCCGAAGACGCGCTCGACACCCAGATAGACATTGTCGAAGCAGCTCAGCCAGGGGAGCAAAGAGTGATTCTGGAACACCACGCCACGCTCCGGCCCCGGCCCCGCGATTTCGCGACCATTACAGATCAGCCCGCCCGAGCTCGGCAAGGTCAGACCCGCAATCAGGTTGAGCAAAGTGGATTTACCGCAACCGGAGTGACCGATCAGGGTGATCACCTCACCCTCGCTGATGTCGAGATTGATGTCACGCAGCGCGACGAAGCTGCCGTTCTTGGTGTCGAACTTCATGCCGACGTCTTGTACTTGCACTAATGGCTTCATGGCAGCGCCCTCAGTTGTTTTCGTAAGAGAAGCGTTTGGCAATCTGCAGCAGCAACTGCTCAAGCAGCAAGCCGACGACGCCAATCACGAAAATCGCGATGATGATGTGTTCCACCTTGAGGTTGTTCCACTCATCCCACACCCAGAAGCCGATGCCCACACCGCCGGTCAGCATTTCCGCCGCAACAATCACCAACCAGGCCGTACCAATCGACAAGCGGATGCCCGTCAGCATGTAAGGCAGCACCGCCGGAAAGAGGATCTTGGTGAGGATCTTGTACTCGGAGAGATTGAGCACGCGCGCGACGTTCATGTAGTCGCTCGGAATACGCTGCACACCTTGTGCGGTATTGAGGATCATCGGCCAGATCGAGCAGATGAAGATGGTCCAGGTTGCCGCCGGATCAGCCTTCTTGAAGACCAGCAGACCAATCGGTAACCAGGCCAGCGGCGAGACCGGGCGCAACAGCGAGATGATCGGCTCGAACATCGCGTTGAGAAAGCTGAAACGGCCGATGGCAAAGCCCAGAGGAATACCGACCAGCGCAGCGAAACCGAAACCGATACCGACACGCTTGAGCGAGGACAGGATGTTCCAGCCAATGCCCTGATCGTTGGGGCCATTCACGTAGAAGGGATCAGAAAAGAGTTCAACTGCTGCATGCCAGGTCAGCAAGGGGCTGGGAATGCCGCTGGACTTCATGGCCACCAGGGCCCACAAACCGATCAGCAAACCCAGGCCGATCAGCGGTGGCAATACGCGGCGCAACACATTGAGCAGGCGCGCATTCTTGGCGGGCGGCACAGATGCGGCCGGAGTCGCTGCGGCAGGCGCGGCAGCGGAAGTAGATTGTTCTGTCATAGGGGAAAAGTCAGACATGGTTATGCTGGTCGTCATGATCGGATCGCTCCTGCAGGTCGCTTAGCGTTCAGGCACGAGGAGCCGGCACCCGCAGGCACCCGCCACTCAGACATGCGCCACGCAGCGAGCATCAGCCCGCCGCGTGGTGCGACGGATCAAGCCTTGATCTTGAAGCTGGCGGCGTACTTCTTCGGGTCCTTGCCGTCCCACACCGTGCCATCGATCAGCTTGGAGGTCCGGAAATCAGACTTCGGCACCGGCGCCTTGACGATGGCCGCCGCCTGCTTGTAGAGCGCGGTCTGGTTGATCTGCTTGGCCACACCCAAATAGTCCGGGTCTTCCTTGAGCAGGCCCCAGCGCTTGTGCTGTGTGAGGAACCACATGCCGTCGGAAAGGTAGGGGTAATTGACTGCGCCGTCGTTGTAGAACTTCATGTAGTTCTTCTCCGACCAGCTCTTGCCCAGACCGTTTTCGTACTGACCGATCATTCGGCTGCGAATGACATCCGCATCGGTATTGATATAAGACTTCGCACACACGACGTCTGCCGTCGCGCTGCGATTTGCCGCGCTGGCATCAATCCACATCGAGGCTTCGAGAATGGCGCACATCATGGCACGCGCCGTATTCGGATACTTCTTGACGAATTCTGCCGTGCAACCGAGCACCTTTTCGGGGTGATCGGTCCAGATGTCTTGCGTGGTCACAGACGTGAAGCCGACCTTGTCGATGATGGCCCGCTGCCCCCAGGGCTCGCCCACACAGAAACCGTCCATGTTGCCGACGCGCATATTGGCCACCATCTGCGGCGGCGGCACAACGATATTCTTTACATCGCGGAAGGGATCAATGCCATACGTCGCCAGCCAGTAGTAGAGCCACATGGCATGCGTGCCGGTCGGGAAGGTCTGCGCAAAAGTGTATTCCTTGTCTTTTTTCGCAACCACCTTCGCGAGTGCGGCGCCATCAACTGCGCCCTTTTCTTTCAAGGCGTTGGATAGCGTAATGGCTTGTCCGTTGTTGTTCAGCGACATGAGCACAGCCATGTCTTTCTTCGGACCGCCAATACCCAGATGAACACCATAGATGAGACCGTAAAGCACGTGCGAAGCATGCAACTCGCCATTGACCAGTTTGTCACGCACGGCGGCCCAAGAAGCTTCCTTGCTAGGGATGATCTTGATGCCGTACTTCTTGTCGAAGCCCTTGACGGCCGCCATCACCACCGACGAACAATCCGTCAGCGGAATGAAGCCAATGGTTACTTCTTCAAGCTCCGGCTTGTCGGACCCAGCTGCCCACACACTCCCTGCGGGCAAGCTACCAGCCGCCGCCACTACACCGCTCATCGCTGCTCCTCGCTTGAGAAAATCGCGCCGTCCTGCTGCTTCAAACTTCTCGGTCATTTTAATCTCCGTCGGTGACTCAGAAACTATCGTTCCAAGCGGACAACAAAAAAGGCGTCACGACATGGGAGAGACATTTCAGTCTCCCGATGTCGGACGCCTTTGTCCGCGACGGGCCGCCTTTGGCCCGCACTTGCAGAACAATTAAGCACGCTACGTGCCACCAAACAACAGACTATTTCACATCAAGCACTTAAGCCCGAAAAAGGGATCTCACGTCAATGCTGCGCAAGGTCTCCGGAGCACAATCCGGGGGCACTGCTGCAGTGCCTCGCACCAAAAACGATTTCAGCGTGCGGTCAAACCGTCTTCAACCGAGCAAGAGTTTGGCACTGGCGAGGATCTCCTCTGCCACATCGACTAGGCGCCGGCCACGCTCCATCGCCAGTTTGCGCAGTGCGTGATAAGCCTCGTCTTCCCCCATGCCGCGCGCCTTCATCAGCACGCCCTTGGCACGGTCGATCACCACCCGCTCACTCAGCTTGCGCTGCGCGTCGTCACGCTCGCGACGCAGGGCCATGTATTCGTCAAAGCGCACCGTCGCCACCTTGAGCAAGGCTTCGAGACGCGCCGGCGACAAGCCATCGACGACATAGGACGAGACGCCCGCACGCATCGCCTGACGGATCGCATCGTCACCGCTATCTTCGGAGAACATCAGCACCGGACGCGGAAAGTCCTGGTTCATCACCGCCAGATTTTCCAGCGTGTCGCGACTGGGGGAGTCGGTATTGATCAGCACGACATCGGGCAGGATTTCCTTGATCCGGTCATTGAGCTTGAACGCATCGGAAAGCACCGCCGCCACCATGTGCCCCGAACGCGTCAGGCCCTCACAGATCTCAAGCGCGCGCTCCTGGATTTCATCGATGACCAGCACCTTGAGCATGCATGACCCCTGGGAAGATGAGACAAAACAAGCAGTCAGAACCAATACAGCAAGACACGCGCCACACCGCACGGACGAGTACTGTACAGGGATGCAAGAACTTCAGGACTTGTGCTGAAGAACACGAAACAGAAATTAAAACTACTCGCGTCCGGACCAGACACGAAAAAGGCCACGCGAACGTGGCCTTTTCTTTGAAACTGGTCGGGGTGAGAGGATTCGAACCTCCGGCCTCTACGTCCCGAACGTAGCGCTCTACCAGGCTAAGCTACACCCCGAAATCTACACAGACTAAAACAGCGTACTCATTAATTCTCAGTACTCTCGTGCAACTGCGAAGTCACACAACTTGTTTAGTGCGTCTGCGAAAGCGGAGCATTCTAACACAGAAATTGCGTTGCGCGCAGCTTCTGCTTCACGTTTTGCGTAATCTCTCGTGACAGCCAAGGCATCGGTCGCGCGGATCGCGTCCATCACCTCGGCAAAAGACTCGCGCCCCGTCTCCTCAATCGCACGACGCACTGCGGCAGCCTGCTCAGGCGTGCCATGCTGCATGGCATGGATCAGCGGCAGCGTCGGCTTGCCCTCCGCCAGATCGTCACCCAGATGCTTGCCCGTGGTCTCTTCATCGCCGGAATAATCGAGCACATCATCGATCAGCTGGAATGCAGTGCCGATATGCCGGCCAAACAAGGCCATACGATCCTGCCCCGCTTCGTCGAGCCCGCCCAGAATCCCGCCCAGACGTGCAGCGGCTTCGAACAACATCGCCGTTTTGTAGTGAATGACGCGCAGATACTCTTCGACCGTCGCATCCGCATTGCGCACATTAAGCAGCTGCAAGACTTCGCCCTCGGCGATCACATTAGTCGCATCGGCCAGTACGCTCATCACGCGCATATCTTGCACGCCAACCATCATCTGGAATGCACGCGAGTAAAGGAAGTCGCCTACCAGCACCGAGGCGGCATTGCCAAACAGCGCATTGGCGGTCGAGCGGCCACGACGCAGCGAAGACTCATCGACCACATCATCATGCAGCAAGGTGGCGGTATGGATGAACTCCACCACGGCCGCCAGCTCATGATGACGCACCTCCCCCGGCTTGTCGCCATACCCCAGCGCGCGCGCAACCAACACGACCAGTACCGGACGCAAGCGCTTGCCGCCCGCCCCGATGATGTATTCCGCAACCTGCCGCACCAGCACAACATCCGAGTGCAAGCGCTGACGGATCACACCATTGACTGCATCAAGATCGGCAGCAATCGGTGCGTACAACTGTTCAAGCGAGACAAGGGAGGACAAGGCAGGCGCATGCATGAGGTGGCAAGACGCGGGATGTTATGTGGCCAAGGCAAACCACGTCAAGTCCGCCATAGATCGGGGGCTTGACTTCGGGCTTTGCGCAACACATAATTTCGGGTTCTGCGATCCTTGACTTGGTGCATTGCGCCTGGAACCGGGAAAACAGCTGTGCAGTCAGTGTTTCGCAAACTGCGTCAATTCAAGGACGCGGCGCGGCTCGCCGGCGCAATAAACGAGCAATTCCAAACGAAGTGGAGTCCAACATGTATGCGGTCATAAAAACTGGTGGCAAGCAGTATCGCGTTGCTGCCGGCGAAAAGATTAAAGTAGAACAGATACCGGCAGACGTTGGCGCTGAAGTTACCCTCGACCAGGTTCTCCTGGTCGGTGAAGGCGAGTCGGTCAAGATCGGCGCGCCCCTGGTTGCTGGTGCCTCTGTGAAAGCCGTCGTCCTGTCGCAAGGTCGTCACGACAAGATCACGATCTTCAAGATGCGCCGTCGCAAGCATTTCCAGAAGCATCAAGGTCATCGTCAAAACTACACCGAGCTTCGCATCGAAGCGATCTCGGCCTAATCGGAGGATAAAGCGCCATGGCACACAAAAAAGCAGGCGGTAGTTCCCGCAACGGCCGCGAATCCCATGCAAAACGACTGGGCGTGAAGCGTTACGGTGGTGAGCTGGTGATCGCTGGCAACATCATCGTGCGTCAGCGTGGTACCGAGTACCACCCGGGCGAAAACGTCGGCATCGGCAAGGACCACACGCTGTTCGCGCTGATCGATGGTCGCGTGCAGTTCGTCGTCAAGGGCCCGGCCCGTCGTCGTACCGTTGTGATCGTGCCGGAAGCCGCTCAAGCAGCTGCTTAATTTCCGTCGCACGCAAGCAACACCGAGCCCTGTCGCGACGCGACGGGGCTTTTCTTTTCCAGGGGCAGCCTCATGAAGTTCTACGACGAAGCGCGCATTGAAGTCATTGCCGGCGATGGTGGCAATGGCATGGCCTCGTTTCGCCGCGAGAAATACATTCCTTTTGGCGGCCCCAATGGCGGCGACGGCGGTCGTGGCGGCAGCGTCTGGCTGGTCGGCGACCGCAACATCAACACCCTCGTCGACTGCCGCTACACCCGCGTGTTCCGCGCCCAGCGCGGCGAGAACGGCGGCAGCAGCGACTGCTACGGCAAGGGCGGTGAGGACATCACCTTGCGCCTGCCGGTCGGCACCGTAGTCAAGAACAACGAGACCGGCGAAATCATGGCCGACCTCGATGAGGACGGCAAACGCGTGCTGATTGCCAAGGGCGGCGAAGGCGGCCTCGGCAATCTGCATTTCAAGTCCAGCACCAATCGCGCCCCGCGTCAGAAGACGATGGGCAAACCCGGCGAGCGCTTCGAGCTGTCGCTGGAGCTGAAGATCCTCGCTGATGTGGGTTTGCTGGGCATGCCCAATGCCGGCAAATCGACCTTCATTCGCGCAGTGTCCGCCGCCAAACCCAAAGTTGCCGACTACCCCTTCACCACCCTGGCGCCGAATCTGGGCGTGGTGCGCACGGTCGAAGGTCGCAGCTTTGTGATCGCCGACGTGCCGGGCCTGATCGAAGGCGCAGCCGAAGGCGCCGGCCTCGGCCATCGCTTCCTGCGCCACTTGCAGCGCACCCATTTGCTGATGCACCTAGTTGATCTGGCGCCCTTTGATCCGGAAGCCGATCCGGTACGCGAAGCGCGCGCCATTGTCGAGGAACTCGGCAAGTACGACGAAGGCCTGCTCAACAAACCGCGCTGGCTGATCCTCAACAAGCTCGATCTGATTCCTGAAGCAGAGCGCGCCGGGCGTATCCGCGCCTTCCTCGACGCCTATGGCGAGCCCGAGCACTGGTTCGCCATTGCGGGCATCACCGGTGACGGCTGCAAGGAACTCATTTTTGCCATTCAGGACTATCTGGATGCGCAACCGCGCCGCACTCAGGAAGAGATGCTGGAGCAGATCGCTGGCGGCCCGCAGCCCAAGAAGGTCGAGCCGGCCGCCGACGATGAGGACGAGGAAGACGACGACGATGATTTCGAAGGCGAGATCATCTACGTCCGTGACTGACCGACTGGAATACGAGTACCCCGCGCATGCGTGAAACCATCAGTAATGCCCGCCGCCTTGTCGTCAAAGTCGGCAGCGCGCTGGTCACCAACAACGGTGCCGGCCTGGACCTCGCAGCCATCGCCGGCTGGGCACGCCAAATTGCCGAGCTGCGCAAGCAGGAACGCGAAATCGTGCTGGTCTCCAGCGGCGCCATTGCCGCCGGCATGCAGCGCCTGGGCTGGACCGAGCGGCCGAACGAAACCCACGCCTTGCAAGCAGCTGCCGCCGTCGGCCAAATGGGTCTGGCGCAAGCGTACGAAGGCGCTTTCGCGCAGCACGGACTGAAAACCGCGCAGATCCTGCTCACCCACGCTGACCTTGCGGATCGCCTGCGCTATCTGAACGCACGCTCGACGCTCGCCACCCTGCTGTCGCTGGGCGTGGTGCCGATCATCAACGAGAATGACACCGTCGTCACCGATGAAATCAAGTTCGGCGACAACGACACCCTCGGTGCCCTGGTCGCCAATCTGATCGAAGCCGATGCGCTGATCATCCTCACCGACCAGCGCGGCCTCTACACGGCCGACCCGCGCAAAGACCCGGCTGCCACGCTGATCAGCGAAGGCCGTGCCGAAGACACGCAATACGAGGCGATGGCCGGCGGCGCCGGCAGTGGCATCTCGCGCGGCGGCATGATCACCAAGATCCGCGCCGCACAACGCGCGGCCAGCAGCGGCGCGCACACCCTGATCGCCTCCGGGCGCGAGACCGATCCGCTGCTGCGCCTGGCCGCCGGGGAATCCCTCGGCACCCTGCTCTACGCCAGCAGCACCCCGCTAGCGGCGCGCAAGCAATGGATGGCCGACCATCTGCAACTGGCCGGCAGTTTCAAGCTCGACGCGGGCGCCAGCAAAGCGCTGGGCAACGGTGCCAGCTTGTTGCCGATTGGCGTGACTGCTGTCGATGGCGACTTCGAGCGCGGCGCGGTGATTGCCTGCCGTAACAGCGCCGGCATCGAAATCGCACGCGGACTCAGCAACTACAGCAGCTCCGAAGCGCGCCGCATCGCCGGCCATGCCTCCAGCGAGATCGAGTCCCTGCTCGGCTACATCGAAGAGCCGGAGCTGATCCACCGCGACAATCTGGTCCTGCGCTGACACGCATACGCGGCATGGACGCCCTGCAACGCGCCAAAACGCTGTTCCTTGCCGCACTCGAAGAACAGGCGCGCACCGCCTGGCCACAAGCTGAAACATTACTGCGCGAAGCGCTCAGTCTGGCGCCCGACCGCGAATCGATCCAGGTGAATCTGGCGGCCGTCTTGCTCGCCCAGCGGCAGCATGCGGAAGCCATTACGCTGTGCCAACAAGTGCTGGCAAGCAATCCCGACAACGCCAATGCCTGGCTCAATTTGGGTCTGGGGCTGAATCTGGCTGAGCGCTATGCGGAAGCGCTCAACGCACTACAGCGTGCTGCCGCGCTGGATGCGAATGCCGCCATCAGCGCCGCACACGCTCGCGCCTTGCACGGCCTGGGCCGCTGGCACGAGAGCCTCGCACAGCACCAGGCGGCACTTGCCGAGACGCCCGACGACATCACCCTCATCTGCGGCTATGTCGACACCCTGCTCAAGCTCGAACGCGCCCCCGCAGCGCTGAACTACATTCGCGATGCACTGCAGCGCCACCCCGCTGAGCCCGCCCTGCTCAATGCCTGCGGCAATGCCCAGCTCGCCTTGCGCCTGCGCGAAGAAGCCTGCCAGAGCTATCTGGCAGCATTGCAGCGGGCGCCGGATGAAGCGGCCATCCTGAGCAATCTTGCCAACGCACTCACCCAGCTGGATCGCCCGCTTGAAGCCATTCGCTACTGCGAGCAGGCGCTGAGCCAACATGCGGAGCATTACGAAGCCCTGCAGAACCGAGCCCACGCACTGGCCGAACTCAACCAGGTCGACGCTGCACTAGCTGATTACGAGCACTGCCTAAGCTTGCGACCGCAGGCGGCCGACGCCTACCAACTGCGCTGGAACCGCGCCCAGCTACTGCTGTTAAAAGGGGATTTCAGCAACGGCTGGCTCGCCCACGAATGCCGTCGCCAACGCCCCGAACAAGCCAGCCTGCTTGCCTACACGCAACCACTATGGCTTGGCGAGACGCCTCTTGCAGGGCGCCGTTTGCTGGTCCATGCCGAACAGGGCCTGGGCGATACACTGCAGTTCTGTCGCTATCTGCCATTACTCACAAAGCAAGGCGCAGCAAGCATCACCTTCAGCGTCACACGCAAGCTGCACGGTTTGCTAGCCCAAATAGAGAACGTCGTACTACATGCAAGCGACGCCCCCCTGCCCGAGCATGACTTGCAATGCCCACTGATGAGCTTGCCACTGGCCTTACAAGCCCTTCAGCCCAGCATTCCGGGATGCACACCCTATCTTTCAGCCACACATGATCGACTGAAACATTGGCGCGCACGCCTGCCTCAGGGCAAACCCATTATCGGCCTGACCTGGTCGGGCAATCCGCATTACCCCAATGACCGACAGCGCTCGATGCGCTTGGAACAGTTACTACCTGCCCTTGTCGGGCAGTTCAGTTTCGTGTGCCTGCAACGCGACATCCGCGAGATCGATCAACCCATTCTTGCCGCACATCCAGAGATTCTGGTCTTCGGGGAGCAGATCGACGATTTCGCCGACAATGCTGCACTGGCAGCGCTATGTGACGTGGTGATCAGCACAGATACCTTCGTCGCCCACCTGGCCGGCGCCCTCGGCAAAAAGCTCTGGCTGATGCTCTCATTTGCGCCGGACTGGCGCTGGCAGCTGAAACGTGAAGACAGCCCCTGGTACCCCGGCGCCCGTCTATTCCGGCAGCAAGCCCCCGGTGACTGGGCCGGCGTCGTCGCACGCATCCGCGACGCCCTGCAGGTAGAATTTGCGCCCTGAGCGTCCCGGTCAAGCTGGCGCTGACTGCAAGGCCAGCGCAGCCCGCACTGCGACCGCCACATCATCCCAAACGCCTGGCTGCAGCTGCCTGAACAGGCGTACCGAGGGGTACCACGGTGTTGTCTCTGCGTCGTTCAACCAGCGCCAGCAATGCGGCCGCGCCAGCAGCACCCAACATGGCGCCGCCATCGCTCCGGCCAGATGTGCGACCGAAGTGCAGACCGAGATCACCAGGTGCATCTGCGTAATCAGCGCTGCCGTATCCGCGAAGCTCTCCAGCTCGGCACCGAAATGCGGCACCCCGGCTTGCGCCAGCATCGCCAATTCCGCTTCACTCGCCTGCTGCTGCAAGCTGACAAAGGACACACCAGGTACGCGCATCGCCAACATGCTTGCCAAAGGCAAGGAACGCTTATGGTTGTCCCCTTGTGCGACGTTGCCGGACCAAACGACCCCGACGCGCAGGCCGGGCAAACTCGGTGACAGCCCAGCAATGCGCGCTTGCCATTTGTCACGACTGGCCTGATCTGGCGCCAAGGCCTCAGCCGGTACAGGAATATTGCCCGCATGGTTGCCCAGCGCACCGGGCAAGCTCAGCAACGGACAATGGTAATCAAATGGCGGAATCGCCTCCCCCTCGGCAATCACCGCAGCAAGTCCAGGCAGGCTTTGCAGCAAGCTCTTCAAGGCCGGCTGCACGTGCAGAATGACCTCTGCCCCGAGCTGCGCCACAGACAGCGCAAAACGGCTGAACTGCAAGGTATCGCCCAGACCCTGCTCGTCGTGCAGCAAGATCCGTTTACCGGCCAGGCACTGCTCCCCTGTCCATCGCGCTTGCACAAACGAACGCTGCGGGTGGCGCTCACCAAGCTGCCAGCCCCATTCATATTTGTGCCAGGTTTCACGCGACCAGTCGCCCATACTCAAACGGCACAGCGCCTCGTTCCAGTGCGCACTGGCGTAATCCGGGCTGAGGATCTGCGCCAGCTGGAAGCTGGCTAGCGCATCGTCAAAGCGACCCAACTTTTGCAAGGCATTGCCACGGAAATTATGCCCATCGGGGTGCGCAGGTTCGGCTGAGACCGCTGCATCGAGATCCGCCAAAGCACCGCTGTAATCCTCCAAAGCCATGCGCGTAATCGCACGATTACGCAGCAACTCAGCGGAAGGCACATGTCGTGTGCTCGCCGCATTCAAGATCGCCAGCGCCTCCGCATAGCGCCTCACCACACGCAGCAAAGCGGCCGTTGCCAAATAAGCGGGCTGGAAATCCGGATCTTTCGCCCTGGCCAGCGCATACGCAGCCAACACCTCCTCCAGCGGCGCCGCCTGTGCGGCCAGGGTATTGGCCATATAGAACTGGATTTCAGCGCTATCCGGCTGCAGCAGACTGGCGCGGCGAAATGCCTGCATCGCCTGTTCGGTTTCACCCGCCGTCAAAGCCAGCGAACCCAAGGCGCACTGGACACGTAAAGCTTGGGGATGCATCAAGGCGGCACGCCGCAGCAATTTCAATGCTTCGGCCAGCTCGCCCCGCTCAGCCAGCAGGTGGCTGAGCTCAAGCGTGGATTCGACGTGCCCGGGCTGCTGTTTGAGTGTGCGGCGGAGCTTCTTTTCAAGCACGGCGTACGCCTCATGCATGGGAAACTCCCTCAATGTGCTGACGCAAAGCCGGCATCAGCTGCTCGTCAATCAGCCCCGCCCAATCGCCCTGTCGGTTCTGGCGGAACAGTCGCGCCGTGGGATACCAGGGGCTGTCCTCGCGCTCAAGCAGCCAGCGCCAGTCATGCGCATACTGCAGTAATACCCAGACAGGGCGCTCCATGACGCCTGCCAGATGGGCGACCGAGGTGCACACGGAAATCACCAGATCGACCTGCGTCATCAAGGCCGCCGTCTCTGCGAAATCAGCCAGATCCTCGCCAAAATGGCGAATTGTCCCATCGGCCACCAAGGCGCGCTCCTCATCGCTGCGCAATTCCTTTTGCAGGCTGATGCATTCGATTTCCGGTGCAGTAATCCGCAGCAAATCCCTCAGCGCCAATGAGCGCAAATGATTGTCCTGCTGCGCAGGATTACCCGACCACACCAATCCAACGCGCAGAGTGCCGCGCTTCGGACCCAGGCGTGCACCCCAGGCAGCAACGCGCTGAGCATCCGGCGCAGCGGGCCGGACATTGGGCGGAATCGTATCGAGCCGCGTCGCGAATACATGCGGCAAGCTCAGTAGAGGGCAATGCAGATCAAAAGCCGCTAAGGCGGCTCCACGCGCAAACACGGCCTCGACACCGGGAAAGTCTTTCAACAAAGAAACCAGGGGCGCCTGGACTTCCAGTAGTACTCGCCCACCCCGTGCTGCAAGCAAAGGCAGGTAGCGCAGACATTGCAAACTGTCGCCCAGCCCTTGTTCGGCGTGCAGCAAAATCGTCCGTCCGGCCAGATCCTCGCCTTGCCAGCGCGGCTGCGTGAAGTCGCGGTGCTGGCGAGCGAAACTCGCGCGCCGCCAGCGCCATTCATATTTATCCCAGCCCAGCGCGTAATCGCCCAGTAACAAGCGGCAGCGCGCCTCGTTCCAATGTGCATCGGCATACTCGGGCGCCAGTACGATCGCTCGCGCATACGCCTCCAGGGCGGCTTCAAAGCGCCGCTGATCCTGCAGGATCACCCCGAGATTGCTCCAGCCATCCGCCATGCGCGGATCCAGCGCCAGCGCCTGTTCATAGGCGGCAATGGCTTCGTCCAGCCGGCCAAGCGCCTTCAAGGCCACACCGCGATTGAGCATCGCATCTACATAAGCAGGCTGTTGCACAAGAGCTGCGTCATGCGCCTGCAGCGCTTCAGCGGAACGTCCCAAGCCGTGCAACACCACACCACGATTGTTAAGTGCTTTGGCGGAACGCGGCTGCACCAGCAGTGCGCGATCCAGTGCACGCAAAGCTTCCGCCTGGCGCCCGGACAGATGCTGCACCAGCCCACACAGATGAAGCGCCTCGAAATGCTGCGGTTGCTGCTGCAGCACCAGCCGGCACAGGCTTTCAGCCTCGGCATAACGCCCGGCCTGTGCAGCGCTTAAAGCACGCCGAAAGTACAGATCCACCCCAGAGGGTGGCGGCGCGGCAAAAATATTGGGGGGCTTGTTCGTGCTCATATGCACGCCATCGTAATGCACGCAGACAAACAAAAAGCGGCCCTCGAAAGGGCCGCTCCATGAATCTGTTCTCTCTTGCGAAAGATCAGAATTCCTTGACGATACCAACGCGGGTCAGAGCTGCGTCCGACTTGCTGATCGTGCTGATGAAACCAGCAGCGGTACCATCGTACTTGGCGCCGGAGATCGTGCCTTGGTTGCGCTCGAAATCGGTCTTGCTGCGAGCGACATACACGAAGGTGTTCTTCGTCAGGAAGTACGAAGCGCCTGCCATCCAGGCCTTACCGCTGTTGCGGTTAGCACCCAGGTCGTTCAGGTGCGAAATCGCCAGACCCAGTTCCAGCTTGCTGTTCAGGTTGTAAGCAGCAACGAAGTTGGTGTTCTTTTCCTGGAAGGCGCCGCCTTCAACCGAGTTGTAACCACGGTAGGTATTGAACGAAGCAGCCAGCTTGAGGCCGGTCAGCGGCTTCACATTCACGAAGGTGTGCGTGAAGATCATGCCATTGCGGGTGGCAGCGGCAGTAGTCGTGCTTTGGCGTTGGTTGTAATCCGAACCCAGGCTGAACATTTCACCAATCTTCAGTTCCAGACCGGCAGCGCGGACGTCACCAGCGCTGACGCTGGAAACGTTGTTGAGGCCAGAGGTGCGGCCATCACCAATCGCGTAGGATGTGTGGAACAGCGCGGTCACCGGGCCAACCGTGATCGGGTTGGTAAACAGCGTGGTGTTGCGGCTGGTCAGCGAGGATTCACGCAGTTGCGAGACGCCGAACTTGACGATTTCCAGATCCTTCGGAGCGATCATGTAGGGCTTTTCGGTCACGCCGAAGTAGTACTGACCACCCAGATTGCCCACACCCCAGTATGCATTGAGGATCGGCGAGCGCAGGATCAGCAGGCGCTTGTCGGAGGTCGTCAGACCGGTCTTGCCTTGCTCGTAACCACCCGAGAAACGCAGGTCCATATTGACTTCAGCGGACATGCCCGAACCCAGATCTTCCTTGGCAACGAAGGTGACGCGGGAAGAGGTCGCCGAACCGTCGGTCATCGTTTCGTTGGTGCCGCCACCTTGTGCGCCGCCATTGACGTCAGCATTGACCGTCTTTGCGAATTGGTAACCCACGTCAACCTTACCGCCGATGGTGACGGAAGTTTGTGCGAAAGCGGCGCCAGACAGCAGGCCGGCAACGGCCACGGCGATGAGTTTCTTCTGCATTGAATTTCTCCTCATGATTGAAGACCGGGAGGTGCGTTGTGCTGCCTGCCCGCCTTACCTCTCTACTAATTCGAGAAGTTGTGTCGCATTCTTGCAAAGCGGACAAGCTTCCAGCAAGACCGAACTACCTTTTGTCGCCGGAAGAAAGACTCTTTGTTGCATTCACGCAACAGCCGTCAGACTTGTGCATCACAGCAATTTTCATAATGAAATTGCAATAAAAACAAAAGGCCGCTTGCGCGGCCTTTTAGATGCTGAAAAGCGGGCTAAATACTTAATCAGGCGGGCAAATCTGCCAGATACAGCGCCGGCTCGCCTTCAAAGTCAGACGTAAACAACACGCGCTTGTCGTCCGGCGTGAAAGACGGATGCGGATGGGTGACCTGGCGATCTTCGCGGTACACCTTCCAGGATGTGCGGTGTTCGCAGATCTTGGTGGTCGTCTTGTTCTTCAGATCGAAGAGGTACAGGAAGGGATCGTTCTCGTGGGTGTGCGAGGCGGTATCTGCAACATCCGGCGGCGTATCGCAGCCGTCGCCCACTGCCAGGCTGCCGTCGTAATTGCTGTAGAGATGCGAGCACGCCGGCATGGTGAGAATGGCTTCATTCTCGAGGGTGACCGGATCAGCCACGCAGATCCAGCGATCCGTGCTGCCCTTCTTGTAGGAGACGTACATCATCTTCGAACCGTCCGGCACGAAGAACTCGTGCGTGCAGCTCTCGCCCGGCTCGTGGTCCTTGACCTTGCGTACGTTCTGGCCATCTTCATCGACAAACCACATGCGTGCATCAACGAGGTCATGCGGACCTTCGTGGCAGAACGCAACGGTGTGATCATCGAAGGGACGATACAGCGGGTGACCCATCCACTTGGCTTGTTCAAAGATGACCTTGCTGGTACCCGTGGCGATGTCGATCACGACGAGACGGCAGCGCGGCTTGTTGTGGTACTGAACTGCGAACTCTTCCCAGGTCTTGAGCGGCAGCAGGTCGCCTTCGACCACTTCGATGCCGACCAGCTTGGTACAGGCCGAGTTGGACACCCAGGTGCCGTAGCCCTTGTAGCCTTGCGGCACGGTGTAGAGAACTTGCTCTTCGAGCGAGTCGAGTGCGACGCGACGCAGCTCGCGACCGCCCTTGACGTAATAGAGGTACTTGTCGTCCGGCGAGAGGAAGTTGCCGAACGTGTTATCGACCTTGCCCTTGCCGTCGGTGAGCTGACGCGCCGTTTGCGTGTTCAGGTCCAGCAGGTAGGCGTTCCAGCTGTCGTTGTCGAACAGGCCGCCAAAGAGCAGCTTGCTGCCATCGTTGGTGAAGCACTTCTGATAGAAATAATTGCGGTGACACGTGACGTCAGTCGGCGTCAGGCGCGTGACGCGGGCACCCGTGGAGGGGTCCTTGAAGTCTTCAAACTTGAGCTGAACAATATCGCCCTTGGCCATGAAAGCATCTCCTGAGTGTTCTTGCTGTATGTTGTCTGTCATCCGCCTTGGCGGGCCCAGACAAGGTTATCGGCAGCGGTCGGAAAGGCTTTAATTGTACGCCATGACGACACGCTGCATGGCGCGCCAACGCAAGGCAGACGCCGGAGTTTTGTGTTATGCGGTGCTCAGCACGGCCTGCGCCATCGCATCGATGACCACTTGCGACTCGCCCAGCGCAGCACGCAACTCGATCTGCACGGCAGGATAGCGCGCAGCAATCTCTTCGAGCATGCGTGGCAGATCACGACGCACATGACCGCCTTGCGCCAGGAACACCGGCACCACGATCAACTCACGCGCACCCGCAGCCACGGCCGCATCGGCAGCGGCAGCGAGGTCCGGCGCCATGAACTCCAGAAAGGCTGTCAGCACCCAGTCTTGTGGGCTGGCCGTACGCACCGCGAGCGCCAGGCGCTCAAGCGGACGCGCCCATTCCGGATCGCGGGCGCCGTGGGCAAACAAGATGATGGCACGACTCATACACGCTCCACGCTTTGGTTGATTTGGCTGAGTGCGGCCAGTACGCGCGCAGCAGCGAACAAGCCCGCCGTTGCAGTAACGCAGACATCCGAACCATAGCCCGCACACGACAAGCCCTGGGGACCGGCGCCCGCTTCGCTGCTACAGACATCGGGCTGCTGCACCGGCTCGGTGGAATACACGGCCTCGATGCCGAACTTGCGCCGCACATCGCGCGGAAAGGCGTAGTCCTTGCGCAGGCGCGAGCGCACCTTGGCGAGCAGCGGGTCTTGCTCGGTGCGCGACAAATCATCGACGCACAGACGCGTCGGATCCTTCTTGCCGCCTGCGCTGCCACACATCACCAGATACTGGTTCTGCGCCTTGCAGTACGCAGCCATCGCTGCTTTGACGCGCACATTGTCGATGGCATCGACCACCGCGTGATGGCCGGCAAGCAGCGCATAGAGATTGTCTTCGCTCACAAAGTCTTCGACGCAGTGCACTGCGCAGCCTGGATTGATGGCCAGCACGCGCTCGCGCATCGCATCGACCTTGGCACGGCCCCAGGCATCACCCAGGGCATGCAGCTGGCGGTTGGTATTGGACTCGGCAATCATGTCCAGATCGATCAGGGTCAGCTGCCCGACCGCATTGCGCGCCAGCGCTTCGACGACCCAGGAGCCGACCCCGCCCACCCCGACCACGCACACCCGTGCATGCTGGAATGCCTGCAAGGCGGCATCGCCATGCAGACGGGCAACGCCGCCGAAGCGGCGGGCAAAATCCATCGCCTGCGGATCAGTCATGGCTGGGGTTTGCGCAGACGCGCGAGGGTCTTGCGGAATTTGTCGAGCTTGGGCGCCACCACATAGGCGCAGTAGGACTGCATCGGATGCTGCGCATAGTAATGCTGGTGATAGGCCTCAGCCGGGTAGAAGTGCGGCGCGGCGACCAGCTCGGTAACGATCGGCGCAGCAAATACACGACCAACCGTCAGCTCGTCGATGACGCCCTGCGCTGTATCGCGCTGCGCCTCGTCGAGCCAGAAAATGGCCGAGCGGTACTGCGTGCCGACATCGTTGCCCTGCCGATTGAGCTGGGTCGGATCGTGAATGGCGAAAAAGACTTCGAGCAGCTCGCGATAGCTGACCACATCCGGGTCGAAGCTCAGGCGTACGGCCTCGGCATGCCCGGTGCGGCCGGTGCAGATCGCCTCGTAATCCGGGTCGGGCAGCTCGCCGCCGATGTAGCCGGAGACGACTGCGCTGACGCCGCGCACCTCTTCATAGACAGCTTCGAGACACCAGAAGCAGCCCCCTGCCAGAATCGCGATTGCCGGATTTGCCATGCGTGATTCGCCCCGAAATGAAGACAGTGAAACTCAGAGCGCTTCGCGGTGATAGGCCACGACGCGCTCGACCTCGTTGCGCGAACCGAGGATGACCGGCACGCGCTGGTGCAGACCCGTCGGCTGCAGATCGAGCACACGCTCGCGCCCGGTGGATGCCACACCGCCGGCCTGTTCGACCAGGAAGGACATCGGATTGGCTTCGTAGAGCAGGCGCAGATGGCCGCCATTCTTGCGGTTACGCTCATCGAGCGGATACAGGAAGATGCCGCCGCGGGTCATGATGCGGTGCACGTCGGCGACCATCGAGGCCACCCAGCGCATATTGAAGTCCTGCCCACGCGGCCCTTCAGTGCCCGCTTGCAGCTCGCTGATGTAGCGCGCAACCGGCGCTTCCCACAGCCGGGCACGCGAGGCATTGATCGAGAACTCGCGCGTATCCGGCGGAATCTGCATGTCCGGCTGGGTCAGCACCCAGGCGCCGAATTCGCGATCCAGCGTGAAGCCATGCGTGCCGGTCCCGACAGTGAGCACCAGCATGGTCGACGGACCATACACCGCGTAGCCAGCCGCCACTTGCGTGCGGCCCGGCTGCAGGAAGGCCTCGGCGGTCGGATCAACCACGCCTTCCGGACAGCGCAGCACCGAGAAAATGGTGCCGACCGAGATATTGACGTCGATATTCGAAGAGCCATCGAGCGGATCGAACACCAGCAGATATTCACCCTTGGGGTAGCGATTGGGAATCAGCGAGGGGCCTTCGAGCTCCTCGGAAGCCATCGCCGCCAGGTGGCCGCCCCATTCGTTGGCGTGCAGCAGCAGTTCATTGGCGATCACGTCGAGCTTCTTCTGCACCTCGCCCTGCACGTTTTCAGTTTCCGCGCTGCCCAGCACGCCGGCGACCGCGCCCTTGCCCACGTGCACACTGATGGTCTTGACCGCGCGCGCCACCACTTCGATGAGCAGGCGCAGATCGGCGGGAATATGGTTTTCGTTGCGCTGCTGTTCAATCAGGAACTGGGTAAGGGTGACTCGACTCATAGCGGATGTCTTTGATCAATTGTTGCTGAGCATCAATTATCCCTGCTTTTTTGCTGCGCAGGTGCGCCCTGCCCCTTATTCCGTATTTGTCAGATGCCGCGCTTTGCAGGAAACTTGCACCATGCGGGCACAGAAATATCCACGCCCGCGCTTGAGGTAGCCTCCCCATGCATATCGCGATCATCGGTGCCGGCATCACCGGCATCACCTCGGCCTGGTATCTGCGCCGCGCAGGTCATCGTGTCACAGTCATCGAACGCCGGGCCGAAGCCGCACTGGAAACCAGCTTTGCCAACGGCGGCCAGGTGTCAATCAGCCACCCCGAACCCTGGGCCAACCCCGGCGCCCCGCTGACCATCCTGCGCTGGCTGGGCCGTCGTGATGCCCCCCTGCTGTTCCGCCTGCCCGCCGAAGCAGCACGCTGGCGCTGGGGCCTGGAGTTCCTTGCCGAGTGCCTGCCCGCGCCGACGCGGCGCAACACCCAGGCCATCGGCAATCTGGCCGCCTACAGCGGCAAGATGCTGCAAGCGCTGCGCAGCGAGACGCAGATCGAGTACACCCAGCTGCAACGCGGCATCCTGCATCTTTATTTCACCCCTGGCGAGCTCTCGCATGGCCAGTCGCAGCACCGCATCCTGCAAGGGCTGGGCATCGGCTCACGCATGCTGACGCCCGAGCAATGCCTGGCTTACGAACCTTCGCTGAGCCATATCGGCAGCCGCCTGAGCGGCGCCATGCTGGGCGACGACGACGAAAGCGGCGATGCCCATTTGTTCAGCGTGCGCTTGGCCGCCCTGGCCCAAGCCGAGGGCGTCGAGTTCCGCTACAACACCACGGTCGATGCCCTGCAGCACGACGCCAAGGGCATCACCCGGTTGCAGCTGCATGACGAGCGCGGCGCGGCGGAAGCTTTCGTTGCCGATGCTTACGTCATCTGCGCAGGCAGCTACAGCCAAGCGCTGGTGAAGACGACCGGCGAGCGCCTGCCGATTTACCCGGTCAAAGGCTATTCGGCCACCGTACCGGTGCGCGATAGCGCCCGTGCGCCAACCGCCAGCATCACGGACGAATCGCGGCGCATCGTCATCTCGCGCCTGGGAGATCAGCTGCGCATTGCCGGCACGGCTGAACTCAATGGCTTCAATCTGGAGCTCGATCCGGTGCGCTGCGCAGCGCTGACGCAATGGGTCGAAGACGTCTTTCCCGGCGCAGCCGATACGCGGCAGCCGGAATTCTGGGCGGGCTTGCGTCCTGCGACACCGAGCAATGTGCCGATCATCGGTCGCGCGCGGCTGCCGAACCTGTTCTACAACACCGGACACGGCACCCTGGGCTGGACGCTCTCCTGTGGCTCGGCCAAGCTGCTCAGCGATCTGATCGACAAGCGCACGCCGGCCATCGACTTCCCGCTGTGGCGGGGCCGCAGCTGAGCGGCCCATGGCGCTGTCCGCCGAGTACCAGGAATATCTGCGCGAACTCTTCGCGCCGCTGGGCGCCATCCGCATCAAGCGCATGTTCGGCGGCGCCGGCATCTACCTCGACGAAGTCATGTTCGCGCTGCTTGCGCAGGACACGCTCTATCTCAAGGTTGATGCAGAGAACCGCGCCGCCTTCGATGCGGCCGGGCTGGAGGCATTCAGCTACACGGCACGCGGCAAACTGGTCAAGCTGAGCTATTGCCGGGCGCCCGATGAAGCACTCGACTCACCCGCCCTGATGCAGCCCTGGGCGCGTTCCGCGCTCGGCGCTGCGCTACGTAATGCACGCCACCAGGCACGCCCCCAGAAATGACAAACGGGCATTGCTGCCCGTTTGTGACTGCGTTACACCACGCGCTGCTTACCAGCCGCCACCGAGTGCGCGGAACAGGTCCACGCTGGCATTGAGCCGGTTGGCCTGCGCATCGATACGGTCGCTATCAACCGCATAGAGGCTGCGCTGCGCGTCCAGCACGTCGAGATATTGCGAGACGCCCGCGTCATAGCGTCGCTGCGCAATACGCAAGGACTCGCTCAAGGCCTTGCTGCGCTGCTGCTGCAGGACCAGGGTGTCGCTGGCGGCGCGCATGGTACCCAGCGCGTCATACACTTCCTTGAACGCGGTCTGCACGGTCTTGACGTAATTGGCTTCGGACTGCACGCCACGCGCCTTGGCTGCATCAACCTGGGCATCAATATCACGGAGACCGAAGATTGGCTGCGTCAGCGCCGCACCCACCGCCCAGATCAGCGCCGGACCGGAGAACAGGTCGGAGAGCTTGGCGCTCTCCTGACCGACATTGCCGGTCAGCACCAGTTGCGGGTAATAGCGGGCACGCGCTTCACTCACCTTGGCCTGCGCCGTAGCAAGATCAGCCTCGGCCTGACGGATGTCGGGGCGACGCGTCAGCAGATCAGAACTCAACCCCGCCGGCACCGCCGGTGCGTCCGGCAGGCTGCTGGCCTGGCTACGCTTGACCGGCGCTTCGATGATGGCACGCGGCGAAGCACCGGCCAGCACCTGCAAGGCGCGCTCGCTCTGCGCTTGTGCCGCGATCAGATTCGGCAGATTGGCCGCCACCGCATCACGCTCGCTCTGCGCCTGCTGCAGTTGCAGCGAGTTGGCGGTACCGCCGTCCAGCCGCTTCTGCGTCAGCGCCAGCGCTTCCTCGCGGGTGCGCAAGGTCTGCTGGGTCAGCGCCAGCTTGCGATCAGTGGCCAACAAGCTGAAATAAGCGCGCGCCACCTGCGCTGCCAGCGAGGAACGCAAGGCGTTGAGCGCTTCGCGATTGGAGATCAGCTGACCGAGCGCGGCCGAATTGTTGGCGCGCACGCGGCCCCACAGATCAACCTCGTAGGACAGATTGACGCCTGTCGAAAAGGTATTGCTCAGATAGGTGCCAACCGGGCGCGCCACCGCGCCCTTCTCGGAAGCCTGGCTGCGGTTGGCGGAGATCGACAAGTCCGCCGTCGGCGTGAGATTGCTGCGCGCTGACGAGAGCAGTGCGGCCGCTTCATCAACACGCGCCACGGCAGCCTTGATGTCGGCGTTGTACTGCAGCGACTGCTCGATCAGCGCGTTCAGCGCCGGGTCCTGATAGCGCTGCCACCACTGGTTCAGATCCTCGCTCTTGGCCGTGGTGACGGTCGGCAGCTCCAGTGCCGGCTTGCTGGCCTCGGGCGGCAGGGTGCTGCAGGCCGCGAGGGTCAGCAGCGCCAGGCTGGCCAGTTTGAATCGGGCCTTGTTGTAATCAAGCATCATTGTTCTCCACTTCGAGGTCACGCGCAGTGCTCTGCCCTGCTTGTTTTTTGTCGCCGCTCAGGTCATTGATCAGGCGATAGAACAGGGGCACGAAGAAGATGGCCAGGAAGGTCGCCGCCATCATGCCGAACATCACCCCGGTACCCACCGACTGGCGCGCACCTGCGCCGGCGCCGGAGGAGAAGGCCAGCGGCACCACACCGAGGATGAAGGCCAGCGAGGTCATCACGATCGGGCGGAAGCGCAGACGTGCCGCTTCCATCGCCGCGTCAATCGACGACATGCCTTCATGCCGCTTGAGTACCGCGAACTCGACAATCAGGATCGCGTTCTTCGCCGCCAGACCGATCAGCGTGACCAGACCGATCTGGAAATACACGTCATTGGCCAGTGGTGGAATCGGGAAGGGCAGGAAGCTGTACACGAAGTTGCGCAACCACACCCCAGCCAGCGCACCGAAGATGCCGAAGGGCACCGCCAGCAGCACCGACAGCGGCAACGACCACTTCTCGTACTGCGCCGAGAGGATCAGGAACACCATGATCACGGCCATGCCCAGCGCCATGCCCGATGCACCCGAAGCACGCTTCTCCTGATACGAGGCACCACTCCAGTCGAGCGAGAAATCCGGCGGCAGCACTTCGGCCGCAATCTTCTCGATGGCTGCAATCGCCTGCCCCGAGCTGATGCCCGGCACGCCCGAGCCAAGCATCTTGACGGCCGGCAGGTTGTTGAAGCGGTCCAGCGTGTCCGGGCCCGAGCTGTACTTGACCGTGGTGAAGGCCGACAGCGGAATCATGCTGCCACTGCTGGACTTCACATAGATGCGACCGATGTCGTCGGGCTTCATGCGGTACTGCGTGTCCGCCGACATGATCACCTGCCAGGTACGGCCATACTTGTTGAAGTCATTCACGTAGTAGGAGCCGAGGGTTGCCGACAAGGTGTTGAACGCATCGCTGAGCGACACACCCAGGGCCACGGCACGCTCACGATCGACATCGATGTAGAGCTGCGGTGTCTGCGCGCGCCACAAGGTCTGCACATAGGCCAGGGTTTTGTCCTGTGCCGCGCGCGCCATGAAGGCTTGCGTGACTTCGGCCATGCGCTTGGGACCACCTTCGCCACGGTTCTGGATGTAGAACTCGAAGCCACCGGCCTGCCCCAGACCAAAGATCGCCGGCGGATTGAAGGCCAGCACCACGGCATCGCGCAAGCCAGCAGTTTTGGCATAAACCTCGCCGACCAGCGCCTGGGTCGGCAGCTTGCGTTCCTCCCAAGGCTTCTGGATCACGAAAATGGTCGCGGCCGAGTTCTTGTAACTGCCACCCAGGAAGTCGAAACCGGTAAAGGCCATCACGTCCTGATTGGCGTCGTTGGACTTGATGATCTCGGTGACTTGCTGCACGACCTTGTCGGTGCGCTGCAGAGAGGCGCCGTCCGGCAGGAACACCGAGGAGATGAACCAGCCCTGATCCTCATCCGGCACCAGCGAACCAGGCGTAGCAACCCACAGCTTGGCGGTCAGGCCGATCATGCACAGGAACAGCACGACCCCCAGCACGGCACGCCGCGCCAGGCCACCGACCACGCGGGTGTAGCGACGCGTGAGACGATCAAAGAAATTGTTGAAGGCCTGGAAGAAGCGATTGTCGGCCTTGTGCTCGCTGCGCAGGATCAGCACGCACAGCGCCGGCGTGAGGGTCAGCGCGACCAGACCGGAGATGCTCACCGCAATGGCGATGGTCACCGCAAACTGGCGGAACAATTCACCGGTCAGCCCGCCGAGGAAGGCGATCGGCACGAACACCGAGACCAGCACCAGCACAATCGCGATGACCGGACCGGTCACCTCGTGCATGGCCTTGATCGCCGCCTTGCGCGCATCCAGATGCTCTTCGTGCATGATGCGCTCGACGTTTTCGAGCACCACGATGGCATCATCAACGACGATACCGATGGCCAGCACCATGCCGAACAGGGTCAGGGTATTGATCGAGTAGCCGAGCATGATCATCCCGGCGAAGGTGCCCAACAGCGACACCGGCACCGCGAGGATAGGGATCAGCGTGGCGCGCCAGTTCTGCAGGAACAGGAAGACCACCAGGAAGACCAGCACCATGGCTTCGCAGAGGGTCTTGACCACTTCGTGGATCGACACCTTGACGAAGCGTGTGGTGTCATACGCCACCTTGTGGGTCAGGCCCTCGGGGAACTTGGCCGACAACTCCTTCATGGTCTTGTTCACGTCTTCGGCCACACCCAGCGCATTGGCACCGGGCTGCAGGAAGATACCGACCAGGGTCGAGGGTTTGCCATTGACGCGACCAATGAAGTCATAGTCCTTGGCGCCCAGCTCGACGCGCGCCACGTCCTTCAGGCGCACCTTGCTGCCATTGCCCTGCGAGCGGACGATGATGTCCTCAAAAGACTTGGCATCCGGCAGGCGGCCTTGCGCGGTGATCGTGTAGACCAGTTCCTGGCCATCGCCAGCCGGCGTCTGGCCGATCTTGCCCGGCGCGAACTGCGCGTTCTGTGAATTCAGCGCGGCCGTCAGCTCGGCCACCGTGATGCCCAGCTGCGCCATGCGATCAGGCTTGATCCAGATGCGCATTGCATAGTCTTTGGCGCCAAAGATCTGCACATTGGTGGTGCCCGGAATGCGCTTGAGGCGGTCCAGCACATTCAGCGTGACGTAGTTGCTGGTGTAGAAGTCGTCAAAGCGCTCGTCCGGTGAGTAGAAGGCGATCACCTGCAGGAAGCTCGACGAGCCCTTCTCGACCACCACACCCTGACGCCGCACCTCTTCAGGCAGGCGCGATTCGACCTGCTTGACGCGGTTATTGACGTTGAGCGCAGCCTGGTCGATATCGGTACCGATCTCGAAGGTCACGGTGATGGTCACCGCGCCATTGGAGGCCGAAGTCGAGGACAGGTACATCATGTGCTCGACACCATTGATCTGGTTTTCGAGCGGAGCTGCCACCGTCTGCTCCAGCACCTCGGCCGAAGCGCCCGGATAAACCGTGGTCACCTGCACCACGGGCGGAGCAATTTCAGGGTACTGCGCAATCGGCAGCACGCGGATCGCGGCCAGACCTGCCAGCGCGATGAAGATCGAGATGACCGCCGCGAAGATCGGGCGATCTATGAAGAAGCGTGAAAACATGTGGCCTCCTCAGTGTGCGGCTGCAGGTGCGGATTGCGCAGCCGCCGAAGCTTCCGGCGACACCGGCGCGACCGGCACGCCCGGCGGCATGCGGGTGAGCTTGGTCAGGTTGTCGATGATCACCTGATCACCGGCCACCAGACCCTTCTTCACCACCCAGACACGCGCCAGCGGGCCCTTGCCGAGCACCGACCATTCACCCACTTCGATCGGGCGCGGCGCAAAGCTGGTCGGCGCGCCATCCTTGCCGGGCACCACCACCATCACCATCTTGCCTTGCGGGCCTTCGAGCACGGCGCCTTGCGGCACCACCAGCGCTGCCGGACGCACTGCACCTTGCAAGGCGACACGCACGAACTGGCCGGCCTTGAGCTTGTTGTCGGCATTCGGCACTTCGGCACGCATCTCGACCGTACCGGTCTGGTTGCTGACGCGGCTATCTGCGAAGTTCAGGCGGCCACCCTGGGCCAGCACCTTGCCGTCAATGCCGCGGATCTCGACCGAGTAAGCGCCGCCCTTGGGCAGCTCCAGCTGATTGGCCGCCACATCGGCATTGATCGCGTTCTGTTCGTTCTCCGAAGGACCGAAGCTCACATACAGCGGATTGAGCTGCACCAGAGTGGTCAGCAGGCTGTCGGTGGTCGTCACCAGGCTGCCCTCGGACTTGAGGCCACGACCGGACCAACCGGAGACCGGCGCCGTGACCTTGGTGTAACCGAGGTCCAGCTGCACTTGCTGCAGACGCGCCTTGGAAGACTTTAGCGTCGCAACGGCAATCTGCTCATTGGAGACGGCGTTGTCGTAGTCCTGCTGGCTCACCGCCTTGTCGGCGATCAGCGGCTTCAGACGCGCCGCTTCGCGGCTGGCCTGGGCCAGGCGAGCCTCGGAAGTGGCCACATCGGCCTCCGCCGCAGCAACCTGGGCCTGCAGCGGCTTGGGATCGAGTTCAAACAGGGTCTGACCGGCCTTGACGAAAGCGCCCTCGGTGTACAGGCGCTTTTCAAGAATGCCGCCGACGCGGGCGCGCACTTCCACCTCGCGCGAACCGACGGTCTGGCCGGTGTATTCAAAGCTGACCGGCACGCGCTGCGGCTGCACGGTGACCGCGCCAACCTGCAGCGGCGGCATGTTGCCCATGCCAGCTCCTGGCGCCTGCGGAGCTTTCGAGCAAGCGGCCAGGCTGGCAATCACGGTTATACAGAGCAAGGCCGGTTTCATTTGACGAGCAATCATTGCAGGCTTCTCCAGTCGAGGCGATATGCGGTGAGATCAAGACATCTTGCAGCATTTTGATTAGCGGCAAATGACGTGCAGGAGTGCACGGTCATCTGACAACAATTGTGCTGCTTTGTAACATTTAACATACATTCTTGTATGTATGTCAAGCCGCGCCTATAATCCACACTGCCCGTACGGATTCAAGACCCTGCCGGCAGGAGACACAACATGGCCCGTAAAACCAAAGAAGAAGCCCTCGCTACACGTAATCAGCTACTCGATGCTGCTCAGCACGTGTTCAGCGAATGTGGCGTATCGAATACCTCGCTGCAGGAGATTGCCTGCGCGGCAGGCGTGACACGTGGGGCGGTGTATTGGCACTTCGAGAACAAGACCGACTTGCTGGCCGCGCTCTGGGACCGCGTCTGCCTGCCTATCGACGCGGCCATGGACGAGCTCGACCAGCGCTATGCCGAAGACCCGCTGGCACGCCTGGAGCACAAGATGCTGGACGTCATGCAACGCGTGGTCAATGAGAAGCAAACGCGTGACCTGATGGAAATCCTGCTCCTCAAATGCGAGTACGTGCCGGCAACCGAGGCCACGCGCCTGCACTTCGTCACCCAGCGCGAGAGCTGTCTGGACCAGACCGAGCAGGACTTCCGCGCAGCCGTTGCCTGCGGGCAATTACCGGCCAGCACCGATACGCGCATGGCCGCGCTGGGCCTGTTCGCGATCTTCGATGGCTGCTGTTTCCACTGGCTGATGGCCCCCGAACGATTCGATCTGATGGCGCTCGCCGACAACCTGGTCAAGGCCTACCTGCAAGGTTTGAGCAAACTCAGCTGATCAGCATTTGTGATCAGGACGCAGCATGCGCGCCGTGCGAGAATGCTGACGCCATGCACGCACAACTCGAACACATCCACCACTGCTTTCCCGGCGGCCGCCACAAGGCGCTCACCTTCAGCTACGACGACGGCAAGATCGAAGACCGTCGCCTCGTCGAGCTGTTCAACCGCCATGGGCTGAAAGCCAGCTTCAACCTCAACGGCGCCAAGTTCGGCCGCGATCACCGCATCGACGCGCATGAACTGGCCGATCTGTATGCCGGTCATGAAGTGGCCGCGCATTCGCTGACCCATCCGACCCTGACGCGCTGCCCGCCCGAGTTGCTGGTACAGCAGCTGTTTGATGACCGCCGCCGCCTTGAAGACCTGCTGGGCCGCGCCGTGCGCGGCTTCGCCTACCCCAATGGCAAGCACGATCAGCGCCTGCACGCCCTGCTGCCGGCTCTGGGCTTTGCCTATGCGCGTACCACGGGGGCGACGCGCAGCTTCGAGCTGCCGCAACAATTATTTGAATGGCAACCGAGCTGTCACCACAACGAGGGTTTGCTGGAGCTGGGTCAGGAATTCCTCGCCCGCGACAAATCCCAGTATCTGGATCTGTTCTATGTGTGGGGCCACAGCTTCGACTTCGAACGCGACGGCAACTGGTCGCTGATCGAGCGCTTCGCGCAGCAAGCCAGCGGCCACGCGGAGATCTGGTACGCCAGCAATATCGAGATCGTCGATTACCTGGCCTGCCTGCAACGCCTGCAATTTACCGCCGACTGCCGCCACGTGCACAATCCTTCGGCGCAAGCGCTGTGGCTGCGCGTCGACACCTTGCAGGCGGGCGAGCGCCGCAGCGCGATGTTTGAAGTCGCGGGCGGCGCTACGCTGAGCCTGTTTTAGTCTTCGAGCAGGCTACGCAGCATCCACGCGGTTTTCTCGTGCAGCTGGATGCGCTGGGTGAGCAGATCGGCGGTGGCTTCGTCGCCGGCCTTCTCCGCCGCCGGGAAAATCGAACGTGCAGTGCGCACAACGGCTTCCTGGCCGGCCACCAGCTGCTTGATCATCTCGACCGCCTTGGGCGTACCCTCGGCATCCTTGATCGACGAGAGCTTGGCGAAATCGCTGTAAGAACCCGGCGCGTAATGCCCCAGCGAGCGAATGCGCTCGGCGATCAGATCCACCGCCAGCGACAGCTCGGTGTACTGCGTCATGAACATCACATGCAGGGTGTTGAACATCGGCCCGGTCACGTTCCAGTGGAAGTTGTGGGTCTTGAGGTAGAGCGTGTAGGTGTCGGCCAGCAGATGCGACAAACCCTCTGCAATCTTGGCGCGGTCGGTTTTCTTGATGCCGATATCGATGTCCATCTGGTACTCCCCTTCGTAAAAAATCTGATCAGTAAGCGAATGCTAGCGCGCCCTTCGACCTAGCGGAACGCCGCTCAGGCTATAAAAACGATAGCTATTGAAGGGCTAGTCGGTGTTGGGCATCACGCAGCGCTCGGCGCCATAGCAGTGCAAAACACCTTGTCTGCGCACAGCCACGATACAAGGCCCACGCCTTGCCTCAGCTGCGCAGGCTCAAGCCCTTGTTAAAACAGCACTTGTTGACACGCCGCGAACAAGTCACTGCGGCATGTAAATTGCTTGAAACCCTCCATCAACTCTGCACCGGGGCAACGGCGTCTCCGCAGAGTCTGGCAAAGCTTGCCAATCGTCCACCTGCACGCCGTTCGCGCCTCTCTGAGGCAGCCGCAACGGCTGCCACGAATGAGAGACCATGGCTGACACACCCCACACCCCCACAACGCCCCGCCTGGAGACGCGCTCCACCTGCTGCTATTGCGGCGTTGGCTGCGGCGTCATCATCGAGCACGACGGCAAGCAGATCAGCGGCGTGCGCGGCGACCCCGAGCACCCCGCCAACTTCGGCCGCCTGTGCAGCAAGGGTTCGACCCTGCATCTGACGATGACAGAAGATTCACTGGCCGTCCGTGCGCTATACCCCGAACTGCGCAAGCAGCGCGAGCAGCCCCGCCAGCGCTGCGACTGGCATACCGCGCTCGATCACGCCGCCGAACGCTTCGCCAGCGTGATCCGCGAGCACGGGCCGGACGCCGTCGCCTTCTATATCTCCGGCCAGCTACTGACCGAGGATTACTACGTCTTCAACAAACTGGCCAAGGGCCTGATCGGCACCAACAATGTCGATACCAATTCACGCCTGTGCATGAGCAGTGCGGTGGCTGGCTACAAGCTGAGCCTCGGTGCCGACGCGCCACCCGCCTGCTACGAGGACATCCAGCACGCCGACACCCTGTTCATCGCAGGCAGCAATACCGCTTTCGCCCACCCCATTCTGTATCGCCGTATCGAGGATGCGCGGGCCGCCAAGCCGGCGATGAAGCTGATCGTCGTCGACCCGCGCCGCACCGATACCGCCGCCGAAGCCGACCTGCATCTGGCGATCCTGCCCGGCACCGACATCGCGCTCTACAACGCCATGCTGCACGTGATGCTGTGGGAAGACTGGATCCGCCCCGACTACATCGCGGCCCACACCGAGGGCTTCGAGGCCTTGCGCAAAACCGTGCGTGAATACACGCCGGCGATGGCCGCCGGCATCTGCGGGATCGACAAGAAGGACATCGAAAAGGCCGCCGAGTGGTTCGCCCACGCCGGCGATGCCAGCAAAGCCACACTGTCAATGTATTGTATGGGCACCAATCAATCGAGCCACGGCACCCACAACAACGCCGCAATCATCAACATGCATCTGGCCACCGCGCAGATCGGCAAGCCCGGCGCCGGACCTTTCTCGCTGACCGGCCAGCCGAACGCCATGGGCGGGCGCGAAGTCGGCGGCCTCGCCAACCTGCTCTCCGGCCACCGCGATCTGGCCAAGCCCGAGCATCGCGCCGAAGTGGCGCAGCTCTGGGGCATTCCCGAAGTGCCCGAGAAGCCCGGCCTCTCCGCCGTCGAACTATTCGACGCGATGGCGGCAGGCCAGGTCAAGGCGGTGTGGATCAGCTGTACCAACCCCGCACAGTCGATGCCCGACCAGAACCTGATCCGCCAGGCGCTCAGCCAATGTGACTTTGTCGTCGTGCAGGAGGCTTACCGCACAACCGAGACCGCGCGCTACGCCGACCTGCTGTTGCCGGCAACCAGCTGGGGCGAGAAGACCGGCACCGTGACCAATTCCGAACGCCGCATCAGCCGCGTCATCCAGGCCGTACCCGCGCCCGGCGAAGCACGCCATGACTGGGATGCGGCGCTGGACTTTGCGCGCCGCCTGGGCAACAAGCTCGCCAATCCGCACACCGCCAAGCTATTCCCCTACAGCACCGAGCAGGAGATCTGGAACGAGCATCGTGAATCCACGCGCGGCCGCGATCTGGACATCACCGGCCTCAGCTACGCCATGCTCGAACAGCAAGGCCCGCAACAATGGCCCTTCCCCTCCGGCGCCCACACCGGCAAAGCGCGACTCTATGAGGATGGCCGCTTCCCGACCGATTCCGGCAAGGCGAGGTTCGTCGTTACCGAGCACCGCGAGACGGCCGAAAAGGCCGACTCGAAATATCCGATCCGCATGACCACAGGGCGGCTGCGCGACCAGTGGCACGGCATGAGCCGCACCGGCACAGTGGCCCGTCTCTACGCCCACGAAGCCGAGCCGCTGATCCACATGAACGCTGCCGACATGGCGCGGCGCGGTCTCAAGAATGGCGACACGGTGCGCGTCAAGAGCCGCCGTGGCGAAGTCATCCTCAAGCTGCGTGAGAGCGAGAGCGTGCGCGCCGGTCAGGCCTTCATGCCGATGCACTGGGGCAGCAATGCGATGAGCGGCCTGGGCAGTAATGCGCTGACCATCAAGACCTTCGATCCTTTTTCCAAACAGCCCGAACTCAAGCACGCAGCGGTACAGATCGAGAAATACCAGGCGGCAACGGGCCTGGTCGCCATGCGCCGTGTCGGCAGCAACGCCAATGCCTTGCAGGTGATGGAAGCACTCCGCCCGCAGATCCAAAACATGGCGCAAGCCACCCTCACCCTCGCCGGCCGCGACACTCCCGTGGTGGTGCTCAAGGCGCAGACCGCAGCACTCGGCGCTGAGGCCATGGCGGCGCTCGACGCCAGCTTCGACCTCGCTGACGATACGCACTGTCTCAGTTACAAGGACGCACGCCGCAATATTTCCAAGCGCGCCCGCGTCGACCAGAACACGCTGACCGCCGTACGCCTCACAGGCGAGACGCGCGGCGCCGAGTGGCTGCAAGACATGATGGAGAACAATGGCAGCGCCAGCGAAGCGCGCAAATGGCTGCTCGCCCCACTGGCCGAACCACCTGTGGGTCAGGCACCGCGCGGCAGGATCGTCTGCAACTGCTTCAACGTGTCGGAGGGCGAGATCAGCGCGCGCGTGGCGGCGGGCGACTCGCTGCAAGCGCTACAGGCGCGTCTGAAGTGCGGCACCAATTGTGGTTCCTGCATCCCCGAGCTCAAGCGCCTCACCTCCAGCACTCAGGCATAACGCGCGCGCAGTAACTCGCAGAAGGCCTGCGCCGGCGGCGACAAGGTGGTATTGCGGCGCAGGATGAGCACGATGGTGCGCTGCACCTGCGGCCCCACCAGGGGAATGCTCAACACGCCCGGACGTGCGCCGGCCTGCAGCGTCGAAGCGGGCAGGATGGCGGTGCCGACGCCTGCCGCGACGAGGCCGATGGCGGTAGCCAGATGCTGCACCTCGTAGGCGCCGCGCAGGCTGATGCCTTGTTTGGCGAGCTGGTAATCGAGAAAGACGCGATTGACGCTCAGGCTGCTGATCATGATCAGCTCGGCCTCGCGCATGTCCGCCCAGGTCACCGAGCCTTGCGCACTGAGCGGATGCTCCTGGCGGCAGAAGAACATATAGGGCTCTTCCAGCAAGGAGATTTCCAGGATTTCGGGGTGCGCATCCATCGGGATGCCGACGCCCAGCTCAGCCTGCCCGCTCAACACCGCCTTGCGTACATCGAATGCATTGGTGTCGAGGATGCGGATGCGATTGCCCGGATACGCCGCCGAGTAATCGCTGATCACCGCCGGCAGCGCGTGCGAGGCCATGGTCGGCACGCAGGCGACACAAAAATCGCCCCGCCCGCTGCGCGACAGATCCTTCAGATTGCCGATGGCCTCGCTCATCTCGACGACAAAACCCTTGGCCCGCGGCAGGAATTCGCGCCCCACAGCAGTCAGTGCAACGCTGCGCGTGGTGCGGTCAAGCAGCTTGACGCCGAGGTAATCCTCCAGCTTCTGGATGCGCCGGGTCAGCGCCGTTTGGGTCAGATGCAGCTGCTCGGCGGCCTTGCCAAAGCCGCCCAGCTCGGCAATCGCCACAAAAGCCTGGATGCCATCGAAGTCAATTTTCATGCTTGCACGCCGTAACAGACGAAAGATCCATTTTATGCACAAAACGCAATAATTTGATCATTTAATGCATTTGAGTGATAAGAGACTAGGGCCTAGCATGCAAGGCATAAGGCTCGTTCAGGGCCAACCAACGGAGACAAGCACCATGAAGATCCACCATGCACTGCTCGCTGCAGCCTGCTTCCTGTGCAGCAGCCTCAGCCTCGCCCAGAACCCCATCATCATCAAGTTCTCGCACGTCGCCGCCCCTGACACGCCCAAGGGTCAGGCCGCGGACTATTTCAAGAAACTCGTCGAAGAACGCAGCAAAGGCCGCGTGAAGATCGAGATCTACCCGAACAGCATTCTCTACAAGGACGGCGAAGAACTCGAAGCGCTGCAGGTGGGCTCGGTGCAGATGCTGGCGCCGGTGATCAGCAAGTTCGGCCCGATCGGCATCAAGGAATTCGAGGCCTTCGACCTGCCCTATCTGTTTGCCGACGAGGACGCCGTGCACCGCGTCACGCGCGGCCCGCTCGGCGCATCGCTGCTCAAGAAGCTCGAAACCAAGGGCTTTGTCGGCCTGACCTTCTGGGATTCGGGTTTCCGTGTGCTGAGCTCCAACAAGCCCTTCAAGACGCCCGAGCAGATCAAGGGTCAGAAGATCCGCATCAACTCCTCCAAGGTGACGGCAGCGATCATCAAATCAGTCGGCGCCCTGCCGCAGACGATGTCGCTTGCCGAGGTCTATCAGGCGCTGCAAACCGGCGTGGTCGATGGCACCGATGGCCCCATCGCCAATCTCTACACGCAAAAGCACTACGAGGTGCAGAAGTACATCACCGTCACCAACCACACCTACAGCGGCTCGGCGGTGGTGGTGAACAAGAGCTTCTGGAACCAGCTGCCGGCCGATGTGCGCGGCCTGATCGAGACCGCCATGAAAGATGCAACGGTCTACAACGACCAGGTTGCCGAGAAGGACACCGATCAGGCACTCGCTGCGATCAAGGCCTCGGGCAAGAGCCAGGTCTACGTGCCGACAGCCGCCGAGCGCGCGCAATGGGTCAAAGCCATGGAATCGGTGCGGGAAGAAATGACCCCGCGTGTCGGCAAGGAAACGGTCGACGCCATCCTCAAAGCGGCTGCGGACCCCGCCGCTAAGTAAAGCCCCGCCTGCTGCCGGGCCACGCGCCTGGCAGCGCTGCTTTCCCCACCGGAGCTACACATGAAATTCCTGGATGAATTCGAGGAATGGTTCATCACGTCCCTGATGGCCGGCGCCACCATCGTGATCTTCCTCGCCGTCATACATCGTTACCTGTCCGCACTGCCCATTCCGGGCCTGCAGAACTGGCTGGTCTCGCTCGATGTGAGCTGGGCGCAGGAGCTGTGCATCATCATGTTCGTCTGGATGGCGAAGTTTGGCGCGGCCTATGGCGTGCGCACCGGCATCCATGTCGGCGTCGATGTGCTGATCAATCGGCTTGAGGCAAAGAATCGCGCCCGCTTCGTACTCTTCGGCCTGCTGGCCGGTGCCAGCTTCACCGGCATCGTCGCCGCGCTGGGCGCCGAATTCGTCTGGAATGCCGGCGCCCACCACGCTGCCCTGCAGGCTTTCGGCATGCCGCTGGGTGACATCCCCGAGGGCGGCACGACACCCGATCTGGAATGGCCCAAGTGGATCGTCTACAGCGCGGTGCCGCTGGGCTCCAGCCTGATGTGTTTCCGCTTCCTGCAAGTGGCGCTCAACTTCGTGCGCAGCGGTGAATTGCCCCACCACGACCACAGTCATGTCGACGGCCTCGACGATGACGCCGCAAGCGGAGCCAAAGCATGAATACAGCCGTCATCTTCGGAGTTCTGCTGGTGCTGATGATCACCGGCATGCCGATCTCCATCTCGCTCGGCCTGACCGTGCTGACCTTCCTCTACACCATGACCCAGGTGCCCATCGAATCGGTCGCGATGAAGCTGTTCACCGGCATCGAGAAGTTCGAGATCATGGCCATCCCCTTCTTCCTGCTGGCCGGCAATTTCCTCACCAGCGGCGGCGTGGCGCGACGCATGATCCGCTTCGCCGTCACCATGGTCGGCCACTGGCCGGGCGGTCTGGGCCTGGCCGGCGTGATGGCCTGCGCGATGTTCGCCGCCATCTCCGGCTCGTCCCCCGCCTGTGTGGTGGCGGTGGGCTCGATCCTGCTGCCGGCAATGATCAAGCAAGGCTATCCGCCGCGCTTCGGTGCCGGCGTGATCACCACTTCTGGCGCGCTGGGCATCCTGATCCCGCCCTCGATCTGCATGGTGATGTTTGCCGTCGCCACCAATACCTCGATCGGTGCGCTGTTCATGGCTGGCGTGATTCCCGGCCTGGCGCTGGCGCTGACTCTCGGCGGCGTGACCTGGTGGCGTGCCAAGAAGAACGGCTACCCGCGCTCGCCCAAGGCTTCGTGGGCCGAACGCCTGCACGCCTTCCGCGAATCCTTCTGGGGCTTGTTCCTCATCGTCGTGGTGATGGGCGGCATCTACACCGGCGTGTTCACGCCGACCGAGGCGGCCGCGATGAGCGCCATCTATGCATTCATCGTGGCGGTGTTCGTCTACAAGGACATGGGCGTCAAGGACGTGCGCCGCGTGCTGCTGAGCTCGGCCAATATGTCGGCGATGCTGCTCTACATCATCACCAATGCGGTGATGTTCAGCTTCATCCTCACCAATGAGCAGATTCCGCAAGCGCTCTCCAACTGGCTGCTCGCTAACGGCTTCGGTGTGATCGCCTTCCTGATGGCGGTGAACATCGTCCTGCTGCTCGCCGGCAACTTCATGGAGCCGGCCTCCATCGTGCTGATCTTCGCGCCTATCCTCTTCCCGGTGGCAGTGAAGCTGGGCATCAACCCGGTGCACTTCGGCATCATCATGGTGGTGAACATGGAAGTCGGCATGTGTCACCCGCCGGTCGGCCTCAACCTCTACGTCGCATCCGGCATCACCAAAATGGGCATCACCGAACTGACCGTGGCCGTCTGGCCCTGGTTGCTGTCGATGCTCGCCTTCCTCGTCCTCGTCACCTACTGGCCCGGCTTGTCGATCTGGCTGCCGCGCACCATGGGCCTGATGTGATGTGCATAACGGACACCGCACTGGAGCACTGACATGAATCTCACCGAATGGATCGGCCGCAGCGAAGAAGTGGCCGACATCGCCACCGCCACGCCCTATGCCGCGCTGTCGGCAACGCTTGATCGCGAAGCCACGCGTCCGATACCCGGCACGCCGCTGCCCGCGCTGTGGCACTGGCTGTACTTCCTGCCCATGCATCGGCAAAGCGAGATCGGCGCCGATGGCCATGCCAAGCGTGGCGGCTTCCTGCCACCCGTGCCGCTGCCACGCCGCATGTGGGCCGGCAGCCAGTTCGAATTCCACCAGCCGCTGCGCATCGGCGACGCGCTGACGCGCACCTCGACCATCCATGATGTCAGCGAGAAAAGCGGCCGCACCGGCCCGCTGGTCTTCGTCAAGGTGCGTCATGAGCTGCGTCGCAGCGGTGAGTCAGAGATTGCGCTGACCGAGTACCACGACATCGTCTATCGCGAAGCGCCCAAGCCGGACGACACGCCCTCGCCGCCCAAAGCCGCGCCGACGACAGCACGCTGGGAAAAGAAATGGGTGCCCGACGATGTGCTGCTGTTCCGCTACTCGGCGCTGACCTTCAACGGCCACCGCATCCACTACGACCGCCGCTATGTGACCGAGGTCGAGGGCTATCCGGGCCTCATCGTGCACGGCCCGCTGATCGCCACCTTGCTGCTCGACCTGCTGCGCCACCAGCTGCCCGATGCGGAACTGGCGCGCTTCGAATTCCGTGCCGTGCGCCCGATCTTCGACATCAACCACTTCTTCGTCTGCGGCGAACCACAAGCCGACGGCAAGACCATCCACCTGTGGGCCAGGGATCACGAAGGCTGGCTGACCATGGATGCCACCGCCGTGCTGCGCTGAAGCTCTGGAGACCCTGATCATGCGACCGCTTGAAGGCATCACCGTCGTCACCCTCGAACACGCCATTGCCGCGCCCTTCGCCTCGCGCCAGCTGGCCGACCTGGGCGCCCGCGTCATCAAGATCGAACGCCCCGGCGTCGGCGACTTCGCCCGCGGCTATGACGAACGCGTTCGCGGCCTGGCCTCGCACTTCGTGTGGACCAACCGCTCCAAGGAAAGCCTGACGCTGGACGTCAAGCATCCCGAAGCGCAGAAGATCCTGCACCGCCTGGTGCTGGAGCAAGCCGACGTAGTGCTGCAGAACCTCGCCCCCGGTGCCTCGGCGCGCCTGGGTTTGTCCTATGAAGCGCTGTCGGCGAAGAAGCCCGGCATCATCGTTTGCGACATCTCCGGCTACGGCAACAACGGACCCTACCGCGACAAGAAAGCCTACGACCTGCTGATCCAGAGCGAGTCCGGCTTCCTGTCCGTCACCGGCACGCCTGACGAACCCTGCAAGGCCGGCCCCTCGATTGCCGACACGGCCGCCGGCATGTACGCCTACACCAACATCCTCGCCGCCTTGCTGCAGCGGGGCAAAACCGGACGCGGCCAGCACATCGACATCTCGATGCTGGAGAGCCTCGTCGAGTGGACCAGCTACCCGCTCTATTACGCCTTCGACGGTGCCGCCCCGCCGCCGCGCACCGGCGCCAGCCACGCCACCATCTACCCTTACGGCCCCTTCCCGGCCGGTGACGGCAAGGTGGTGATGCTGGGCCTGCAGAACGAGCGCGAATGGGGCCTGTTCTGCGACAAGGTGCTGCTGCAGCCGGCACTGGCCAGTGACGAGCGCTTCACCAGCAACTCGCGCCGCGTCGCGGCACGCGAGGCCCTGCGTGCCCTGATCGTGGACGCCTTTGCATCGCTGACGGCCGAGCAAGTCGTGGAACGCCTCGAAGCCGCGCAGATCGCCAATGCCCAGGTCAACAGCATGCACGAGGTCTGGGCGCACCCGCAGCTCAAGGCACGTGATCGCTGGCGCGAAGTGGACACCGCCATCGGCAAGGTGCCGGCCCTGCTGCCGCCCGGTTCCTGGCAGCACGGCGAGCCACGCATGGACCCCGTTCCTGCACTCGGCCAGCATAACGATGCCATCCTCGCCGAACTCGGTTACAGCGCTGCGCAGATCGAAGCCTTGCGCGCCGAGAAAGCGATCTGAGCCATGGCGCTGCCGATCTCCTACCTGTTCGTCCCCGGCAACCGGCCCGAGCGCTTCGACAAAGCGCTGGCCAGCGCCGCCGGCGCGGTGATCATCGATCTTGAAGATGCGGTCGCCCCCGCCGACAAAGCCGCTGCACGCAGCGCACTGGCGCACTGGCTGAGTACGCATGACGAAGCACGGGCCCGCCTCTGCGTGCGTATCAACGATTGTCGCTCAGCCGACTTCCGCGCCGACCTCGACTGCCTCGCCGCGCTCGACCTGCACCGGCTGATGCTGCCCAAGGCTGAGTCGGCCGACGACCTGATGGCCGTGATCGCACGGCTCGGCACGGACATCCAGGTCATCCCGCTGATCGAGACGGCGCGTGGCGTACAGCAGCTCATGCAGATTGCGGCCGCCCCCTGCGTGCAGCGCCTGGCTTTCGGCACCCTCGATTACGCCGCCGACCTTGAACTCTCGGGCGACCCGCGCGGCTTGCTCTACCCCGCCAGCCAGATCGCCATTGCCTCGCGCTGTGCCGGCATCGGCACACCGATTGCCGGCGTCACCGCCGCGCTGCAAGACCCCGCTGCGCTGGCCGAAGACATCGCCTTGGCGCGCGCCTGCGGCTTCGGCGCCAAGCTGTGCATTCATCCTGCCCAGCTTGAGCCTACCCATTCAGCATTCCGCCCCAGCGCTGATGAACTGGCCTGGGCGCAACGCGTCATCGCTGCGGCGAGCGACTCGAAAGGCGCAGTACAACTGGACGGCAAGATGATCGACCCGCCCGTCCTGCGTAAAGCACAAGCGATCGTCGATCGCGCATCACTCTAACCAGCAAGGAGAAAACGCCATGGGCGCCAGCATTATTGACTCGTCGATCTTCGGCAATATTTTCAGCACCGAAGCCATGCGCGAGGTGTGGTCGGATCGCAATCGCACCACCAAGTACATCGACATCGAACGCGCACTGGCCATCGTGCAAGGCCGTCTGGGCATCATCCCGCAGGAAGCGGCCGACGAGATCGTGCGCAACTGCGACATCGACAAGATCGACATGGACAAGCTGCGCCAGCAAACCGAGCGCATCGGCTACCCGGTGCTCGGCGTGGTCTCGCAGCTCAATGCCCTGTGCCGCGACAAGCTCGGTGAATTCTGCCACTGGGGCGCCACCACGCAGGACATCACCGACACCGCAACGGTGCTGCAGATCCGCGAAGGCTTGGCCATCATCGATGAAGAACTCACCGCCATCTCGGCTGCGCTGGCAAAGATCTCGCGCGAACACCGCGACACGCCGGTGATCGGCCGCAGCAATCTGCAGCAGGCGATTCCCGTCACCTTCGGCTTCAAGGCCGCCGCCATCCTCGCCGGCATCGAGCGCCACCGCGAGCGCTTGGCGCAGCTGCGAGTGCGCGTGCTGATGGGCGAATTTGGCGGCGCCTGCGGCACCCTGGCATCCATCGAGCGTGGCGCGATGGAAACCCAGGCTGGCCTGATGCAGGAGCTGGGCCTCGCCCAGCCCGATATCGCCTGGCACACGGTACGCGACACCATCGCCGAAGTCGGCGCCTTCCTCGGCCTGGTCGGCGGCTCGCTGGGCAAGATCGCCATGGACGTCAAGCTGATGATGCAGCACGAAGTGGCCGAGGTGTATGAGCCCTTCGCGCCGGGCCGCGGCTCCAGCAGCACCATGCCGCAGAAGCGCAACCCGATCTCCAGCTGCTACATCCACGCCGCGATCAGCGTAGTGCGCCAGCATGCCGCTTCGCTGATGGATGCCATGGTCGCTGACCACGAACGTTCCACCGGCCCCTGGGAAATCGAATGGATCGCCCTGCCCGAGGCCTTCTGCCTGCTCGCTGGTGCCCTCAAGCAGACGCGCTTTGTGCTCGAAGGCCTGGAAGTCGATCCGGCGGCGATGCGCAAGAACATCGACCTCACCAACGGCCTGGTGATGTCCGAAGCGGTGATGATGGGCCTCGGCCCCTACATCGGCCGCGAATACGCGCACGATCTGGTGTATGACCTGTGCCGCCAGGCGATCAAGGAAAACCGCCCGCTGCTCGACATCCTCGCCGAGCACCCGGAGATCAATGTGCATCTGTCGCGCGACAAGCTTGCCGAACTCTGCGACCCGGCCAATTACCTGGGGCAGGCCGGCGTCATGGTGGATAAGGTGCTGGCCCGCTTGAAATAAGGCTGGCCGTGAAATTGAGCCATTGCAGCCTGCCACGGGCATGCGATGGCTCAAGCAGCGAAAGTGATCTGAGATTACAATCGTCACATTTCCGTCACACAGCACACCAACATGTTCGGACGCCTGATGCCCCGCGAGGGCCGTTTTTTTGAGCTTTTCAATGCCCACACCGAGCAGATGGTGGCGGCAGCAAAATCCCTTGAAGTTCTGATGTCGGCGGACGATGTACAGCCGCACATCGAAGCCATCGACTCGCGCGAAGTGCGTGCCGACGGCATCCAGCACGAAATCATGGCCCTGCTGCACCGGACTTTCATCACGCCGTTTGACCGTGACGAAATCCATGCGCTGATCTCCTCGATGGACGACATCGTCGACGCCATCCAGGACGTCGCCGAATCGATCACCCTCTACAACGTCGACCGCTACACGCCGGACGCCCGCCAGATGGCCAGCCTGTCGCTGTCCTGTTGCGAGCGCGTCAAGCACGTGGTCAGCCTGCTCGACGACATGAAGTCGGCCGGCGACATCCTGCGCACCTGCCGCGAGATCGACCAGATCGAAGGCGATTGCGACCGCGTGATGCGCACCGCCATCTCCGAACTGTTCCGCAAGGAAACCGACGCACTCAAGGTGATGAAGCTCAGCGCCATCTACCAGGTGCTGGAAAAGATCACCGACTGTTGCAAGGACGTGGCCAAGCGCGTCGAGAGCATCGTGCTGGAAAGCGCCTGAGCGATGGATCTGTCGATCAGCTTGCCGATCATCGTCGGCCTCGTCGTCCTGGCGCTTTTGTTTGACTTCCTCAATGGTTTCCACGACGCCGCCAACTCGATTGCCACCGTGGTCTCCACGGGCGTGCTCAAGCCCGGCCATGCCGTGATCTGGGCCGCCAGCTTCAACTTCATCGCGCTGTTCATCTTCCACCTCAAGGTGGCCGCCACCATCGGCAAGGGCATTGTCGACCCGCTGGCCGTGGACCACTACGTGATCTTCGGGGCGCTCGCTGGCGCCATTGCCTGGAACCTGATCACCTGGTTCTACGGCATCCCGTCAAGCTCCTCGCACGCGCTGATCGGCGGCATCGTCGGCGCCACCATCGCCAAGGCCGGCACCGGCCCGCTGGTCGCCTCGGGCATCGGCAAGACCGTGCTGTTCATCGTGCTCTCGCCGATGCTGGGCATGCTGCTCGGTTCGCTGATGATGCTGCTGGTCGCCTGGCTGCTGCGGCGCTCCCACCCGGCTCACGTGGACCGCTGGTTCCGCCGCCTGCAACTGGTCTCGGCCGGTCTCTACAGCCTCGGCCACGGCGGCAATGATGCGCAGAAAACCATCGGCATCATCTGGCTGATGCTGATCGCTGCCGGCGTCACCAGCGCAGGTGAGCCGGTGCCTGACTGGGTGGTCATCAGCTGCTACATGGCGATCGGCCTGGGCACCCTGTTCGGTGGCTGGCGCATCGTCAAGACCATGGGTCAGGGCATCACCAAGCTGCGCCCGGTCGGCGGTTTCTGCGCCGAAACCGGCGGTGCGATCACCCTGTTCCTCGCTTCCGCCCTCGGCGTGCCGGTGTCGACCACCCACACCATCACCGGCGCCATCGTCGGTGTCGGTTCGGCGCACCGCGTCTCGGCCGTGCGCTGGGGTCTGGCGGGCAGCATCGTCTGGGCCTGGGTGCTGACCATCCCGGCCAGCGGCTTGATCGCCGCACTCGCCTACGCCGTAGGCAAGCACCTGCTCTGAACCGGCTATGCGCAGGGCGCCCGCCCTGCGCACGCGGCAGCGAGGCCGGCACAGCGCTCTGCGCTGCGCAATAAATCCTGCCAGCGCGCTCAAGTCGCCCTTCCTTGAGCCGTAGAAAGGTGCTGTCCCCCTACGATGGAAGAGCCTCATGTCCAGCACCCCTGACATTCTTGTCGTCGACGACAGCAAGGTCTCGCGCATGCTGATCCGCGCCATGATTGCTGCCACCTATCCGCAAGCACGCATTGCCGAGGCAGCCGAAGCCAACCAGGCACAGGCGGCCGTCGAGGCTCAGCGCTTTGACCTGGCCATCCTCGACATGAACATGCCCGGCATGAACGGTCTCGATCTGGCCGGCACCCTGCTCGCCCACGCCAATGCACCCCAGCGTGTCTGCATGCTCAGCGCCAATGTGCAGGACGCCACGCGGCTGCGCGCCGAAGAACGTGGCGTGCTATTTTTCCGCAAGCCGGTATCTGAACCGGTGATCGCCGAAATCCTCGCCACCCTGAGTCATTAGAGTCCGTCATGATCGAATTCTCCGAACTGGAACGCGATGCCCTCGCCGAGGCCTTCAACCTCTCGCTCGGTGAAGCCGCCGCCACTTTCTCCACCATGGTGCACGAGGAGATCGAACTGAGCGTGCCGACCGTCGAAGTGGTCTCGCATGCCGACTTTGTCAGTCAGGTCGAGAGCCTGCTGCACAAGACCCGCAACATGCGGGTGGCCAGCATCAGCCAGTGTTTCGAATCGGACGCCGGTTTCGATACGCGCACCTTCCTGCTGTTTCCCGAACAGGGCAGCCTGGAGATCGTGCGCCGCATGCTCGGCGACGACACGCCCATCGAACAGATCACCGAGCTCGAACAGGACGCCCTGGCCGAGATCGGCAACGTCATCATCAACAGCTGCATGAGCAGCCTGGCCAATCTTTTCGGTGCCCGCCTCGAAGGCACGCTGCCGCTGGTCGAAACCGCCACCTCCAGCACCCTGCTGCGCGACCGCGCGCCGGACGCAGTCATGCTGGTGGCGCGCATTACCATGAGCATGTCGGCACACGACATCTCCGGCCTGGTGCTGTTCGTCATGGACGTGCCCTCGCTGACCAAATTCATGCAGGAGCTGCGCCGTGTTTTCCGCATGGATGACTAAGGCGCCCGCCACAACACCATGAACATGCTGCACCTGATCACCCAGCAACTCGATCTCGGACTGATCGTCCTCGATTCGCGAGGCTGCATCCTGATGTGTAACCCCTGGATCGCCAAGCGCTCCAATGCCGATCCAGTCACCAGCATCGGCCTGCGTCTCGAAGAAGCTTTCGGCGCCAGCATCGACCCACGCATTGCCCGCGTCGTGCGTGAAGCCCTGGACTTCGGCTGGTCGGCGCGCCTCTCCCACGCCCTGCACCCGACGCCCTTGCCGCTCTACGCCATCGGCGGTGGCGAGGAACGCATCAAGCAGATGATCGACGTGCAGCCGCTCAAGCAGGACGGGCTCATGCTCTGTCTGCTGCAGATCCGCGATGTCACCGAAACGGTGCGCCGCGAATCCCTGCTGCGCCAGCAAGCGCGGCAGCTGCGTACCGATCTGGCCAAGCTCGCCAGCGCACAGGAAGAACTGCAGCGCCGCGAGCTACGCTTCCGCGAACTGGCCCGCCTGGCGCCCGCCGGCCTGTTCGAGACCGATCCGCAGGGCAACTGGGCCTACCTCAACGAACGCACCAGCGCCTTCACCGGCGTCTCGCCCAAAGAGGGGCTGGGCAAGAGCTGGTTCGACTGCATCAACGAAAGCGAGCGGCCACGCGTCAAGGCGCAGTGGCAGATCGCCCGCGAGAGCGCGATCCGCTTTGCCGAGGAATTCCACTGCCAGCGCCCCGATGGCAAGGCGCTGTGGCTGCGTGTCGAGGCCGGCCCGGTCAAGGACGCGCAGAACCAGATCAGCGGCTTTGTCGGCACCTTGCTGGATGTCAGCGAATACCGCATCCGCGCCCAGCACATCGAGTTCCGCGCCAACCACGACGCCCTCACCTCGCTGTGCAACCGCGAACGCTTCGACACCCGCCTGCGCGCCGCCGTGTCCGGTGCGCAAGAGGTTGGCCAGAGCTTCGCCCTGCTGTTCATGGACCTCAACGGTTTCAAACAGGTCAATGATGAATTCGGCCATGCCGCCGGCGACAAGGTGCTGTGCACAGTCGCCGACCGTCTGCGCCGCGTCACGCGTCAGGAAGACCTCGTCGCCCGTTACGGCGGCGACGAATTCGCGATCCTGCTACTCGATGTGGGGGACGAAAAAGCCTTGCTGCACGTGGTCAGCAAGGTGCGCCAGGCGGTCTCGCTGCCGATCAATGCCGGCGGCTTCCATGCCCAGGTCAGCGCCTCGATCGGCATCGCCCAGTTCCCGCGCGACGCCCAGGATGCCGCCGCCCTGCTGCACTTTGCCGACCAGAAGATGTACGAATCCAAACGCCAGCGCAAAGCAGCCGGCGAAACGGTGATCCTGCCCGGCGAGCAGCTACTCGATAGCAATACCGACAGCTGGGACAACTAAGCGTCCCAGCGAGATCAGCACAGCGCGGCGCTCAGCCGCCGGTGCCACCGACGGTCAGGCCTTCCATGCGCAGGGTCGGCTGGCCGACGCCCACCGGCACGCTCTGACCATCCTTGCCACAGGTGCCGACCCCCGGATCGAGCGCCATGTCATTGCCGATCATGCTGACATGGGTCAGCGCGTCGGGGCCGTTGCCGATCAGGGTGGCGCCCTTGACCGGGTAGGCGATCTTGCCGTTCTTGATCACATAGGCTTCAGCCGCCGAAAAGACGAACTTGCCACTGGTGATATCGACCTGGCCACCACCGAAGTTGGCCGCGTAGAGCCCGTCCTCCACGGAGGCGATGATTTCCTGCGGGTCCTTGTCGCCGGCGAGCATCAGGGTATTGGTCATGCGCGGCATCGGCAGGTGGGCGAAGGATTCGCGACGGCCATTGCCGGTCGGCGCCACACCCATCAGGCGCGCATTCATGATGTCCTGCATGTAGCCGACGAGGATGCCGTCTTCGATCAGCGTGGTGCGCTGCGTCGGATTGCCCTCGTCATCAATGGTCAGCGAGCCGCGACGATCTGCCAGCGTACCGTCATCGACCACGGTCACGCCCTTGGCAGCGACCTGCTTGCCGATCATGCCGGCAAAGGCCGAACTGCCCTTGCGATTGAAATCGCCCTCCAGCCCGTGGCCAATCGCCTCGTGCAGCAGGATGCCCGGCCAACCATTGCCGAGCACCACGGTCATCGCACCGGCCGGTGCCGGCCGTGCGGCGAGATTGGTGCGCGCCTGGTGGGCGGCCTGCCGTGCGTATTCGCGCAGCTTGTCGTCGGTGAAATGCTTCAGATCCAGACGCCCGCCACCACCGGCCGAACCTTGCTCGCGGCGGCCCGCCTCTTCCATCACCACGCTCAGCGAGATGCGCACCATCGGGCGCACATCGGCGGCCATATGACCGTCGGAACGCGCCACCAACACCACTTCCCAGCTCGCGCCCAGATAGGCCATGACCTGGATGATGCGCGGATCTTCAGCACGCGCCAGCGCTTCGAGGCGTTCGAGCAGGCGCACTTTTTCAACAGCGGAGAGCGCAGCAATCGGATCAGCGTCGGCATACAGCGGCAGCGGCGAAGTCTTGGCCGCAGCCACCTTGACCTTGCGCGCATTGCCGGCGGCAGCAATCGCCCGCGTCGTCTTGGCGGTCTCGCTCAGCGCCTTCAGGCTCAGCTCGTCGGAATACGCAAAGGCCGTGCGATCACCGGCCACGGCGCGCACGCCGACGCCTTGTTCGATGCTGAAACTGCCGGACTTGACGATGCCTTCTTCCAGGCTCCAACCCTCGGAGCGCTGGTACTGAAAGTAGAGGTCGGCGTAATCGACCTGGTGCGTCATGATCGAGCCGAGCACCTTGCCCAGCGCAGCTTCAGTCAGTCCGCCGGGCTGCAGCAGGACGTCGCGGGCGGTGTCGAGGGATTTGAGCGGCGGGATCATCGGAGCGTTCATGTGCGGGGCTTGCCTTGCTGCATTGGGGTCTGCAGTTTAGCCCGGATCGCGTGCCGGCGAAACGCAGCCAAGCACGCCCGCTCAAATCAGATAGTCGAGCGCCAGCCCGGCGAACACCGCAGCGCCCAGCCAGTTGTTGTGCAGAAAGGCCTTGAAGCATTGCGCACGCTCACGCGTGCGGATCAGGCTGTAGTGATAGCAAGCGATGGCCGCCGCCACCAGAAGCCCGGCATAGAACGCCGGCCCGCGCCCGAGCTGGCTGCCGACCACGGCCAGCAGCGCCAAGGTGAGCGCGTAGCAGATCATCACCGCCAGCACATCGAAGCGGCCGAAGGTGATGGCCGAGGTACGGATGCCGATGCGCAGATCGTCGGGCCGGTCGACCATCGCATATTCGGTGTCGTAGGCCACCGCCCAGAACACATTGGCCAGCAGCAGCAGCCAGGCCAGCGGCGGCACCGTACCGAGCAGCGCGGCAAAACCCATCGGAATACCGAAGCCGAAGGCGATACCCAGATACGCCTGCGGAATAGCCAGAAAACGCTTGGTGAAGGGATAACTGCCGGCGAGGAACAAGGCCGGCAGCGACAGCCACAGCACCAGCGCATTGAGCGGCAGGATCAGCACGAAGGAACACAGCGCCAGCGCCGCCGCCAGCCACAGCGCCTCGCGCGGACGCACTTCACCAGTCGCCAGCGGACGCTGGCGGGTGCGCTCGACTTCGCCATCGAAGCCGCGATCAGCCCAGTCATTGATCACACAGCCGGCCGAACGCATCAGCAACGTGCCGAGCACGAAGATCAGCAGCACCTGCAGATCCGGCCGCCCCGCCCCGGCCAGCCACAGCGCCCACAGCGTGGGCCACAGCAAGAGCAGGGTGCCGATGGGTTTGTCCAGGCGCATCAGGCGTCGATAGGCATCAAGTCGGGCGAGTATGGGATTCATCGTGGCAGCTGGCCAATATCATCAAGAAAGATCTCGCAGACGATCATCGCCAGACCGCGGCGCATGAACAGCGAACGGCGCCCCCACAACTGCCCGGCGCGCACCGGGGCGAAGGCGGCGGCGCGATGATAGCGCGCATCACGCGCATCGAAACGCCGGCTCTGCAAGGCCGAGCGGCTGACCAGCGGGTCGGCGAACAGGGCTGAACCGAGCGGGCGATTGCCGATGCGGCCGAACAGGCGCCAGTCACTGCGCAGACTGGCGCGCGGCATGATTGAGCGCGCATAGACCTGGGCCACGCCATCGGTGCACAGCAAGACTTCGCGCACGCAGGCCAGCTCGCGTGGCCGCAAGCCGAGCACGACCGCTTCATCCGGGTGTGGCAGGGCCAGGCGCTGACTGAGCAGCTGTACTGTCAGGCGCGTGCAACGCGCGGCCAGCCGCGCCGTGAGCGAAGCCTCATCGCTGAGCCAGAGATAAAGGGGATGATGGGCCGGCAGAGACACCTGACGCCAGCCGGAGACGCGTTTCAGCAATGCAGCACTCACTCTCGGGAACGCCCGCCATGATACCCGTACGAAAGGGCAAGACATTCAAGTTATGCCCGCCACGCCCGTAAAACCTTTCTCCGCAATCGACGAGACAAACTGCCATGTACCCTGTCGAACGCTTCTTCACCACCACCACGCCCCTGCCCAGCATTCCCGGCGTGGTGCAATCCCTGATCTGCAGCCTCAGTGACGAGGATGTCGAGCTTGGCGTACTGATCAAGCAGATCGCCCGCGACCCCTCGCTCAGTGCGCGCGTGCTGCGTCTGGCCAATTCCAGCCACTATGGCGTCAGCCGCAAGATTGGCGCCATTGATGACGCCGTCACCCTGATCGGCCTCAATGCCTTGCGCACCCTGGTCATCGCCTCGGGCATTACCGCCGCCTTCAAGACCGTGCCGGGCGTCGATCTGGACCACTTCTGGCGCCACGCCACGCTCAGCGCGCAGATCGCCCGCAAGCTGGGCCGCAGCATGCAGTGCAATGCCGAATTCGCCTACACCGCCGCGCTGATGCACCGCATCGGCCAGCTGCTGATCAGCCTCGCCTACCCGAGCACGGCACGCGAGATTGCCGAGGAAAACCGCGACCTGTCGGTCAATGAACTGGCCGCCATCGAACGCGAACACCTGGGTTTCGATCACTGCGAGCTGGGCGCCGAGATGGCCCGCCGCTGGCAGTTTCCGGCGGTGATCCACAACGCCATGCGCTGGTACGGTCGCCCGCTGGCGGCGGAGGCCTGCCCGTATGCCGGCATCGTGCATCTGGCGGCGCACATTGCATTCGGCATCGAGGCCCACACCTATGATCGCGACATCGTCGCCAGCCTCAACTGGCCGCTGATCGAGCATCTGGTGCTGGAACAGCACGACTGGTTCGAAGAGGTGGAACTGGCGCGCAACAACGAACAGCAGATGCTGGCCGCCGCCTAAGCCAACGCTAAGCCTTCAGCAGCTCGGCGCGGCCACCGAACCAGCGTTCGAGCAGCTGATCGGCCTGTTGCGGATAGCGCGCCAGCATTTCATTGGCCGCCTGCTGGGCCAGCTCGACCAGATCGGCATCGAACTCCGGATCGGCATAGCGCAGCAATTGCGCGCCGCTTTGCCGTGCCCCGATGAACTCGCCCGGCCCGCGCAGCTGCAGGTCACGCCGCGCGATCTCGAAACCATCGCTGCTCTCGTAGATCGCCTTCAGACGCTGGCGACCGTTCTCCGACAGCGGCTGCTCGTAGAGCAGCACACAGCTTGACGCGGCCGCACCGCGCCCGACGCGCCCACGCAGCTGGTGCAGCTGCGCCAGACCAAAGCGTTCGGCATGCTCGATCACCATCAGGCTGGCGTTCGGCACGTCCACGCCGACCTCGATCACCGTGGTCGCCACCAGCACCTGCACCGCGTTGCGCACAAAGGCTTCCATCACCGCCGCCTTGTCGGCCGGTTTGAGGCGGCCGTGCACCAGGCCGACCTTCAGCTCGGCAAGCTCGCTGCTCAGACTGGCATAGGTTTCCTCGGCGGTTTTCAGCTGCAGCGCCTCGCTCTCCTCGATCAGCGGGCACACCCAGTAAGCCTGGCGACCTTCGCGACAGGCATCGCGCACGCGGGCGATCACCTCGTCGCGCCGTGCCGCCGAAACCAGGCGCGTGACAATCGGCGTGCGGCCCGGCGGTAATTCGTCGAGTACCGAGACATCAAGGTCAGCCATGTAACTCATCGCCAGGGTGCGCGGAATCGGCGTGGCACTCATCATCAGCATGTGCGGCAAGGCGCCGGCCACTTTCTCGCGCAGCGCCAGGCGCTGGCGCACACCGAAACGATGCTGCTCATCGACCACCGCCAAGCCCAGGCGCTCGAGCAGCACGCTGTCTTCGATCAGCGCGTGGGTGCCCACCGCCATCAGCGCTTCGCCGCTGATCAGCAGCTGGCGCATCGCCTCGCGCTCGCGCTTTTTCTGCGAACCGGCCAGCCAGGCGACCTGCAGACCCAGCGGCGCCAACCAGCCGCGCAGCTTCTGGTAATGCTGTTCGGCGAGGATTTCCGTCGGCGCCATCAGCGCCGCCTGATAGCCGTTCTCGACCGCCTGCAGCATGGCCAGCGCGGCGACGATGGTCTTGCCGCTGCCGACATCGCCTTGCAGCAGGCGCTGCATCGGATGCGCCTGGGCCAGATCCTCGGCAATCTGGTCGACCGCGCGGCGCTGCGCACCGGTCAGCGCAAACGGCAGCTGCTCGATAAAGCGGCTGATCAGCTGGCCCTTGGCTGGCAAGGCATAGGCGCGATGGCTGCGGCGCTCGGCATAGGCGCGGCGCAGCGAGATCTGCTGGGCCAGCAATTCGTCGAACTTGATGCGGCGCCAGGCCGGATGATTGCGGCTCTCCAGCGCCGCCAGCTGGGCGTCCGGCGGCGGCTGGTGCAGGTAGCGCAGGCTGCGCTCCCAGGCCGGCAGCTTGAGCGCTTTGCGCAGCTCGGCCGGCAGCGGGTCATCCAGCGCGCAGCGCTCAAACGCCCGCGCCACCAGCTTGCGCAGCGCCGATTGCGCCAGCCCCGCGGTGCTCGGATACACCGGCGTCAGCGCCTGCGGCAAGGCCTTGGCTTCGGCCACCGTCTGCGTGCGCGGGTGGATCATCTCCTCGCCCCAGAAGCCGCTGCGCACTTCGCCAAAGGCGCGGATCTGCGCGCCGGGCACAAGCTGCTTGAGCTGCGCGGGATAGAAATTGAGGAAGCGCAGAGTCAGCACGCCGGAGTCGTCACGCAGGCGCACCACCAGCTGGCGGCGCGGTCGCAGCACCACTTCGGCATGCTCGACGAGCCCTTCCACCTGCTGCGGATCACCGCTGCGCAGAGCGGCAATCGGCGTCAGCGTCGTTTCGTCTTCATAGCGCAGCGGCAGATGCAGCAGCAGATCGGCCTCGCGCGCCACGCCCAGCTTGGCCAGACGGCCCGCCAGTGCGGATTTCTTGGGCGGCGGCGCGGCCTCGCTCATTCTGCGGCGCGCGCGATGAAGGCGGTCTTGTCCCCCGCGACAAAACCGGCCTGGGCGTAAAAGCGCAGCGTGGCCTCGTCCTTGCGGCTGGTCATCAGCATCACTTTGTAGCAGCGCGCCTGCCAGGCACGTTGGCGTGCTGCATGGAGCAGACGCGTGGCAATGCCGCGCTGGCGCCAGTCCGGATGCGTCACCACGTTCTCGATCAGGCCGTAGGGCCGCGCACTGCGCGTCAGATTGGGGATGATCGTCAGCGTGCAGCTGGCGACCAGGGCGCCGTCGATCTCCGCGACAAAGTAATGCAGCGCCGGATTGTCGAGCATGGCGCGCCAATGCGCAGCCAGATCCGCCGCATCGAGCAGCGGATCCTCGGCATTCAGATGCTGATAGAGCGCCAGCAAGGCCGGCAGATCAGAGGCCAGCGGCGCACGGATCAACTCCGGCGGCACGCTTTAGCCCAGCACCATGACCGCGTCGGCCTCGACCACCCCGCCGCGCGGCAGGCTGGCGACACCGATGGCGGCACGCGCCGGATAGGGTTGCGCGAAGTACTGCGCCATCAACTCGTTGAGGCGGGCGAAATTGGACAGGTCCGTGAGGTACAGATTGAGCTTGACCACATCCTGCAGCGAACCGCCGGCCGCCTCGGCCACCGCCTTGAGATTCTCGAAGACGCGCACGGCCTGCGCTTCGAAGCCCTCAGCCAGGCTCATGCTGACCGGATCGAGACCGATCTGGCCGGAGAGATAGACGGTGTCGCCGACCTTGACGGCCTGCGAATAGGTACCGATGGCGGCGGGCGCCTTGTCGGTGGCGATGATCTGTCTGGGCATCTGCAACTCCTGCGTGGTAATGCCCGCAGTTTATCGCAGGGCGCGCGCCGCTGGCGCGCTGGCGCCCGACAGTTCAAGGCCGTGGCGGCGGCAGGCTCAGTTGGCCGGGCGCAGGGTCACATCGCAACCGAGACGCGCAATCACCTTCTGGATGCCGATGCGTAGCGACACATTGATCACCAGCGGCGCCATCAGATTGGCCTTGATCGGCGTCGCATCGGTATCACGGCGCAGGATCAGGAACACCGCCACATCTTCGGGCTTGCTCACCCGCAGCAGCTGTTCTTCGTCCTCGGTCAGTGCGAACTCGTAGTGCAGGCTGAACTGATCGGGCTCGGCGACCGAAAACGCCACTTCCGGACGATCCACACTCTGCAGCACGCCCACCGAGGGATGCGCCACCGGGCTCGCGCTATCGACTTCGAGCAGGGAGAAGCGCTTGCAATCCTCAAAGCCAGGCAAGCCGGCCGGGAATGAAATCAGCTTGGCGGGATCAACTTCCAGACTGCCGTAATGCGGGCTTTCGATTTTCATGACTTTCCCCTCCATGGGAACGTTCATTGCGAGTGTCCCACTTTACGAGCAAATTGCGCCAGGCAAAGCGCGATAAACGCCGCTTTTGCAGGCCAATCCGCGCACATTGGCCTGCATGGCGGCCGTTCGCGCAAGTTTTTGCCGCCTCTGGGAGTGGTCGCGATCCGCGCATTGGCGCCGCCCCGCAAGGCCGGCTGTGCACGCCGCCGCCCCGCAGGTGCGGGTAGGCCACGCGTTGATCTTGCTCGCGCTTCGGCGCAGGATCACGGATCGGCCCTTGTCGTAAGGGACGATGGAATTCGTGTTGCCCAAGGGCCCCGCGTTCCGTACCGATGACTCATTTTTCTTCGAGGTAATGATGCAATTCCGTGCACTACTCGGGCTGCTGGCAGCCTGTTCGCTCAATGTGGCTGTCGCGCAAGTCCAGCCCACGTCCCGGCTTGATGAGGTGCAGAAGGCGGGCAAGCTCCGCGTCTGTACACCGGGCGACTATCGCCCGTTCAGCGTGCTGCGCAGCGACGGCGGCTTCGAGGGCATCGACATCGATCTGGTGCAGGCCGCAGCCAAGGCGCTGGGGGTCGAGGCGGAAATCATCAAATCCTCCTGGCCGAGCCTGATGAAGGATTTTCAGGAAAAGTGCGATGTCGCCGTCGGCGGTATTTCGGTGACGCTGGAGCGCCAGAAGTCGGCGTTTTTCACCACCGCATACATGGTCAATGGCAAGGCGCCGATCACCAAGTGCGAGAACGTCGCCAAATTCCAGAGCGTGGCCGACATCGACAAGCCCAGCGTGACGGTGATCGAGAACCCGGGCGGCAGCAATGAGCGCTTTGCGCGCGCCAACTTCAAGCAGGCGAAGATCGTCATCTTCAACGACAACACGACGATTTTCGACGAGATCCTCAAAGGCAATGCCGATGTGATGATCTCCGAATCGGTCGAGACCATCGCCCAGCAGAAGCTGCGCCCGGGCCTCTGCGCGGTCAATCCGGACAAGCCGCTGCAATACGGTGAAATGGCCTGGCTGCTGCCGCGCGGCGATACGGTGTTCAAGGCCTGGGTCGATCAGTGGCTGCATCTGTCCAAGGCGACCGGCGATTACGATCGCACGCTGGCACGCTGGCTGCGCTGAGCGCCGCACGCAAACCGGCACGGCTGCCCGATGACAGTGGCAAGACCGTGCCGGGCATGATCCAGGTCAACACGCCGCGTCCCCGCGCTCAAGATCGGGCCAAAATCTCCGAGGACATGGGGATATGCAGCCGTACCACGCGTGCGGGGCCGCATGCCAATACAAGACCGGGGACAGATCATGAGTTTCTTCAAACGCTTCCAGCCAGCATCCAGCCAGGGCGTGATCAGTGTCGCCGGCAGCAGTGGCGAGATCGCCAGCAAGCTGGCTGCACTGAGCATCAAACCAGCCTTCATTGCCGGCTTTGTTTCGCCGCACCTCGATCTGGACAGCATCGCCCGCAACATCGCCGCGCGCTTTCCAGGCGTTGCGATGACGCTGTGCTCCACCGCCGGTGAGCTGTGCAGTGCTGAGGAGAACCTCTACTGCCGCACCGGCGAGCACTGGGACCATGTGGTGCTGCAATGCTTCGATGCCTCGCTGATCGCCCAAGTGCACGTGGCGGCCGTGCCGCTGGGTTGCGAAGACTTGCGTCGTGATACGCCACAGCTGGGCATCAACGAACGCGTCGCTCGCCTGAGCCAATCCATCGAGCGACTCGAACCGGGTTTTCCGATCCATCACCACGACACCTTTGCTTATGTGATGTTCGAGGGCATGTCGGCCTCGGAGTCGTTTTTCATGGAAGCGCTGTACAACTCGACGCGCTTCCCCTGCCTGTTCGTCGGCGGCTCGGCCGGTGGCAAGCTCGACTTCCAGCACACCTGGCTGCATGACGGCCGGCAGAAGTACGAGAACCATGCGCTGATCGCCTTCATCAAGCTCGCGCCGGGAGCCCGCTTCGGCGTGTTCAAGAGCCAGAATTTCGAGCCCACCGGCGAGCGCTACCACGTCATCCATGCCTCGATCGAAGGACGCTACATCGAGGATGTGATCACCGCCCAGGGCCGCGTGATCTCGCTGATCGATGCCTTGTGCGCCAGCCTCGGCTGCAGCCCGCAAACGCTGTCGGACAAGCTGGCCGACTATTCATTTGCGATCCGCGTCGGCAAGGAGATCTATGTGCGCTCGGTGCACAGCATCGATCTGCAGCGCCAGCGCATCAACTTCTACTGCGACATTGCCTCGGGCGAAGAGCTGCTGCTGGTCAAGCGGACCGGTCTGGTCGCCACCACGGCCCGCGACTTCGAGCACTTCATGCGTGGCAAACCGGCGGCGCCGGTGGCCGGCATCCTCAATGACTGCATCCTGCGCCGCCTCTACAACGAGCGTGAGCTGAACGCGGTGGGCGATGTCTTCAAATGTGCGCAGCTGGCCGGCCTGTCGACCTTTGGTGAGATTCTGGGGCTCAATCTCAACCAGACCCTGACGGCGATCTTCTTCTTCCGCGTGGCGCCCGGCGTCGAATTCCACGATGACTATGTCGATAACTTCGTCGGCCATTATGGCGAGTTCAAGGCCTTCTTCCTGCGCCGGCAGATCGGCAAGCTTTCAGGCCTGTCACGCCTGTTCGGCCAATTGATCCACGATTACGAACAGCAGCACTACGGCGCCAAGCTCAATCCCGAGGACTTCGACCAGAACATGGCCGCCGTCGCCACGGGGCTCAACAATCTGGGTGCCACGCTGGCCCAGGCGAATGCCTCACGCGAGCAGACCTCGCAGCAGATCGACGCCTTCACGCAAGCGCTTTATGCCTCGGTGAGCGATCTCACCGGCCACATGGGCAAGCAGGCGCAGCTGGTCAGTGGCGCCCGCGACACCGCCGAGACGCTGACCCGCAATGCCTCGCTGGTGGCCGACAATGCGCGCGCCCTGGCCAATGCCAGCGACCGCATCCGTGGCGTGGTCGAGGTGATCCAGCAGATCGCCGACCAGACCAATCTGCTGGCGCTCAACGCCGCCATCGAAGCCGCACGTGCCGGCGACATGGGGCGCGGCTTTGCCGTGGTGGCCGACGAGGTGCGCAAGCTGGCGGAGAAATCTCGTGGCAGTGCTGGCGCCATCGGCACCGACATCTCCGAGCTGGCCAGCAGCATCAGCCGCGTGGCCGACGAGATCGAGCACCAATCGCGCGATGTCACCACCATCACCGGCATGCTCGGCGAAATCCAGAGCCTCACCGTGCAAACCTCCGACACCACCCAGCACACCAAGACCGTGGCCGACAAGCTCAAGCTGCTGACCGAGGGCTGAGCGCGCGCAGCTGCCCGCGCTTGACGCCGGCAGGGCGAATCCGGAACATCGCTGGCGCTGCCGCAGCGAGCATCAGTGCCACCTGCCTGTCAGTGATCATTGTTACGGGTAGGCAGGGTGGGCAAGAATGAAAAAAGCATGGCTTGTGCTGGGAGTGCTGGTCTTGGTGGGCTGCGCGAGCCTGGTGCGCGAAGATTTGCAGGCCCTGTTCGGACCGAGTGATCCGACGCGCTTCGATGTCCCCACCAAGCCGACCGCCAATCTGCTCTACCACCGCGACGTACAGCCGATTCTCGACCAGCGCTGTGTGGTCTGCCACGCCTGTTACGACGCCCCCTGCCAGCTCAAGCTCTCGTCCTGGGAAGGTGTGGCGCGCGGCGCCAGCAAGGAGCCCGTCTACAACGGCACACGCCTGCTCGAAGCCGAACCGACGCGGCTCTACATCGATGCGCCGAATGCCTCGGCCTGGCGTGAAAAAGGCTTCTTCCCGGTGCTCAACGAACATCGCCAGACGCCGGCCGCCGAGTTGCAAGCCGCCCTGCTCTCGCGCGTACTCGACCAGAAAGCCAAACATCCGCTGCCGGCCGACAAACCCGTGTCAGATGATCTGGATTTCTCGCTAAACCGCGAACAGCAGTGCGTCGCACCCGAGGCTTTCCAGGCCTATGAAGAGAAGAATCCGCTGTGGGGCATGCCCTTCGGCCTGCCGGCGCTGAACGCGCACGAGGTATTCACGATCAAGCAGTGGCTGGCCCAGGGCGCGCCCTATGAAGGCGCAGTACCCCTGCCGCCTGCGCTGCACCGCCAGGTGCAGCAATGGGAGCGCTATTTCAATGGCGACAGCCTGCGCGAGCGCCTGGTCAGCCGCTACATGTACGAACACCTGTTCATCGCCCACCTGTATTTCAAGGACGATAGCGCCAGCGCGGGCAATCGCCGCTTCTTCCGCATGGTGCGCTCGGCCACCCCGCCCGGCCTGCCGGTGCGTGAGATCGCCACCCGCCGGCCCTTCGATGATCCGGGCGTGGCGCGCGTCTACTACCGCCTGCTACCGGTGGAGGAATCCATCTCGGTCAAATCGCACATGCCTTACGAATTGAGCGAGGCACGCATGGCGCGCTGGAACGCGCTGTTCTACAGCAGCGACTACCAGGTCAGCGCCCTGCCCGCTTATTCGCCGCAGATCGCCGCCAACCCCTTCCTCACCTTCCGCGACCTGCCCTCGCGTGCGCGCTACCGCTTCATGCTCGATGAGGCGCAATTCACGATCATGGGCTTCATCAAGGGCCCGGTGTGCCGCGGCCAGACCGCGCTGAACGTGATCAATGATCACTTCTGGGTGTTCTTCATCGATCCGGACAAGCTGCCCGAAAGCGCGGCCGACTTCCTCAAGCGCGAAAGCCGCAACCTCGCCCTGCCCGCCGAGCGCGGCTCGCAGGTGCTGGCGCCGGCGGCCTGGTACGCCTACGCCAAGGATGAGCGCCGCTATCTGCAGGACAAATCCGCCTTCCTGGATGCCGCCTTTGCACCACCGGCGGCAGGCCCGGATATCAGTTTGTTCTGGAACGGCGAGGGCCAGAATCCGAATGCCGCACTGACGGTCTATCGCCACTTCGACAGCGCCACGGTGCTCAAGGGTCTCAATGGCGGCACGCCGAAAACGGCCTGGCTGTTCGACTATTCGCTGTTCGAGCGCCTGCATTACCTGCTGGTCGCCGGCTACGATGTGTTCGGCAACATCGGCCACCAGCTCAATACGCGGCTGTACATGGACTTCCTGCGCATGGAGGGCGAATACAACTTCATCGCCATGCTCCCGAGCAGCCAGCGCGAAGCCGTACGCGACCGCTGGTATCGTGCGGTGGGCAGTGATGTCAAAGATCTGGTGTTCGGCAAATACGCCTACTTCCACCGCGAGACCGCCATTCCCTTCAAGGGCAGCGAGCCGCCCGAGAAGGAATTGATGGGCATGCTCAAGCAACGCCTGCAAACGGTGCTGCCGCGCGAACACGCACTGACCGGCATCCGCAATGCGCCGACGCGGCAAGTGCTGGGCGAGCTGGCGGAGCTGCGTGGCAACGCCCTGGCGTGGATGCCGGAGGTGAGTTTTCTGCGCATCGACGAGGAGGACGGTTTCGAGACCGTGAGCCTGCTGCGCAACGCCGCGCACCTGAATGTCGCCCAGCTGCTCAATGACGCCAGGACCCTGGTGCCCGCCGAATTCTCGCTCGATGTGCTCAACGGTTATGTGGGCGCTTATCCGAATGCGTTTTTCCACATCCAGAGTGCGCAACTGCCGGCCTTCCGTCAGGCGCTCAGCCAGCTGCGCAGCGAGGCCGATTACCGCGCCCTGGTCAGCCAGTTTGGCGTGCGACGCACCTCACCGAACTTCTGGGCGCTCAGCGATACGCTCAATGCCGACTACGCACGGCGCGCGCCGATCGAAGCCGGCCTCTTCGATTACAACCGCCTGGAAAACCGCTGAGTCTGGTGGCGCCGTGCTGCCAGCGCCCGCTCCGCATCGACACAAGGCCATGTAGAGCCGCCGGAGGTTCGAATGAAAAGCATCGTCTATCAGTCCTACAGAACGCACCAGGTGCCTGACTGGATTGCGACCTGCATGCAGACCGTCAGGGCTTGGGCGGACAGCCATGCCTTCGAATACCGCTTCATCGACGACGCCTTTCTCGCCTATGCGCCGGACTGGTTTCGCGCCAAGGCCGATGGCCAGATCTGCCCGACCACCGATCTGGCGCGCCTTCTTGTCGCCAGAGAGCTGCTGGCGCAAGGTTACGAACGTGCCATCTGGGTGGATGCCGACCTGCTGGTCTTCGCCCCCGAGAAGCTGACGCTCGAGGTGACCGCAGACTTTGCGTTCTGCCATGAGATCTGGCTGTTCACCGACGAAACCGGCGAAAGCCAGATCAGCCATCGTGTCAATAACTCGATTTCGGTGTTCTGCAAGAACAACGTGCATCTGGACTTTTTCATCGACGCTGCGCTGCGCATTGCACAGCACCGCCAGCACATCGGCAAGCTCGACATCGGGACTATTTTTCTATCGCAGCTGCGCAGCATCCTGCCCTACCCCCTGCTTGAGAACGTCGGCATACTCGGTCCGGAGTTGATGCGGGAAATCAGCCTGGAGCAGGCGCGACACCTCATCGACTACGCCCGCCGTCTGAAAGCCCCGCTGGCCTGCGCCAATCTCTGCGCTTCCCTGCACGGGCAGACCATCCAGGACATCGCCCTGGAACACTCGCTGTATGAAGACGTTGTCCAGCGCCTGCTCGCCAGCCGGGGCGAAATCATCAATCGCTTTTACCTCGCGCCCGCCTGAACACCCCAGCTCACATCTGGCGAAACAGATGGGCATAAGCGCGACTGACATCCAGGGTCTCGTCGCGTCCGTGCAGGCTCAAACTCACACGGCCATTGAGCGCACGGCGCGCGCAGGCAATCGCCGCCGTGGCGACGATGGTGTTGCGATGGATCTGCCAGAAGCGCGCCGGATCGAGCTGCGGCAACAGCTCCTTGAGCGGCGTGCGGATCAGGTACTCCCGCTTTGCGGTCTGCAGCAGCGTGTATTTGTCATCGGCATGGAAGTACAACACCTCGTCGACATCGACGAGGTGCGTGTCGCTGCCGACGCTGGCGCGAATCCACTTGAGCCGTGCCGGCGGCGCCTCCTGCGTGCGCTGCATCAGCTGCTGCAGCAAAACGCCAAGATCGGCCGGCGAGGCCGGCTGCGCGATGCGCGCCTGCAGGCGGCTGACCGTCTGCGCCAGGCGCTCGTCACTGACCGGCTTGAGCAGGTAATCGACAGCAGCAGACTCGAACGCGGCGACCGCGTACTGGTCGTAAGCCGTGACGAAAACCAGATGCGCCACCTGCACCTGCTGCGCGACTTCGATGCCGGACAGACCGGGCATGCGGATATCGAGAAACACCACTTCGGGCTGCAGGCGCTGGATCGCCTCAAGCGCTGCCGGGCCGTGATGCACGAGCTCGGCAATCTCCAGCTCGGGCCACAAGCCGCTCAGGCGCGTGGCCAGATCGGCCGCCAGCAAGGGCTCGTCTTCAGCGATCAGGGCTAGTATTTTTCGCGCGGCAGACATAGTTCCACTCGTACTCCAGTCGGTGCATGGTCACGGATCTCCAGCGTCGCGGCGCTGCCGAACAAGGCGCTCAGGCGCTCACGCACATTCGTCAGCCCCAGACCGCTGCCGCCCGTGCTGGCACCAAAGCCGACGCCATCATCTTCCACCACGATGCGCAGTTGCTGCGCATCGCCCGCCGCCATCACGCTGACCCGGCCAGCCCCCAGCTTGGGTTCGATGCCATGGATGATGGCATTCTCGACCAAGGGCTGCAGCAGCATCGGCGGGAAAGCCGCCTCACGCAGCGCCTCCGCCAGCTCGACCTGAGTCTGCAAACGCCCGCCCATGCGCAGCTGCTGAATCGCCAGATAAGCCGACAGCATGGCGAACTCATCGCCCAGCGTAGCCTGCTCGGCGCGGCTATGGCTGAGGCTGGCGCGCAGGTAGTCGTTAAGGCGCTCCAGCAGGGTTTTCGCCAGCGCATCATCGCGGCCGATCAGGCTGTGCAGATTGGCCAGGGTATTGAACAGGAAGTGCGGCTCGATCTGCGCCTGCAGCAGACGCAGTTCGGCGCGCAAAGCTGCCTTCTGCCCCTGCGCCTCACGCAGCGCCGCCTCTTGCCTTGCCTGCTCCAGCCGGGCAATGCGCAAGCGGTTGCTGAAGTAGTACGTGAACCCCAGCGTGAACACGGCGCCGATCAGGACGTAGCGCAGCAATGAATGGCTGTTGCTGAACAGATGATCAGCCACTCCCTGAAACCCGATGAACTGCGCCAGATACAAACCCGCCGGCAAGCCCAGGCAGCTGCTCAGGATGATGCTGGGCGCACGCCCGATACGCCACTTGAGCCTGCGAAAGAGCAAGGCATAGATAGCATAGACCGACAGCCCCTGGCACTGCGAAATGATCCAGGTCGACCACAGGCTGTACTCGTTCATCGCCCACACCAGCAAGGCCACCAGGGTATTGCCGGCCACCACCATCAGCAGCACATTGAGCGGCGGCAGGCTTAGCGCTTTGGCATTCCGGGCCTCCTGCGACGGCAGCGGCCCGCTCATGCCGTCACCATCGCTTGTGCATCGGCCCGACGCAGCAGGCGCCAGACACCCAGGGCACGCGCCAGGAAGACGCCGCTGATCAAGCCGTAGAACACCGAGAAACCCAAGCCAAAACCCAGCGAATCGCGCCAGGCCGGCTCGCGCGCCAGCATCACCGCCGAGATGAAGCGCGCGCAGAAAATCATCAGCATCAGAACCAGGGGCACCAAGCTGCCGGGCACACGAACCTTGCGACCGCCGGCTTCAAGCTGCAGACCACGCGGATAGCCGATCAGCCCGCTGAACAACACAGACAGCGCCACGGCGCCGCACCAGCTCAGCACGGCAGCGCTGAAGGCGGGCGAACCCGCCAGGCGCGACATCAGCAGTGACAGCGACCACAGGCTCATCGCCAGGGGCACGATGAGGGCGCGCTTGACCGACAAGCTGCGGGTGAAGCTCTGCATGCCGCCAAACGCCAGCAGCAGACACAAGACGCCGAAAACCCAGATCGGGGTGTGGGAGAGAATCTCTTGCATGGCCAATCCTTCATGACAGGGAACAGGCCTTCAGCTTGCCTGCCCCGCCCTGTGCGGCCGAACGCTTTGAGACGAAGCGCCGGATTCGTGGCCTCAGTTGCATACCGCCGCGCCCAATGGCGCGGCATGTTGCAGTGCCTAGTGCCTAAGCCTAGTGCCGTGCCGGCACCAGCATGCCGGCATCGAGGCCGAGCGCCTTGATCTTTTCCTGCGCGAGCATCGCTTCCTCACGCGTCTTGAACGGGCCGACCTGGACACGCGTTTCCAGCTGCGAAGGGATGCCTGCGGCAGTCAGCTTCTTGCGCAATTCTTCGGCATTGTTCTGATTGGCGAAGACGCCCAGCTGCACCAGGAAATTGTTCACCGCCGAAGCCACCGCACCACTGGCCGGACGGGCCGGTGTCGGCGTGGGTGCTGGTGCTGCCTGCGGACGCGGAGCAGGTGCTGCGGGCTGCGCTGCCAGGCTGCTGGCGGCAGGCGTGGCACGCGCGCTGCGCACCGGCGCCTGCTGTTCGAGCACCAGACGCCCCGAGGCCTGCTGCTTGCCGCTGGCGGCCGCGCTGCTGCTGGCGGCCTTGGGCATGCTGGCCGGCACACCGAGCACCGGCACAGTCGGATCAGCTGAAGTTTCCGGCACCGGGGCCGAAGCCGTCTGCGCCACCACTTGCTGCTCGGCCAACACCACCGATTGCAGCTGAGCTGCTTCGTCCGAAGTCTTCAGCGCCTGCCGGGCAGCCTCTTCGAGGCTCTGCGATTGCTGGTCGGAGGCGGCCAGCGGCGCGGTGATGTGCGCAGTCGGCGCCGGTTCCGCTTCGCGCGGTGCCTCGGCGTTCTCGTACATCGCCAGCGCCACCACCAGCGTCACCGCAGCGGCAGCGGCCAGCCCGCCCTTGATGACCAGCTGGCGCCGGCTCTGCTTGAGCTCTTCCGCAGTCACCGGTGTTTGCGCGCCCAACTCAGCCATGTCCTTCTCTCCTGTCCTGATCCTGCGTATCGAGTTCGCCGCGCTCGCTCAAAGCCTGCACCAGCTCGGCCTCGGCCACCGAGATGCCGCAGCGCTCGGCAATCGTGTGCGCATCGAGCCCGCGACGCACCATCGACACCGCTTCGGCATAGGCCGGCGCGACACGGCTGGCGGCACGCACCGCCGAGAGTTCCTCGCGCAAGGCGCGTACCTCGTCGTCAAGCGCTCGCAGGCGCTGCGCGTGTTCATCGACCTTGTGATGCATCTGCCGCACTTCGAGCAAGGCATCAAAGCCGAAGCTGGAGGCGTCCGGTTCAGCTGCGCGCGGCTCACGGCGCTGCAGCGGCGCAGCGGCGGCTTGCTCGCGTGAATGAGCGGAGAGCGAAACGACGGCATCATCATCGTCGTCATCCTCGCTCAAGGTGTCTACGGTCTCGGCGCTGCGCACCGAGTAACTCGCCGGCGTCTCGGAGAATTGCGGCGAGAAGCGGTCTGCATCGCGGAAGATATTGCTCGGGTCAATGCGATAGCTCGCCGCTTTGGACAGCCGACGCCAGCGGATCGCCAGCCAGATGAGGTAGCCACACAGCAGTGCCACCAGCAGGATCAACAGTGTGCGCAAATCGAGGGACTCCAGCCCGATCGCCGCCCGCAAGGAGCAGCCTGTGTATATTGTGAGGGCATGATACTGGCTGCCGACGCCGATTCAAAGCCGCCGGGCGCCCTCCTCCCCCCAAACAGCGAAGCCGATATGTTGTTCACGCTCAAGAAACTGATCTCCGCCTTGATCACCCCGCCCCTGTTATGCCTGCTGCCGCTGCTGCTGGGCTTGCTGCTGTGGCGGCGCCGACCGCGCAGTGCGCGCCTGCTGTCCGGGCTGTCACTGCTGCTGTGGCTGGTGCTGAGTACGCCGCTGACGGTGAACATGCTGGCCGCGCCGCTGGAGGATTTCAGCCCGGTCAGCGAGCAGGCGCTGCGCCAGACCCAGGCCATCGTCATTCTCGGTGGCGGCCAGCGGCGTTACAACGAGGAATACGACGGTGCGGCCGGACCGAATCGCGTCTCGCAGGAGCGCGTGCGCTACGGCGCGCGCCTGGCGCGCAGCAGCGGCCTGCCGGTGCTGATCAGCGGCGGCGCGCCGACCGGTAGCCAAGCCGAAAGCAGCCTGATGGGCGACAGCATGGCGCAGGATTTCGGCGTACGCGCGCGCTGGCTGGACACCCGCTCGCTCGACACGCCTGACAATGCGCGCGAATCAGCGCAGATCCTGCGCGAGGCCGGCATCACGCGCATCACCCTGGTGACACACGCCTTCCACATGCGCCGCGCGCTGGGCGAATTCGAGCGTGTGGGCTTGCAGGTGACGCCTGCACCGCTGGCCTATCTGCGCAACGGGCCACGCGGCGAGAGCTATTTCGACGTGCTGCCGAACATGGACAGCCTCTACGCCGGCAGCATCGTGCTGCGCGAATGGCTGGGCATCGCCGCCCAGCGCATCCGCTTCGCACTGTCCTGATGGCTCAGAAGCTGTAGCTCATCTGCGAACCGAGCAGCCAGACCTGGCCGCTGTAGCTACCGTTGACCAGGCCACGGTTGGCCGAGCGCTGGTCGTTGTAGATCTGCGCATCGCGTACCTTGATGTAGGTCGCGCCCAGGTCCAGCACCAGAGCCTTGCTCGCCATCCACTGCAGCCCCGCGGAGAACCACAGGCGGTCATTGTCCGGCAACGAAACGAGGCGGTAATCCGCGCCCTTCACCGCGCCCTGGTCGTAAGCGATGCCGGCCTTGATCTTCCAGGCCGGACTCAGGCGATAGCTGCTGCCCAGCGCAACACGCCAGGTGTCACGAAAATGCGCATTGAGCGTTTGCGCCGTGGCGTTCGAGGTTTCGAGCTTGATATCCACCTCCTGCACGCTGCTCCAGCGCGTGTGCGAGATGTCGCCCATCATTTCCCACTTGTCGTCGATGGTCTGCACGACGCTGAAGATGAAGGTATCGGGCAGCGTCAGCTCGGTCGATTCCGCGCCGGTGCTGGCAGCCAGCAGCGCAGCCGTCGGCCCGGAAGCCCGCAGATCGCCCTTGAGGTGATAGTTGATGCGTGAGCGGTAGGAAAAGCCCAGTCGCATGCTCTCCGAAGACTCGAACAAGACGCCGGCGTTCCAGCCCCAGGCATGGCCCTGGGTCTGCAAGGCCACCGCATCGGAAGACAGCGAGAAGGCCGAGGAGGTCGACACCATGCGCTGGTACTGCGCCTCCAGCTGCTGGTAGTTGATGCCGCCACCAATCGACCAGCGATCATTGAGCTTGTAGGCCAGCGAGGGATTGACGTTCTGCGTCTTGATGTCGAACAGGGTGGCCTGCGCTGCGCCCGCCCAGGGCTGCTCGTAAGCGGTCTTCAGACCGAACGGCGCGCTGATGCCGATGCCGCCGAACAGGCCACCGCCCAGCTCGGTCGACACATAGGCATTGGGCACACGGCCAAGGGTGCCACCATCGGTGCCATTGCCGGTGCCGGTGAAGGCACCACTGCTCGAACCATTGTCATGAAACAGGTATTCGGCGCGCACCAGGGTGCCGCCCGCCGACACCTGGCTGCCCTTCAGGCGCGTCATCGCCGCCGGGTTGAAATAAATGGTGCTGGCGTTCTCGCCCAGCGCCGCCGAGCCGGCATAGGCATTGCCGATGCCGCTGGCGTTCTGTTCCAGCAACTGGAAACCGGAAGCTTGCGCGGCGCCCGCCGCCAGCATGGCCAGCGCGCTGGCGACGGCATGGGTGATCAGTGTTTTTTTCATGAAATATCCTCTGCTGATAGGCCGTGCTTTATAGCTGCGGCAATGCTCTTTTCTTGCCGGATTCATCGATGGCGACATAGGCCAGGCTGGCTTCCGTCACCTTGACGACTTGCGGATTGGCAGGGTCACGCTCGGCAAATACCTTGACCTCGACGCTCATCGATGTCGTACCTTCCTTGATGACGTGGGCGTAGAAGCTGACCAGATCGTTCTTGTAGACCGGTTGTTCGAAAGTGAAGGCATTCACCGCCACCGTGACGACGCGCCCACGTGCGCGGCGCGCTGCAGCCACCGCCCCGGCCAGATCGACATGGGCCATGATCCAGCCACCGAACACATCGCCGGCTGCGTTCAGATCCTTGGGCATGGCCAGGACACGCAGCACGGGTTCATATGCAGGTAATTCAACGACGCTCATCCAGCCACCTTTTCTAGCGCAGCCGCCGTTTGCGTGCTGGCCGCCGAGTGATACAAGGGCCCGCCCGTCCAGGGCGCGAAACCGGTGCCGAATATTACGCCAGCGTCGACCAGATCCGCGTCGGCAACGAGGCCCTTTTCCACACAGCGTTGCGCCGCTGCAACAAGGGGGGCGAGCAGGCGTTGCGCCAGCGCATCGTGCTGCGCTGCGGAATAACGTGCTTTGCTGCGCTGCGGTCGTCCCTTCTGCCAGCGGTAGAAACCCTCGCCCGCCTTGCGACCGAGTTTGCCTGCAGCGGCCAGCTGCGCCAGTTGCTGCGGCACCCGGCTTTGCCCGCTGAGCGCCGGGCCGGCAGCCAGCACGATGTCCAGACCCACGGTATCGACCAGCTCGACCGGCCCCATCAACATGCCAAAGCGCTGCATCGCCGCATCGATCTCGGCCGGGGCAATGCCTTCATCGACGCAGAGCATGGCTTCGTGCAGATAGGGCCCGAGCACAGCATTGACGACAAAGCCCGGCGCGCTGGCAACCGGCAGCGGCAGCTTGTCGAGCTGCTGCACGAAGGCCAGCGCACGGCGCACGGCCTCGGCATCCGTAGCGTCAGCCGCGACCACTTCCACCAGGGGCATCTGTGCGACCGGATTGAAGAAGTGGATGCCCACCAGGCGTTGCGGCTGCGCCAGCGCCACGCGGATTGCTTCGATGCTCAGGCTGGAGGTATTGGTGGCCAACAAGGCATCGGGGCGCGCCCGCGCCTCGACATCGCGCCAGAGCGCCTGCTTGGCGGCGAGGTTCTCGTAGATCGCTTCGATGATCACATCGGCACGCGGCACGCAGCGCCCTTGCGGGTCGGCGATCAGGCGGTCGAGGGCCAAGCGCTGCTGGATGCGCTCGCCGCGAAATTTGCGGGCGAACGTCGCCGCCGCACGCTGCAGGGCGGGCGCGATGCGCGCCATGTCCTGATCCTGCAGGCTCACCTCCAGACCGCGCAGCGCGCACCAGGCCGCGATATCGCCGCCCATCACGCCGGCACCGATGACATGCACATGACGCGGACGCGCTACGGCGGACGCATCATGCTTGCCCAAGCCCTTGAGACGCTGCTGCAGAAAGAAGATGCGAACCAAATTACGCGCCGTACCCTGCGCCACGATGTGCTGCAAGGAAGCCGGATGCCCCGTCGGCACTGCCAGAGCATTGCCGTCGTAGTGCTGCCAGATATCGATGAGCGCCCAGGGCGCCGGGTAATGCTCGCGCCGCGCTTTGTGCGCCAGCTGGCGCCGCGCCTGCCAGGCCACCCAGGCACGCAGCGGCCCGTTGAGCCAGGCGTGCAGACCGCGCGCCACACGCGGCGCCTGGCCGGACAGCACCAGCATGCGCGCCGCATTGTCCATCACGCGGGGCGGCACGCATTCGTCGACGAGACCGCTACGCCGCGCCCGCCGCGCATCGATCTGCTTGCCGCTGAGCATCATCTCCAGCGCCGCGACGGGGCCGATCAGGCGTGGCAGACGCAGCATGCCGCCCCAGGCCGGCACGATGCCGAGCAAGACCTCCGGCAAAGCCAGGCGAGTCGCCGGCTCATCAACCGCAATGCGGTAACGGCAGGCCAGCGCCAGCTCCAGTCCGCCGCCCATGCAGTGCCCGCGAATCAGCGCCAGCGTCGGCCAAGGCAGCGCGGCGAAGCGATTGAACAGCTGCCAGTTGCGTGCGACCAGATCGAGCACGCCGGCCAGCTCGCTGATCCGCGCATATTCCTCAAGGTCCGCTCCGGCGATGAAACCGCCGGCCTTGCCCGAGCGCAGCACCAGAGCGCGTGGTGGCTCCGCCTCCAGCTGGTCGAGCACGTCGGCCAGTTCGGCCAGCACCGCGCTGCCCAGGGTATTGGTGCTGCTGTCGGCAACATCGATGTTGAGCCAGACAATGCCTTCGGCATCACGCGAGAGTTGCCAATGCTGCCAGCTTTTTTGCGATCTGCTCATAGCGCCTCCACCAGCATCGCCCCGCCCTGCCCACCGCCAATGCAGATCGACGCGATGCCGCGCCGTGGCCGCCCGGCCGCAGGCTGTCGGCGCAAGATGTGCAAGAGTTGCAGGACGATGCGCGCGCCGCTGGCACCGACCGGATGCCCCAAAGCGATCGCGCCGCCATCGATATTGAGGCGGCTTTCATCGAGCACGCCGAGCACATCAGCCAGGCCCAGCGCCTCGCGGCAATACTCGGCATCGTTCCAGGCGCGCAGGCAGCCAATGACCTGGGCAGCGAAGGCTTCGTTGATCTCCCAGGCATCGACATCATCGAGCGCCAGCCCGTGGCGCTGCAGGATAGGCGTTACCGCGTGCACCGGCCCCAGCCCCATCTGCTCCGGCGCCAGACCCGCCCACTGACTGTCACGGATCAGGCCCAGCGGCTGCAAGTCGTAGCGTTGCAGCGCCTGTTCCGACGCCAGCAGCAGCCAGCTGGCACCATCGCTGATCTGCGAACTGTTGCCCGCGCTCACGCGACCGTACTTGCGGTCGAAAAAAGGCTTCAGGCGCGTCAGGTCGGCCAGGCTTGATTCGCGACGCAGGCCGTTGTCATGCTCATAGAGCTTGCCATCCTGATCGACCAGGGGCACCAGGCTCGCCGCGAAATGGCCGGCATCCTGCGCGGCCGCAAGACGCTGGTGGCTGCGCAGCGCGAAGGCGTCCATCTCCGCTCGCGTGATGCCGAAACGCCAGGCCAGATTCTCGGCCGTCTGCCCCATGCTCAAGCCGACGATGGGATCGGTCAGTCCCTTGAGCAAGGCGATCACCGGTGCCAGATGCGCCGGCCGCAGCCCGGCCAATACGGCGAGGCGCGCGCGCCAGCTCCTGGCCGCTGCCCAGGCCGACAGGCTGCGCACCATCGCCTCGCTCCACAGCACCGGCGCACGCGACAGCGCATCGACGCCGCCAGCCAACACCAGCTGCGCGCGCCCGCGCTGGATATTGGCCATCGCCGAATCGAGCGCCTGCATGCCGGAGGCACAGTTGCGCATCACCGTCCATGCCGGCACTGCATTGCCACAGCCCATGCGCAGCGCCACCACACGCCCGATATTCACTTCATCGAGCGCCGGCATCACACAACCGAGGATCACCTCGTCGAGCGCGCTGGCGGCGAAGGGCTGGCGCGCCAGCAGTTGGCGGCCGGCCAGCGTCGCCAGATCCGCCGCCGAAAATGGCCCCGGCACATTGCGCGATTTGAGGAAGGGAGTGCGCGTGCCATCGACAACATAGACGGGCTGGCTGTTCATCGTCTCCATCCTCGCAACTCAGGCCGCACGCGCCACACTGCGCGGCGGCGGATTGAAGCTTTCACGGGCGCTCAGATCTGGCGGAAAATCATCGACACGAATCACCTTCTGACGCAGCGCATCGCGCCGCGCCAGCATGACCCGCTCGCCCGCACTGATCAGTCCCCGCGCAGCGGCATCGGCCATCCACGCCTCGATGTCGGCCCCCGCCAGCTGCCCCGCCTTGTGCGCGGCATGCAAACGCGCCTCGATCCCCTCGGCCTGCACACAGGCTTCCAGTGCCAGCTCCAGCACGGCGACCGGGTCTTCCTCATCACCACGCTGCACATAGCTGCCATCAAGCAGACGATCACGGCTTGCCGAAGCTTGGATCAGCACGGCCGCCACGGCGTGGCCAAGCGCATCGGAAGGCGGCCGCTGGCGCGCGCCGAGCGGGAAGATCAGCACACGCAGCGCAAAAGCCAGGCTGCGGCTGGGGAAGTTGTCGAGCACGCCCTGCACGGCCTGCTGGATGCGCAGCAGCGCGTCCTGCAGCGCCCAGTGCAATAGGGGTGCGTCGGCCGCCTGGCGGCCCTCGTCCTCGAAACGCTTGATACTGGCGGCGCTCAGGTAGAGCAGCGAGAGTACATCACCCAGCCGCGCCGAGAGCTTTTCGCGGCGTTTGAGCTGGCCGCCCAGGCACAGCAGGCTGAAATCCACCAGCAAGGCGAACGCGGCAGACCAGCGCGTCAACTGGCGGATGTAGCGCCGGCTCTCCGGCGCGGCCAGCGGCGCATGCAGCGCGGGCGCCAGGCCCAGACCAAACAGCAGGCTGCGCGTGGCATTGCCGCATACCGCAGCAAGGTGGCGCCACAGGGCGGCGTCGAAATCACGCAGGCCGCGCGCGGCGTCGGCATCCTGCGCCGCCTGCATTTCCTTGAGCAGGTAGGGGTGACAGCGCAGCGCGCCCTGACCGAAGATGATCAGGCTGCGAGTGAGGATATTGGCGCCTTCGACGGTGATCGCAATCGGCATTTGCTGGTAGGCCCGCGCCAGGAAATTCTGCGGCCCCAGGCAGATGCCCTTGCCGCCCAGCACATCCATGCCGTCGTTGACCACCTGACGCGCCGATTCGGTGATGTGGTACTTGAGGATTGCGCTGAGCACCGCCGGATGCTCGCCACGGTCAATCGCGGCGAGGGTCAGCCGGCGCGCCGCGTCGGCCATGTAGAGCCTGCCGCCGATGCGCGCCAGCGGCTCTTCGACGCCTTCGAAGCGACCGATGGCGGTTTTGAACTGGGCCCGCACCCGTGCATAGGCGCCAACGCTGCGCGCCGTCAGCTTCATCACGCCGGTATTCGATGCAGGCAGCGAAATCGCACGCCCCGCCGCCAGGCATTCCATCAGCATGCGCCAGCCATGGCCGGCCATCGCCGGCCCGCCGATGATGAAATCCAGCGGCACGAAGACATCCTTGCCGGAATTCGGGCCGTTCTGGAACACCGCATTGAGCGGCGCGTGGCGCCGACCGATGCGCACGCCGGGATGGCGCGCCGGAATCAGCGCACAGGTGATGCCCAGATCCTCGACCTCGCCGAGCAGGTGCTCCGGGTCATACAGGCGGAAAGCCAGACCGAGCAGGCTGCAGATCGGCCCCAGGGTGATGTAGCGCTTGTCCCAGCTAAGGCGCATGCCCAGCACTTCGCGCCCCTCGTACAGGCCTGTACAGACGATGCCGCGATCGGGAATGCTGGCTGCATCGGAGCCCGCTTGCGGGCTGGTCAGCGCAAAAGCCGGAATCTCCTGACCGCTGGCCAGACGCGGCAGGTAGTAGCGCTTCTGCGCCTCGGTGCCGTAGCGCAGCAGCAGTTCGGCCGGCCCCAGCGAATTGGGCACCATCACGCTCACCGCGGCGGCCGAGCAGCGCGTGGAAAGCTTCATCACCACTTGCGAATGGGCGTAAGCCGAAAAACCCTTGCCGCCGTATTCACGCGGGATGATCAGACCGAGAAAGCCCATGTCCTTGAGGTATTGCCAGGCCTCGCTCGACAAGTCCTGGAACTGCTGGGTCTGCCAGTCATTGGCGAGACGGCACAGTTCTTCGGTCTCTTCGTCGAGGAAGGCCTGCTCGGCCGCACTCAGGCGGGCCGGCGGGAAGGCCAGCAGCGCCTGCCAGTCCGGACGACCAGCGAATAACTGCCCCTCCCACCATACCGAGCCGGCGTCCAGCGCCGTCTTCTCGGTCGCCGACATATGCGGCAATACGCGCCGGTAAAGCCGCAGCAAGGGCGCGGTGAGCAGGCGGCGGCGCAGTGGGCTGGCCACCAGCAGCACGAGGACGACAAGTAGCAAGAAGACGGCGTTCATCGCAGCACCTCCTTCAGGCAAAACCCGCCTCCGGCGGCAGGGGCGCGCGCAGGCCACCGAGCAGGAAGCTGGTCAGGCGCGGCTTGAGCAAGGCAGGATCATCATTGACGCGGGTACTGATCAGGGCCAGCGCGTCGATGCCGGAAATGGCATAGGACACCGCCCCCATCATGAAATGCAGACGCCACACGATCTCCTCTCGTGGCACTTCGGGCAGCGCGCGGTAGAGCGCGGCGATGTAGCGATCCATCACTTCGGCATACTCTTCGGCCATGAACTTGCGGATGAATTCGGCCGGCTCGGTATAGGTGCGACCGAGCAGGCGCATGAAGGTGTGGCCGCCGTGCTCGGTGTCCGCCGCCATGTCCAGCGCCGGGCCGAAGAAGCAGTCCATCAGCTCGCTGGCCTTGAGCACCCCGCCGGCACTGCGCGCCTCGGCCTCGTCGAGCGCCTGCACGCGCTGGCGATTGAGTTCGGCCAGACGGCGCTGGAAGATGCGCTGGAACAGGCCTTCCTTGCTGCCGAAGTGATAGTTCACCGCAGCGAGATTGACGCCGGCCCGCGCCGTCAGTGCACGCATGGCGGTGCCCTCGAAGCCATGTTCGGCGAACAGGACTTCGGCCGCGTCGAGGATGCGGCTGACGGTGTCCTGGGGATCACGTTCCGGGCGAGTACTTGCGCTCACGACAGACTCCTTGAATAAAGGTCAAGGCGGCGAGAAACAGAAACGAACGTTTGAATAATAGTCTGGCATGTCCGCCTGTATATCAGGGTTAGCCTGCGCTCCATCACATTCCCTAGGCATTTTCCACACTCACCCTCAGGGATCTTCAGCGCACGTCGTTATAGACGTATTGCATAGCCAGATGGCGTCGTATCAAAAAGTGAGAATCAATTGAACTCCACTGAAACTACTGAGAGCGCAAGCCTGGTGCTGATCGTCGATGACGACGCCGCCACCCGCGCGCTGCACTGCGGCATCCTGCGGCCGCACTTCAGAATCCTCAACGCGGCCAGCGGTGCCGAGGCACTGAAACTGGCCGCCCGCCACCCGCCGGACCTGATCCTGCTTGATGTCGGCATGCCCGAGCTCGATGGCTTCGAAACCTGCCGCCGGCTGCGCGAACAAAGCGCGGTGCCAATCATCTTTGCCACCATGCACGACTCCACCGACGAGCAGCTGAAAGCTTGCGAAGCCGGTGGCACCGACCTCTTCGTCAAACCGGTGTCAGCGCAATTGCTGATTCGCAAACTACAGCTGTGCATCGCGCAACACCGCGAGCGCGAGCGCAATCGTCTGGAAGCGCCGCCGCGCTCGCCGGTTTTGCTGCAGCTGCTCACGGCCTGCGCGCAGACGCCCAACCTGGTCCAGTTCATCCGCAGTTGCCTGGCCTGTGACAGCTACGCCGCGCTGGCACAGCATCTGGTCAGCGCCGCCGCCATGCTGGGCGCCGATTGCAGCGTACTGATCGAGCATGACAACAGCGAGACGCACTGGGGCGCCCAAGGGCCGCTCAGCGCACTGGAGCTGTCGGTGATCCATCAGCTCAAAGCTGGCCTGCCGGCCGAGCTGGAAGCGCATCTGTTCATCCGCCAGGGCAATGTCAGCATGCTGGTGCCGCAACGCACACAAGGAGACCCACGCGGCGTGCGCCATCAGCTCAAGGAATTGCAGGTCATGACCGATCTGGTGGCCGAGTTGTGCAGCCAGGTGGCATTGCGCCACGCACAGCAGCAGACGAGCAAGGCCGGCTGAGCGGCCGTGAAAACCGAATCATTGAACACGCATCCATGACGGAGTTCTTATGACTGAAACCCACACTGGCGAGCACGAAGGACTCGTCCTGGTCGTCGACGACGATGCCTCGACGCGCGCCCTGCACAGCGGCATCCTCTCCCGCCACTTCGAGGTGATCTGCGCCTCCACCGGCGCCGAAGCGCTGGCCCTGTGCGAATCGCGACGGCCGGACCTGGTCTTGCTCGACGTGCGCATGCCACAGCTCAACGGCTTTGAAACCTGTGCACGGATTCGCGAGCACAGTGAAGTGCCGATCATCTTCGCCACCGTCTATGACTCGCTCGAAGAGCACCTCAAGGCCTACGACGCGGGCGGCACCGACCTCTGCGTCAAGCCTGTCTCGGCGCAGATCATGATCCGCAAAGTGCGCCTGGGCATCGCCAAACACCGCGAGCGCGAAGCCCTCAAAGCCGAAAAAGCCTCGCTGCACTTCATGGCGATGAGCTTTCTGTCCACCATGGGCGAGAACGGCGTGCTGCTGCAATTCGCGCGTGCCAGCCTGAGCTGTCGCAGCTATGAAGCGCTGGCGCAGAACTTCGTCGAAGCCGCCAATGGCCTGGGCGTCGACTGTTGCGTGGCGATCCGTCATGACGAGCAGGAAACCTGCTGGAGCAAGAAAGGGCCGGCCACCGCGCTGGAGCTGTCGGTACTCGGGCATGTGTCGAAAATGGGTCGCCTGACGCAGTTCCGCAATCGACTGGCGATCAACTACGACAAGGTTTCGGTGGTCGTCAGCAATCTGCCGACCGAGCCGGCCGAGCTGGTCGGGCGCATTCGCGACAACATGATGGTGCTCGCCGAAACCACCGAGGCGCTCACCGAGAGTGTCCATGTGCGCCTGGAATCGGCCGCCCGCGCCGAACAGATGCAGGTCGCCCTGGGCGACGTGCTGCGCACCGTCGAAGAGCTGCGCAACAAGCACCGCTTGCTGGTCGCCGATGTGCGCATGCTGCTGCAATCGCACAGCGACGAAGTGCGCGCCAACTACGGCTGGCTGGCGGCGGACCGCATCCAGGAGGAAGCGATGAATCGCGAAGTGGTCAACAGTGTTGATCGCATCCTGCAAGTGCTGTTGCGCGGCGTGGCCTTCGAGGAAGACTTCGCGCGGATCAGCGCCAGCCTCAGCCGGCACGACCGCAACGAGGATTTCGAACTGTTCTGAACACCCGCGCAGCGCACGGCGGGCGCGGATGTGGTTCAATCCCGGACCATGTTAGAAGCCCATGATCTCGCCTGTTTGCGCGGCGACCGCCTGCTGTTCCGCCGCCTTGGTTTCAGCCTCGCGGCCGGCGAATTGCTGCGCGTGGCCGGCCCCAATGGCAGCGGCAAGACCAGCTTGCTGCGCATCCTCAGCGGTCTGGCCAGTGCCGAAACGGGCAGCCTGCACTGGCGCGGCCAGGACACCCGCCGCGAGCGCGAAGCCTGGCATGCCGAACTGATCTACCTGGGCCATGCGCCAGCACTCAGCGAACTGCTGACGCCGCTGGAAAATCTGCGTTTCGCCGCCGCAGCCGAGGGCATCGAGGCCAGCACCGCTGCCTGCCGCGACGCGCTGCAGCGCATCGGCCTGGAGCGCCAGCTTGGATTGCCCTGCCGCGTGCTCTCGCAGGGCCAGCGCCGCCGCGTCGCCCTGGCCCGCCTGCTGCTGCCGCGCAGCCGCGCGGTGTGGATTCTCGATGAGCCCTTCGCGGCGCTCGACGTGACAGCCGTCAGCGCACTAAGCGAGCGCATCGCCGCCCACGCTGCGGCAGGCGGCATGGCCATCTTCACGACCCACCAGGAAGCCGGCCTCGCCGCGCGTACGCTGGATCTGCAGGACTTCGCGGCATGAACCTGTTCCTCGCCGTGCTGCGTCGCGATCTGCTGCTGGCCTGGCGCTCACGCGCCGACCTGCTGGTGGCGCTGTCCTTCTTCGTCATCGTCGCCAGCCTGTTCCCGTTTGGCGTCGGCGCCGAGACCAACCAGCTGCGCGCCATCGGCCCCGGCGTGGTGTGGGTCGCCGCCCTGCTCGCCACCTTGCTGGCGCTGCCGCGCATGTTCAGCCAGGACTTTGAATCCGGCGTGCTTGAACAATTACTGCTCTCGCCCGAGCCGCGCGTGCTGTGGCTGAGTGCCAAGATCGCCGCGCACTGGCTGGCCACCGGCCTGCCACTGGTGATCGTCGCGCCGCTGCTGGCCCTGATGTACGGTCTGGAACCGGGCGCCATCGGCGTGCTGTGCGCAGCCCTGCTGCTGGGTACGCCGATCCTCTCGCTGATCGGCGCCATCGGCGCGGCACTGACCCTCGGCCTGCGCGGCGCCGGTTCGCTGCTGGCGCTGCTGGTCTTGCCGCTGATGGTGCCGGTGCTGGTGTTTGGCGCCGGCAGCGTCGATGCCTGGAGCGCCGGCATGTCCATCAACGCGCATCTGCTGCTGCTCGGCGGCGGCCTGCTCGGCGCACTGGCGCTAAGCCCGCTGGCCTGTGCGGCAGCGCTGGGGATTGCCAGCGATTAATTGAGGCAGGCTCTTGCGCCACATTTGTCCATAATCAGTCACTATCGAAATTCTTGCGGCAAGATGGTCCTGAACAATACTTTGCAGAATTCGCCCTTGGCGCGACATGGCTTGAGATAATCGCGCCGCGCCATCCGCTCCCAGGTCCGCTCCGCTTACCCAGACGCCAACGCCCGACGCATGAATTTCTTCCACTTCTCATCGCCGCAAACCTTCTACCCGCTGGCGGGCAAGCTGGCGCCGTGGATCGCAGCCCTGGCCGCCGTGCTGGCCGCCATCGGCCTCTACATCTCGTTCTTCGTCGCACCGACCGATGCGCAGCAAGGCGAGGTCTATCGCGTGATCTTCATCCACGTGCCGGCGGCTTGGATGAGCATGGTCATCTATATGGCGATGGCTTTCTGGTCGGCCATCGGCCTCGGCCTGGGCACCCGCCTGTCCTTCTACATGGCGCGCGCGCTGGCGCCGACCGGCGCGCTGTTCTGCTTCATCGCGCTGTGGACCGGCGCGCTGTGGGGCCGCCCGACCTGGGGCACCTACTGGGTGTGGGATGCGCGCCTGACGTCTCAGTTGCTGCTGCAATTCCTCTATTTCGGCTTCATCGCGCTGACCAGCGCCATCGAAGACCCGCGCCGCGCTGACAAGGCGGGCGCCATCATCGCCCTGGTCGGCGCGATCAACGTGCCGATCATCTATTTCTCGGTGAAGTGGTGGAACACCTTGCATCAGGGCTCCTCGGTGAGCCTGACCAAGTCACCGAGCATGGCCATGACCATGCTGTGGGGCATGCTGATCATGGCGCTGGCGGCCTGGGCCTACAGCATTGCGGTGACGCTGTGGCGTGCGCGCAGCATCATCCTCGAACGCGAACGCCACACCGACTGGGCGGCCGCAGAAATCGCGAGGCAGACGACATGAACTGGGCTTCCTTGGCCGACTTCATCAACATGGGCGGGCGTGGCTTCTTCGTCTGGGGCTCCTACGGCGTGAGCCTGGCCCTCATCCTTGCGGAACTCTGGCTGCTGTCACAGCGTCGCAAGCAAAGTCTGCAGCGCCTGCGCGCCCTGCAGCAACTCGATCAATAAGCCGGCCAACGGAGCATGCATTGAAAGCACGTCACAAACGTTTCCTGTGGATCGGCATCGGCGTCGCCCTGCTGGCGGGCGCCGTCTTCCTGGTGCTGCGCGCCTTCAACGACAACCTGGTGTTCTTCCAGACACCCAGCGACATCGCCGCTGGCAAGGTGCCGCAAGGTCGCAACGTGCGCCTGGGCGGCCTGGTGGAAAAGGATTCGATTCGCCGCGAAGCTGACGGCCTGACCGTACATTTCGTGCTCACCGATACCGCCAAGAGCATCCCGGTGACTTACAAAGGCATCCTGCCCGACCTGTTCAAGGACGGTCGCGGCGCGGTGGCGCAAGGCAAGGTCGGCCCTGACGGCAGCTTCATCGCCACCGAAGTGCTGGCCAAACACGATGAAAACTACATGCCGCCGGAAGCCAAGGCGGCCGTCGACCAGGCGCACGCGGCAACGCGGGCAGCCCAACCCTGAGCAAGCGCTTGCACGGTACAGATCGCGCAGCAATAATAGTTGCAACAGTTGCAACCGGAGACCAGCATGGCGACCACCCTAGGAGTCAAAGTCGATGACGCGTTGCGCGAGCGCCTTGGCGCCCTGGCCGAAGCCAAGGATCGCACGCCGCACTGGATCATCAAGACCGCGCTGACCGAATACCTGGAGCGTGAAGAGCGCCGTGAGCGCGAGCACAAGGAAGACATGGCGCGCTGGGAGCACTATGCGCTGACCGGCGAGCATGTCAGCGCTGAAACTGCCGATGCATGGCTGAACAAACTCGCCAAGGGTGAACGCGGCTCATGGCGCTGAAGTGGTCGCCTGACGCGCTCGATGATGTTGAACGCCTCATTGCCTTTCTGGACCAATACAGCAGCACGGCTGGCAATCAGGCGGCCGAACTCATTTTGCAGGCCGCCCGACAATTGCTGAACACACCACAGATCGGTCGCCAGCATGGCAGTGCAGGCATGCGCGAGTGGTTGGCACCATTCGGTGCCAGTGCTTATGTACTGCGTTACCGGATCGATCCGTCCGGCGATATCTTCATCCTGCGTGTCTGGCACTCCCGCGAAGACCGAAACGAAAAGAACTGACATGATCCCCGAACTCGGCCACTTCGCCCTCATCCTCGCCTTCCTCGTCGCCCTGATCCAGGGCGTCGTGCCGCTGATTGGCGCGCAGCGCGGCGACGCCACCCTGATGCGCATCGCACGCCCGGCGGCGCGCTTGCAGTTCGCCCTGGTGCTGCTGTCGTTCCTGGCGCTGGCGGCGGCTTTTGTCGGCAATGACTTCTCGGTGCTCTACGTCGCCTCGCACTCGAACACCTTGCTGCCGGTGTATTACCGCATCACCGCCGTGTGGGGCAGCCACGAAGGTTCGCTGCTGCTGTGGGGCCTGATGCTCTCGCTGTGGACCCTGGCGGTCTCGCTGGCGCGCAAGCTGCCCGAAAACTTTGTCGCCCGCGTGCTGGGCGTGCTGGGCCTGGTCAGCGGCGGCTTCTTCTCCTTCCTGCTGCTGACCTCGAACCCCTTCGAGCGCCTGCTGCCGGCCGCGGCCGAAGGGCAGGATCTGAACCCGCTGCTGCAAGACCCGGGCATGATCATCCACCCGCCCCTGCTCTACATGGGCTATGTCGGCTTCTCGGTGGCCTTTGCGTTTGCCATCGCCGCCTTGATCTCCGGACGACTCGATACCGCCTGGGCGCGTTGGTCACGGCCATGGACCCTGGCGGCCTGGAGCTTCCTGACCTGCGGCATCCTGCTCGGCTCGGGCTGGGCGTATTACGAACTGGGCTGGGGCGGCTGGTGGTTCTGGGACCCGGTCGAAAACGCCAGCTTCATGCCCTGGCTGGTCGGCACGGCGCTGATCCACTCCCTGTCGGTCACCGAAAAGCGCGGCGCCTTCAAGAGCTGGACCGTGCTGCTGTCCATCGCCGCCTTCTCGCTGTCCCTGCTCGGCACCTTCCTCGTGCGCTCCGGCGTGCTCACCTCGGTGCACGCATTCGCGGCCGATCCGCGACGCGGCGTCTATATTCTCGCCTTGCTGGTGATCGCCATCGGCGGCTCGCTGGCGCTCTACGCCTGGCGCGCGCCCAAGCTGGTTGGCGGCGGCCAGTTCGAAGGCGCCTCGCGCGAGACCTTCCTGCTCACCAACAATGTGCTGCTCGCCGTGGCCGCCGCGACGGTGCTGCTCGGCACGCTGTACCCGCTGCTGCTCGACGCGCTCAATCTGGGCAAGCTGTCGGTCGGGCCACCCTACTTCGAAGCTGTGTTCGTGCCGGTGATGGCGCCGGTGGTGTTCCTCATGGTGGTTGCCCCCTTCGTGCGTTGGAAAGCGCACGCCCTCTCCGCCTTGCTGCGCAAGCTGGCGCCGGGGCTGGCGCTCAGCCTGCTGATCGGCATCGGCCTGGCAGCCGGCCTGCAGGTACTCAGCTGGCGGAGCGCCCTCGGCCTGAGCCTGGCCGCCTGGGTGCTGATCGGCAGCCTGCAGCTGCTGCGCGAACGTCTTGGCGAACGCCCGGGCGCCGCACTCGGCTCGCGCCTGGGCACCATCCCCGCAGCCTGGTGGGGAATGTGGCTGGCGCATTTGGGCATCGGCGTCTTCATCATCGGCGTCAGCCTGGTGAAAAGCCTCGAAGCCACGGCCGACGTGCCGATGAAGATCGGCAGCAGCACACAGCTGGCCGGCTACGATTTCACCCTGCGCGGCATCGAAGACGTGCGCGGCCCCAATTTCACCGCTGCGCGCGGGCAAATCGAACTCTCACGCAAGGGTTTGCACATCAATACGCTGACGCCTGAAAAGCGCGTCTATACCGCGCGCCAGATGCCGATGACCGAAGCCTCGATCGACAACGGCCTGTTCCGCGACGTCTATGTCTCGCTGGGCGAACCGATCAGCGCCGACACCTGGATCGTGCGTCTCTACTACAAGCCCTTCATCAGCTGGATCTGGGCCGGATGCCTGCTGATGACCCTCGGCGGCGTGCTGGCGGCCTGCGACAAGCGTTACCGCAAGCAGGCTGCGCGCGAGCACAGCGCCGCCCTCGCCGCCCAATCTGCATAGAGCCATCATGAAAGCCAAAGCCCTCATCCCGCTCCTACTGTTCGTCGTGCTTGCCGTCTTCCTCGGTATCGGCCTGACGCGTGACCCGCGCGAAATTCCCTCGCCCCTGATCGACAAGCCGGCGCCCGACTTCAAGCTCTCGCAGCTGCACGCCAGCGACCAGAGCCTGTCGCTGGCCGATATGCAGGGCAAGGTCTGGTTGCTCAATGTCTGGGCCTCCTGGTGCGTTGCCTGCCGCGAGGAACACCCGGTGCTGGTGAACTTCGCGCAGCAGAAAGTGCTGCCGGTGATCGGCCTCAACTACAAGGACAAGACCCGCGATGCGCTGTCCTGGCTCAAGGATGGCGGCGACCCCTACACCCTGTCGATTGTCGACGCCGATGGCCGCGTCGGCCTCGACTACGGCGTCTATGGCGTGCCGGAGACCTTCCTCATCGATGGCAAGGGGCGCATCCGCTACAAGCAGATCGGCCCGGTCACCCAGGACGTGCTCGACAAGATCCTGCTGCCCAAGATTCGCGAGCTGCAACATGGCTGAGCGCCGGTCCTGCCTGCGGCCGCTGCGCCGCCTGCTCGGCGCCCTGAGCCTCTGCCTGCTGGCGCAGATCGCCAGCGCACAAAGTGACCCGGCGCTGGAAGCCCACGTCAACGCGATTTCCGAACGGCTGCGCTGCCTGGTCTGCCAGAACCAGTCGATTGCCGAATCGCAGGCCGACCTCGCCAACGATTTGCGCCGCCAGGTGCGCGAGATGCTCGCCGCCGGCAAGTCCGAAGACGATGTGATCGCCTTCATGGTCGAGCGCTACGGCGATTTCGTGCTCTACGATCCGCCCTTCAAATACACCACCCTGCTGCTGTGGGGCGGCCCGGCAGCCCTGATGCTGCTCGCCCTCGGCGGTTTTGCCTGGACCGTGCGGCAACGCCGGGCCGCCGCGCCACAACCGCAACTGACAGACGCCGAGCGCGAGCGCGCCCAGGCCCTGCTGGACAACAAGGACAACACCTAGGCATGAGCGCATTCCTGATTCTCGCCGCCATCTTGCTCTGCGCAGTGACGGCGATCCTGCTGTGGCCCTTGCTGCGCGCACGCCCTGAGACCAGCGACAATAGCGAAAGCCCGGCGCTGAAAATCCTGCGCGAACAGCGCAAAGAGCTTGATGCAGAACTCGCTGCCGGCAGCATCGACGCCGCGCGCCATGCGGAAACCCTGGCCGAGCTTGAACGCCGTGCGCTCGAGGAATCGAGCGCTCCCGAAGCCGCCCGCAGCGCAGGTCCGCGCCGCGCCTGGGCGATTGCGCTAGCGCTCGTGCTGCCGCTCAGCGCGGTCGGCCTCTATGTGTGGATCGGCAATCCGGCGGGGCTGCATCCCGAGCAAGCGGTCGATGAGTCGGCACAGCACGTCACGCCCGCGCAGATCGATGCCATGCTGGGCAAGCTGGCTGAACGCGTCGCCGCCAACCCGGACGATCTGGAAGGCCTGCTGATGCTCGGCCGCTCCTACATGGTGCTGGGACGCTTTGCCGATGCCGAGAAGAGCTTCGCCCTGCTCGCCAGCAAACGCCCGGATGCCCAAACCTATGCAGATTGGGCCGATGCGCTGGCCGCTGCGCAAGGACGCAGCCTCGCCGGCAAGCCGGAAGAGCTAATCAACAAGGCGCTCAAGCTCGACCCGCAGAACATCAAGGCGCTGGCACTGGCCGGCACCGTCGCCTTCGACCGCAAGGACTTCAAGACTGCCATCAAACACTGGCAGAAGATTGCCGCCTTGGTGCCGGCGGACAGCGAGTTCGGCCAGTCGGTGCAATCGATGCTGCAGGAAGCGCGCAGCCATGCCGGATTGCCCGCTACAGCCGACCCCGCAGCCAAGACAAGCACCGACGCAAGCGCCGCCCGCCCACAAGCAGCGGCGAATCAAGCGCCAGCGCTGACGCTCAAAGGCCAGGTCACACTCGCCGCAGCCCTGCGTGGAAAGGTCTCGCCGGACGACAGCCTGTTCCTGTTTGCGCGCCCGGCCGCTGGCGGAGCGCCGGTCGCCGGCATGCGCTTCAAGGCCAGCGAGCTGCCGCTGGAATTTGACTTCTCGACGGCGCAGGCAATGATCAGCCAGGTTGCGCCGCATGACAAAATCATCGTCGGTGCGCGCATCTCCAAGCACAACAGCCCGATGGCGCAAGACGGTGATCTGCAGGGACTCTCTGCGGCCGTCGAGGCTTCAGCGCAACAGCCGCTGCGGATCGAGATCTCCGAAGTCGTCAAGAAGTAGCATGCGCCGCGCCTCTTCCTTGCCGCTGCCGCAACCTGCAGGCGCGGACGAAGTACAGGGCTGGCGCACCATCCGCGCCTTGCTGCCCTATGTTCTGCGCTGGCGTGGCCGCGTGGCCCTGGCCCTGGTCTGTCTGGTCGGCGCCAAGCTGGCCAATGTGGCCGTGCCGCTGGTGTTCAAGCAAATCATCGACGCGCTGAGCATCACCCCGGCGCAAGCATTGATTGTTGTACCGGCGGCCCTGCTGCTGGCCTATGGTGCGCTGCGCTTTGCCACTTCAGCCTGCACCGAGTTGCGCGAGATCCTCTTCGCACGCGTCACCCAGCAAGCGGTGCGCAGCATTGCGCTGGAAGTCTTCGAGCATCTGCATGCGCTGTCGCTGCGCTTCCATCTCGAACGCCAGACCGGCGGCCTGACGCGGGACATCGAGCGCGGCACCCGCTCGATCGGCTCGCTGATCAGCTACGCGATCTACAGCATCCTGCCGATCATCATCGAGATCGCCCTGGTGCTGGGCATCATGATCCACAAGTACGACATCAGCTTTGCGCTGATCACCATCGCCACCCTGCTGCTCTACGTCGGCTTCACGATCAGCGTCACCAACTGGCGCAGCGTGCTGCGCCGCCAGGCCAACGAGCTCGATTCGGCCGCCAACGCGCGTGCCATCGACAGCCTGCTCAACTACGAGACGGTCAAATACTTCAGCAATGAAGCCTACGAGATGCGCCGCTACGACGAGCACATGCACGCCTGGATGCAGGCCCAGGTGCGCAACCAGTACTCGCTGTCGGTGCTCAATCTGGGCCAGTCGCTGATCATCGCCGCCGGCGTCACGGTGATGATGTGGCGCGCCGCGGCAGGTGTGGCCGACGGACAGATGACCCTGGGCGACATCGTGCTGGTCAATGCCTTCCTGATCCAGCTCTACATCCCGCTGAATTTTCTCGGCGTGCTGTATCGCGAGATCCGCCAGGCGCTGACCGACATCGAACGCATGTTCGGCCTGCTGCGCACCCAGCGCGAAGTCGAGGACGCGCCTGATGCGCTGCCCCTGCAGCCGGGGCCGGTGACGCTGCGCTTCGAGCAAGTGGGCTTTGCCTACGACGCGCGCCGACCGGTGCTCGAAGATGTCTCACTGGAAGTTGCGCCAGGCACCACGGTGGCCGTTGTTGGTCATTCTGGTGCAGGAAAATCCACGCTCTCGCGCCTGCTGTTCCGCTTCTACGATGTCAGCACCGGGCGCATCACTTTGAACGGCACGGATCTGCGTCAGTTCACGCAGAAGAGCCTGCGCCGCGCGATCGGCATCGTGCCGCAGGACACGGTGCTGTTCAACGACAGCATCCACTACAACATCCAGTATGGCCGCCCGGATGCCAGCGCCGAGGAAGTACTCGCCGCAGCGCGCGCAGCGCAGCTGCACGAGTTCATCGAACGCCTGCCCGATGGCTATGAAACACGCGTCGGCGAGCGCGGCCTCAAGCTCTCCGGCGGCGAAAAGCAACGTGTCGCGATTGCCCGCGCCCTGCTCAAGGATCCGCCTATCCTGATCTTTGACGAGGCCACCTCGGCACTCGACTCGCAAACCGAAAAAGCCATCCAGTCACAACTGGAAGCCGCCGCACGCGGACGCACCGCCCTGGTCATCGCGCATCGCCTGTCGACCATCATGAACGCCGACATGATCATCGTGATGGATCAGGGGCGCGTCGCCGAACGCGGCACGCACAGCGAACTGCTGACACAATGCGGTATTTACGCCAGCATGTGGGCACTGCAACAGCAAGAACCCCAGCAGGAAAACTGATCTGCACATCAAGCCTTTTGATCCAGATCATGCAACGTGGTTTTCCACAACTGCCTGGCGCAGTTATTGCGTGTATTTTCAGTCTGTCTCGGCGTTCGCCGAACGTGTTCAGGAGAATCAAACGATGAAAAAACTTTTGTTGGTCGCAGCAGTGTTGTCTTCTATCGCTCAAGTCAGTCAGGCGCAGGAAATCGACGGCACGCTGAAGAAGGTGAAGGACACCGGGAGCATCACCCTGGGTATCCGTGAATCCTCGGGCCCCTTGTCCTATCTCGACGCCAACCAGAAGGTCATCGGCTACCACATCGATATCTGTTACAAGATCGTCGACGCCGTCAAGGCCAAGCTCAAGCTGCCCGGCCTGAAGGTTGCAGAACAAGCAGTGACTTCGCAAAACCGCATTCCCCTGGTGGTCAATGGCACGGTCGATCTCGAATGCGGTTCGACGACCAACAGCGCTGACCGCCAGAAGCAAGTGGCCTTCGCGCCGACGACCTTCGTGACCAATGTGCGCATGGCCGTCAAGAAGGCCTCGGGCATCACCGATCTGGACCAACTGGGCGGCAAGCCGGTTGCCACCACCACCGGCACCACCAGCGTGGCGCTGATGCGTGCACACGAAAAGGGCAAGAGCATCGACTTCAAGGAAGTCTACGGCAAGGACCACGCCGACTCCTTCCTGCTGCTTGAAAGCGACCGCGCCGTGGCCTTCGTGATGGACGACAACCTGCTCGCCAGCCTGATCGCCAACTCGCAGAACGCAGCACAGTACGCCATCGTCGGTCCGGCCCTGTCGACCGAACCGATCGCCATCATGCTGCGCAAGGACGACCCGCAATTCAAGGCGCTGGTCGATGACACCGTCAAGGGTCTGATGAAGTCCGGCGAGATCAACAAGCTCTACGCCAAGTGGTTCACTTCGCCGATTCCGCCGAAGAATGTCAGCCTCAACTTCGCGATGAGCGATGCACTCAAGAACGCCATCGCCAATCCGAACGACAACCCTGTAGAAGCCTACAAGAAGTAAAAACAGTGAAGCTGGCGCAAGTCTTGCTGCGCCAGCTGATATCTGAGACAAGGCCCCGACCGCTGCTGCGCCGGGGCCATTTACACACAGGGAGCACACTTTGAATTACCACTGGAACTGGGGAATCTTTTTGCAGCAGGTCTCCTCCAGCGACGAAACATTCCTGCAGTGGATGTTGATCGGCCTGGGCTGGACTGTTGCCGTATCGCTGACCGCCTGGGTCATCGCCCTGGTCATGGGCAGCATCATGGGGACGCTACGCACCGTCCCGGACCGTCGCCTGGTCCTGATTGGCACCGCTTGGGTGGAGACCTTCCGAAACGTCCCCATTTTGGTGCAACTTTTCGTCTGGTTCTTCGTCTTGCCCGAATTCCTGCCCCAGGATCTGGCGATGTGGGTCAAGCAAGACATGCCGTTCAAGGAATTCCTGACCGCCTCGATTGCACTGGGCCTGTTCACCTCGGCACGTGTTGCCGAACAGGTGCGCGCCGGCATCCAGAGCCTCTCGCGCGGGCAGCGTAACGCCGGTCTGGCACTGGGTTTCACCCTGCCGCAGACCTTCCGCTACGTCATCCTGCCGATGGCCTTCCGCATCATCATTCCGCCGCTGACCTCCGAATTCATGAATACCTTCAAGAATTCCTCGGTCGCCTTCGCCATTGGCGTCTGGGACCTGACCTTCGTCTCTCGCCAGATGGTCGAGGAAACCGGTGGTCAAGTGATTGAAACCCTGGCCGCAGCGACCTTGCTGTACTTCATCTGCGCCATGGCAGCCAATCGCCTGATGCGTTTCATTGAAAGCCGCACGCGAGTGCCTGGCCTGATCATTGCCCACTGAGCCAAGGAACCTCGCACCATGCATCAGTTCGACTTCAGTGTCATTCCACAGAGCCTGCCCTTCATCTGGCAAGGCTTTCTGTTCAGCTTAACCCTCACCCTCACCGCCATGATCGGTGGCATCGGGCTCGGTACCCTGCTGGCGCTCGCGCGCCTGTCGGGCGGCAAGTTCCTGTCGCGGGCAGCCGCGATCTATGTCGATACCCTGCGCTCGATCCCGCTGCTGATGGTGATCCTGTGGTGCTTCCTGCTCATCCCGATCATTTTCGGTGTGCGCATGGGCGCCGAGAAATCGGCGATGATCACCTTCACGCTGTTCGAAGCGGCGTTCTACTGTGAAATCATCCGCGCCGGCATCCAGAGCATTCCGAAGGGGCAGATCAATGCCGGCTATGCGCTGGGCATGGATTACCGCACGGTGATGGGCAACGTGATCCTGCCGCAGGCCTTCCGCAACATGTTGCCGATCCTGCTCACGCAGACCATTGTGCTGTTTCAGGACACCTCGCTGGTCTATGCCATCGGCGCCTCTGACCTGCTGCACGCGGCGGAAGTCACCGGCAAGACCTTCAACCGTCCTGTCGAGATGTACGCCTTTGCGGCCATCGTTTATTTCATCATCTGCTTTTCGCTATCGACCATCGTCAAGCGCCTGCAGAAGCGTATTGCAATCATCCGCTAATCAGCACTGGATATCCCCATGATCGAAATCAAAGACGTCTCCAAGTGGTATGGAAAATTCCAGGTCCTCACCGACTGCACGACGCAAATCAGCAAGGGTGAAGTTGTCGTCGTCTGCGGCCCCTCGGGCTCAGGCAAATCCACCCTGATCAAGACCGTCAACGGCCTGGAGCCGATTCAAAAAGGCAAGATCCTGGTGCGCGGCACCAGCGTGCATGACCCCAAGACCAACCTGCCGCAACTGCGCGCGCATGTCGGCATGGTGTTCCAGCATTTCGAGCTGTTCCCGCACATGAGCATCATCGACAATCTGTGCATCGCACAGATGAAGGTGCTGGCGCGCGGCCGCGAAGAATCGGCCGACAAGGGCCTCAAGCTGCTCGATCGCGTCGGCCTCAAGGCACACGCCAACAAGTACCCGGGCGAGCTCTCCGGCGGTCAGCAACAACGCGTGGCGATTGCCCGTGCGCTGTCGATGGATCCGATCTGCATGCTGTTCGACGAGCCGACTTCAGCACTCGACCCCGAGATGATCAACGAAGTGCTCGATGTCATGGTCGAGCTGGCCCAGGAAGGCATGACCATGATGGTGGTGACCCACGAAATGGGCTTTGCGCGCAAGGTGGCCCATCGCGTGGTGTTCATGGATCAGGGCAAGATCGTTGAAGATGCAGCCAAGGACGACTTCTTCGGCAAGCCGCACTCGGAACGTGCGCAGCAGTTCCTCTCCAAGATCCTGCAACACTGAGTCTTGTCAGGCAGCGGCCGTCGCGCCGCTGAACTCCTCGAAGGCGGCCAGGGCATTGGCCGAGTACATGAGCGACGGACCGCCACCCATGTACACGGCCATGCCCAGGGTCTCTTCCAGCTCCGCACGGCTGACGCCCAGGCGCACCAGCGCCTGCGTGTGAAAGCCGATGCAGCCATCACAGCGCGCCGCCACCCCGAGCGCGAGCGCGATCAGCTCCTTGCTCTTCTTGTCCAGCGCGCCTTCCGCACTGGCGGCCTTACCCAATTCCTGAAACGCCTTCATCACCGCCGGCGTGTCATTGCGCAGCGGTGTCAGATTGCGACTGATCGATTGCGTCAGCTCGCGATAACTCGTATTCGTACTCATGTTCATACTCCGGAAAGTTTGCGCTTACTTGCGCGCGCAGCTACTCAAACCAAACGGCAGATAGGCCGGACAGAAGCGGAACACGCCGGTCGCAACCAGCACCAGACCCAGCCAGCCCCAGGCGCCGATAAGCCCCGACAGCGCGCCTGCAATCAACAAAGCACCCACGACGATGCGCAAGATGCGATCAATACCACCGACATTGCTTTTCATGATTCACTCCTCGAACAAGAAACTCACAACACATTGAGCGGCAGGCGCAGATAAGCCACGCCGTTGTCATCGGCAGGCGGCCAGGCGCCAGCACGGATATTCACTTGCACCGCAGGCAGGATCAGCTCCGGCACCTCCAGCGTGGCGTCGCGTGCTTCGCGCATGGCCACGAACTGCGCTTCCGTAACGCCGTCGTGCACATGGATGTTGTGCAGGCGCTGCGCGGCGACACTGCTCTGCCAGGCCGCAGAGCGCCCGGCGGGCGGATAGTCGTGGCACATGAACATGCGCGTGGTGAGTGGCAGCGCTAGCAAAGAGCGGATCGAGCGGAACAGCGCATGGGCATCGCCGCCGGGAAAATCGCAGCGCGCGGTGCCCAGGTCGGGCATGAACAAGGTATCGCCCACAAACAAGGCGTCGCCGATCAGGTAGGCCATGTCAGCCGGCGTATGGCCAGGCACCCACAGCGCGCGTGCAGACAGCGCGCCGATAGCGAACTCTTCTCCGTCGGCAAACAAGCGGTCGAACTGCGAGCCATCGACCGCAAAAGCCGGCTCCAGATTGAACAAGGCTTTGAACACGGTCTGCACACGATGGATGTGTTCACCAATGGCGATCTGCCCGCCCAGCTGCTGCTTGAGATACTGCGCGGCAGAGAGATGATCGGCATGCGCATGGGTCTCGATAATCCAATCCAGCTGCAGCGCCTGAGCACGCACGAAGCCAATGATGCGCTCGGCCTGTCGGGTGCTGCTGCGACCGGACTTGACATCAAAATCCAATACCGGATCGATGATTGCCGCATGACCGCCGGGCGCATCGAAAACCACATAACTGACGGTTCCGGTCAGGGCATCGTAGAAAGCTTCGACTTGTGGTTTCATGGTTCGGGCCTCAAAAACACTTTATTGATTTACATACTATCATCGTATAAACTATTTTCAAGTAGATTGATCAAGCAAACACCATGAATCCAGTCAGCCTCGACATGCAACAGATGCGCACGGCCGCCGACCTGGCCAGCAACACGCTGCGTGTGCTCGCCAATACCGACCGCTTGCTGCTGATGTGCCAACTCAGCCAGGGCGAAAAATCGGTGGGCGAGCTTGAAGAACTGCTCGACATCCGCCAGCCCACCCTTTCCCAGCAACTGGGCGTGCTGCGCACGGAAGGCCTGGTCAACACCCGGCGCGATGGCAAGCGCATCTTCTATTCGGTCGCTGATCAACGCGTGCTGCAAATCCTCGCCACGCTCTACCAGCTGTACTGCCCTGCTCCCGGAGCCTGAATATGTTGATCGACACCCATGCCTTTACGCCCTGGAGTGCGCTAGCCGGCGGTGCGCTGATCGGCGCAGCAGCCGCCCTGCTGGTGCTCGGCAGCGGCCGCATCGCTGGCATCAGCGGCATCCTCGGCGGCCTGCTGCGCAGGCGCGAAGGCGATCTGTGGTGGCGCATCGCCTTCCTCGCCGGCCTGCTGCTGGCACCTAACCTGTATGGACTTTTCCTGCAGCCGCCAGCGAGCCGTCTCGACACCGACGCAGCGCTGATCGTGCTCGCCGGTCTGCTGGTCGGCATCGGTACGCGCTACGGCGCAGGCTGCACCAGTGGTCACGGCGTCTGTGGTCTGGCCCGCCTGTCACCACGTTCGCTGGCGGCCACACTGAGCTTCATGGCGGCGGGCTTTGCTGCGACGTATGTCCTGCGTCATCTCATCGGAGTCTGAACCATGCCCACGACCATAGCCTTCCTGTCGGGCCTGCTCTTCTCTTGCGGGCTGATCCTCTCGGGCATGAGCGATCCGGCCAAGGTGCTCGCCTTTCTGGACCTGGCCGGCGCCTGGGATCCCTCGCTGGCCTTTGTCATGCTCGGCGCCATTCTGGTCGCCGCACCAGCCTTCGCGCTGGCGCGCAAGCGGGGGCGCAGCTTTGATCAGCAGCCGATCAATCTGCCGCCCACACGTAACATCGATGCCCGCCTGATCGGTGGCTGCCTGCTGTTCGGCATCGGCTGGGGTATTGCCGGCATCTGTCCGGGGCCGGCCCTGGTCCTCGTCGGGCTTGGCAATGCAAAGGGAATCCTCTTCGCGCTGAGCATGCTGGCCGGCATGCTGATCTTTGAATATCTGGAACGCCGCACGCGGCAGACGACATGCTGACAGCCCTGCTGCTTGGACTGCTGATCGGCACCGTGATGGGCATCACCGGTGCGGGCGGCGGCGTGCTGGCCGTGCCAGCACTCGTCACCGGCCTAGGCTGGAGCATGCAGCAAGCCGCGCCGGTGGCCTTGATTGCCATGGTCGGCTCGGCGGGTGCAGGCGCAATCGAAGGCCTGCTGCACCGCCTGGTGCGCTACCGCGCGGCCATCCTGATCGCCCTGATCAGCCTGCCCTTCACCAGCCTTGGCATACTTGCCGCGCATGCGCTGCCGCAAGTCGTGCTGATGCGCATCTTTGTGTTGATCATGCTGATCAGTGCGATTCGCAGCTTGCGCAATACCAATCGCATAGACCAAACCATCGACACCAGCAGCACACTGTGTGCGCTGGGTCCTATCGACAGCAACACTGGGCGTTTCATCTGGAGTATCCGCACGGCATCTGTGCTGGCCAGCATCGGTAGCATAGCCGGCTTCATGGCGGGTTTACTCGGAGTAGGTGGCGGTTTCGTCATCGTGCCCATGCTGCGCCGTTTCACCCAGCTCTCCATTCACAGCGCGGTTGCGACAGCCTTACTGATCATTGCCCTGGTCAGCGCAGGCGGCGTCGCCAGCAACCTCGCCCACGGAGTCGAACTCCCGCTGCAGATCACGGCCACATTCGCGGCAGCCTCCATCGGCGGCATGCTGATCAGCCGTCGCTTCGCACACCGGCTCTCAGCCGCACAAGTACAGCGCGCATTCGCACTGCTGCTGATCGTGGTGGCCATCGGCCTGGGCTGGCAATCGTTCACCCGCGCCTAGCCATCAACCATTCACTCAGCATTTATTTGAAAATCCATATTGCAAAAACAAACAAATGACTTAGGCATTTGTTGACTTCATTTGCAACATTGTTGCAGTTAGATGTCAAAAATATTTAACGCACGAGGACTAAGCTGCGCGCACACCAAACCATTCCCGAAGGTTCAGATTCATGCGCACAACTTCATCCCTGCTGCTTCTGCTGGCTGCGGCTTCGCTGCCCGCCGCAGCGCAGACGATTTATCCGCTCAACCGTGCCGACATCCTGGCCGGCGCTCCTTTTGATTTCAAGGTCGAATTCCCGGGCCTCGTCGATCAAGCCAAACTCAAGCTCACCATCAATGGCGAGGACTACAGCAAGCTGCTGGGCAAGCAGGCACAGCTGATCCCGCGTGAGAACGACAAAGACGCCTCCAGCCTGATCCTGCGCGATGTCAGCATCAGCAAACCCGGTAACTACACGGTCAGCGCCAGCGATGGCAGCAATACCAAGACCGTGAGCTGGAACGTCTACGGCACGCCGGCCAAGCCGGCAGCCAAAAACGTGATTCTCTTCATCGGTGACGGCATGTCGATTGCGCAACGCACGGCAGCTCGCATCCTCTCCAAGGGCATCGAGGAAGGCAAGTACAAGGGCAAGCTGGCCATGGATGACATGCCTTACATGGCCCTGCTGTCGACCGCCGGCACCGATTCGATCGTCACGGACTCGGCCAACTCGGCCAGCGCCTACACCACCGGACACAAGAGCTGCGTCAATGCGCTGGGCGTGTATTGCTCGCGCGCTGCAAAGTCGCTGGAGCATCCGAAAGTCGCCACGATTACGGAAGTGGCCAAGAAGAAAGGTCTTGCCGTCGGTGCAGTGACCAACTCCGAAATCGAAGATGCCACGCCGGCCGCAATGGTCGCCCATACGCGTCGTCGCAGCGACTACAACGACATCGTCAAGATGTTCTACGACAGCGGTATCGATGTGATCATGGGTGGCGGCTCGCCGAACTTCTTGCCCAAGAGCACGCCGGGTTCGAAGCGCAATGACGACGTCGATTACATCGACGCCTTCAGCAAGGCCGGCTATGCCTTCGCCAAGACCAAGACCGAGATGCTTGCTGCAGCCGACAACAGCAAGACGACCAAGCTGCTGGGCCTCTATAACACCGGCAACATCGACGGCGCGCTGGACTTGAAGTTCCTCAAGAAAGGCTCGGTCAGCAAGTTCCCTGACCAGCCCGATGTCGTCGAGCAGATGAAGGCGGCCATCAAGGTGCTCTCGCGCAACAAGAACGGCTTTGTACTGCTGGTCGAATCGGCGCGGATCGACAAGTACGCTCACTCGCTCGACGCCGAGCGCTCGATCTACGACACCATCATGCTCGACAATGCCGTGCAAGCGGCCAAGGACTGGGCCAAGGCCAATGGCGATAACACCCTGATCCTCGTCACGGCCGATCACACGCATGGCGTGACCCTGCTCGGCACGGTCGACGACAACGCGCCCGGCACCGACATGCAGGAGAAGATCGGTACCTATGAGGACGCAGGCTTCCCCAACTATGGCGCACCGAATGCCGAGGGCTATCCGGAGAAGGTCGATGTCTCCAAGCGCCTGCGCTTTACCTTCGCTGCGACGCCGGACCACTACGACACCTTCCGTCCGCACCTCGAAGGCGAATTCGTGCCGGCGATCAAGGACAAGGAAGGCAAAGTCGTCGCCAATCCCGCCTACAAGGATGAGCCGGGCGCCGTATTCCGTCCGGGTAATCTGCCGCGCACCGGCCCGCGTGCCGCAACGCAAGGCGTGCATTCCGGCGACGACGTCCTGCTGACGGCCAGCGGTCCTGGCGCCAATGCCGTGCATGGTCAGATGAACAACAACGAACTGTTCCGCATCATGGCTGAAGCACTGGCCCTGGGGCCGACCACACAGGCCAAGAAAGCTGCCAAGAAATAATGTCGCGCGCAGCAACAGAAAGTGGTTTGCAACACGCTCGGTCCGGCGGCGCCAGTCGCCGGACTTTTTTTCGCACCAGCCTGGGCTTGCTGAGTCTCAGCGCCTTGCCGTCACTCGCCGTTGCAGCGGAAAAGCTCAGCTTCGATACGCTCTACAAGAGCAGTGGCGTGCTCGGCATCCAGTACAGCGAGCGTGCCCTGGGCTTGCGTGGCAAACCCATTGTCATTCGTGGCTTCATGGCCCCGCCGCTCAAACCGGAGAGCAAGTTCTTCGTACTCACCCGTGAGCCTGTTTCCGTCTGCCCGTTCTGCGCATCGGACGCCGAATGGCCGGTCGACATCATCGTGGTCTATCTGCAAGGCACGCTCGCGCCGGTCGATTTCACGCAGCGCCTGCAGGTTGAAGGACGCCTCGAAATCGGTTCGTGGACTGACCCGCAAACTGGCTTTGTCAGCCAGGTTCGCCTGCGCGAATCCACCGTAAGCAAAATCTGATCATGCTGTTACGCCTTGATGATCTGCACATGCGCTTTGCCGGGCAAAGCAGCGCGCTGTTCCACATCGACAGTTTGCAGCTTGCCGCCGGCAGCAGCCTGGGCATTCGTGGCGCCTCGGGCGCTGGCAAGACCACGCTATTCCATTGCCTGGCCGGTCTCGAACGCGCGAGCCAGGGCAGCATCCGCTGGCATGGGCAGGACATCCTGAAACTGCCTGATGCAGCGCTGGACGCCTGGCGGCAACGCCAGCTCGGCCTGATTTTCCAGGACTTCCACCTCATCGACGGACTCTCGGCGCTCGACAACGTGCTGCTGCCCGCTCACTTCGACGCCTGGCGCGCCAGCAGCGAACTGCGTCAGCGCGCCCGCGAACTGCTCGAACAGGTTGGCTTGCGCACCCACACGCGTCTTGCCGCCCTGCTCTCGCGCGGCGAACGTCAGCGCGTCGCGATTGCGCGCGCCCTGCTGTTCAAACCGGCCATCGTGATGGCCGACGAACCGACCGCCAGTCTGGACCCCGAGCATCGCCAGATCATCGGCGATCTGCTGATCGAACGCGTGCGCGCCGAGGGCGCCGCACTGATCGTCATCTCGCACGAAACCGAATTGCTGGCCCGCATGGATCGCCGCTGTCTGCTGCAGCACGGTCAGCTCATGGAAGAATGAAGATGTTCAATCCGCTGCCCATCATCATCGCCGACTACCGCCGCAATCGCCTGATGGTTGTCGTCACCCTGCTGCTGGTCGCCATTTCAGTGGCCACTGGCATCACCGTCATCTCGCAAGAGCGCGCCCTGCGCCAGGGCAGCGCACGCGCTGCCGACGACTTCGATCTGCTGCTCGGCAGTCCGGGCAGCCCGACCCAGCTGGTGCTGACCGCCATCTACCTCAAACCGCAGGCGATTCCCCTGCTCAGCGGCGACGTGCTCGATCGCGCCAGTACCGCACGTGGCGTGCGCTATGCCGCACCGATTGCCTTCGGTGATCGCTGGCAGGGCTATCCCATCGTCGGCACGATTGCCAATTTCGCGCTGCGCGGCGGCCAGCTGCAGCCCGCTGAGGGGCGCGTGTTCCAGCAGCGCGGCGAGGCCATCATTGGCGCCGCCGTCAAACTGCCGCTGGGTGCCCAGATCACGCCGCAACATGGCATGCATGAAGAGGATGACGATGATGAAGGCGATGCCCATCATCACGCCGATGCCGCGCACCAGGCCCTGCACTATCGCATCGTCGGCCGTCTGCCCGCACGGCACAATATCTGGGACAGCGCGATTTTGGTGCCGGTCGAGGATGTCTGGGCCGTGCACGGCCTGCCCACCGGTCACGCGCCCGATGCCGCGCCGCATCTGGGTCCGCCCTGGGATGCGCAATATCTGCCCGGCATGCCGGCCATCGCCATCAAACCCGATTCCATCGCCGCCGCTTACGGCCTGCGCACACAGTTTCGCAATGCTCAGAGTCAGGCCTTGTTTCCGGCCGAAGTGCTCAACGATCTCTACCTCACCTTGGGCAATGTGCGCGACCTGATGGCCCTGCTCGCGCTGAGCACCCAGGTGCTGGTCGTGGTGGCCGTGCTGATGGCGCTGCTGGTCGGCTTTCTCGCCCGACGCCGCCAATACGCCGTGCTGCGCGCCATTGGCGCCAGCCGTGCCTATGTGTTCTGCACGGTGTGGGCGGAGGTGAGCTTGCTGATTCTAGGCGGCGCGCTGAGCGGCCTGCTGCTGGGCTGGTGCGGCTCGCTGCTGCTGGCGCGCTGGCTGGCGACGCGCACCGGCTTTGCGATGCCAGTCAGTCTGGGGATGGCGGAATGGCTGCTGCTGGGCGGTCTGGTACTGGCCGGCGCGCTGATCGCCATGCTGCCGGCCTGGCTCACCTTCCGGCAGCCGATTGCCGCAGGCCTGAGCAGCTGATCAGGCCTGCACGCCGCGCTTACCAGCGGCGATGATGGTGATAGGGGCCAGCGCCACCCCAGCCCCAGCCGTAGCCGATTCCAACCGTCACCGGCGGGTAGTAGACCGGCGCCGGTCGATAGACCACCACCTGACGGGGTTCTTCGATGATGGTGCTGGTCACCACCGTACGCATCGGCTCGACCGTGGTGTTCGACGCGCCCTCGGCCGAGACACGGATCGGCACCCACTCGCCCGGGTCATTGGGCAGGCGCGTGGTGTAGCGCTGGCCGGCGTATTCGTAGGTCACGTCATAGCCGATGACGCGCTGCTGCGAGCTCATCGTGGTGCTGCAGCGACGCACGGTCTGGCTGACGGTGTCCGTGTTCTGGCGCTCCAAGTTATCGCCCACTGCAGCGCCGACGAGGGTACCCACTGCCGTCGCTGCGAACTGGCCACCGCCGCGCCCAACCGTATTGCCGAGCAGGCCGCCGGCAATGGCGCCGATCAGCGCGCCACCGCCCTGCGAGCGCGGCTGCTGAACCAGCACTTCCTCGTAGTGGCAGTTCTGCGAAGGGGACTGCACTTCCTGCAGCACCTGCACACTGGAAATCACATGACCGTATTCAGCCGACCAGGCCTGGCTGGCCGCCATGGCCAGGGCCGCGAGGGTGAATGTCTTGAGTAACGGAGCTTTCATGTCTGCCTCACTTGGAACATGGACTCGTCCATCACGCGCGAGTCCTTACGCTTATTCTGTGCACTCAACGCAGCAAACGCCAGCAGGCTTACATTCACTTTCAAAAACCTCGCCAGCGCCTTACAACTGCTCGGCTTTGAAGGTATTGCACTGCCCCAGTTCCCCCGACTGCAGACCACGCTGCAGCCAGCGTGTGCGCTGTGCCGAGCTGCCGTGGGTGAAGCTGTCCGGCACCACGCGCCCTTGTGCAGCCTGCTGCAGGGCATCGTCACCAATGGCGGTAGCGGCGCGCATGGCTTCCTCGACATCGCCGGCTTCAAGCATGTGACGCTCTTTGTTGGCGTGATGGGCCCAGACGCCGGCAAAGCAGTCGGCCTGCAATTCCAGCCGCACGGACAGCGCATTGGCCTGCGCCTTGCTGCTCGCGCGCTGCTGCGCTTGATGGACGCGATCCGAGATGCCCAGCAGATTTTGCAGATGGTGGCCGACTTCGTGGGCGATCACATAAGCCTGGGCGAAGTCCCCCGGCGCGTGAAAACGCCGCTTCATCTCATCGTAAAAGGCCAGATCGATATACACCTTCTGATCGGCCGGACAATAAAACGGCCCCATTGCCGTCTGACCCGTCCCGCAAGCGGTACGCGTGGCGCCACGGAACAGTACCAAGCGCGGATTGACGTAAGGCTTGCCGGTCTGCGCCGGCAGCTGCTCGGCCCAGGTTTTTTCGAGGTCGCGCAACACCACCTTGACCAGATGCACCGACTGCTTCTCCTCGGCGCTCTCCTGCACCGGCCCGGCGGCCTGCTGCAGCGCCTGACCATCCTGCAGCATGCGGCTGCCGTTGATCACGATCGACGGATCGATACCGAAATACCAGGCGGCCAGCGCCAGTACCACGGTGCCCACGCCAATGCCGCCGCTGATGGGCAAGCCGCCGCCACTACCACGGCGATCCTCGATATTGCTGCTCTCGCTGTCGTCGTCAAAACGCATCCCGCACTCCCGGCTAATTCATGGCGCGATTGTGCCTGATGGCAGCACGCGCGCTAAGGCCCGCCGCCGCTGGCGGCACAGGACGTCGCATTCCGCACACAGCAAGCCGGAGACGTGCACAAATGCGAACTATTCTCGTTGACAACGCTGTTACAAATGGGAACAATTCGCAATAACAGTCTTGCAATGCAGCAAAGCAGCACATCAGAAAACAACGGTCCCAGGGAGAGATCTTCATGAGAAAGTATCCAGCAGAAATCCTCAACAACGCGCCATCACGATTGCTGATGGCTATTGCCGCCACAGTGGCCACCACACATCCGGCTGCCGCAGCCGATGCCCCTGCCGCACCGAAAGCGGCACAGAGCGCGCCGGCCGCCGAGCCGAGCCTGGCACCTGTCGTGGTCAAGGGGCAGCGTGAGAACGGCAAGCCGGAAACCGGTTACAAGGCCGAAACGACCAAGATCGGCAAGCTCGATCAGGCCCCCAAGGACATCCCGCAGTCGATCACCATCGTCACCAGCAGGCTGATCGAAGACCGCAAGCAAGACAGCCTCAAAGCTGCGCTCGCCAACGTCTCGGGCCTCACCTTCAATGCCGGTGAAGGCGGCCGTATCGGCGACAACATCAATCTGCGCGGCTATGTCGCCTACGGCGACCTGTACCAGGACGGCATGCGCGACATCGCCCAGTACAACCGCGAAGTGTTCAATCTGGACAGCGTGGAAGTGCTGCGTGGCGCCGCCTCGATGCTGTTCGGCCGTGGCTCGACCGGCGGCGTGATCAACCAGACCAGCAAGGTGCCCTACCTCGCCGACGAGAACACCGTCTCGGCCACCATCGGCAACCACGACTATCTGCGCACCACGGCAGATCTGAACAAGGTGATCGGCGAAACCACCGCGATCCGCCTGAACACCATGACCACCAAATCGGCCGGCGACCCAGAAGGCGCCGATACCAAGCGCTACGGCTTTGCGCCGACCCTGCGCACCGGCATCGGTACCAACAACGAGTTCCAGATCGGCTACTACCACCTCAACTACGACGATACGCCTTACTACGGCTACGCCTGGGCGGGCGGTCGTCCGGTCGACAGCACCGCCGGCAAATACTACGGCACCGACAACAACTTCCAGCGCGACTCGGCCGACGTGGTCACCGCCAGCTACACCCACCGCTTCGACAACAAGACCAAGGTCACCAGCACCCTGCGCTACGGCGAATACAAGCGCGACCTGTGGGCCACCGCACCGCGCCTGTCCGGCAGCGCGGCGGTGACCGACAGCACCGTCTTCACGCGCCAGAACCAGCGTCGTGGCGGTGAAGAGAAACACATCTTCAGCCAGACTGACCTGACCTCGCGCTTTGAATTCCTGGGCATGAAGCACGAAGCCCTGGCCGGTATCGAACTGGCGCATGAAAACTCGGAGCGCTGGAGTTACGCCAACACCCCGGCACAAGCCTCCGGCGTCACTGGCGATCCGCTCGCCACGGCCAACCAGCGCCTGGCCCCCACCGGCATGCGCAGTGGTTTGAGCTATTTCACCTCGACCGACTACGGCCTCTACACGCAGGACATCATCGAATTCCTGCCCAAGTGGAAGCTGCTTGCCGGCGCACGCTGGGACCGCTTCTACGGCAACTACGTCGGCACCTCGGGCAGTACATCGGCGACCTATGACCGCAAAGACTACCTGTGGAGCTACCGTGCCGGCCTGATCCGCGAGCTGACGCCGAACATCAATACCTACCTCTCCTACGGCACCTCGTTCAACACCTCGGGCGACCTCTACCAGTACGACAGTTCCTCGTCCAAGACACCGCCTGAAGAGAGCCGCAACATCGAGCTGGGTGCCAAGGCAGAGCTGCTCGATGGCGATGTCTCGGTGCGTGCAGCGCTGTTCCGTACGCAGAAGTTCAACGAACGCAGCACCGATACCGATACGGCCTCCGGCGCCTTCCTGCTCTCCGGCGCGCGCCACACCGACGGTTGGGAAATCGAGGTCACCGGCAAGATCACCGAGAAGTGGGAGACCTTCTTCAACTTCGCCCACATGTGGTCGAACATCGACAAGGCCGGCTCCTCGGCAGCATCCTCCGCGACCGTGGGGCGTCCGGCCGCCAACACGCCGACCAATAGTGCCAGCTGGTGGAATACCTACCGCATCCTGCCAGACTGGACCATCGGCGCCGGCGCCGATGGTGTCAGCAAGCGCAACCCCTCGCACAACTCCAGCAACTGGGCACCGGGTTACGTGAAATATGACGCCATGCTGCGCTACGACCAGGACAAGTACACGGTGAGTCTGAACGTCAACAACATCTTCAACAAGGTGTATTGGCTGTCGGTTTACAATGGCCACATTTCAGCCGGGCCCCTGCGTACCGTCCTGCTCACTACGGAATATCGTTTCTGACCCATCTGCGCCACGGCCTGCGCAAGCGGGCAGTGGCGCGGCAGCACACCCAAGGGAAATACAGGCAATGCTGATCCAGGCAACCGAAGTCCTTAGCGCTGAAGAACTGGCGCGTCTGCAACAACTGCTCAAGCAGGCCGACTGGGCCGATGGCAAGATCACCGCCGGCAGCCAGTCGGCCAAGGTCAAGTACAATCGGCAGTTGCCCGAATCAGCGCCTGAGATCAAGCTGGCGCGCGCCATTGTGCACACCGCCTTGTCGCGCCACGGCCTGTTCTTCTCGGCAGCCTTGCCGCGCGAAATCTACCCGCCGCTGTTCAATGCCTACTCGGGTGGCGAGTACTTCGGCAAGCACGTCGACAACGCCGTGCGCCTGTTGCCCGAAGGTGGGCGCCACCTGCGTACCGATGTCTCGGCGACGCTGTTCCTCGCCGAACCGGAGAGTTACGACGGCGGCGAACTGGTGATCGAAGACACCTACGGCGAGCACCGCGTCAAGCTCAAGGCCGGCGATATGGTGGTCTATCCCTCGACCAGCCTGCACCGCGTCGAGCCGGTCACACGTGGCGAACGCGTCGCCTGCTTCATGTGGATGCAGAGCATGGTGCGCGACGATGGCAAACGCCGCCTGCTGTTCGAGTTGGACATGGCCATCGCCAGCCTGCGCAACCGCCTCGGCGACTGCGAAGAAACCATTTCCCTCACCGGGAACTATCACAACCTGCTGCGTCAATGGAGCGAATTATGAGTCTGCGCAGCCCACTCGCCGGCAACGGTCAGCCGCTGGCACAACGCAGTGCCGTCGGTGTTGCGGTGATGGGCCTTCATGTACTGGCCGCCGCGGGTCTGGCGACCATGGTGATCCGCAGCAGCGAACCGGAAGAACTCCCGGTGCTGAGCGTGAGCTGGATCCCCACCCAGGCCCCGAAGGACACCCCCACCCCGCCACAACCCAAACAAGCACCCAGCAAGGTCACGCCGCGCCCAACCGAAACACGCACCCAGGCACCCACGCCAACGGCCACACCGCTGATCCAGGCCGAAGCCACCGCGCCCGCGGCCACCGAAGCGCCGCGCCAGGTCGCGCCGACGCCGGTGGCTGCAGCCGCCGAAGCGCCGCCCGCACCGCGCCCGGCACCGCCAGCCCCGGCCGCCCCGAGCGAGCTCAATCGCAGCGTCGATTGCACCGCCAGCCCGGAACCGATTTACCCCGCCACAGCGATGCGCCTGGGCGAAGAAGGCCAGGTCATGCTGCGCCTGCAGGTGGATGAGCAAGGCCACCCGACGCGCGTCGAAGTGCAGACCGGCAGCGGCAGCAGCCGCCTCGACCGTGCCGCCCGCGAAGGCGTGCGCAACTGGGTCTGCCCGCTGCGCCAGGGGCGTCAGAACACCGGTGGCTGGTTCACCGTACCGATCATTTTCAAGCTTTGAAGGAGTTAGTCCCATGCCCGCCGAACACTCTCTTGGTTTCACCCACTTCCTCGCCCAGGCTGATGGCCTCGGCAAAACCCTGCTGGTCGTCCTGATCCTGATGTCGATGGCCTCCTGGTACTTCATCCTCACCAAGGCCATCACCGGTCTGCGCCAGCGCCGCGCCAGCCAGCGCTTTGTCGAAAAGTTCTGGGACGCCAGCAGCCTTGACGCCGTCAAGAACGAGATCAATACCCACGGCGCCCACGAGCCTTTTGCACACCTGACCAGCCATGCTCTGTTCGCCGCCGAACACCATGGCAAGACCGGTGGCGGCAAGATCGGCGAGGGCGGCACCCTGGCCGAGTTCCTCACGCGCAGCATGCGCAAGACCATCGACGAAGAAACCGCACAGCTCGAAAACGGCCTCACCTTCCTCGCCACGGTCGGCGCCACCGCGCCGTTCGTGGGCCTGCTCGGTACGGTGTGGGGCGTTTATGGCGCGCTGGTCGGCATCGGCATGTCGGGCGCCGGCACCCTGGACCGCGTCGCCGGCCCGGTCGGTGAAGCGCTGATCATGACCGGCCTGGGTCTGGCCGTCGCCCTGCCCGCGGTGGTCGCCTACAACTTCTTCACACGCGCCAACCGCCTCACCCTGGCCAGCCTGGACGCCTTTGCGCACGACCTGTTCGCCTATCTCACCACCGGCAGCCAGGTGAAGCAGAACAGCAATAGCCTGCATGTGCTGCAAGGAGCGGCGTGATGGCTTTCGGCGCATTCAACAAGGGCTCGGCCAGCGCGCCGATGGCCGAGATCAACATGGTGCCGCTGATCGACGTGATGCTGGTGCTGCTGGTGATCTTCATCCTTACCGCGCCACTGCTGACCAATGCGGTGAAGATCGACCTGCCCAAGGCATCGAGCAGCGAGAACGTCAGCAAGGCGCGCAAGATCGACATCGCCATCGACGCTGATGGCACGCTGTTCTGGGACGGTGAGGCGATCAGCGAAACCGGCCTCGAAGAGCGCTTCAAGGCCGCCGCGCGTGGCGCCGATGGCCAGCTGATCAGCGACCCGGCGCAGCAACCGGAAATCCACCTGCGCGCCGATCACCTGACCGCCTACGAAGTGCTGGCCCGCGTGATGGCTGCCAGCGCACGTGCCGGCTTGACCAAACTCGCCTTCGTCAGCACGCCGCCCTGATGCACCCCTAAAGTTGCCCCGGCCAGCGCCGTTGAATTCGCAGGGCCTCGCATAAAGGAGGCAGGCCCGCTCCTCGCCAACGTCTGGCGAGGAGAGCTTTCAGTAGGTGCGGCCATGATCAAAATTAAAATCCAGTTACTTGCATTACTGGGCCTGCTGACCACACTGGCCGTCTGCGCGGTCGGCCTGTTCGGTCTGCAGAATGTAGGAACACGCGTCAAGGATGTCACCGGCAATACGCTGCCGGCGCTATCGGCCATCGCCGACATCCGCGCCGGCTACCTGACCATGCATGCCACGGCCTACGAGCTGCTCACCAACAAGGATGAGGCGCATGCCAAGGAACTGGCCGACACCATGCAGGCGCTGCGCGACAAGCTCATCGACCGCATCAATTTCTACGCCGAACGCACCCAGGATGCCGCCGAGAAGGATCTGCTGACGCAAACCACGCGCGGCATTGCTTCCTACGTATCGGCGATGCAGCAAGTCTCCGGCCTCACCAAGGCGGGTGAAGCCGAAATGGCTGCCGCCGCGATGAGCAACCGCGTGCTGCCACTGCACAAGTCACTCGCCGAAGGGCTGGATCATCTGGTCGTGCTCAAGGGCACCCAGGCCACCGCAATTGCCGAGCGGGCGGATGACAGCCAGGCCTCGACCATGCGCCTGATGATCATCGCCGCCATTGCCGGCGCCGTGCTGATGGTCATCGTCGGCTTGCTGCTGGCGCGCTCGATCACCCGTTCGCTGAGCGTGATGCAGCAAGCCATTTCGCACACCGCCAGCGAGCTGGACTTCACCCAGCGCATCAAGGTCGAATCGCGTGACGAAGTCGGCCTCACGCTGAACGCCTACAACCAGCTGCTCGACAAGCTCTGCCAGAGCTTTGCCAATGTGCAGCGCAGCGCCTCGCAAGTGCTGCAGGTGGCGGCCGATACCGACAAGTCCTCCAAGCTGATCACGCAGAATTCGCGTGCCCAGAGCGAAGCGTCCAATGCCGTCGCGCAGGCGGTCGAGCAGATGGCCGGCGCCATCGCCCAGGCCGAGAGCAATGCGCAGGAAGCCTGCCTGCACACCGAACAATCGAGCACCCAGGCGCGCGCCAGCGCCCAGGTGGTGATGGACACCGTGCACGGCATCGAGAGCATCGCTAGCTCGGTGCTGGCCGCCTCGGAGAAAATCAGCGCGGTGCGTGGCCATACCGATGAAATCTCGCGGGTGGCCAACATCATCGGCGAGATTGCCGACCAGACCAATCTGCTGGCCCTCAATGCCGCCATCGAGGCTGCACGGGCCGGCGAACAGGGGCGCGGCTTCGCCGTCGTCGCCGACGAAGTACGCAAGCTTGCCGAGCGCACCGGTAATTCGACCAAGGACATCAGCCACCTGATCGAGCGTGTGCAGGGCGGCACGCGGGACGCTGTGGCGAGCATGGAAGCGGCCGTCAGCGAAGTGCATGCCGGCGTGGCCAGTGGCAAGCGGGCCGGCGAATCGATTGCCGATATCGAGGCCGGCACCACCCGCGTGGTGGCCGAGGTAGATGAAATCACCTCCGCCATCCACGAGCAAAGCCGCATGAGCCAGACCATCACGCAGCAGGTCGAGCGCATTGTCAGCGTCACCGAGCACAACAAAGAGCAGGCCGAAGCCGCCACCCAGTCGGTCGAACGCCTGCTGCAGATCAGCGCCGAAATCAACGCCGCGCTGGCCGCCTACAAGGTCTGAGAAGCGGTTCACGATCTGTAGCGAGAGGCCGTCAGCGGGCTCAGTTGGCAAATGCGGAGCAGCACAGGAACCGGAGTTTAGGTTGATCAATGAGGATTCCGAGCAGCGCATGAGCCCCGATCACGGCCTCGCAGTAAGATCATGAACAGCTGCTGAGCGCGCACAGCTGAGCGCCGCACACCCGTCCGCACAGGACAGCGCCGGCGCCAGCCGTTAAACTGGCGGCCATCGAAACCGCTGGATCCGCGCACATGAGCTTCATTTCAGACCTCCAGACCGCCTGGGCACATAACAACTCCCTGCTCTGCGTAGGCCTCGACCCCGATCTGTCGAAATTCCCGGCGCACCTGCAAGGCAAGCCGGACGCCATCTACGCGTTCTGCACCGCCATCGTCGATGCCACGGCCGATCTGGCCTGCGCCTTCAAGCCGCAGATCGCCTACTTCGCCGGTGAGTCCGCCGAAGCCCAGCTCGAAGCGCTGATCGACTACATCCACCTCAATCATCCGCAGATCCCGGTGATCCTCGACGCCAAGCGCGGCGACATCGGCGCCACCGCCGCGCAATACGCCCGCGAAGCCTTTGTGCGCTACCAGGCCGACGCGCTGACGGTCAGCCCCTACATGGGCATCGACTCGGTCGAGCCCTATCTGGAATACCCCGAGTGCGGCCTCATCGTGCTCTGCCGCACCTCCAACCCCGGCGGCTCGGATCTGCAGAACCTGCAGATTGAAGGCGGCAAGCGCCTCTACCAGCATGTCGCGCAGCTGGTCGCCGAGAAGTGGAACCGCCACGGCCAGGCCGCCCTGGTCGTCGGCGCCACCTTCCCCGCCGAACTGGCCGATGTGCGCAGCCGCGTCGGCGATCTGCCCCTGCTGGTGCCCGGCATCGGCGCCCAGGGCGGCGATGTCGAAGCAACGGTGAAGGCCGGCAAGACGGCAGCCGGCAACGGACTGATGATCAGCTCCTCGCGCGCCATCCTCTACGCCAGCCAGGGCGAAGACTTCGCCGAGGCCGCGCGCGCCGTGGCGCTGGCCACGCGCGACCAGATCAACCAGTACCGCTGAACGAGGGCGCCGCCGCTCATCCGGCATGGCGGTGCCTAACGTTTATTTACGTGGCATCCGCCTAGAATTGACTGAAGCGTTCATCAAGCATGAATGATTCCCGAAACCACGAAGAGAGTCCGCTATGAGCCTGCAAGATGATCTGAATCAAATCCAGGCGCGCCGCCTCACGCTGGAACGCCTCAGCGGTCTAGGCGCCTCGCTGCTGCTCGGTTCCTGCGGCGGCGGTGGCGAAGGAAGCAGCACCACGGTTCCCAGTTTTTCGAACAGTTCGAGCTCGTCGAGCAGTTCATCCAGCAGCAGTTCCAGCAGCAGCGCTTCGTCCAGCAGTGCAGCCAGCAGCAGCTCAAGCAGCAGTACTGGCAGCACCAGCTGCTCAGTGATCCCCGAAGAAACCGCCGGCCCCTACCCTGGCGATGGTTCGAATAGCAACAGCAATGGCGTCGTCAATGTGCTGAGCCTGTCCGGCATCGTGCGCAGCGATATCCGCAGCAGCATTGCTGGCGCCAGCGGCGTGGCCAGCGGCGTGCCCTTGACCATGACGCTGCAACTGCAGAACACCTCATCGAGTTGCACCGCGCTGTCCGGCTATGCGGTGTATCTCTGGCACTGCAATGCGGCGGGGCTCTACTCGCTGTATTCGACCGCCATCATCAACGAAAACTACCTGCGCGGCGTGCAGGTCACGGACAGCTCGGGCCGCGTCAGCTTCACCACCATCGTTCCCGGCTGCTACAGCGGACGCATGCCGCACATCCATTTCGAGATCTACCGCAGCCTCGCCAGCGCAAGCTCGGCGAGCAACAAGATCAAGACCTCGCAGCTGACTTTCCCGCTAGCCATGTGCAACAGCGTTTACGCGCTCAGCGCATACAGCGGCAGCGCCAGCAATCTGGCAGCCATCAGCTATGCCACTGACAATGTTTTCAGCGATGGCTACTCGCTGCAGATGGCCAGCGTCTCCGGCGACGTGAGCAACGGCTACACGGCAAGCCTCGCCGTCGGCATCACGCCCTGATCCGCCCATTCAAGCAATCCTGACGGCGGCGCCAGACTTGCCTATCATCCGGGGCTGAGCCACTCGCCCCGCCCGCCATGTCCTTCACCTCACTGGGGCTCTCCCCCGCCTTGCAACAGGCCCTGCACGCGCAGGGTCTGGACACGCCGACCGCCATCCAGCACGCCGCCATCCCCGCCGTACTGCGCGGCGAAGACCTGCTCGGCGCGGCACCCACCGGCTCGGGCAAGACCCTCGCCTTCGCTCTGCCCGTCTTGCAACTGCTCGCCGAGCGCCCGCGCAAGGGCCGCTTCCACGCCGCCCGCCCGCTGCGTGCGCTGATCCTCTCGCCCAGCCGCGAGCTGGCCCAGCAGACCGATGAGCGCCTGCGCAGCCTCGCCCGCAGCCTGGCTACGCCGCCCAAAGCCCTGCTGGCCTTCGGTGGCGTGTCGATCAACCCGCAGCTGATGGCCTTGCGCGGCGGTGCCGACATCCTCATCGCCACGCCCGGCCGCCTGCTCGACCTCGTCGATCACAATGCGCTGTCGCTAGCCAGCGTCGAGATCCTGGTGCTGGACGAAGCCGACCGCCTGCTCGATGCCGGCTTCGCCGCAGAGCTGCAGCAGATCCTCGCCCTGCTCCCCGCCAAACGACAGAACCTGCTGTTCTCCGCCACCCTGCCGGCCGATGTGCGCAGCCTCGCCGATGGCCTGCTGCAGACGCCGACGCGCATCGAGATCACGGTGGACAAGCCCGACATCCTGCAGCACGCCGTGTGCGTCGACAGCCAGCGGCGCACCGCCTTGCTGCAACAACTGGTGCGCGAAGACGGCTGGAGCCGCGTGCTGGTCTTCGTCGCCACCCAATACGCCTGCGAGCTGGTCGCCGACAAGCTGGCGCGCCGTGGCATCCGCGCCGCGCCCCTGCACGGCAAGATGAGCCAGGGCGCGCGCAGCGACACCCTCGCCGCCTTCAAGGCCGAGGCGCTGCACGTGCTGGTCGCCACCGATCTTGCCGCACGCGGGCTGGACATCGCCCGCCTGCCGGTGGTGATCAACTACGACCTGCCACGCGCCCCCGCCGACTATGCACATCGCATCGGCCGCTGCGGACGTGCCGGCGAACCGGGTCTGGCGATCAGCTTCATCACCGCCGACAGCGAAGCCCACTTCCGCCTGATCGAAAAACGCCTCGGCTTCCGCCTGGAACGCGAAATCGTCGCCGGCTTTGAACCGACCGAAGCCCACAGCAGCAGCCCCAGCGACCCTGCCGGCGGCATCAAGGGCAAACGCAAGAGCAAGAAAGACAAGCTGCGCGAAGCCGCCGCAGCGGCCCAGGCCACAGTTCAGCCAGACGAGCAAGCCTGAGCAAACGGTGTTTCTCCCAGGAGAGCACAAGAAAATCATGCACACTCAGGCACTTCTGATCCGCACGCGAGTTGCCCATGTCCGTCCCGCGCCGCACCGTACTCCAGACCCTGTTGCTGGGCAGCCTGCAATTGAGCGGCTGCGCCTCGCCGCCTGCGGCGACGGCCAACAAGCAAGCCGTGAAGACATCGGCCAGCCTGCCCGATCACCCGCGCCTGATCGCCGGCCAGGCGGATTGGCAGATGCTGGCTGCACGCCGTGGCACGGATGCGGATCTCAATCGCCTCATCGAGCTATTACTGGAGCGCGCGCGCAACGACCTTAAACGCGAGCCGGTGGAGCGCAAGCTGATCGGGCGGCGCCTGCTCGATGTGTCACGCGAGTTCATTCGCCGCAGCCTGCTGTGGAGCTTTGCTTACCGCATCACCGGCGAGTCAGTGTTCCTCGACCGCGCGCGGCGCGAGATGCTGGCCGTGGCGGCGTTCTCCGACTGGCATCCCGAGCATTACCTCGATGTTGCCGAGATGACGGCGGGCATGGCGATCAGCTATGACTGGCTGTATCACGATCTGCCGGCAGATGAGCGCGCCACCCTGCGCCGCGCCATCGTCGACAAGGGCATCGCCCAGGCACGCAAAGGGCACAAGACTTTCTCGATGGACAACAACTGGGGGCAAGTGTGTATCGGTGGCATGGTGCTGGGCGCGCTGGCGGTCGAGGAAGACGAGCCGGCGCTCTGCGCCGACCTGCTCGCCGCGGCGCGCAGCAAGGCCTTCATCGCGCTCGACGCCTACAAGCCGGATGGCGTCTATCCCGAAGGCCCGAGCTACTGGAGCTATGGCACCAGCTACGAAACCCTGCTCGTCGCCAGCTTGCGCAGCGCGCTGCAGACCGATTGGGGGCTGCTCGATGCGCCGGGCTTGAAGCGCAGCGCCGAGTTTTACGCCCAGGCGGTCGGCCCGACCGGCAAGCAATTCAATTTTGCTGACAGCGGCGAATACCAGGAACTCGCGCCGCCGCTGTTCTACCTCGCCCGCGAACTGCAGCAGCCGACCCTGGTTGATGCCAAGCGCATGATGATCCGCAACAAGCAGGGACTCAGCGAGCGCTTCGCGCCGCTGGCGGCGCTGTGGTGGCCCGATACGCGCCAGACGAAGCCAGCAGCGCTGCATTTCAGCGGCCAGGGGCCGCAGCCGGTAGCGATCTGGCGCTCGGCCTGGAACGACCCGAACGCGCTGTACTTCGCCATCAAGGGCGGCGGCGCAGCACACAACCATGCGCATATGGATGGCGGCAGCTTCGTGCTCGAACTGGACGGCGTGCGCTGGGCCAAAGACCTCGGCATGCAGGACTACAACAGTCTGGAGGCGCGCGGCATCGATCTGTGGAACATGAAACAGGCTTCGCCGCGCTGGCAGGTTTTCCGCATCGGCAATGCCGCGCACAACACCCTGAGCGTCGGCGACAGCCTGCACAATGCAAGCGGCATGGCCCGCATGATCAAGGCCGATGCGCAGGGCGCCCTGTTCGACCTCAGCCCGATCTTCCTGCCCGGCCAGCTGCGCACGGCAAGCCGCGCAGTGCGCATCGAGGGCGAGCGCGTGGAACTCAGCGACCAGATCAGCGGCGCCGTCGCTGGGCAGCTGATCCACTGGCGCATGAGCACCGAAGCGGAGATCCGCATCGACGGCCAGCACGTCGTGCTGAGCCTGGCCGGCAAGCAGCTGCAGCTGCGCTTTAGCGGCACGCCGCTCAGGCTGAGCGTGCTCGACATCTCCGCACCACGCGCCGATTTCGACCTGCCCAATCCCAAGCAGCGCCAGCTGCTCGCCAGCGCGCCGGTTGCCGCCGATGGCAGCTGGCAACTCCAGGTGCGTTTCTCGCGAGATTAGTTGGCGGAGTCTGGCGTAGCCAGTTGCGCGTCCCTGCGTGCAAATAGTTGCTATACGCAATCGTTGCGTATAACATCAAACCCATCCCGCACTTTCTGCCCGCTTCTCAATGCCCGCTTCTGCCGACACCGACGTCCTCCGCGACGCGATGCGTCTGTTCATCACCGCGCAGCGCAAATACCTGCACGACGGCGGTACGCCGCCGCAGGGGCGCATGCTGGTGACCTTGCTGCGGCGGGGCACGGTGACCCAGGCCGAATTCGGCCGCTGCCTGGGGCTGGAGAAGAGCTGGGTCAGCCGCTCGGTCGACAAGCTGGTGCAGCAGGGCTGGGTGCTGCGCAACACGCTGGAGAGCGACCGCCGCAGCGTGCAATTGCAGCTCACCGAGGCCGGCAAGCTTGCCGCCCGCGAGGTCGAGGCGCGCATGAACGCCCATGCCCATGGCGTGCTGCAAACCCTGCCCGAAGACTCGCGCGAGCGCCTCATCGCCGCGCTGCGCGAATTGCGCGACGCCTTGCAAGAACAGGCCGACAACACCTGAACATCCGGAAGCACCCAACATGAACGCAGCCGCAGCACCGCGCAGTTTTTCCGCCTCACTCTCGGCCATGATCGGCATCTGTCTGGTGATCATGCTGATCGCCCTCGACAGCACCGTGGTCGGCACCGCCATGCCGCGCATCATCGCCGAGCTGCAAGGCTACGAGCTCTACACCTGGACCGCCTCGGCCTACCTGCTGACCAATGCGGTGATGATTCCGATCATGGGCCGCCTGGGCGACCTCTACGGCCGCAAGCCCTTCGTCATCGGCTCGATCCTGCTATTCACCCTGGCCTCAGCGCTTTGTGGGCTCTCGCAGAGCATGTTGCAGCTGGTGCTGGCCCGTGGCCTGCAAGGCATTGGCGGCGGCATGCTGACCGGGGTGGCCTTCGCCTCGGTCAGCGATCTGTTCCCCGACCGTATCCAGCGCGTGCGCTGGCAAGCCATGCTGTCGGCAACCTTCGGCATTTCCACCGCCATCGGTCCCTCGCTGGGCGGCTGGCTGACCGAGCATGCCGGCTGGCGCAGCGTGTTCTACGTCAATCTCCCGGTGGCCTTGCTGGCCCTGCCGGTGATTGCGCGCTACCTGCCGCACATCATGCATCACAAGGGCAGTGATAAATCCATCGACTGGCTTGGCGCACTCTTGCTGGCCGCCAGCATCAGCTGTTTGTTGCTGGCCACCGAACACGGCCAGATGCACGGTTTCCTGCAGCTGCAGTTCATCGGTCTGGCGCTCGCCGCACTGGCCGGCGGTGCACTGTTCATCTGGCACCAGCAGCACTCACGGGCGCCAATCATCCCGGCGCGGCTGTTCGCCAATCGCGCGGTGCGCCAGCTCACCGCTCTCGGCGCGCTGACCGGCCTGGTGATGTTTGTGTTGATCTATTACTCGCCGCTGCTGCTGCAGGGCGGTTTCGACCTCTCGCCGAAGACCGCCGGCCTGCTGCTGACGCCGCTGCTGGTGCTGATCACCGTCGGCAGCATCATCAACGGCCGCCTGATCTCGCAGCTGCGCCGTCCTGAACGCCTGATCGCCTACGGCCAGATCGGCTTGCTCGCAGGCTGCCTGCTGCTGATCCAGATGCATGCCGACAGCCCGCAGTTCGTCGGCATGTTCGCCTTCGGGGTGTGCGGGCTGGCGCTGGGCTTCCAGCTACCCAATCTGACCTTGCAGATCCAGGCGGTGGTCGAACGCCGCGACATCGGCGTCGCTTCGGCGCTGATCCAGACCACGCGCATGCTCGGCAGCATGGTCGGCACCAGCCTGGCGGCGGTGATCGTCAACAGCAGCTATTCGCGCCACGTCAGCAGCCTGCTGGCCGCACATGATCTGCACGATGCCGCGCTCGACAAGCTGCTCGACACGCCGCAGATCCTGGTTCGCGTGCAGGATCAGGCGGCGCTGGCCGAGCTGGCAACGCGCCTGCACTTCGCCGCCCAGCCGCTACTCGACGAGATCCGCGTCGGCTTGATCAAGGGCGTGCACCACGTCTATCTGGGCTGCGCCGTCGTGGTCCTCTTCGCGGTCATGCTGGCGCTGAAGCTGCCGCACTACGACCCGCACCGCAGCGACAAGTAAGCGCGCTCAGTCAGCGTAACGCGCATGCTCGGCCAGGCGCGCATCGACCAGGTTCTCGGCGATGCCGCCATACAGCCAGCAGCGCGCCAGCAAGGCGGCGATGGCGCGCGTGGCGGCGTCGCAGTCTTCGTCCTCGGCGACGCAATCAAGATGACAGGCAATGGCCTGGGCGGCGCCCTCGGTCGGCCACTCCATGTAACGCGTCATCGCCAGCAAGGTGCTGGCCAGGGCGGGCGTGCGCGAGGCCAGGGCCAGATCGGAGAGCAGCGCAATGCTGTCAAAGGCACCCATCTCAGTGTGCTCCCGGCAGTGCCGTGGCGCTCAGGCTGCGCATGATGTAACCACGCCAGCGCAGAGCCAGCGCAAAGCACAGATCAGCCAGACGCGGATCGGCCTGCTGCTCGGCCGCGCATTCGAGGTGGCGGGCCACCAGCTGGGCGTTCTCGACGCAGGGCGACTCGACATAGCGGGTCATCGCGAAGAGCGTCGCGCCCGCCAGGGAAGTGTGGTTTTGGGTGTGCAGCTCGGCCATGGTGAACTCCGTGGAGGATCAGAGCCCTCATTCTACACAAATGAGAATGGTTCGCAATTGCATTTGTTGATGTGATCGCAGCCTGCCGCAAGTGACAGGCAAGTGATAGCCAAGTTCACAATTTGCGGGTTTAATCCGGGCACCCTTTTCCGCCACGCCCCGCTGCACCTCGCCATGCATTTGCCGCACTTCCGCCTCACCGAGCAAAGCCTCGTCCGCCAGAGCCTGATCGCCTTCGTGGCCGGCGCGCTGACGGTCTTCGCTTACGCGCCCTTCAATCTCTTTCCGCTGATGGCGGCCAGCTGGGCCGTGCTGTGGTGCCTGTGGCAGCCGGCCAGCCCGCGCCGCGCCGCCGGCCTCGGCCTGGCCTGGGGCTTCGGCCAGTTCTGGACCGGTGGCGGCTGGCTGTTCGTCGCCTTCCACACCTTTGGCGGCATGGCCACGCCGCTGGCGATCTTCTTCCTGTCGATCTTCTTCGCTTACCTCGCCTTGTGGGGCGCGTTTGCCGGCTGGCTGTTCGCACGCCTGCGCAGCGGCTGTGTATGGCTCGACGCCCTGCTCGGCGCCGCCTGCTGGACGGCGGGCGAGCTGCTGCGCGGCTGGGTATTCACCGGCGTGCCCTGGCTGGCCGTCGGCTACACGCAGACACCACCCAGCCCGCTGGCCGGCTACGCGCCGCTGTTCGGCAGCTATGGCGTGGGCTTGCTGCTGATCCTCGTCAGCGCCCTGCTGGTGCTGGCCGTTCGCGACCCACAACGCCGTCTGCGCGCGGGCCTCGCCGCGCTGGCCATTCTCGCCGGCGGCGCGGCGCTGCGCCTGGTGGCATGGACCACGCCGGTCGGCGAGCCGATCCGCGTCGCGCTGATCCAGCCGAATATCCCGCAAAACCTCAAATGGGAGCGCGAACGCCTCGGCGAATGGCTGATGCGCAATCTGGAGCTGACCCAGGCGCATCCGGCGCAACTGGTCGCCCTGCCCGAAACCACTCTGCCGCTGCTCGAAGAACAGCTGCCCGAGGGCTACCTCGACGCCCTCGCCAGCGCGGCCAAGGCGCGCGGTGGCGATGTCATCACCGGCACCTTCACGCGCGACGCCCAGGGCCATCTGTTCAACAGCGCCATCTCGCACGGCACCCAGCCGCGCCAGGTGTACAGCAAGCAGCACCTGCTGCCCTTCGGCGAATACGCCCCGCCCTCGATGCACTGGCTGCTGACCCTGATCAATATCCCGATGGCCGACCAGACACGCGGCGCGGAAGAGCAGCCGACGATGCGCATCGGCACGCAGAAGGTGGCGGTCAATATCTGCTACGAAGACGTGTTCGGCGAGGAGCTGATCTACGCCCTGCCGGAAGCCACGCTGATGCTCAACATGAGCAATCTGGCCTGGTATGGCGACTTCCACGCCCAGCCGCAACACCTGCAGATCGCGCGCTTCCGCGCCATGGAGGCGGGCCGGCCGATGCTGCGCAGTACCAATACCGGCGCCACCGCCATCGTCATGCCCGACGGCTCGGTGCCGCATCTGCTGCCCGGCTTCACGGCCGGCGCCATCGAAGCCGATGTGCGCGGCTATGGCGGCCTGACGCCCTATGCGCGCTGGGGCAACAAGCCGGTGCTGGCGGCCTTGCTGGCGATTGCCGCGCTGGCGCTGTGGCGGCGGCGCAAGGCGCGCTCAGGCTGAGCGCGCTTCCAGCGCTTCCCAGCGCTCCAGCAGGGTCAGCAGTTCTTCGTCGATGTCTTCCAGGCGCTTGTTCATCACCGGGATTTCAGCGGCGCGCTCGCGGTAGATATCGGGATTGGCCAGCTGCTGCTGCAGGCTGCTTTGCTCGCTCTCCAGCGCCTTGATCTTGCCCGGCAGCGCTTCGAGCTCGCGCTTTTCATTGAAGCTCAGCTTGACGCCGGCCTTGGCGGCCGGCTTGGCCACGTCCTTCACCGCCTCCTTCGCCGTCTCCTTGGCCGCTGCCGCAGCCGGCTGCGACGCAGCGGCGCGGGCCTTGGCGGCGCTGTCGGCCATCTGCGCACGCGACACGCGCAGCCAGTCCTGATAGCCGCCGGCATATTCGCGCCAGATGCCCTCGCCCTCGGCGACGATGGTCTGCGTCACCACATTGTCGAGGAAGGCGCGGTCATGGCTGACCACGAACAGCGTGCCCTTGAATTCCTGCAGCAGCTGTTCGAGCAGTTCCAGGGTCTCGATATCGAGGTCATTGGTCGGCTCGTCGAGCACCAGGATATTCGCCGGCCGCGCAAACAGGCGCGCCAGCAGCAAGCGATTGCGCTCGCCACCGGACAGCGACTTGACCGGCGAGCGCGCACGTTGCGGCGCGAACAGGAAGTCTTCCAGATAGCCGATGACGTGCTTCTTGGTGCCGCCGATCTCGACGAAATCCGAGCCCGGGCTGATCACCTCGGTGAGCGGCAGTTCCGGGTCCAGCGCGGTGCGGAACTGGTCGAAGTAAGCAATCTGCTGCTTGGTGCCGCACTTGATGCTGCCGACATCGGCTTCCAGCTCGCCAAGAATCAGCTTGAGCAAGGTGGTCTTGCCGGCGCCATTGGGGCCGATCAGGCCGATGCGGTCACCGCGCAAGAGGCGCGCCGAGAATTCGCGGATCACCCAGCGCTGGCCGCCGTCCGGCGTATCGAAATACTTGCCGACGCCTTCCAGCTCGGCAATCAGCTGGCCGCTGCGGTCGCCGCTTTCGAGCTTGAAATTGACGTCGCCCATGCGGTCGCGCCGCTCGCTGCGTTCGCGCCGCAGCGCTTCGAGCCGGCGCACGCGGCCCTCGTTGCGGGTGCGCCGCGCTTCGACGCCCTTGCGAATCCATACTTCCTCCTGCGCCAGCACCTTGTCGAATTCGGCATTGCTCTTGGCTTCCATCTCCAGCATCTCGGCCTTGCGCTGCAGATAGGCCGAAAAGCTGCCGGGGAAGCTCGACAGGCGGCCACGGTCGAGTTCGACGATGCGCGTGGACACCGCATCCATGAAGGTCCGGTCGTGGGTGATCACCATCACGCCGCCGCGGAAGGCCTTGATCAGCTCTTCGAGCCAGCCGATGGCGGTGATGTCGAGGTGGTTGGTCGGCTCGTCGAGCAGCAGCAGGTCCGGGTCGGAGGCCAGCGCGCGTGCCAGCGCCACGCGCTTGATGCCGCCGCCGGAGAGGCTGGACACCAGCGCGGCGCCGTCGAGCTTGAGGCGGTCGATGACTTGTTCGACCTTGTGGTGCAGGGTCCAGCCATCGCCCGCTTCGAGCTGATGCTGCAATTCGGCGAGACGATCCAGCGCGCCTTCCTCGCCTTGCGTCAGGGCCAGGGTGCAGCGGTGGTATTCGGCGATCAGGCGGGCGGCGTCACCAATGCCGTCGGCGACGGTGGCGAACACATCGCGGCCCAGATCGAAGTCCGGCTCCTGCGCGACATAGGCAATGCGCAAACCCGGCTGACGCCAGACCTGGCCATCGTCGAGCGTGCCGCCGCCGGCCAGCACGCGCAGCAGGCTGGATTTGCCCGCGCCGTTGCGGCCGATCAGGGACACCTTTTCGCCGGGCTCCAGCACAAGTTCGGCATGGTCGAGCAGCGCAACATCACCAAAGGCGAGGCAGGCCTTATCGAGACTCAGGAGGGGCATGGCAGATCACGGCAAATGGAAACGAGAGCGCGATTCTACCCGCCTCGCCCGGCCAGGTCTCATCCCTTTCCACACCGCGCCCATGCGCTGGCCATGCATCGCAGTCAACGCAAGGCGGCGGCGAACCGCTACAATCCGCAGCCATCGCCCGCCGTAGTTCAATGGATAGAACGGCCGCCTCCTAAGCGGCAAATACAGGTTCGATTCCTGTCGGAGGGACCACCACCCAGCCCTGCACCCATTCTGTCTGGATATCCCCCTCACCGACCACCATCATGGTGCATGCCAGCAGGCAGCCCGCCTGAGCGCGCCAGCACTCGGTGCCGCAGACGCAAGTATTTGACACACAGATGCGCTATAAGGGTGCTGCACACTACTTGCTTAGGTCTTGACCGAAGCATTGCCCCTCAACCTTCCACAGACAGGCAGGCACCGTGTCCATTCACGTCAAACTCACCCATATCACGCACTACCGCTACGACCGCCTGGTCGGCCTGAGTCCGCAGATCGTCCGCCTGCGCCCGGCACCGCATTGCCGCACGCCGATCCTCGCCTACTCGCAGCGCATCACCCCGGGCGAGCACTTCATCAACTGGCAGCAAGACCCGCAGAGCAACTATCTGGCGCGCCTCGTGTTCCCCGAGAAGACGCGCGAGTTCAAGGTCGAGATCGACCTGGTGGCCGAGCTGTCGGTGATCAATCCCTTCGACTTCTTCCTCGAGCCCTACGCCGAGAAGTTCCCCTTCAACTACGAGCCCGACCTCGCCCGCGAGCTGGCGCCCTACCTGATCAAGCTGCCGGCGACGCCGAAATTCACCGAATTCCTCAACTCGATCAATCTCGATCCGGTCAGCAGCGCCGACTTCCTGGTGCGTATCAACCAGAAGGTGCAGCAAGCGGTCAATTACACGATCCGCCTCGAACCCGGCGTGCAGACGCCGGAAGAGACGCTGGACAAGGCGCTCGGCTCTTGCCGTGACTCCGGCTGGCTGCTGGTGCAGGTACTGCGCCACCTGGGCCTGGCGGCGCGCTTCGTCTCCGGCTACCTGATCCAGCTCACCGCTGATGTGAAATCGCTCGACGGCCCCAGCGGCCCCGAAGCCGACTTCACCGATCTGCACGCCTGGTGCGAGGTCTATCTGCCCGGCGCCGGCTGGATCGGGCTGGACCCGACCTCGGGCCTCTTCGCCGGCGAAGGCCATATTCCGCTGGCCTGCACGCCCGAGCCCTCGTCCGCCGCGCCGGTGTTCGGCTATGCCGACGAAGCCGAATGCGAGTTCGAACACATCATGAAGGTCGAGCGCGTGTGGGAAGCCCCGCGCGTCACCAAGCCCTACACCGAAGCGCAATGGACCAGCATCGAAGCGCTGGGCCACCTGATCGATGGCGACCTCAGCAAACACGACGTGCGCCTGACCATGGGCGGCGAGCCGACCTTCGTCTCGCTTGACGACCGCGACGGCGCCGAGTGGAACACCGAGGCGATGGGGCCGAAGAAGCGCCTGCTTGGCGCCGACCTGCTCTACCGCATGAAGGAAAAGTACGCGCCCAAGGGCCTGCTGCACTTCGGCCAGGGCAAGTGGTATCCCGGCGAGCAGCTGCCGCGCTGGTCGCTGTCCTGCTTCTGGCGCAAGGACGGCCAGCCGATCTGGGACAACCTCGATCTCTACGCTGACGAACACAAGGATTACGGCGCCAACGAAGAGACCGCCGCCGCCTTCCTCGCCGGCCTCGCCGAAGCGCTGGGCCTCGATCCCAAGTACGTCTTCCCGGCTTACGAAGACGTCTGGTACTACCTGTGGCGCGAACGCAAGCTGCCGATCAACGTCGACCCGTTCGACGCCAAGCTCGACGACGAAATGGAGCGCGAGCGCCTGCGCAAGGTCTTCCACCAGGGCCTCGACAAGGTGGTCGGCTGCGTGCTGCCGATCTCGCGTCAGTACAGCGGCCCCAGCCGCTGGCAGAGCGGGCCGTGGTTCCTGCGTACCGAGCGCTGCTACCTGGTGCCCGGCGATTCGCCGATTGGCTACCGCCTGCCGCTGGACTCGCAACCCTATGTCAGCAAGGGCGACTACCCCTGGCAGTACGACATCGACCAGAGCGTGCCCTTCCCGCCGCTGCCGGCCTATGACGCGATCCGTCGCCTGTTCCAGACCCCCGGCGTCAGCGAAGACGAGCGCAATGCCCTGCTGGCCGGCCTCGACAAGCCGCAGAAGGCCGAGATTCCGGCCCACATCAAGGAACTGCTCGACCGCCAGCGCATGCCGCCGGCCGCCGGCCAGTCCGCCGGCTGGATCACCCGCACCGCGATGTGCGCCGAGCCGCGCAATGGCCGCCTGTATATCTTCATGCCGCCGGTCTCGGCGCTGGAGGACTACCTCGAAATCGTCACCGCCATCGAAGCCGTCGCCGCCAAGCTCGACACCCCGGTGATCATGGAAGGCTACGAGCCGCCGCGCGACCCGCGTCTGCAAAGCTTCCGCATCACGCCCGACCCCGGCGTGCTCGAAGTGAACATCCATCCTTCCGAGAGCTGGGAGGACATGGTCGAGCGCACCACCCACCTCTACGAGCAAGCGCACCAGTCGCGCCTGACCACCGAGAAATTCATGCTCGATGGCCGCCACACCGGCACCGGCGGCGGCAACCACTTCGTGCTCGGCGGCGAGACGCCCAACGACTCGCCCTTCCTGCGCCGGCCCGACCTGCTCAAGAGCCTGATCGCCTACTGGCACAACCATCCGTCCTTGTCCTACCTGTTCTCGGGCATGTTCATCGGCCCGACCTCGCAGGCACCGCGCATCGACGAAGCGCGCAACGACTCCGTCTATGAGATGGAGATCGCGATGAAGCAGATCCCCGAGCCGGGCGGTTACACGCCACCCTGGCTGATCGACCGCATCCTGCGCAATCTGCTCATCGACTCCTCCGGCAACACCCACCGCAGCGAGTTCTGCATCGACAAGCTCTACTCGCCCGACGGCCCCACCGGCCGCCTCGGCCTGCTCGAACTGCGCGCCTTCGAAATGCCGCCGCACGCGCAGATGAGCCTCACCCAGCAACTGCTGCTGCGCGCACTGATCGCCCGCTTCTGGCAACAGCCCTACGCGCCGGAAAAGCTCACCCGCTGGAGCACCGAGCTGCATGACCGCTTCATGCTGCCCTACTTCGTGCAGCAGGATCTGAACGACGTGATGACCGAGATGAACGACTTCGGCTATCCGCTGCAGACCGACTGGTTCGCGCCGCACATGGAGTTCCGCTTCCCCAAGATCGGCGAATTCGCCTCGCGCGGCGCCAACTTCGAGTTGCGCTTCGCCCTCGAACCCTGGCACGTCATGGGTGAAGAAGGCGCGCCCGGCGGCACCGTGCGCTACGTCGACTCCTCGGTCGAACGCATGCAGGTGCATGTGCAAGGCCTGGCCTCGGACCGTTACGTGCTCGCCTGCAACGGCCGCGCCATTCCGCTCGCGCCCACCGGCAACATCGGCGAATTCGTCGCTGGCGTGCGTTACAAGGCCTGGGCCCCGCCGAGTGCCCTGCACCCGACGATTCCCTCGCACAACCCGCTGGTCTTCGACCTCGTCGACACCTGGATGAACAAGTCCATGGGCGGCGCGACCTACTACGTCGCCCACCCCGGCGGCCGCAACCACGAAACCTACCCGATCAACGCCTACGAAGCCGAAGGCCGCCGCCTGGCGCGCTACGCCCACATGGGCCACACCCCGGGCAAGATCGAAGTGAAGAAGGAAGCCCCCAACCCCAACTTCCCCTTCACCCTGGATTTGCGTCGATAAAAAGCTTGGTTTGGATCAAACAACAATGCCCGCATTTGCGGGCATTGTTGTTTGTGGCGGGCATGCGGATGGGGTATTGTGTTTGGAAGTTCCGTAGGATTTATCGATAAACCGATACGCCTTCGGGTTGAAGGCTAATTCACGTTAGGCAGCAAACAAGGCTCCCTCATGACAGAAGATCAAGAAAAAGAGAAAGTTATTGCCGTTCTCGAAAGAGAAATTCAATGGCAGTGGCGCTGGGAGAAGCTAAACAGGTTTTACCACCACACGACAATCTGGCTTCAATGGGTTTGCACACTAGCCGTAGTAGTTTTGTCGATATACCAAGTACAGTTGAGCAATCAGTTGGAAAAATGGGTGATTTTTACCATTGCTGCACTTTCTACTCTCGGGTCAACAATTCCTGGGCTGTCAGCTCAATTTAAATTTCAGCAGCGTCAGCAAGTTTACGATGAAATGGCCAGGGCTTATGAACTGATCAAAATCAAGATTGAGATTGATGCAATATCAGCAAAACAAGCGCTGAAGCTATTCTCAGAAATTCATGAAAAACCAACCGAGAGAGTTATCCGTGAAACAGCCTAACCCTTCCGTCGAGAGGGGCCGCCCACAAGCTGCGCCTGTGGGTTCCCTTTGCGGCTTTGCCGCTACGGCTGCCCCTCACGTCAAACGTTAGATTTTAGTGTTGCGCCAGCAATCACAATTTTCACGTCACCGAAAGCCAGCAAAACCAGCGTGGCATCAAGCAGCTTCAGCGCTATTGCGAAGCGATTTAAAAGGGAGTTGCATTTAATGGATACAAACGTTCCGCCCACGGCAGTTCTCCATGTTCATGTTTTCAAAGATAGCCGCGATCCATTCATTGCTTTGCTTAATGAGCACGGCGTTGCTCATGAAGAATTGATGTTGAAGGCCAATGTGGTTATGGCCGGTGGTTTTGTAGTCGAAATTCTTCAAAGTTCTGCTCCTTGGGCTGCGGGTCTCGCCACGGTAATTTGTGCATTTCTAAAAAATCGCCGCAGTCGAAAGGTAATCATCACCACAAAAGATGGAGTGGTTGTGCATTGCGAAGGTCTTTCTCAGCCAGAGATTGAAAGCACTTTAGAAAATGCGCAGTCTCTTGCTGCCATTGAAACGAATCGTGATGCAACCTAACAATTCCGTCGAGAGGGACGATTTGCAAGCAGCACTTGCAAATGACATACACACCCTTGGCATTCATGCCATCCCTCACGTCAAACGTTAGGGTTTCCGGGTGAGTAACCAAGGCCGTAAGTCGGAATAATTCAATGCATGGCGGTAGGTCGGAAAAGCCGTAGGCGCCTTCCGACGTTTGTGCAATTTGGCCCCAAACGTCGGAAGGCGCTTCGCTTTTCCGGCCTACGCATAAGGATGCACTCCTGGTTACGGCCTTGCGGCGGCCCCTCAAATCAAACTTTAGGAAAATGTAAACCGTTAGCCATCATAATGCCTTGCATCGACCGACAGTTATCTCCAACGGACAAGCCCTGACCAAAACCGACCAAGAAAGATAAAGGATGAAAAACATAGAAAAAGCAAAAATACTCGTCGTGGCTCGTGACAAGGCTAATCTTGTCAAACTCTCTAGTAGAGATAGTCCAATGATTGTTCAGTGCGGAACCATCGGTCGAACAATTGCACAAAAAGTTCTCGATGGCGGAGGCAAAGCAGTTGTCCTAGCAAGCGAAATAAAGATGGCCATCGATACCACTGATGGAGCGAATGCAATTCAAGACAACTTTGATCTATTTGAAAATCGTACAAAAGAGCCACTTCTGCATTATCTTCTCAAGAATCAATAGCAGCCTTGTAGGGTGCGCAAGTTCTTTTCCTTGCGCACGCGGTCAAGGGCATGACTGATGCAAAGCGCTATTTGCACGGACAGATGGTGCGCAAGCCTTCGGCTTTCACACCCTACAAATTGAGCAAAGGCCGTAAGGCGGAATAATTAAATGCATGGCGGTAGGTCGGAAAAGCCGCAGGCGCCTTCCGACGTTTGTGCAGTTCATTCAGCGGCATCACTCGCGAGCGAGTCCCGAACGTCGGAAGGCGCTTCGCTTTTCCGACCTAAGCATAAGGCATGCGCTCCGGGTTATGGTCTTGGCGGATGGGTTGATAAACCAACACAGCATTCAAATTGACTGTTATTTTAGGCTAGGCGTTCCATGCAAAACAAATTTGCGAAGTTTTGTTCCTATCAAATCGTTCTGTGTCTATTTATTTTGGCTGCGAATGCGCACGCGCTCTCACCTATGCCAGCACAAAACGTTCAATCACAAGCGTGCCTATATTTTGATCAAAACAAAACCACTCTTTCTGCTGAGAGCGAGAAAGCACTGCAAAACACGCTCGATCTTGCAGAGTCGGCAGCAAATGTTTCGATTGAGATACAGATACCCGTAAATTCAATAATTCAAAGTCCGGTACAAAATGCACCGACATCGAATGAAACCACTGTTGACCGTCTGCGGCTAGCCATCGAGCAGCATCATAATTTGGCTTTACGCCTAGAGCCTTTCCTGATCAAAAAACGCGCCGCCTGGAGCACTGCAAGTAGCTTCTTCATGCCCCCAAGAGAGTACGGCAATTGCCAAGCAATCTTGATCGCTCGTTTTGCGGCACCCTCTGAAGTTTGCAAAGGCTACGGCCCATGCAGAGTAACTTGTTCGTCTACACGCTGCTACGAAAACCAATGACGCACAAAATAGGCTGTAAGCAAGTAGCCCGGATGCAGCGCAGCGGAATCCGGGGAATGCGCCAAGGACAAGCCCCCGGATTCCGGCTTCGCCTGCATCCGGGCTACATGTATTCATGTGCATCCTCGCGCGACCACTCCGCCAATCCCGCTCCCGGCGCTGCGCGCCACCCTCTCCCGCAGGCGGGAGAGGGGAAATCTGCGCTGCGCTGAAGCCTTCAACTTCGCCTTCCTTCGCGGCCCTGCGTTTCCTGCGCGCCTTTGCGGTGAATGCCTTTCAAATGCCTTGCAGGGTTTAAAGCCTAATGACATCGGCGCGGTAGGCGTGCCGGAAAGGCGCAAACTTGTGCTCAGCGGCTGCCGGCGGCAGAATGCGATAAACATCACCCCAACGACGCGAACATGAAGCCTCTTGAAAATCGAACCTGGTTTGCTGCTGGCAGTCTTGCCGTCTCGGCTGTGCTCATGCTCGGCCTGTGGCTGGCTGCTGGACTGCCGCTGAATCCCTCAGCGGGGGCCGTCTTTGTGTTTGCGAGCCTCGGGCTCTGGCAGGGCGTCAACAAGCTGCTTGCATTGGCGCTCATCAAGCTCAAGCCCTCCCTCGGCGCGGTGCATTGAACCGCGTACCTCAGATCTTCGTAGGGCGGAACGCAAAGCGCTTCCGCCAATCCTACATTCGCGAAGCCCGATTTAAAGCCGCCTAGCGGCGGCTGGCGGAAGCTCCTGTGGAGTTCCGCCCTTGGTCTGGCTTGAAGGCTGAGCTGTTCACGTAGATGAGGCCCCGGATTCCGGATTCGCCCGCTCCATCCTCGCGGCGCCCACGCCCTCTCCCGGCGCTGCGCGCCACCCTCTCCTGCAGGCGGGAGAGGGGAAATCTGCGCGGCGCTGAAGCCTTCAACTTCGCCTTCTTCGCCCTCCTTCGCGGGCCTTAGATTTTCCTCCGCGCCCTTCGCGTCTATCAATCGGCGCTCAAAAATGCGGGCATTTGTGGCGCGGGCGTTTCAGATGAAGCGGCTGAGGAAGGCGCGGGTGCGTGGGTGTTGGGGCTTGCCCAGCACGTCGGCGGGTTTGCCTTCTTCGACGACGACACCGCCGTCCATGAACACCACGCGGTCGGCGGCTTCTTTGGCGAAGCCGATCTCGTGCGTCACGACGATCATCGTCAAGCCCTGGTCGGCCAGGTCGCGCATGGTGGCCAGCACTTCACCGACCAGCTCCGGGTCGAGCGCCGAGGTGGGTTCGTCGAAGAGGATCAGCTGCGGCTGGATCGCCAGTGCGCGCGCAATCGCTACCCGTTGCTGCTGCCCGCCCGAGAGCTGGCGCGGATAGGCGTCGGCTTTCTCGCGCAGGCCGACGCGTTCAAGCAGGCTGTAGGCGAGCTGTTCGGCCTCGGCACGCTTGCGGCCGTGCACGCCAACCGGCGCTTCGATGATGTTCTCCAGCACGGTCATGTGCGGGTACAGGTTGAACTGCTGGAACACCATGCCGATCTGGCTACGCTGGCGGGCAATCGCGCGGGCGCCGAGGCGATGCAGGCGTTCGCCACGCAGCGCGTAGCCGATCTGCTCCTCACCGACCAGGATGTAGCCCTGGTCCATGGTCTCCAGGTGGTTGATGCAGCGCAGGAAGGTCGATTTGCCCGAGCCGGAGGGGCCGAGTATCACCACCACTTCGCCCGGATTGACATCCATGTTGATGCCCTTGAGCACCTCGTTGTCACCAAAGCGCTTGTAGACATTGCGGGCGCAAACCAGGGGTTTGGCCGGCGCGGCAAGATGCGTTTCGCTCATGGCAGCTCCTCCGCAGCGGCGGGCGTCGCGGCGCGACGTTTGCGGCGCGGCGTGATGCTGCCCGACTCACCGCGTGCGTAACGACGCTCGATGGCGCCCTGGACAATATTGAGTACGGTGGTGATCAGCAGGTACCAGATCACCGCGACCAGCAGCAGCGGAATCACCTGGAAGGTGGCGTTGTAGATGTTCTGCACGGCGTGCAGCAGATCGCCCATGGCAATCACGCTGACGATCGAGGTCGCCTTGACCATGCTGATCAGCTGGTTGCCGGTGGGCGGAATGATCGCGCGCATCGCCTGCGGGATGACGATGCGGCGCAGCGCCCGCCCCCGCGTCATGCCGAAGGCCTGGGCGGTTTCGAGCTGCCGCGCGTCGACCGAGATGAGGCCGGCGCGGATGATCTCGGCCATGTAGGCGGCCTCGTTGAGCGCCAGGCCGACAATGGCGGCGGTCAGCGGCGTGATCAGGTCATTGGTGTTCCAGCTCAGCAGGTCCGGGCCGAAGGGAATGCCCAGCGTGATGCGCGGGAACAGCGTGGACAGGTTGTACCAGAACAGCAGCTGCACCAGCAGCGGCGTGCCACGGAAGAAGCCGATGTAGAGCCCCGAGGCGGCGCGCAGCACCGGGTTGGCTGACAAGCGGGTCATCGCCAGCAGCAGGCCCAGCAGCACGCCGATCAGCATCGCCACCACGGTGAGGCCGAGGGTCATGCCCAGGCCGCTGAGCACGGTCTTCTCGTTGAAATACTGCGCCACCACCGACCATTCCATATTCGGATTGGCCACCAGCAGCCAGGCCAGCTTGAGGCCGACCAGCACCACCACGGCGCCGAGGAGAATGCCCGGATAGTCCGGCCGGTGGCGGGCATAGGCGACATCGCGCTGGCGGGCGGTGCCGCTGGCATCGAAGTGGCCGGACGTGGAGTGCATCACCGTCATTTCGCTTGCTTGCCTGCCAGATTCATCGCCGGCGCCTTAAGCATGTTGGCGCTCAGGCCCCACTTCTTCATGATCGCGGCGTAGGTGCCGTTGTCCATCAGCTTCTGCATGGCTTCGAGTATCACCGGGCCGAGGGGCGAGCCCTTGCCGACCACGGCGCCCTGGTACAGATCGTCAAAGCCGTTCTTCTTGCCGACGCCTGCAAGCTCCAGCGCGCCATTCGCTTGCTGCACAAAGTACACCAGCGGGGCATGCGAGGAGAAGAAGGTGTCGGCACGCTTGGAATTGACGGCCAGGATCGAGGTCGGCTGATCCTGATAGGCCTGCACCTCGACCGCCGGTTTGCCGGCCGCCGTACAGGCGGTGGCCTGCTGGCGGATCACCTTTTCTGCCGAGCCACCAGCCATCACCGCGACCTTTTTGCCACAGGTGTCTTCCAGGCCGTTGATGCCCAGGGGGTTGCCCTTGGGCACCGCAAACACCACGTACTCCTGAACGTAATCGATGAAGTCGGCTGAGGCTTCGCGGTCGACAAAATCGCCCTTCGGCCCCATCGCAAACTGGTAGCGCCCGGCCTTGATGCCCAGCAGCAGCGGCGACAAGCCATTGACCGAGGCGTGCTTGATCTTGATGCCCAGCATCTCGGAGAGCGCCTGGATGAAGTCTGCACTGGCGCCGGAGAGCGACTGGCTGTCGGTGACGATTTCATACGGAGGGAAGGAGCCGTTATTGACGGCGGTCATCTCGCCGGTGCTGAGGATATCCACCGGCAGCTTGGCGCGCAGCTTGGCATCGAGTGCCTGGGTGGGGATTTTGATCTTGTCCTCGGCGTGCACGAAACCGGCCATCAGCAAAGTCGCGGCCAACAATGAGAGATGAACAAGCGATTTGATTTTCATGGCGCTTAGCCTTTCAGAAAGAATGAAGAAAATGGCCTTCAGGCCCGAGCTTTGATGAGCTGAGGGGAATCGAAACGCCGGTTTTCCAGTACCGGCAGCACTTTACGCGCATAGCTGATGCGTTCCGGATCGAGGTCGGCGATGATCAGCCTCGGCGCCTCGCCAGCGCAGGAGACGGCTACGCCCAGTGGATCGATGACCACACTCTGACCGATGTTGCGCTCGCCGCATTCACCCACCGCGACCATGTAACAAGTGTTCTCCAGCGCCCGCGCCGTGACCAGAACGTTCCAGTGCGCCTCCTTGAGCGGCCCTTTGACCCAGGCGGCCGGCAGCACCAGTACATCAGCGCCGTCGAGCGCCAGGCGGCGCGCCAGCTCGGGAAAGCGCACGTCATAGCAGGTCATCAGCCCGACCTTCATGCCCGCCACTTTAACCAGGGGCGGCACTTCGTCGCCCGGCTCCACATTTCTGGACTCCTGCATATTGAACGCGTCGTACAGATGCAGCTTGCGGTACTGGGCGATGATCTGACCGTCGCGAATCGCGATCAGCACATTCCACACCTTGCCGTCGTCGCCGAATGGCACGTGTATCGTCATCATCGTCGTCAGCGTCGTATTGCGACTGCTATCCAGCACCTGGCTGACAAACGGGCCATCGAGTGACTGCGCTGCTTTGCGCACCAAATCCGGGTCGGCAATATCGCGCGCCAGAATACCCTCGGGCAACACCAGCAAATCAGCGCCCTGACGGGACGCTTGAAGCATCAGATCTTGCGTGGTGCGCAGGTTTTCGGTCCATTCGCGGCTGACCGCAAATTGCCCCAATGCGACTTTCATCATCAATCAGACTCCAGAAATTCAAACTGCGTACTGCGGAAAAAGATCACGCGGACTGAGCCGCGCAGCGGTAATGCCCTGCACCTGCAATTCCGCGCAAAAATCATCAAGCATGCGCACATTGGCGGCGTAGCCATTGCGGTTCCAGTGCTCGGGCAGCTCGCGCCGCGTGCGCTCGATCTCGTCGAGAATCCAGGGCGTGGTGTCGGCGTACTTGATACGCTTTTCCAACCACACGCGGGCCGATTCATCGAACAGCTCGCTGAGCGCCTGCGGCAGCCAGGGCCGCTCGGCCACAACGGCTGGCTTCAGACACAGCAGATGGATGCCGGGCATGTAGCCGACATCGTGGAAGTAAGCGACCTCGGCCGCGCGGCAGTCCGGCAGCAAGGGGCGCAGGCCGGAATCCGGCTCGAAAAAACCGCTCGGCATGAAGGGGGTGAACACCGCATCGAGCGTGCCGTCATGCAGCATATCGACCAGCGGCGCCTCGCCCGGCGCGGCGTCAATGAGGCCGGGGCGGCCGAAACCACCCAGCCGATCCTGAATCGGATGCGCCGCCGTCAGGCGACCGACGAACCAGCGCGCCTGCTCGATGCCGACACCCTCGCGGCCCAGCAGGGCACGCGTCCACACATTGCCCGAATCCTGCCAGCCGGTCAGGCCGATGTTCTTGCCCTGCAGTTGGGCGAAGCTAGTGATCGGGCTCTCCCGCGTGGTGATCACGCAATGCTGGCGAAAGCCACGCATGATGAAGTGCGGCACGCCATACAGACTCTGGTCGCCGCGCGCCCGCCCCTGGGCATAGCGGCTGAGCGAGATTTCGCCGCCTTCGTAACGCGGATTGCCCGCCAGATCATTCTCCAGCGCATTGACGCGATCCAGCTCCAGCGTGAAGCCTTCGGGCTTCAGATCACCCAAGGCCAGCGGCGTGAGGAAGTCCCAGTCACGCACCGCCAATCGAATTTTGACACTCACCTACAGCTCCTTTTGAGCGCTGAGCACACCACGGCAACGCCGCTGCAGCCCAAGCTTGAGAGCCATCCTAAATGTAAGATTTTTTCGATACAATAAATTCTTTGTTACTGAACAAAAAATAAATCATGCACCAAAAACTTGCTGCCGCGCACCTTGCTGAGTCACTGAAAAGCCGCGCCACGCGTGAGATTGCGGTCGAAATGGCGGCGCTGATCCGTTCTGGTGCAATCGCCGTCGGCACCCAGTTGCCCGCGGTGCGCGAGCTCGCCCAGGCGCTGGGCGTCAGTCCGGCGACCATTTCGGCGGCGTGGAGCGAACTCAAGCGCAACCGCGTCATCGACGGACGCGGCCGCAACGGCGTCTGGGTCTGCGGCAACAAGCCCTCGCCGCGCCCGGCGCGCTTCGAGAACGTTGGCAACTTCGGCAAGCTGACCGTGACCGACCTCACCTATGCCGCGCCCGACCCGGCCCTGCTGCCCGATCTGACGCTCGCCCTGCAGCACGGCGCCCGTACACCGCAGCTCAATAGCTACCAGCGCGAACCCATCAGCGCAGCGCTGCGCGCTGCGGCAGCGGCGCGCTGGCCCTACCCGGCCGCCGCCTTCATGGCCACCAACGGCGGCTTCGACGGCCTGCAGGCCACCCTGCAAGCCCTGCTGATGCCCGGCTCGACGGTGGCCATCGAAGACCCCACCACGGTGCGCCTGCTCGACCTGCTCGACAATCTCGGCGCCCACGTACTGCCCGTGCGCTGCGACGAGCAAGGACCGATCAGCGCCTCGCTCCGCGACGCGCTCAAGCACAAGCCCGCCGCCTTCATCTACCAGCCGCGCACCCACGCCGTCACCTGCCACAGCGTGAGCCCGGCACGCATGGCCGAACTGGCCTCGGTGCTGGCGGACAGCGAGACCCTGATCATCGAAGACGATGGCATTGGCGATGTCTCCCTGCAGCCCGCCGTCAGCCTCGGCAATCATTACCCGCAGCGCTGCGTGCATGTTGTCTCGTATTCCAAATCGCTGGGCCCCGATCTGCGCCTGGCGGTGCTCTCCGCGCCGCAGGAGCTGGTCGAACAGATCCAGGCCTGGCGCAACTTCGGCGCCAGCTGGACCAGCCGCATCCTGCAAGACGCAGCCGCCTGGATGCTCGCCGACAGCGCCACCCTGGCGAGCATCGCGCGGGCACGCGAAGCCTATTGCGAGCGCCGCCAGACACTGATCGCCGCCTTGCAGCAGCGCGGCATCCGCATCGCCGGGCAGGACGGGCTCAGCGTCTGGATCGCCGTGCCCTCCGAGCAGTTCGCCCTGGTCACCCTGGCCGTGCACGGCTACGCGGTGTTTCACGGCGCACGTTTCAGCCTGACACCCGATCCGCATATCCGCGTCAGTACCAGTCTGCCAATCCACAACATCGACGCCCTCGCCGATGCCATTGCCTTGTGCATGGATGCCATTTAGAAACCTCTCCTGAATGTCTTAGTCATTTCTGACATCGCAGCGCAGCAAGACAAGCGGCGGCAAAAAGCGCATTGTCGCTGCGGGACATCGTCATAAGCAGTTCCGCATCAGTCCGACGACACGCCCGATGGCACTGCAGCATGTCAGGGAACACGCTGCAGAAACGCGTACAACAAACCCAGGAGACAAGATGAAAACCACGCACCTGGCGCTTCTCGCGCTCATGGCTGGCTTCGTGTTCGACGCCAGCGCAGCAAACCGGCCTGCCGGCTACACCACGCTGTGTACCGAGGGCAAGACCTGTAGCGTCGCCAGCACGACCAACGTTGCTTTCGGTCGTGCCGACAAATTCACTTACAAGCAGCTCACGGGCAGCTTCGTCTGTTCGGAAGCCACCTTCGGCGCCGGCAGCAAGGTCGCCGGCGGCACCAATGAGTGCTCGATTCCCAGTACCAGCGCTTCGTCCAGTGCGGCCAGCAGCGCCGGCAGCAGCAGCTCCAAAGCCAGCTCGTCGAGCAGTTCCAAGGCGAGTTCATCAAGCAGCTCCAGCGGCAGCGGACTAAGCGCCAATGTGACGATCAGCGCCTGGCCCGGCTGCCCGGCCTACGCAACACCCTCGGACACGGTGCCCAACACCAGCACCATCGTCGTCCCGGCCGGCACGACCTATGACGGCGGCGGCAAGCGCTTCCAGCTCTCCAACTCGGGCCAGTCCGAAACCCAGCCGCCGGTCTTCCAGCTCGAAGAAGGCGCCACCCTGCGCAATGCGGTGATCGGTGATCTGGCCGCTGACGGCGTGCACTGCGTGGGCAACTGCACGGTTTATAACGTGTGGTGGGAAGACATCGGCGAGGATGCAGCCACCGCCAAGGGCGGCTCCGGCACCACCATGCGTGTCGATTGCGGTGGCGCCTTCCTCGGCGTGGACAAGACCTTCCAGCACAATGGTCAGGGCACCCTGCACATCTCGCGCTTCGTGGCCGACAACTGGAAGAACAAGGGCGGCAAGTTCTATCGCTCCTGCGGCGACTGCACCGGCAACAAGGGCCCGCGCACGGTGATCATCGAAAATTCGCGCATCCACAACCACCAGACCATCGTCGGCGTGAACAGCAGCTACTCGAATGGCTCGCCGGCCGACAAGGCAACCCTGCGCAATCTCTACCTGCTGCGCTGGAACGGCGAAGTTGAAGTCTGCTCCACCTTTGCCGGCGTCGAAAAAGGCTCGGGCTCGTCCAGCGAGAAGGGCGCCGAATGGAACACCACGACCTGCAATGTCGCCGCCAGCAATATCACCGCGGTCGACAAGACCGGCGGCAGCAAGAAGACCGGCATCGCCCCGGGCAACGGCCCGGACCCGGCACCGGTCAATCGCGTGCAGGAAAGCTGGAACTACTGAGTTCCAGCGCCTAGCGCTCGAAACCAGCGCCCGAGGATGGGTTCGCAACGGACCCATCCTCGCCCCTTGCGGTGAAGGCTGCAGCGCGGCCTTCACCGCAATACTCAGCCCTCTCCCGGCGCTACGCGCCACCCTCTCCCGCAAGCGGGCGAGGGAACCATCCGCACTACGCTAAAGCCCTCGCCTTCCGTTCGCCTTCCCTTCGCCTTCCGTTCGCCTTCCGTTCGCCTTCCCTTCGCCTTCGCCTTCCCTTCGCCTTTCCTTTGTCTTGCCTTTGCGGCCCTTCGCGTTTCCTTAGCGCCTTTGCGGTGAAGTCCTTTCGCCTTTCACCCCCGACCTTGCATTAAATGCAACCGTGTTGCATTATTACTGCCCGGTTGCAGTACCGCATCCGCCTGTTCTTGATGCCATCAGAGGCCGCCGGTCCTGCACACAAGTTTCCCGCCATGAAATCATCGTTCCTACGAGGGCTGCCGCCCTTGCTGCGCCAGGCACCCAGCGTGCTGGGCATGAGTGCATTGGCCCGCCTGGCCTTTGCCCTGTTCTTCATTGCCTGGCTGTGGGCCGGCGTGTTCTGGGCCTTGTCCGCATGAATACCGCGATCAGCCTGGAAAACGTCACCGTCGCGTATCGCCGCCACCCTGCCCTGCACCATCTGAGCGGCAGCTTCAAGCGCGCCTCGCTGACGGCGGTGATCGGCCCCAACGGTGCCGGCAAGAGCAGCTTGCTCAATGCCATCACCGGCGCCGTGCCGCTGAGCGATGGGCGGGTCAGCGTGGCGCCGGACCTGCAACCCTCGCTGGCCTATCTGCCGCAGCGCACCTCGATTGACCGCAGTTTCCCGATCCGCGTCGATGAACTCGTGCAGCTTGGCAGCTGGCGCAAGACCGGGCCCTTCGGCCGGGTCAGCCGCGCCATGCGCGATGCAGCCGACCACGCGCTGGCGGCGGTCGGTCTGGAAGGCTTCGGCGCGCGTCTGGTCGGCGAACTGTCGGCCGGCCAGTTCCAGCGCGTGCTGTTTGCGCGGCTCTTGCTGCAGGATGCCCAGCTGATTCTGCTCGACGAGCCCTTCAATGCCGTCGACGAGCGCACCACGGCCGACATGCTGGCCCTGGTGCAGCGCTGGCATGGCGAGGGACGCACGGTAATCGCCGTACTGCACGACATGGCCCAGGTGCGTGCGCACTTCCCCGAGGCGCTGCTGCTGGCACGCGAGCAGATCAGCTGGGGGCCGACGGCCGAGGTGCTGGACGAAAGCCATCTGGCCCACGCCCGCCGCCTGTCGATGGCCTGGGACGAAGAAGCCGCGTTCTGCGTGCGGGAGGCAGCATGAGCGTGCTGTCCATCCTGCCGCTGGCGGTCGATCCCTTCATCGAATTCGGCTTCATGCGCCGCGCCCTGGTGGCCTGCCTGGCCCTCGCGCTGTGCAGCGGGCCGATGGGCGTGCTGCTGGTGCTGCGCCGCATGAGCCTGGTCGGCGATGCGATGGCGCATGCCCTGCTGCCGGGTGCGGCCATCGGCTTCCTGCTCGCCGGTTTTTCGCTCGGCGCGATGAGCGCCGGCAGCTTTGCCGCCGCCATGCTGGTAGCGCTGGGCTCGGGCGCCGTGGTGCGCCTCACGCCGCAGCGCGAAGACGCCAGCTTTGCCGCCTTTTACCTGATCGCCCTCGCCTCCGGGGTGATGATCATCTCGATCCACGGCAGCAGCGTGGATCTGATGCACGTACTGTTCGGCGCCATCCTCGCCGTGGATGACGCGGCCCTGCTGCTGATCGCCAGCGTCACCAGCGTGGTGCTGGCCAGCCTGGCGCTGATCTACCGGCCGCTGATCGTCGAATGCTGCGATCCGGGCTTCCTGCGCGCCCTCGGCGGTCGCGGCGGGCTGTATCACTTCCTCTTTCTATGCCTGCTGGTGGCAACCCTGGTCAGCGGCTTCCAGGCCCTGGGCACCCTGATGGGCGTCGGCCTGATGATGTTGCCGGCGGTCACCGCCCGCTTCTGGGCCCGCTCGGTTGGCGGCATGGCCGCCGTGGCCGTGCTGCTGGCCTTTGTCGCCGGCTATCTGGGCCTGCTCGTCTCGTATTACGCCGATCTGCCATCCGGCCCGGCCATCGTGCTGGTCGCCGGCGCTTTCTATATTTTCTCGCTGCTGCTGGGGCGTCATGAGGGCATCCTCAGCACGCGCTTTCTGCGGCAAGTCCACAAGGAGTTCTGAACCATGCGCACTGCGCTCACCGCGCGCCTGCTCGGCGCCCTCTCCCTGACACTCGTCCTGATCCTCTCTTGCGCCCTGCCCGCGCAGGCCGCGCAGCCGCCGCTGCAGGTGGTGAGCAGCTTTTCCATCCTCGGTGATCTGGTCAAGCAAGTCGGCGGCGACGCCGTCGTCGTGTCCACCCTGGTCGGCCCCGATGGCGACGCGCATGTCTTCGAACCGCGCCCGGTCGACGCCCGCCGTGTCGCCCAGGCCGACCTGGTTTTCGTCAATGGCCTCAACTTCGAAGGCTGGATGGCACGACTGGTCACCTCATCGGGCTACCGTGGCAAGGTGATCACCGCCTCGCAAGGCGTCAAGCCGCGCCAGATGAAAGACGAACACGAGCACGGCCATGATCACGACCATGATCATGGCAACCTCGACCCGCACGCCTGGCAAGACCTCGCCAACGGCATCATCTATGTCGAAAACATCCGCGCCGCCCTGGTCGCCGCCCGTCCCGAACAAGCCGAGGCCATCAACGCCCGCGCCGCCCGCTACAGCGCACAACTGCGCGAAATGGACGCCTTCGTGCGCAACACCCTCGCCCGCGTGCCGGCCGAAAAGCGCCGCATCATCACCTCGCACGACGCCTTCGGCTACTTCGGCGCCGCCTACGGCGTGGAACTGCTCTCACCGCAAGGCCGCTCGACTGAAAGCGAAGCCTCCGCGTCCGACGTCGCCGCGCTGATCCGCCAGATGAAAGCCAAACAGGTGCGCGCCGTGTTCGTCGAAAACGTCAGCAACCCGCGCATGATCGAACGCATCGCCCGCGAAGGCGGCGGCGTGGTCGGCGGCCGCCTGTATTCCGACGCGCTGTCGAGCAACAACGAAGCCAACACCTACCTCAAGATGTTCCAGCACAACGCCAGCACCCTCGCCAGCGCCATGCTCAAGCAATAGGCGCATCTGCACGGCCACACAGTACTTTAAGGCGTGTTCAGTTTTGAAGCGCTGAACATGTCGTCGCGAAGGCCGCAGAGAAAGACAAAAGGTCCGCAAAGGGAAGCAAGAACTGCCTTTCCTTTGCGGGCCTTTGCTTTTTCTTCGCGACCTTGGCGCCCCCCTCGGCGAACAAACATCCAATACGCCTGAACGAACGGCATTCGCAGCTGTTCGGCTTTGCCTTTGCCACGACTGGCGGTTTCGGGCGCTATCATTTTTTGCTAGCGTGAATGGATGAGGAACACCATGAACCATCAGGGCTACACCGCACGCATCGAATACGACGAACGCGACGCACTCTTCGTCGGCCGCATCCTCGGCATCCGCAGCATCATCAGCTTTCATGGCGAGACCGTCAGCGAACTGCGCGCAGCCTTCGAACACGCCGTCGAAGACTACCTCGCCGAATGCGCCGCCGCCGGCATCAGCCCCGAAAAACCCGCCTCCGGCAAACTCCTGCTGCGCATCCCCCCCGAACTCCACGGCCGCGCCCTCATCGCCGCCCAAGCCTCAGGCAAAAGCCTCAACCAGTGGGCGACCGAGGTTTTGCGGGAGGCGGCAGAGACGACGCTCTAGATTCAAGAACTCGGTAAAGACGCTTATCCGTGTTTGCGCGGGGATGCGAATGGCGTATCTTGTTGGGGATTGATGTTGAGTTGATTGATAAACAGGTACGCCTTCAGAGTGAGGGCGATTTCACGTTAGACCTAGGTGCGTAATGAAGAGAATTAACATAGAAATTCTTGAACGCGGGGATATTGTTCTCACCACTTCCTCTGGAAAAGACAGTGCTTTTATCCGAAAGATAACAAAAAGCGACATTGAATCGCCCCGGGTTTTCTAGACAGTCCCGAGCCTCATGAAGTACTGCTTTTCGTAGTCTACCGGAGACATGCCAT
>NZ_JBDIVE010000008.1:0-219687 GCF_039631295.1 Uliginosibacterium sediminicola | reverse complement strand
ATGGCATGTCTCCGGTAGACTACGAAAAGCAGTACTTCATGAGGCTCGGGACTGTCTAGAAAACCCGGGGCGATTCAGTTCGCTCATGGGATCCTCCAGTAAAAACGGCCGCTCACGCGGCCGTTTTTTATTTGCACAACTCACACAATCAACGCCCCGCCGTCGCCAACCTGTACACCACCGAAATCATGCGATCGACTTCTTCGCAGGTGTTGTAGAAGGCCAACGAGGGGCGCACCGTGGTCTCGACACCGAAGCGGCGCAAGATGGGTTGCGCGCAGTGGTGGCCGGTGCGTACGGCGATGCCTTCGCGGTTGAGTGCCTTGCCGACTTCTTCGGTCGTGTAACCCTTGAGCACAAAGGAGGCGACGCTGGCTTTGTCCGCCGCAGTACCGATCAGGCGGATGCCCGGAATCGTCAACAAGCCCTGCGTGGCATAGGCGAGCAGGTCGTGCTCGTACTTGCCGATGTTGTCGATGCCGATGCGATCCACATAATCGAGTGCTGCGCCAAGGCCGACGGCATCCGCAATGTTGCCGGTGCCGGCTTCGAAGCGGTTGGGCGGTCCCTGGTAGATGGTGCGTTCAAAGGTGACGTCCGCGATCATGTTGCCGCCGCCTTGCCATGGCTGCATGTGTTCGAGGATGTCACGCTTGCCGTACACCACGCCGATGCCGGTCGGGCCGAAGATCTTGTGACCCGAGAAGACGAAGAAGTCCGCCTCGAGCTGCTGCACGTTGACCCGCATATGCGGCACGGATTGCGCGCCATCGACCAGGGCCTTGGCGCCAACGCTGTGTGCGAGGGCGACAATTTCCTTGATCGGCGTGACCGTACCGAGTGCGTTCGACACTTGCGTGACGGCGACGATCTTGGTCTTGTCGTTAAGCAGCTTGCGATACTCTTCGAGCAGGATCTGACCGCTGTCATCCACGGGAATCACGCGCAGCTTGGCACCGACCTGTGCAGCGAGCTGCTGCCAGGGCACGATGTTGGCGTGGTGTTCGAGATTGGAAACGACGATCTCGTCACCGGCGCCGACGTTCTGCACGCCCCAGGTCTTGGCCACCAGGTTGATCGCCTCGGTGGCGCCGCGCACGAGGATGATCTCTTCAGGCGAGGATGCACCGATGAATCGCGTGACCTTGTTGCGCGCGCCCTCGTAGGCATCCGTGGCGCGCGCGGCGAGTTCGTGCGCAGCGCGGTGGATGTTGGAGTTCTCGTGCGCATAAAAGTACGCGAGGCGGTCGATCACGGCCTGCGGCTTGTGCGTGGTGGCGGCGTTGTCGAACCAGACCAGCTGCTTGCCATTCACCCGCTCCTGCAGGATCGGGAAATCGCGGCGCACGGCATTCACGTCGAAGGCCGGGTGAGCGTCCTGCTGACGCGCGGGAGCCTTGCCAGTTTCCGCTTTTCCGTTCCCTCGTGTCAGATCAGTGAAGTAATACCACTGGTCTTTCTTCGCAGGCGCCGATGCAGCCGGCGCCGCTGCTGCAGTGGGTGGCGTACCGACGAGCAGTGCACGCAGCTCGTCTTCACCAGGCAAACCGAAGGAGCGCGCGGTGACACGGTCTTCGCGTGGCACATTCACATCGGGCGACGAAACCGGATAGGCAGACTTCTCACCGAGGAAGTAGTACGGCGAGCTGGGCGGCTGATGACGCACGACTCGCTAGTCGCGCGCAACAGCGACACCATCATCAAAATCTGAAACGGGTGCTGGCATGCAGCCGTACGCGAAATTGCCTGTGCCTGATCCGGTTTGGAGCTAAGGCGCAAAACGCAGAGCCGCTGCAGCGTCCAGATGGGAGACAACGATCTCGTCCCTTTAATCCTTCGCATATGATGCTCGATCCTGCGTACCCGAAGCACCTTATAACTTCACGGGAGAATGCCTTGCGAATCACCGCCTCGCACATCATCAGCTGGGTCGATAAGCACTCAAAAGAAGCACAAGCCAACCTGCCACGCTGGATAAGGCGGCTTTGCTTCGATCCGAATGCAACACGCCAGTTGTCTTTCCCTTCTGGAGACTCGACCTTTATGCCTGGTTGGGATGGCGTCCTGTTCAGCGACCAAGGTAATGCATGGATTCCGAAAGGCGCATCCCGCTGGGAAATAGGATGCGATCAGACAGTCACTAAAAAAGCCAACATAGAGTATCGAAAGCGCACGAAAAGTACATCGGATGAAGAGCGCCACTCCTGCGCATTCGTGTTTGTTTCTCCCAGAAGATGGAAAGGAAAGTGCAAGTGGATTGCCGCCCAAGAAGCGCGAAATGAATGGGCCGAGGTACGCGCCTACGATGCCGATGATCTAGAGCAATGGCTTGAGCAAACACCTGCGGTTGCTTTGCAATTTGGTGAAGAACTAGGGTTGAGCGGGCCGGGCATTGAAAGTCTGTCGCGCTATTGGCAGGCATGGTCGCAGCAATGCGATCCTGCCATCACTGCCGATGCGTTATTTGTTGACCGCATCAAAGTACGAGATGAACTTTCCGCAAAATTATCAGTGGCTCCGCCTTCCTCTTCGTCTCTGACGATTCGGGCAGAAAGTGTGGAAGAGGCTGTCGCCTTTTGCACTGCGACGGCCATGCATCTCAGCAGTATTCAGGACGAAGCAGTCGTTGTGACGGACGAAACAGGTTGGCGTTACGTGAATGCAAATCCGCAGCTCAAACTAGCCATTGCGGCAAACGCAGAGGTGGCGACTCGCCCCGTCTCTCGACCTGACCTTCTTGTTGTCATCCCCCAAGCGACGGGTAACTGGACGGGTAGAACACATCGCGAAGAGCTGACGCTAGAGAGGCCCGGGATCTATGAGTACGAGAAGGCTTTGGTATCAATCGGCGTTGAAGAATCTGACGCCAGACGCCTGGCCTTGAATACGGGACGATCCTGGACTGTCTTTCGGCGGACCAATGCCATCAACCCGGCTATTCGTCACCCGGCATGGCTCGATACGCCTCAAGCGAACTGTCTGACCTTACTGTGTTTGCTCGGAGCATGGAATTCACGCAAAGACGCTGACAAGGCAGTCGTGACGGATTTGGCAAACCGTTCATATGAAGACATTGAACAAGACCTGCACGCGCTCGCAGCAATGGATGACGCCCCATTGTTGAAGATCGGGGATATATGGAAATCGAAATCGCCTCTGGAATTATTGGTACAAATCGGCAACCGCATCACAACCGGGCAACTAGATCGTTTTTTCTCAATAGCGAAAACGATTCTGGAGACGCCAGACCCACAGCTTGATCTTCCAGACGAAGATCGTTGGAAGGCACAGGTTTACGGAAAAACTCACCTCTACTCCGGACTGATGTTCGAGGCAATCTGCGATTCTTTGATCAAGTTGTCCGTGCGTGGCATGGAACTCCCTGCCTTGCAAAACCTCCACATAGACGGCCGTGTGGATCGATTGATTCACGAACTGTTCGATAACGCAGATGAAATTCGCTGGTTGTCTTTGGCAAGCCATCTTCCTGCTTTGGCCGAAGCTGCACCGGACGCTTTTCTGAAAGCGATTGAAAAGAGCCTGCGCCAAGCCAACCCGCCTGTTCTTCGCCTGATTTCCGAGACAGGCAGCACAACCGGATTTGGTGGCCGGTGTTGGCACGCAGGACTTCTTTGGGCTTTGGAAACGCTTGCTTGGGCGCCAAACCGTCTAACCCGCGTCGCCTTGATTCTGGCGCAACTCAGTCACGAACCTGTCAAAGGGAACTGGAGCAACACCCCAGCCTCCAGCCTTTTCGGCCTTTTTCGTTCGTGGCTACCGCGTACCGCGGCAGGCCTACCGGCACGAATCGCAACACTGGACAAATTGATTGCCCATGCCCCTGATGCGGCATTTGATGTCCTCATCGCTCTCGGCTCAGGCGGACCGCAAATGGCAGACTCTGCTGCACAACCGAAATGGCGCGAGGATGACGCGGGGGCAGGCCATGGCGTGACAGTTGAAGAGGAGCAGGCCATGCAGATCGCTGCGCGAGAAAGAATCATCCGACTGAGTCATCACAATGCTTCAAGAATTGCGTCCTTGCTTGAACACAACGTACTGACGCACCAGGACGATATGCCAGAAGTTCTGTCTTTGATGGAACCATTCTCCACCAAGCAAGCGATTGATGAGGATCGTGACTTGCTGCGCAAAGCACTCAGGAAAGTCATCCATTGGCACCGCAACTATGACGATGCGCCGACAGAAGAATTGGATCGATGGTTAAAGCCCATCGAAGAAATGTACGAACGACTCGCCCCGCATGATCTGATTGTTCGCCATCGCTGGCTATTCGGAAACCATTGGCCGGAACTGCCTTGCCATGACCGACTGAACGACTCGAACGCAAAAATAGAACTTGTCACGCGCGCCAGGATTGCCGCACTCAGTGAAATTTTTCGCGCTCAAGGCATGCCCGGAATCGAACACTTGATTGAAACAAGCACTGAACCAGGCTCTATTGGAAATCCATTAGTTCAGGCTGTGGGAAACACCTTTCCATGGTCGCAATGGATTGCAGATTTCGGTGGAGAGTTCCTGCCGATGGAAAAACCTTCTTGGTGCATTTCCAGCCTATTAGGTTCGCCTGGCTTTGCAGATAACAAAGTGCTTTCATCCGTCATTGAGCTGGGCAAAACCAACAGCTGGTCTTCTGAAAAACTCGCACGCCTACTGGTTCTGGCTCCAATTCATACACTGACATGGACACTAGCGCAGGAATGCGGCCCGGAAGTGGAAATGCATTACTGGCAACAGGTACGTCCAGGATACTGGCGTTACGACACAGAAATTGGTCACGTTGTCGAAAGTCTGCTCCAAGCCAAGCGTCCACGTACAGCACTACAGTGCTGTAAATTCAACCTCGATAAAATGTCAGAGGGATTACTCATGGATGCGCTTCAACACTTATTGGCAGGTGAAGAAGCGGATGCAGACATGATCGACTCTTGGCATCTTGATAAAATGCTGCAGCGCTTGGAAACATCAAGCGCGATCAATAGAGCGTCCTTGATTCAGCTTGAGTTCGGTCTATTCCCTGCGCTGAGCTATGGCTACGAAACCAGTGCCAGGGCGCTGTACGAGGGGATCATGTCCACGCCAGAGCTATTCAAGGAAATCATCTGCTTGACGTTCAAACCTGATCATGGCGAACGCGAAGAGCTAACTGAAGCGACTCAAGCTAACGCACATGCAGGATGGAAGATATTGCATGCCTGCAAACGACAACCCGGCACGCAGGACAACGGAAAAATTGATCCTGCTGAATTCGCTCGTTTTATCGAAACTGCACGCAACCTATGCATGACCGTAGATCGAATTGGTTCATGCGACAGGACTCTCGGCCAGATTCTCGCTCATGCCCCTGCCGACGACGATGGTACTTGGCCACTTCTCCCCGCACGCGAAATACTGGACAGAGTCGAGATGGATGAGATGCGAAGCGGGTTTAGCATCGGCACGTTCAACAAACGTGGCATGACGAGCCGCTTGCCTAATGAGGGCGGTGACCAAGAACGCGAACTCGCCGCTTACTACCTAGCTCAAGCTGAGCGCGTACAAAGCACCCATCCGAACGTGGCATTCATGCTAGAAGCGATTGCCAAGCGGTATAGGTACGACGGGGAAAGAGAAGATATCGACGCCAATCTCAGAAAAGAGAGATTCTGACTTCACCAAAGCGTGATGAAAGGACAACCGCACACATATCAGTACGCATCCAGCCCTTGCCAGCCGCCACCAATCGCCTTGATCAGCAAGGCGCTGGCGGTGTAGCGGCGGCCCAGCAGTTGCAGCGCATTGCGTTCGGCACTATTGAGTGCCGACTGTGCGCTGATCACGCTGGTGTAGCTGGTGGTGCCGGCTTTGTATTGGTCGAGCGCCAGGCGTTGCGCCTCGCGCGCGGCGGCTACCGCCTGCTCCTGCACTTGTGCCTCATCGGCGAGTAGACGCAGGGCAACCAGGTTGTCTTCGACTTCCTGAAAAGCGCCGAGCACGCTCTGGCGGTATTGCGCCACCGTTGCGTCGTAGGCGGCGATGGCGTTGCGCGTGCGGGCTTCGCGCAAGCCGCCGTCGAACAGCGTGGCCGCCAGCGAGGCGCCGAGCGACCAGACGCGCGCCGGCACGTCAAACCAGTCGGACACCCGGCTGGCCTGATAGCCCGCGCTGCCGCTCAGGCTCAGCGAGGGGAAGAAGGCTGCTCGCGCCACACCAATCTGCGCATTGGCTGCCGCCACCTTGCGTTCGGCGGCCGCTACATCGGGCCGGCGTTCGAGCAAGCTCGATGGCAGGCTCAGCGGCAGCTCGGGCAAGGGCGCCAATGAAGTCTTGCTGCCCAGCTCAAAGCGCGCCGGCGCCTTGCCGATCAGGATCGCAATGGCATGTTCAAGCTGGGCGCGCGTGACGCCCAGATCGATCAGCGAGGCTTCGGCCGTCTTGAGCTGGGTCTGCGCCTGGGCGACATCCGAACGCGTCACGATGCCGGCAGCGAACTGGTTCTGGGTGATCTGCAGGGCGCGCCGGTAATCCTCCACGGTGCGCGTCTGCAAGGCGATGCTGGCGTCGGTCACGCGCAGCTGGAAGTAGTTCTGCACCAGGCTGGCTTGCGCGCTGAGGCTGGCCGCAGCCAGCGAGGCCGCGCTGGACTGCAGGCTCGCGTCGTTCGACTCCACACTGCGCGCAATGCTGCCCCACAGATCGGGCTCCCAGCTGGCGTCGAGACCCAGCTTGAAGCTGTTGGCCGTCTTGCTGCCGCTATCGCTACGCGAAGCACCCGCCGATGCGCCGAGCGTCGGCGAAAAGCTTGCCCGCGCTGCATCAGCCGTCGCCTGCGCCTGGCGATACTGCGCAAGCGCCAGCTGAACATTCTGGTTGGAGACGTCGAGCTGGGCGACCAGGGCATTGAGCTCGGCATCGCCATACACCTCCCACCATTGGCCACGCGGGAGCGTGTCAGCCGGCTGGGCGCTCTTCCAGCCGCGCGCCTCCTTGAAGTCCGCCGGCAGATCCTGCGCGGGTTTGATGTAGTCGGGCCCGGCAACGCAAGCAGCGAGGACGGGTAGCGCAAGCGCCACCAGCACAGTCAGCAGTGAGCGGCGGAAGACAGAAGAATGCGGCGTGTTCATGCACGATCCTGATTGGTTTGCGGTAGGACCGGCACTGCTGCAGCATGACTGCGCGCAGCGCGCAGCTTGCCGCACCAGAGCGCGAAGCGGTCCAGATAGAGATAGACCACCGGTGTGGTGTAGAGCGTCAGCAGCTGGCTGAGCAGCAGGCCGCCGATGATCGAGATGCCCAGCGGCTGGCGCAGCTCGGCCCCCTCGCCATGACCCAGGGCCAGCGGCAAGGCGCCGAGGATGGCCGACAGCGTGGTCATCAGAATCGGCCGGAAGCGCAGCGAGCAGGCGCGCAGGATCGCCTCGCGCGGCGACAGGCCTTCATTGCGCTCGGCGCTCAGCGCGAAGTCGATCATCATGATCGCGTTCTTCTTGACGATGCCGATCAGCAGCAGGACAGCGATGAAGGCGATGATGCTGAAGTCGGTCTTGAAGACGATCAGCGCCAGCAGCGCGCCGACACCCGCCGACGGCAGGGTGGACAAGATGGTCAGCGGATGCACGTAGCTCTCGTAGAGCACACCGAGCACGATGTACATGGTGATGATGGCGGCGAGGATCAGCAGCGGCAGGCCGGAGAAGGTGGACTTGAAGGCCGCCGCCGAGCCCTGGAAGCTGCCATGCACCGAGGTCGGCACACCGATCTGGCGCATGGCGTTATCGACCGCGCGTGACGCTTCCGAAAGCGACACGCCCTCGGCCAGATTGAAGGAGATGGTCGAGGCGGCAAAGCCGCTCTGGTGATTGACGCCCAGCGAGGTGAAGCTCGGTGCATAGCGCGCAAAGGCCGAGAAGGGAATCTGCTGCCCGCTGCTATTGATCAGGTACATCTTGTCCAGCGCCTCCGGCCCCTGGCGGAAGGGCTCGGCGACCTCCATGACAACGCGGTACTGATTGAGCGGCCGGTAGATGGTCGACACCTGACGCTGGCTGAAGGCATCGGCCAGCGCCGCGTCCACCGCACGTGGCGAGAGCCCGAGACGCGCCGCCGCATCACGGTCGATGGTGATCGAGGTCTGCAGCCCCTTCTCCTGCTGGTCGGTGTTCACATCAGCCAGTTGCGGCAGATTGGAGAAAGCCAGGCGAATCTTCGGCTCCCATTCGCGCAGCGCATCCAGATCATCGCTCTGCAAGGTGTACTGGTATTGCGCATTGCTCTGCCGACCGCCAATGCGGATGTCCTGCACCGATTGCAGATAGAGCCGCGCACCGGGTTCGTGATCGAGCTTGAGGCGCAGGCGGTCGATCACCTGATCCGCGCTCTCCTGGCGCTCCGACAAGGGCTTGAGCGACAGGAACATCGAGCCGCTATTGACGCGCGAACCGCCGGTGAAGCCGGTCACGCTGTCGACGGCCGGGTCCTTGCGGACGATCTCGATGAAGTTGGCCAGCTTCTGCTGCATGGCCTGGAACGAGATCGCCTGGTCGCCCTGCACCGCGCCATTGATGCGGCCGGTGTCCTGCTGCGGAAAGAAGCTCTTGTTGACGATGGAATACAGATAAACATTGAGCCCGACGGTGGCGGCGAGGATCAGCATCATCCAGCGCCCGTGCCGCAAGGCCCAGCCCAGCGAGCGCTCATAGGCGCGCAGGAACAGGCTGAAGAAGCCCTCGCTCGCCGCATGAAAGCGCGCCAGCCAGCCACGGCGCGCCGCGGCCTCGGCCGCCGGTTCGTGGCGGAACAGGCGCGCACACATCATCGGCGTGGTAGTCAGCGAGACCAGCAGCGAGATCAGGATGGCGACCGACAAGGTGATCGCGAATTCGCGGAACAGGCGCCCCAGCACACCACCGAGCAAAAGGATGGGAATGAACACGGCGATCAGTGACAGACTCATCGACAGCACCGTGAAGCCCACCTCGCGCACGCCCAGCAAGGCCGCCTTGAACGGCGCCACACCGCGCTCGACATGGCGGTGGATGTTCTCCATCACGACGATGGCGTCATCAACCACGAAACCGGTAGCAATGGTCAGCGCCATCAAGGTCAGGTTGTTGAGGCTGAAGCCGAACAGATACATCAGCGCAAAGCTGCCGATCAGCGACACCGGCACCACCACCGTGGGAATCAGGGTGGCGCGGCCGCTGCGCAGGAACAGGAAGACGACGAAAATCACCAGCACCACCGAGATCACCAGCGAATGCTCGACCTCGGCAAGCGAAGCGCGGATCGTCGGCGAGCGGTCCATCGCCACAGCCAGTTTCATCGAGGCGGGAATCTGCGCTTCGAGCTGCGGCAAGAGCGCGCGCACGCGATCCACAGTCTGGATGATGTTGGCCCCCGGCTCGCGCGAGAGCACCAGCAGTACCGAGGGCTGCCCATTGGCCGAGCCGGCATTGCGCAGGTCCTGCACCGAGTCGACCACGCTGGCGACATCCGAGAGGTGCACAGCGGCGCCATTGACATAGCGGATCACCAGCGGCTGGTAATCGGCAGCCTTGGTCGCCTGATCATTGGCAAGGATCTGCCAATGCCGATCATCCTGTTCGAGGAAGCCCTTGGGACGATTGACATTGGTATTGCTGATCGCCGTGCGCACATCTTCGAGCGAAATGCCGTAGCGCGAGAGCTGATCGGGATTGAGTTCGACGCGCACGGCTGGCAGCGAGGCACCACTGACGCCGACATCGCCAATGCCTTCGACCTGCAACAGGCTTTGCGCGAGGAAGGTGGCGGCCACGTCGTACATCTGCCCGCGCGTCATGCTCTCCGAGGTCAGGGCGAGAATCATGATCGGCGCATCGGCCGGATTCACCTTGCGATAAGTCGGGTTGCGCGGCATCGCCGGCAACATGCCACGCGAAGCATTGATCGCCGCCTGCACGTCGCGCGCCGCGCCATTGATGTCGCGGTCCAGATCGAACTGCAAGGTGATGCGCGTACTGCCCAGCGCACTCGTCGAGGTGATTTCATTGACGCCAGCAATCCGCCCCAGCGCACGCTCCAGCGGCGTTGCAACGGTCGCCGCCATGGTCTCGGGCGAAGCGCCGGAGAGCGAAGCGCTCACCGAGATGGTCGGGTAATCCACCTGCGGCAACGGCGCCACCGGCAACAGCCGGAACGCCGCTGCACCGGCCAGTGCGATGGCGATGCTCAGCAGCGTCGTCGCCACCGGGCGATGGATGCACAGACCAAAGAAACTCATGGCGCCGACTCAAGTGCAGGCTGCACAGTGGCCTTGCGACGCCAGCGGGTCAGGCGGTCGAAGGCCAGATAGATCACCGGCGTTGTGAACAAGGTCAGTACCTGGCTGACCAGCAAACCGCCAACCATGGTGACGCCCAGCGGATGACGCAGTTCCGAACCCATGCCGCTACCGAGCATCAGCGGCAAGGCGCCCAGCAAGGCCGCCAGCGTGGTCATCAGGATCGGCCGGAAGCGCAGCAGGCAAGCCTGATAGATTGCCTCGCGCGGACTCAAGCCCGGCACGCCAGCGCTACCCCGCTCGGCTTCCAGCGCAAAGTCGATCATCATGATCGCGTTTTTCTTGACGATGCCGATCAGCAGGATGATGCCGATGATCGCAATCACGTTCAGCTCCGAGCCGACCAGCTTGAGCGCCAGCAAGGCGCCCACGCCGGCCGAGGGCAGCGTGGACAGAATCGTCACCGGGTGGATGTAGCTCTCGTAGAGCACGCCAAGCACGATGTACATGGTGACGATGGCGGCGAGGATCAGCCACAGCTCATTGGAGAGCGACGCCTGGAAGGCCAGCGCCGCGCCCTGGAAGCCGGTCTTCACCGCCAGCGGCACACCGATTTCGTCCTTCGCGGCCTCAATCGCCTGGACCGCATCGCCCAGCGAAGCGCCGGGCGCCAGATTGAAGGAGATGGTGCCGGCCGGGAATTGCGCGATGTGGTTGATCACCAATAAGCTGTTCTGCTCGACGATACGGGCCACACTGGTCAGCGGCACCACCGAGCCCCCCGCAGGCACATACAGTTCCTTCAGCGCCTCGGGACCATTCTGAAATTGCGGTGACACCTCCAGCACCACGCGGTACTGGTTGGACTGCGTGAAGATGGTCGACACCAGGCGCTGGCCGAAAGCGCTGTAGAGCACGTTGTCGATGCCCGCTGCCGTCACATTGAGCCGCGCCGCCGCCTGGCGGTCGATCTCGATATAGGTCTGCAAGCCCTTGTCCTGATAGTCGCTGGCCACATCCGCCAGCTGTGGCACATGCTGCAGGCGCTCGGTGAGCTTGGGCATCCACTCACCGAGCACGGCCGGGTCATTGGTCTGCAAGGTGTATTGGTATTGCGTGCGGCTGACCCGGTCTTCGATGCTCAGATCCTGCACCGGCTGCAGATAGAGCTTGATGCCCGGCACGCCTGCAACCGCCTCCTGCAAGCGCTTGGCAATGGCGGGCGCGCGCGCCGAGCGTTGCTCCAGCGGCTTGAGGTTGATCAGCATGCGGCCGTTGTTGAGCGCGGCATTGGTGCCATCGGTGCCGATGAACGAGGTGATGCTCTCGACATCGGCATCCTTGAGGATGATGTCGGCCAAAGCCTGCTGGCGCTCGGCCATGGCGGCGAACGAGGTCGATTGCGTGGCATCGGAAATGCCCTGGATGACGCCGGTATCCTGAATCGGGAAAAAGCCCTTGGGCACCCACAGGTAGAGCACTGCCGTCAGCACCAGGGTCGCCAAGGCGACCAGCAGGGTCAGCGCCTGGCGATCGAGCACCCAGCGCAGCATGCGGCCGTAGGCTGCAATCACCGCATCGAAGAAACGCCCGCTGGCGTGGTAGAAACGGCTCTGCTTGTTCTCCGGCACATGGCGCAGCAGGCGCGCACACATCATCGGCGTAAGCGTCAGCGAGACCACGGCCGAGATCAGGATGGACACCGCGAGCGTGATCGCAAACTCGCGGAACAGACGGCCGACCACGTCGCCCATGAACAGCAGCGGAATCAGCACGGCAATCAGCGAGATGGTCAGCGAGATGATGGTGAAGCCGATCTGCTTGGCGCCCTTGAGCGCAGCCTGCATCGGTGACTCGCCATCCTCGATGTAGCGCGAGACGTTTTCGATCATCACGATGGCGTCATCGACGACGAAGCCGGTGGCAATCGTCAGCGCCATCAGGGTCAGATTGTTCACCGAGAAGCCGGCCAGATACATCACACCGAAGGTGCCGACCAGAGACAGCGGCACCGCCACCGCCGGAATGATGGTGGCCGGCACATTGCGCAGGAACAGGAAGATCACCAACACCACCAGACACACTGCTATCGCCAGTTCTATGCCCACATCTTCAATCGAGGCGCGGATGGTGACCGTACGATCCGTCAGCAAGCGGACCTCCACCGCGCCGGGCAAGCTGGCCTGCAACTGCGGCAGCATGGCCTTGATGCGGTCGACCGTATCGATGACATTGGCGCCCGGCTGGCGCTGGATGTTGAGCACGATGGCCGGCGTGCGATCAGCCCAGGCGGCAAGCTTGGCGTTCTCGGCGCCATCGACGATCTGTGCGACATCGCCCAGGCGGATCGCCGCACCGTTCTTCCAGGCCAGCACCAGATTGCGGTACTCGTCGATGGTTTTCAGCTGGTCATTGGCGTCAATCGAAGATGAGCGCAGCGGACCATCAAAATTGCCCTTGGCCTGCTTGGTATTGGCATTGGTGATGACGGTGCGGATATCGTCCTGATCCAGGCCGAGCGAGGCCAGCGCACGCGGATTGACCTGGATGCGCACTGCCGGCCTTTGCCCGCCGGAGATGCTGACCAGACCCACACCGGGAATCTGCGAGATTTTCTGCGCCACACGCGTCTCGACCAGATCCTCGATGCGCGGCAGCGGCATGCTGTTCGAGCTGATCGCCAGGGTCATGATTGGCGCATCGGCCGGATTGACCTTGCTGTAGATCGGCGGATTGGGCAGGTCACTGGGCAACAGGTTGGAGCCGGCATTGATCGCCGCCTGCACCTCCTGCTCGGCAATGTCCAGACTCAGGTCCAGCGAGAAGCGCAGCGTGATCACCGAGGCGCCCGCCGAGTTCTGCGAGGACATCTGGTCGAGCCCCGGCATCTGGCCGAACTGCCGCTCCAGCGGCGCGGTGATCGAGGAGGTGATCACGTCGGGACTGGCGCCCGGATAAAGCGTCACCACCTGGATCGTCGGGTAATCGACCTCGGGCAAAGCCGAAACCGGCAGCACCCGTAAAGCCACCAGACCCGCGAGCAGGATGGCCAGCATCAGCAGCGAGGTCGCCACCGGCCGCAGGATGAAGATTCGCGAAGGACTCATGAAAGCTTTACTCAGTCCGCCGCTGCATCGGGCCGACGACGCGGCCGCTCAGCATTGCCACCCTCGCCACGCGGCCCGCTCTGCGGGCCCAAGCCCATGGCTTCGCGGCGCGCACGCCATTCGGCACGCTGCGCTTCGCTCAGATTGGCCCAGTCGGGACGCGCGCCAGCATTGGCGCGACGCTCATCGCCAGGCCCCCTGCCCGGACCAGGCGCGGCAGCAGACAAGCCGGCGGGCGCCGCTTCAGCGCCCTCACGGCGCGGAGCACGCGGCCTGCTCTCAGCCTCGCCCGCTGCAGCGGGGCCACTTGCAGCGTCGTCACGGCGGCCAGCATTACGCCGTCCCGCGCCACGCGGCTTCTCCTTGAGCAAGGCGGCCGGATTGGCCACTTCGACCTTGGCGCCTTCGCGCAACTGGTCGATGCCATCGGTCACCACCGCTTCATCACCACGCAAGCCGTCGATGATCTCGATGCCTGTGCCATCGACCACGCCGGTCTTGACCACGCGCTGGGTGACACTGTTGTCCGCCTTGACCACATAGACAAAGCTACCGGCCCGACCACGCTGAATTGCCGCTGCCGGCGCGATCACCACATCGCGGTGGGTGTCTGCCAGCAGGCGCACATTGACGAACTGGTTGGGGAACAGGCTGCCATCTTCATTGCTGAACACCGCCTTGAGCTTGACCGTGCCCGTGCTCAGGTCGATCTGGTTGTCGAGGGCGGCGACGCGACCACGCGCCAGCATGTGTTTCTGCTCGCGGTCCCAGGCTTCGACGCGCAGGCTCTCACCCTTGTCCTTGGCTTGCAGCACCGTCGGCAGCTGCGATTCAGGCAAGGTGAAACTCACATTGATCGGCTGCACCTGGTTGATTAGCACGATGCCGGCGCTATCCGAGGTATGCACCATGTTGCCGGCATCCACCTGGCGCAAACCGAGCAGGCCACTCACCGGTGCGACAACACGGGTGTAACTGAGCTGCAGCTTGGCACTATCGACCTGCGCCTGATCGGTCCGCACCACCGCTTCGTACTGCTTGACCAGCGCATCACTGGTATCGACCTGCTGGCGCGAGATGGAGTCCTTGGCCAGCAGATCCTGATAACGCGCCAGATCGCGGCGAGCGTTCAGGAGCTGGGCCTGATCCTTGGCCAGCTGGCCTTCAGCCTGCGCCAGCTCAACCTGCAGAGGCTTGGGGTCGAGCTCGGCCAGCAGCTGACCGGCGCGCACCACCTGCCCTTCCTTGAATGCCAGGCGATCAAGCCGGCCATCGACGCGAGTGCGCACCACGACCGAACTGCTCGGCGTCACCGTGCCGAGGCTGGCGAAATAGACGCGCACATCACCGCGTGTCACGGCGCCAACCTGTACCGGCGTCGGGCGTCGTGGCGGGCGCTGCCCGCCGCGCTGTGCGGCATCGGGCTTGCTGGCGGCGGCCCCACCCGGAGCCTGCCAACGTGACCACGCGAACCAGGCGCCGGCGCCGAGCGCCAGAATCAGAAGCGTCGCCAGCACACCGCGACGCAGACGTTTTGTAGAAGATTTTGGCGAGACAGCGCCTGCGCTGTCGGGAGAGGTGGGTGGATTCATGGCTTCGTTCAGAGAGGTGGATCCCGGCACAGCGCGCAAGTCGAACGACGACATCGTATCGAGTCGCGTGAAACAACGAATTGCTTGTTTGTAAGCGATTGTTATACACGCAAAGGACCATGCATACGTCGTAATGTGCAGACGGCTGAAGGGAAACACACACAGCGGAAGGTGTTCAAGGGCAAAGCGGAATGGAGGACGCAGGAATGAAAGGCGGCACAGCCTAGGGCAAGGGGTAGCACGCACCAACAAAGCAAATCGTCTGAGCTTATATACAGATGCTCAGTGATTGAGGCCCTCGTCTTCGCTCTGTGGCTGGGTAGTTCGCAGCGGGCTGGCAGACAAGCCCGGATTCGCCGCCGCGCTGGCCGACTCCGGTGGCAGCACACGATAGCCGTGGGCAAGCAGCAAGGCGATGGCGCGCTCGATGCGGCCACCGCGGCGCAGGGAATGGGTATGAAGGGTGTCCGAACCAGGCGCATTGCGCAGTTCCAGGCCTTGCGCATGCAGCCAGTCGAGAATGGTCTGCAGGCTCTTGCTGCCCAGCCCTGGGGTGCGGATCAGGATCTGGTAATCAATGCCTGCCACATCGTCGGCCGAAAAATGCCGGCGCTCCAGTACGGCGCGCAAGGCATTGATCTGCCGCGTGGAGAGTTCATGGGCCACGATTCAGCCCCGGCACGCGCACATGCTCAATGCAGCGCCACACTCTGCAGCGCCTGCAGTTTGTCACGCACTTCCACCAGTGAGTGGCGTGCATAGATGACCGGCACGCCCAGCTTCTGCGCCTGCTTGCGTACATTATTGAGCAACTGGTGGCTGAGGCGATCACAGATCATCACGATCACACGCGTATCCCCCGGCACCTGGCGACGCGAATCGCCGACGTGACGGCCGGACCAATGCAAGCAACGCTGGATACCCAGGGTCTCACTGTGGCGTTCCAGTTCCTGACGGATCGGTTCGATGCGATCAGCGCCTACAATCAATGCATTCATCATCACTCCCCTGATGTGGTGTGAGTGCAAGACTAGATCGCATGAGCAGGGCGGCAAACGAATAAATGCATACGCGCTTATACGGAGACGCGGCATAAGCAAGTCACGATTTCTTCTTTCCGTTCAGGCTGGGCAGCTCATAGAGTGGCGCCAATACAAGCCCCGCCAGACATGCCGCCTTGCACGGCAGCACGTCCGTCCATCCTCCAGAGAACAAGGAAACCCATCATGAGCATTCAAGCCATCAATGTGCGCAACCAGTTTCGTGGTGTCGTCAAGGAAATCATCCGCGGCGATGTCGTCAGCGAAATCGATGTGCAAACCGCTTCCGGCATCGTCACCTCGGTGATCACCACACGTTCTGTTGACGATCTAGGTCTGAAAATCGGCAGCGAAGTCGTCGCCCTGGTCAAATCGACCGAGGTGTCCATCGCCACACTCTGAGACCATACTGCATCAGGTCTCAGCGGAGAATCACATGTCCACCATCCTGATTGTGCCCGGGCTTGGTAATAGCGGCCCGCAACACTGGCAAAGCTGGTTCGAGCAAAAGCTCGAAGGCTGCGTGCGGGTCGAACAGGAGGACTGGGACGAGCCCTACCTGCCGCGCTGGGCCGGTGCCGTGCGCCATGAACTGGCGCGCGCCAACGGTCCGGTGTGGATCGTCGCGCACAGCTTCGGCTGCCTGGCCGCCGTCCACGCCGCCACCGAGTACCGTGACCGCATCGCCGGCGCCATGCTGGTCGCACCGGCCGACCCGGACAAATTCAATGTCAGCGCGCTACTGCCCGAGGGGCCACTGGGTTTTCCCAGCGTCGTCGTCGCCAGCACCAATGATCCCTGGGTGCGCATGCTCAAAGCCGGCTTTCTGGCCGAGCAATGGGAGAGCCGCCTGATCAATATCGGCGCCAAAGGGCACATCAATGCCGAATCCGGCTTCGGTCCCTGGATCGACGGTCTGGAGATTTTCTCTGCCCTGCGCGCGGCCAATGCCGGCCTGCCGCTGGGCCGCTTCGAAGGCCGCGCCAAGCATCTGCCTCGCCCCGGCGCAGCCTCGCGTCAGGGCCGCAGCGAGGTTTAGAACTGATGCCCGAGAGTGGCCACCACGCCTTGCTCACGCCAGGCGTTCTTGCCGGCGTAAGTAGTCAGCGCATTCACGCCTGCTGACCACGCCGGCAGGAAGCGCCAGGTGAGCCCGGCCTGCGCCTTGTGATAGTAATAAGGCGCGGTAAAAGCGCCCTGCCCCGTACCATCGGAATAGACGCTGAAGGACTGCAGGGTGATCAGCCATTGCGGGCTGGGTTTCAGCCCCAGGGTCAGGTCGACGCGATGCTCGTCGGGCGGCGAACCGCTGCGGATGCGCCAGGCCAGTTCGATATTGGCAAAGGCCGGCCAGCTGCCGAACTGCAGGTTGCGGCCATACAGCGCACGCAGATCGTATTCATGGTCGGTATTGCCCAGCTCCGCCGCATTGTCCGAGTCCCGCGCCCCGGCCGCACGCAAAACACCTTGCAACGAGAAGACGTTGGCGTCATCGATATACACGCGCTGACGCAGGCCCAGTTCCGAATAGCCCATGCCGTTGTAGCTGCCACCCGCACTGCCACCGGCACGCGTACGCATGTAGGTCGGCGCAACGATGACGGTGGTCGTATCGCTCATGCCATGTTCCAGACGCAGCTGGAATTCCTTCTTGCTGTAGCGCTCGCCCTTGATGATCTTGTGATCGGCGTCGAAATAATGCTCGCTGGAGCTGATCGTGCTGCTCAGCAAGGTGTCTGTCATGCCGGCCGACAAGGTCCAGGCGCCGGCCCAGGCCGAAGTACCGGGTAACAGCAAGGCCAGGCACAGCGGTAGATGCCGCATCTCAAGGCGCAGTCGTGATTGATGGATTGCGTTCATAGACTCTCCAGCCATACGTCTCATATTCAAGGTGATAGCCCGGCATGCCGTGCAGATAAAACTCTGGGAAGCGCTGATTGAGTTGGTCCTCGCCGGCCGCGCTGAGCGGGTCCGGCAGCACCACAAACCGCGCCTGTGGCGCCTGCCCCAGCAGCAAAACACTGAAGGCCTCGTCGCCAGGCACGATCAGCCCGCGTGCGCCGCCGCGCGCGGCGAGCAGCGCCGGGTGCGCCTGCGCATCGAGCAAAATGTCCGTATGCTGCGCCAGCCATTTGCCCAGCGCAATGCTGGCGCTCTCCGCTGGCGGAATACCGCGCCCCAGACCCGCATCGCGCCAACGCGCCGCCTCGCCCGTACCAAGCTGCAGCAAACCGAGCCCCGCCAGCAACAGGCTGGCGAGCAATACCGCCAGCGCAGCGGAGAATGCTAGCCGCGACAGCGGCCAGTCGCGCAGCAGCGCCAGCAGCACACCCATGCAAGGCGCCAGGGCGATCAAGGCCTCGCCCAGACCGGGCGACCAGGCTTGCTGGCTGGCCTGGATGCACAGCTGCAAAGCGGCCGCCAACACGCACATCAGGATCAGAAGCAAGACTGCGCGGCGAGCATGAGCAGGCGGCCGCCGCAGAATCAGCCAGGCGCTCGGCAGCACACCCAGCGCCAGACCCAGCGCCAGGGACCCGGCCCCGCCATGGGTATGGCTGGCGCTCAAGGCCGCTGGCTGCAGCGGCGGATGCTGCAAGGCAGCCGCCAGAAAACTGGCCGGCGCCTCGTCGAACATGCCCACCACGTAGACAAAGCTGAGGATCGAAAAGAGCAGCGGAAACAGCAAGACCAACAAGGAATTGAAAACCGAGCGCGCCAGCAGTGCCTGCGGCAAGACCAGCACCAGAAAGGGCAAAGCCACCAGAGCGAACAGCTGTCCAAAGGGATGCACGAACACCAGACAGACCAGGGACAGCGCCAGACTCATCAAGTCACTGACCCGGCCATGGCGATGGCTGGCGCAGAAAGCCGCAGCAAACCAGTAGAGCGCGCCCAGCAGCAGGATCGCGCTGATGCCGGCACTCAGCAGGTAGAGGAACAGCGGATTGATGAGCACCAGCAAGACCGCCAGCGCGCTGGCCATGCCCGACCAACCTGCACGCAACAGCTGCGCACGCCACAGCGCCAGCAGGCCAGCACTCAGCATGCTCGCCAGCAACAAGGGCGTTGGCAGCGAACTGAGCCAGTGCAGCGGCACGCCAAGCAGTACATTGAGCAGGAAGGCCAGCGGCGGATAGCTGCTGAGAAATTCGCGATAGCTGCCATGACCCGCGGCGTAGCGCATCACCGTGGCCCATTCCTGCAAGACTGCGCTGGACAGATAGCCCTGCCCGCTCCACCAGGCATTGGCCAGCAGGAGCAGGAGCAGCGCCGCCAGCCAGGTACTGGCATGGCGCAGCAAGGCATTCATTGATTGCCCTCTTGCATGGCCGCCTTGGCCTTGGCCAGCTCGGCCGCCGTGTGGGTGGACAGGCCATGCTGGGTCTTTTCCCAGTAGAACGGTTTGTACACCAGTTGCCACAAGGCTTTGTAGGCCGCCACCGACATCAGCCCCCAATAGGCGAAGATGCTCAGGCTGTACGGCACCAGGTCCACCCAGCGCCGGCGCAGCGGCGCCAGCATGCTCAGATAGACAAAGGCACCATTGCCGGCGAGCAGGTTGAAGAGGCTCAGATAGCCCAGCAGCGGCGGGAAAAAGCGCTCGAAGCCGCTGGCATGGGAGAGCGTCCATAACAGCAGCATCAACCAGTACAGCGGATTGAGCAGAGCCGAGAGCACCGTGCCGCCGACGAAGAAGGTGAAGCCCAGGGCGCCGCCGATGCCGGTGGCGCGCACCAGATGGATCGGCCGCCGGGTGTGCACCAGGAAGGTCACCATATAGCCCTTGATCCAGCGCGAGCGCTGACGGATCCAGTTGCCAATGGCGACATTGGCCTCTTCGTAGGTGGTCGAATCGATCACGCCGACGCGATAGCCCTTTTGCGTGAGGCGGATGCCCAGATCGGCATCTTCCGTGACGTTGAACGGGTCCCAGCCATTGAGTTCGCGCAGCACATCGAGGCGGAAATGATTCGAGGTGCCACCCAGGGGAATCGGCACCTTGAGGCGCTCCAGACCGGGCAGCAGCAGATCGAAGAGCAACGAGTAATCCAGCGTGAACATCCGCGTCAGCCAGTTCTCATGCGCGTTGTAGTAATTCAGCCGGCACTGGATGCAGGCGGTATTGGCAGGCGAGCGCTGGAAAGCGGCAACCACCTTGCGCAGCTGGTCGGGCTCGGGCTTGTCCTCGGCGTCGTAGATCACCAGATACTCGCCGCGCGCAAAGCGCATCGCGTAATTACAGGCCTTGGGCTTGGTTTGCGGATGCGAGGGCGGCACGCGCAGGATCTCGAAAATCCCCTCCAGCCCCAGCGCCTGGGCGGCCTGGATGGTTTCGTGGTCGCCCGCTTCGAGGACCAGCTTGATGTCGAGCTTGGAACGCGGGTACTGCAGATTGCGCAGCGCGTGGGTGAGGATGGGCAGCACCTCGGGCTCGCGGAACATTGGCACCAGTACGGTGACCACCGGCAGATCCTCGTCACGCAGCGCCTGCGCCGCGCGGCTGAGCTGGTCGCCCTCGGCATCCTGCGCCTGCTCGCTATGCCAGACCAGTAGCCCCTTGAAGATGAAATTGCCCAGATACCACAGGCCCATGATGGTATTGGCAGCAATCAGCGTGGCCACCGGCGAGACAATCAGGCCCAGCGCCAGCAGCGAGAGCAGCGCGTAAATGAAGATCAGCTGTTCCGGCGTGATGATCTGCTTGGCCGACATCAGCGGATCGCGCTCGCTCAGGCTGTGCACCGCGTCGTGCGACTGGATGCGGTCAAAGCTGCGCTGGATGGTCCAGATGATGTCGAACTTCGAGGTGATGACGATCTCGACATCCAGCCCCCATTTGCGGGCGATGAAGGCGGTGGTCTCCTCGCCCGGCGCTGCGGTCGCCACAATCAGTACGCCATCCGCGCGCTTGCGCCAGGGGATCAGCAGCTGGGCCATGTACTGCGGCGCGTCCTCGGCGTGCAGCAAGGCCGCATCGGGCGGCTCGGCGAGCAGATCGACGAAGGGCGCGCCAAGGTGTGCCGCGAGGGTGCGGAACAAGTCCAGCGACTTGGTCCAGCCCATGGCGATCACCACCTCGCCGAAACGCACCCGCCAGCTGCGCGACAGATCGAGCGCGCGCGCCTGCTGCGCCGGCGTGATCAGCCCGCGCTCAAGCAGCACGTCGCCCAGGCGCGGTGCGTTGGCAGCCGGCGTGCCGGCGCTCAGGCTCAGTCGCTCAGGCTTGGTCATGCGGCTGCTTGCGCGCGTACATGCGCCGCAGTGCCATCAGCACCACCAGGGTCAGCAGCAACCAGGCAGCGACCACCAGCCAGGCGCGATAGCGCTCCAGCCAGTCCAGCCAGGAATGCGCTTCCGGATAGCGCACCTCGATCAGGCGCTCGCGCTCGGTCGATAGCGCGGTCGCCACGCCGCCCTGATTGATGAAGGCGACATTGCCACGGTCCAGATCAATCGCCTCGGGCTGCGGCCAGTCCGCGGACGCCCCCGACGCATGCAGCCAGACACCGGCGGCCTGCCCCGAAACGCTGATCACCTGGGCCAGCAAGCTGCTCTGCCCGGGTTCGAGTTTGAACAGCTCGCGTCCCTCGCGGGTGGCCAGCAGCACCTTGCCCTGATCAAGGCGCAGCGGCGGCGTATTGCGCGAGAAATCAAAATCGCCCCAGGCAATGAAGGCCGCCGGCAATTTGTCGATCTGCGCAGCACTGACTCGCTTGACCTGCAAAGGCGCTGCGGCGGAGGACAGCTGGGCCGCCGCCAGCCCGATACTGCGCAGCGCCTGTGCCTGGCTGGCGAGCGGCAAGCTGTCACGCAGATAAACAGTCAGCTGCTCGCTGGCATGCGGGGCCAGGCTGAAAAAGTCGGCATCCGGCGTCGCCGATTCGCTCAGCTGCAAACTACTCGATCCGAGCACCTGGGCCGGATATGCTGGCGACAGCTCGCGGCAATCGCCGCCCGTGGGCTGGCGTTGCAGGACCACGCGCAATTCATTGTCCAGACCGATCAGGCCACGCGGAATGCTGGCGTGAATGTGGGTGATGCCCTCGCGCGCCGCAATCCGCCCATCCAGATAACGGCCATTGAGGAAGACATTGGCCACCGCAGGCTGTGCATGCCCGTCGGCCCCCATTCCGATGTCCAGATCCAGCGCCACCGGCCAGCGACCGGCCGGCAGATCGCGCGCATTGATGCGTACACTCCAGCTCTGTTGCTCGGCGACATCGAGCACCGGCGAGGCAATGCCCAGCTGATCGAAGCTGATGCGCTCGCCCTGCAGCGCGCTGCGCTGGTTGTGCACAACCGTGAAAGCCCGTCCCTCGCCCGCCCCCGCCCAGCGCGCCGCCAGGAAGTTCGTCGCCAATTGCGGATCACTGCCAGAGAGCAGGAGCCCCGGTCCATCCGCAAACAGCCAGCTGCTGACGTTCGCCGGTGCCGTAGCCGGCAAGGCCGCCGTGCTCTGCAGGCTGCGCAGATCGGCCGCATTGGCCACCGCCACCACGCCGCGCCGCCAGCTGCCCGATGTTGCAGCGGGCTTGGCGAAGAGCTGCGCCAGCGGCAGAACCTCAATCTGCTGGCCGCGCTGGCGGAAGAGGCGGATCGCAGCGATCACCGCCGCCGACTCGGCCTCGCTGAGCACGCGCTCGGGCATGCCGATCGCCACCCGCGACGGCATCAAGGCCAGCACGTTCTGCACCTGGCTGAGGCTCTCTTTCGCCACGTTCAGCTGCAGCGAGCTGTCCGGCAAGATGCGCAGCGAATCATTGGCACGCCGTGCGTCGAAGCAGCGCTGATCGCCGAGCAAGCCCGAATAGCGAACGCTGAGCTTGACGAAATCTCCGCGCAGATCCTCCGCCCGCAAGGCGACGCTGATGCGCTGTGCATCACTGCCGGCCAGCAGTTTGCGCGAGGCCACCACACGTTCGCCGACCAGCACCAGCAGACTGCGCTGGCCTGCCAGCGGCGTCGCCGCCTCGTAGGCGAGATTGAGCGTTGCACCGGTGTAACGGGCCGCACGGGCAATCGGGAAATAGAAAGTCTGCGTGCCGCCCAGCGCGCCCAGCTCGGCGCCTTCGGCAAAGCCCAGATCGGCGATTTTCAGCTCGCGCTCAAAGCCTGCGTCCGGCAGTTGCAGCTTGAACGCCGGGCGCGCCGTGCTGGGCGTGGGCGCATCGAGTGAGGCCGCGAGGGTATAGAGAGGATTGGCGGCAAAAGCCAGCTTTGCGCTGAACAGCGCACTGACGACGAGCAGCAGGCCGAGAACTTTGCGCCCGGAAAACCTCACTTCGAACATTCGTATGACCACGCACGCAATCTGGCTGAGCCAGGCATTGTGGCAAAACAAGCGCCTCCTCTTTGTTACTATTTGTCAAAAACAACAAAAACAATATAAACGCAAATCAGCGAATGCGTGAAATGGTATAAAAAAAGGCAGGCAGCCCTCAGCGGCAGCCTGCCCTTGTTCATTGCCCGTGGCCCGCAGGCCCGAGTGATCAGCCCGCCAGCGGCAGACCCTTGTCGTCAAACATGCCTTCGAACAGCACCGAGCTCAGATAGCGCTCGCCCGAATCCGGCAGGATCACCACGATGGTCTTGCCGGCGTTCTCCGGACGCTGCGCCACGCGCACCGCTGCTGCGGCGGCAGCGCCGCAAGAGATGCCGCAGAGAATGCCCTCCTCGCGCGCCAGGCGCCGCGCAAAGGCCACCGCCTCCTCATTGCTGACTTGCTCCACCGCATCGATCAGCGACATATCCAGCACGCCGGGCACGAAGCCCGCGCCAATCCCCTGGATCTTGTGCGGGCCGGGCTTGATCGCCTCGCCCGCACGCGTCTGGGTGAGGATCGGGCTGGCCGAAGGCTCCACGGCCACCGAGATGATCGGCTTGCCCTGGGTATTCTTGATGTAGCGCGAGACGCCGGTGATGGTGCCGCCGGTGCCCACGCCAGCGACGAAGATATCGACCGCGCCATCGGTGTCATTCCAGATCTCCGGCCCCGTCGTCGCTTCGTGGATCGCCGGATTGGCCGGGTTCTTGAACTGCTGCAGCAGCACGTATTTGTCGGGGCTCGAGGCGGCGATCTCTTCGGCCTTGGCCACCGCGCCATTCATGCCCTTGGCACCTTCAGTCAGCACCAGCTTGGCGCCGTAGGCTGCGAGCAGCTTGCGGCGCTCGATGCTCATCGTCTCCGGCATGGTCAGAGTCAGCGGAATACCTTTGGCGGCGGCCACAAAAGCCAGCGCGATACCGGTATTGCCACTGGTCGGCTCGACCAGTTCCTTGCCCGGCCCGAGCAGGCCGCGCTGTTCAGCGTCGGCAATCATCGCCGCGCCGATGCGGCACTTGACCGAATAGGCCGGATTACGACCTTCGATCTTCGCCAGCACCGTGGCGCCCGCGCCATCGGTCACGCGATTCAAACGAACCAGCGGCGTGTTGCCGATGGACTGGGCATTATCAGCAAACCATTTGGACATCTCGTTTCCCTTCGGATCAGTCAGCACAGATGCCGCGCAGCATGAAGTGCCGCACGACGGGGACATCGCCCCCTCCGACGATGCATTCGCAACACAATTGTACAAAGCCCGGCAGTCACCGGCCAGCGCAATGGACAACAGTGGAGGTGGGTCAAGAAGCGCGGCGCGCAGATGCGCTATGGTGGCGCTCTTTGCCGGTGATGCCGGAATCATACGCTGCCGCGGCAATCCCGCTGGCGCAGCCAGAAAGGCTTCTGTTTTGAAACTCGACCACACCTTGCAAGAACTCAATGCGCTGTTCCTGCAACAAGACATTGCACAGATCGAACCCTTCCTGCTCTCGCGGCTGGAACTGGCCTCCCAGGGACGCGACCTGGCTGCGCGGCTGACCCTGCTCAACGAGCTGGCGAGCTTTTATCGCAATACCATCCGCTTCAAGGAATCGATCAGCATGGCGCAGCGCGCACTGAGCCTGATCGAAGACATGGGCTACAGGAACAGCATGCCCTACGCCGGCGCGCTGATGAGCCTGGCCGCCACCTATGCCGCCGACACCCAGTACAGCCGCGCGCTAGAACTCTACGCGCAAGTCGGCAGCATCTACGCCGCCCAGCATCTGGCCGAAGGCACGCTGCAGCAAGAACTGGCAGAGAAAATCAGCGCCACACGTCACAGTGCAGCGCTGGCTCAACACTAGGCCACCTCACCCAACAGCGCCTGCACGGTCTGGCGGACCTGCTCCATCACGAAGCGCGTCAGCGGATCACTGTGATCACGGCGATGCGCGACCATGCTGATCGGGAAGCTCATGCCCTCGATCAGCAGCGGCCGGATGCACAAATCGCTGTGCCGGCTGAACAGGCGGGTGACCAGCTCGGGCAGCACGGCAATCAGCGGGCTCTGCTTGACCACGAAGGGAATCGACAAGGGCGTCGCCGTATAGGCGACGATCTGGCGCTGCAGGCCGTGTTCCTGCAACAGGCGATCGAGCAGCCCCGGACTGTCACCGGTATAGGTGGTGTGAATGTGCGGGTACTGCGTCAGGCACTGCAAATCAATGTGTTCCGGCAATGTCAGCAGGGCCGGGTTGTAGATGCAACAGAAGCTCGTGCGATGCAGCAGGCTGGCATCGTGCACGCTGCTCAGCTGCGGGAAATAACCCGTCGCCAGCTGGATTTCGCCGGCATCGAGCTGGGCCAGCTGCTGCGAGGCTGATATCGGGCGCACCGCCAGGGTCAGCCCGGGCGCAGCCAGACGCAGCCGTGCCACCAGACCGGGCAGCAGCAGCGCTTCGAGCGGATCATTGAGCGCCATGCGGAACTGCGCGCTGATTTTTGCCACATCGAAGTCTTCATCGATCTTGGCCAGGCTCTGGATTTCCTCCAGCAGCGCACGCACGCGCGGCGCCAGCGCCCGCGCCCGCGTCGAAGGCCGCATGGCGGCGCCATCACGGTAGAGGATGTCATCGCCAAACAGCTCGCGCAGGCGCGCCAAAGCGTGACTCATCGCCGGCTGGCCGATGCACAGCCGCGCCGCTGCGCGCGTCACATTGCCCTCGACCAGCAAGGCGTCGAACGCCACCAGCAGGTTGAGATCGAGGCGGCGGAAAGAGGTGTGGTCAACATTATCCATATCGATAATATAAATCAGATCAATCGATTTAAAGCATTAAGCACTCAGCGCTTAGACTCCTGAGCTTGAATCGACCTTCTGTCTGCCGATGTCCTCGCAACAATCCCCCGTCCGCGCCCTGCCGCATTTCCTGGCCATCATCATGGCGGTCACCGGTGTCGAGTTTTTCGAAACCGGCATGGTCACCTTCTCGGCCAGCCACATCATGGCCGCCCTGCACTTGCAGCCGCATCAGTTTGCGCTGGCCTACACCCTCTATGGCGTGACCGCCATCTTCATGCTCTACAAGCATCAGTGGATGGTCGAACGCCTGGGCTACCGGGATTTCATCCTCGCCTCGCTGGGCGTGTTTGCCCTTGGCGGCCTGCTCTGCGCCACCGCCCATGGCTTCGCCCAGTTCGCCTGCGGCCGTGCGCTGCAAGGTTTCGCCGGTGCCACCTTCTTCACCGCCGGCCGCATGCTGATCAACCAGCTGCCGGCCGACAAGCGCTTTGCTGGCTTGCTCGCCTTCGTCACCAGTCTGCTCGGCGCCGCTGCCATCGCACCGATTGCCGCCGCCGGCCTGCTCAGCCTGGGTGGCTGGCGCAGCCTGTTCTGGGTTTCGCTGCCGCTGTGTGGCGCCGTCGCCTGGCTTGCCGCTGGCGATCTGCCCAGCGAGCGCAGCCCGGCGCATCAGCGCAGCGAGGAGCACTGGGGCTGGCTGGTCTGGCTGGTGCTCGGCGTGTTCGGCTTGCAATACGCCATCCAGGCGATCCCGGCGATGATCGATGGCTCGCTGGCGCAATTGCTCTACATCGGCTCCGCCTCGATTGTGGTGCTCAGCGTGTTTGCCTGGCGCCAGTGGCACAAGGATCGCCCGTTGATCAATTATCGCGGTCTGTTCCAGATGCGCTACCTGTTGGGTCTGTGCCTGTATTTCTGCGGTTATGCGCTGATCGGCGCCTACGGCTTCATGGCGCCCTTGCTGCTGCAACACGGTCTGGGGCTGTCGCTGGGCTTGAGCGCCGCCATCATGTCGCTGTGCTTTGCCGGCAGCGTCGTTGCAGCGCTGATCCACGCGCTGTGCGCCAAACACTGGCCGCGCTTGCGGCTGTTCATGCTGTTCGCCCTGCTGCTCTATGCGGCCGGTTGCTACTGGCTCAGCCGTGCGCTCAACAGCCATAGCTGGCACACCCTGCTGATGCCGCTGATGTTGTGCAGCCTGTCGCTGCCCTTCTTCCTCGGCTCGGTTGCCTTCGGCACCTTCACCGAGGTGCGTGCCGAAGTCTTCTCGCACGCCTACCAGGTGAAGAATATCGTGCGCCAGCTTGGCCTCTCCTCCAGCATCTCGCTGTCCACGACGGCCTTGCAGTATTTCTACGCACAGCCCGACAACGCAGGGAGCCAGGCGACGGCGGCGCAGCTGGAGTCACTCATCCATGCCACCAACACGGCGCAATCGCTCAGCGCGGTGTCGATGGCCAGCGCCGATGTGTTCCTCGCGCTGGCCTGCCTGAGCCTGCCCCTGGCGCTGATCGTCGGCTTGCAGCGCAGCATGCGCTAAACTGCGCCGCAGTATTCAATCACGCCACGCAGGCCCGGATCCAAGACCCATCATGCCTATCCAGTCCAAGCTGCCCGAAGTCGGCACCACCATTTTCACGGTGATGAGCGCCCTGGCCAACGAGCACGGCGCGATCAATCTCTCGCAAGGCTTTCCCGACTACCCCTGCGATGCCGGCCTGCTCGATGCACTGAACCGCGCGGCGCAGGCTGGATACAACCAGTACGCGCCAATGGCTGGCCTGCCGGCACTGCGCGCAGCCATCGCCGCCAAGCTGGCGCTGCAGCATGGAATCAGCGTCGATGCCGAGACGGAAATCACCGTCACCGCCGGCGCCACCCAGGCCTTGTTCACGGCGATTGCCACTGTGCTGCATGCCGGTGACGAAGCAATCCTGCTTGATCCCTCGTACGACAGCTACGCGCCGAGCATCCTCGCGCAAGGCGCCAAGCCGGTGCACATCGCGCTCAGCGCGCCGGACTTCGCGGTCGACTGGGCGCTGGTCGAAGCCGCGGTGACGCCGCACACGCGGCTGATCCTTATCAACAACCCGAACAATCCCTCGACCTCGGTGTTCAGCAGCGCCGATCTCGACGCACTCGCCGCGATTGCCGAACGCCACGATCTGCTGGTGCTCGCCGACGAAGTCTACGAGCACCTCGTCTTCGACGGCCAGCAACACCACAGCGTGCTCGCCCACCCGGCGCTGCGCGCGCGCAGCTTCGCCACTTACTCCTTCGGCAAAACCTTCCACGCCACCGGCTGGAAGATCGGCTATTGCGTCGCGCCTGCTGCGCTGACCAGCGAATTCCGCAAGATTCATCAGTTCCTGGTCTTCGCGGTGAACAGCCCGGCGCAGCACGCGATTGCCGCGCATCTAGCGGAGCCTGCGCATTGGCAGGGCTTGTCAGCCTTCTTCCAGCGCAAGCGCGATCTGCTCGCGCCCGGCTTGCAGGCGGCAGGCTTCACGCTGCTACCAAGCGCCGGCACCTACTTCCAGCTAGCCGATTACTCGGCGATCCGTGACGATCTGGACGATGTCGCCTTCGCGCGCTGGCTGTGCATCGAGCATGGCGTGGCGAGCATTCCGGTCTCGGTGTTCTACCGCCAGGCGCCGGCGCAAAAGCTCGTGCGCTTCTGCTTTGCCAAACAGGAGCAGACCCTGCAGGCGGCCAGCGAACGCTTGCAGGTGCTACACAGCTGAACACCGCAAGCGATACATTTATATCCATTCAATTGCAATCCATATAAAATCGCGCCTTGTCCGTCACCGCATGCACCAGGCGCGAGTTCAATGTCCACAGATCAGCTCAAGCTGCCCCCCGCCCCGACGCGGGTGCTGAAAAAATTTCGCGTGATTTACGGTTCGGTACGCCAGCACTACCGTGACATCGAGCAAAGCTGCGGCGTCTCCGGCTCGCAGCTGTGGATCTTGCAGGAGATCTCGCAGACACCTGGCATCGGCGTCAGCGAACTGGCGGAGCGCTTGTCGATCCATCAATCGACCTGCAGCCAGCTGGTCGAGAAGCTGAACATGCGCGGCCTGATCCAGAAGGAACGCAGCCGCATGGACCAGCGCCGTGTCGGCCTGCTGCTCTCGCACACCGCACAGCAACTGCTCGCCCGCGCACCCGGCCCGGCCAGCGGCTTGCTGCCCGAAGCCCTCGCCGCGCTGAGCCCTGAACAGCTGCAGCAACTCGATGCCGCACTCTCCGGCGTGGTCGAACAACTACAGCTGCGCGACGAACGCTTCGCCGACAAGCCGCTGGCCGATCTCTAAGCCGCCATGCGCCGCCAATCCGTTCAGCTATTCGGCCAGCTCTCCGGCCAGTTCAGCGCCGCACGCTGGCGCATCCGCGCCACGCTATGGGCCGCAGCGCTGAGCGCCGGCCTCGTCGTCGTACTGTTTGCCAAGCTTGCAGAATGGGCACTGGATCTGTTTTTTGCGCTGTCAGCGCAGCGCCCCTGGCTGCCCTTCCTGCTCGCGCCGGGCCTTGGCATGCTGGTCGTGTGGGCCAGCCGGCGGTATTGCGCGGGCAGCCAGGGCAGCGGCATTCCGCAAGTCATCGCCGCCACACGCATCGCCGGCGCTGGCGGCGCGGTCGCTCATCTGGTCTCGCTGCGCATTGCCTGCGGCAAGGTCTTGCTGGGCGCGCTGGCTTTGTGCGGTGGCTTTTCGGCGGGACGCGAAGGGCCTTCGGTCCAGGTGGCGGCCTCGATCCTGCATGCCTCGCACCGCTTCTTGCCGAACAGCCGTGCGCTGCGTGCCAAGGATCTGATTCTCGCCGGTGGCGCCGCCGGCATTGCCGCCGCCTTCAATACGCCGCTGGCCGGCATCGTGTTCGCCGTCGAAGAGCTCGGGCGCAAGCTTGAAACACGCACCAGCGGCGTTCTGCTCAGCAGCATCATCATGGCCGGCCTGGTCGCCATCGCGCTGCAGGGCAATTACAACTACTTCGGTCACCTGAAAATTGAAGACATGAACCGCGCCATCGTGCTGCCGGTCGTGCTGGCCGGCATCGCCTGCGGTCTGCTCGGCGGGCTGACCAGCCGTTTGCTGCTTTGGCCGCAACAGCGGCCGGGCAATCGACTGTGGCGCTGGCGCCGCGAACATCCGGTGTGGTTTGCCGGCGCCTGCGGCCTGTGCATCGCCCTCATCGGCTGGGCCAGCGGCGGCCTCTCCTACGGCAGCGGCTATCTGATCAGCACGCAGGCGGTGTCGGCGGACACCGTCCTGCCCTGGTATGCGCCGCTGGCGCGCTTGATCGCGACCTTGATCAGCTATTACTCGGGGATTCCGGGCGGGCTGTTTGCGCCCTCGCTGGCGGTCGGTGCCGCGCTGGGCTCGAACGCCGCCCATCTGCTCGGCGAACACGCACAGATCGTGCCCTGCGTGGCGCTGTGCATGGCCGGCTTTCTTGCCGCGGTGACGCAATCGCCGATCACCGCCGCGATCATCGTCATGGAAATGATCGACGGCCACGATATGGTGATCAGCCTGATGGCCGTGGCACTGATCGCCAAGGCCATCAGCGCGCGCATCGGGCCTGAGCTCTACCAGCAGCTGGCACTGGACTTCGCCACACGGCCCTCAAACGTCAGGCCGCCGCAACCCTAGACGGCTCAGTCGCCCTCGACCCACTCGACTTCGGCACCCACCGTCTGCAGGTTCTCGACGAAGCGCGGATGCGCACGGCGGATCGGCGTGGCGCTCTTGATGGTGGACTTGCCCTCGATACTCGCCGCCACCATCAGCAAGGCAATCGCCACGCGGATGATGTAGGGGCTCTCGACTTGCGAAGGACGCAGCGGGATGCCGCCAAAGGTGATCAGGCGGTGCGGGTCGGCCAGCACCACATGGGCGCCGAACTTGGACAGCTCGCTGGTCCAGCCCATGGCACCGTCGTAGATCTTGTTCCAGAACATCGCGCTGCCCTGCGCCTTGACGCCCAGCGCAACGAAGATCGGCAACAGGTCGACCGGGAAGTACGGCCAGGGCGCAGCTTCGATCTTGGTCAGGATGTTCGGCGTGAAAGGCTGGCGTACGCGCAAACCTTCGGGCTGCGTATGCGCACGCGACCAGCCATCCTTGTGCTCGACTTCGATGCCGAACTTGGCAAAGCTGCGGTCAATCAGCGGGAATTGCTCCGGCGCGGAGTTCTTGACGACGATCTCGCCCTTGGTGATGGCGCCCAGCGCGAGGAAGGTGGTGATCTCGTGGAAGTCTTCATCGAAGCGGTATTCGCCGCCCTTGAAGCGCGTCACGCCATTGACGCGCAGACGCGAAGTGCCGATGCCCTCGATCGGCACGCCGAGCATGCTCATGAAGCGGCAGAACTCCTGCACATGCGGCTCACAGGCGGCATTGGTGAGGGTGGACACGCCATCGGCCGAGGCCGCGCAGAGCACGAAGTTTTCGGTGGTGGTGACCGAGGCGTAATCGAGCCAGTGCTCGACCGCCTGCAGGCGCGAATCGGCGCGCACGATCAGCGAACCGTGGCCGCGCTCGACCTGACCGCCGAAGTGGCTGAAGACTTCGACGTGCGGGTCGATCTCGCGTACGCCCAGGGTACAGCCCTTGACGTCATCTTCCAGGCGGGCCACGCCAAAGCGCGCCAGCAGCGGCGGCACCAGCATGATCGAGGAACGCATCTCCTCGGGCAGATGGTGCTGCTGCGGATCAAAGCGGGTGTTCTTGTGGTGCAGCTCCAGGGTGCCGGTGCTGAAGTCCATGTTCACGTCGCTGCCCAGCGCGCGGAAGATGTCCAGAATCTTGCGCACATCGGTGATCTCGGGCACGCCGAGCAAGCGCAGGGGCTGATCCGACAGCAGCGTGGCGCAGAGGATCGGCAGCACAGCATTCTTGTTGGCGGACGGGACGATTTCGCCACGCAGGGGGCGACCACCGTGAACAATCAGATTCGACATTTTCGAGCTTCAGGGAAGGCAGAACACAATAAGCTTCGCATGATGCCATGAGGCCAGCGCATCGCGCAGCTTCCCGATCAAGGCCGCTGGTCCGCAGCCGCCTCCGGCAACACTTATTTACCTCGCCGGCGCGACAGCGGTCGGCCAGCAGGCTTGGCCGGCAAACCCAGCGCGGCACGCGCCAGGGTGTCGGCTGCACTGTTACGATGGCGCGGAATCCAGCTCAGCTCGACGCCCGCAAAGCTTGCCAGCAGGCTTTGCGCTTCGGCAAACAGACGCTGCAGGCGCTCGATCCGGGTCTTAGCGCGGCCTGATACATGCTCGACCAGCACGCTGTTATCCGAATACACGCAGAGCTGCTGCGCGCCTCTTGCCCGCGCCGCCTGCAAGGCCGCGATCAGCGCACGCGCCTCGGCCTCGTTGTTGCAGCCCGAGCCCGCCGCTTGCGAGATCTGCTCGATGCTGCCATCCGGCGCCTGCAACACCACGCCGATACCGATGCGGCCCGGATTGGGCCAGGCCGTGCCATCGCAGTGGATGCGCCAGTGCTGCGGCGTGGCCGCGTCGGCACTCACACGCCGAGCGCCGCCGCGTGGTGGCGCAGATGCGCCTCGATGAAGCTGGCGATGAAGTAATAGCTGTGGTCGTAGCCTTCCTGCAGACGCAAAGTCAGCGGGTAGCCAGCTGCCTCCGCCGCAGCCTGCAAGGCCTCGGGCTTGAGCTGGCTGTGCAGGAAGCTGTCGGCACTGCCCTGATCGACCAGCAAGGGCAGCTTTTCGGCGGCTTTGGCGATCAGCAAGCTGGCATCCCACTCCGCCCAGGTCGCACGGTCTTCACCGAGGTAGCGGCTAAACGCCTTCTCGCCCCACGGAACATCCGCCGGATGCGTGATCGGCGAAAACGCCGAGATCGCACGGTAGCGGCCGGGATTGCGCAGCGCGCAGACCAGGGCGCCATGGCCACCCATGGAGTGGCCGCTGATGCTGCGCAGATCGCTCACCGGCAATGCCGCCTCGACCAGCGCCGGCAGCTCCTGCACCACGTAGTCGTGCATGCGGTAGTGCGCCGACCAGGGCGCCTGCGTGGCATTGAGGTAAAAGCCGGCGCCGAGGCCGAAGTCCCAGGCGCCATCAGGATCGCCCGGTACGCCTTCGCCGCGCGGACTGGTGTCCGGGCAGACGATGGCGATGCCCAGCTCGGCCGCGACGCGCTGCGCGCCAGCCTTCTGCATGAAGTTCTCGTCCGTGCAAGTGAGGCCGGAGAGCCAGTACAGCACCGGCACCTTGGCGCCGGCCAGCGCTTGCGGCGGCAGGAACACGGCGAAGACCATGTCGCAAGCGAGCACGGTGGAGCTATGACGGTAGCGGCGATGCACGCCGCCGAAGGCGAGATTCTCAGAAAGCTGCGTCAGCATGATTTAGAGGTCGTAGTGAATGACGGTACGGATGCTCTTGCCCTCATGCATCAGCTCGAAAGCATGGTTGATGTCCTTGAGACCCATCTTGTGGGTAATGAAGGTGTCAAGCGGAATCTCGCCCTTCTGGAAGCGATCGACATAGCCCGGCAGCTCGCTGCGACCGCGCACACCGCCGAAAGCCGAACCGCGCCAGACGCGGCCAGTCACCAGCTGGAAGGGACGCGTCGAAATCTCCTGCCCCGCCCCGGCGACACCGATGATGATCGACTCGCCCCAGCCCTTGTGACAGCACTCCAGCGCCGAGCGCATCACGTTCACATTGCCGATGCACTCAAAGGAGTAATCGACGCCGCCATCGGTGAGGTCGACGATGACTTGCTGGATCGGCTTGTCGAAGTCCTTGGGGTTGATGCATTCGGTCGCGCCCAGCTGCTTGGCGATCTCAAACTTGGCCGGATTGGTGTCGATGCCGATGATGCGCGAGGCCTTGGCCATCACCGCGCCGATCACCGCCGAGAGGCCGATGCCGCCCAGACCGAAGATCGCCACCGTGCTGCCCGGCGTGACCTTGGCGGTATTGAGCACCGCGCCCATGCCGGTGGTGACGCCGCAGCCGAGCAAACAGACCTTTTCCAGCGGCGCATCCTTGCTGATCTTGGCCACGGCGATTTCGGGCAGCACCGTGTATTCGGAGAAAGTCGAAGTGCCCATGTAGTGGAAGATCGGCTTGCCGTCCTTGGAGAAGCGGCTGGTGCCGTCCGGCATCAAACCCTTGCCTTGCGTGCCACGAATGGCCTGACAGAGATTGGTCTTGCCCGACAGACAGAACTTGCACTTGCCGCACTCGGGCGTGTAGAGCGGGATCACATGATCGCCGACCGCCAGCGAGGTCACGCCCGGACCGATGGCCTCGACAATGGCGCCACCTTCGTGGCCAAGAATGGCCGGGAACAGACCTTCCGGATCATCGCCCGACAAGGTGTAGGCATCGGTGTGGCAGACACCGGTCGCCACCACGCGCAGCAGCACTTCGCCGGCTTGCGGCGGCGCCACGTCGATTTCAGTGATTTCCAGCGGCGCACCAGCAGCCCAGGCAACGGCAGCACGGGATTTGATCATGGGGAAAGTCCTTTTCATTGTTATGGCTCCGCCGCGAGATGCGGCGCGGATGCTGCATTCTAGCAAGCGGGCTGCAAGCACCGCCATGTCTGTGCCGGCCCGCAGCGCGTGTGAACTTGAATTCAGGCGCAACAGTCAGCACACTTGACGACCTGATCTACAGAGCTGGCTGCACCCATGAGTTTCGTCCCGGACTTGCGCACGCTGATGCTGTCCAATAGTGTGCTGCTGCTGTCCTGTGCGCTGGCCTTTCGTCTCGCTGCGCACTACATGCGGCAATTTCCCTCGCTGCCACTGTGGTCAATTTCATGCGCCATGTTCGGCGTCGGCTTGGCGCTGCTGGGCCTGCGCGGCAGCATCTCGCCGATTTTCAGCGCAATGGTCGGCAATATGCTGCTGACCGGAGCGCTGTGCCTGGTGGTCCGCGCGCTCGGCCTGGACTTCTCACACGCCGTCAAACCACGTGTGCTGTGGGCGATCCTGCTGTGCGTGATCCTCGGCCAGCTGTTCGGCTGGTTCGTGGTGCCCGACACCAATCTACGCATCGTCACTACTTCCGGCTTCAATGCGCTGCTGCTGTTCATCGGCGCCAAGACCGTGCGCAAAGATCTGCCGCAAGTGCGCGGCACCGGTCTGCTCGGCTGCCTCTACATATCCTTGCTGACGCTAAGCGGCATCACGACCTTGCTGGCAGCGCAGGCGCTGTATCGCTTCGTATTCCTCCCCGCGCCGCCAGAGCTGTATGCCGGCGCCTCGCTGTTCGACTACTCGCTGCCGCGCCTGATCTCAGCCATGGCGGCGATGCTGGCGGTCATCGCGCTGTACTTTTCGATCATCCTCAGCATTGCGCTACGCCTGAATGCCTCGTTGAAGATACAGGCCCATCACGATGCGTTGACTGGACTCTACAACCGCCACATCTTCTACGAGCTGGCCGAGCACGAGCACGCCATGCAGGCGCGTAACCAGCAGGCTTTCTCGCTGCTCTACATCGATATCGACCACTTCAAGAGCATCAACGACAGCTACGGCCACGCCGCCGGCGATTACGTACTGCAGGAATACGCCAGCCTGCTCAAAACGCACTTCCGCCGCTCCGACATCATTGCCCGCCTCGGTGGCGAAGAGTTCTGCGTACTGCTGCCGGGCATTGCAGGCGAGCAGACCCGGCTGATTGCGGAAAAGCTGTGTGCCGCATCGCGCGCGCTGAACATTCATTGGCAGGATCGGCGCGTCGACCTGAAAGTCAGTATCGGCGCCGCCACCCACGATGAGCACGGCGAGAGCATCCACAGCTTGATGGATCGCGCTGACGCAGCGCTCTACCTGGCCAAGTCTGCCGGGCGCAATCGCGTGGTCCTGGCGGGTGACTGACCAATAAGCTTCATGCGCCAAAGCAGATGGCCGTTGCGGCAGCCGCCGCCAGCCCGCACGGTAAGATGACGCCCCCCACACGCATTACATGAAAAGGACGCAACACATGGCAAGTTATGGATTTCTCGGCCTCGGCATCATGGGCAAGGCCATGGCAAGCAACCTGATCCGCGCTGGCTTCGATGTCACGGTGTGGAACCGCAGCGCCGACAAATGCGCTCCCCTGGTGGCGCTCGGTGCGCGCCAGGCCGCGACGCCGCGCGAAGTCGCCGCCAGCTGCGACATCACCTTCGCCATCCTCTCCGACCCGGCCGCCGCGCGCGAAGTCTGTTTCGGTAGCGATGGCGTGCTCGCCGGCATTGGCGAAGGGCGTGGCTATGTCGACATGTCCACGGTCGATGATCAGACCGCTGCCGAGATCGCCAGCGCCATCAGCGCCAAGGGCGGCCGCTTTCTCGAAGCACCGGTCTCCGGTACCAAGAAACCGGCCGAAGACGGCACCCTGATCATCCTCGCCAGCGGCGACCAAAGCCTTTACGACGAAGCCGGCAGTGCCTTCGACAAGCTCGGCAAGAAGCGCCTCTACCTCGGCGCCGTCGGTCAGGGCGCGCGCATGAAGCTGGTGGTCAACATGATCATGGGCTCGATGCTCAGCGCCCTCGGCGAAGGTCTTGCGCTGGGGCTCAAGGGCGGCCTGGACGGCGCACAGATTCTCGATGTGCTCGATGCCGGCGCCATGGCCTGCCCGATGTTCAAGGGCAAAGGCCCGATGCTCCTGGCCGAGAACTACAGCACCAGCTTCCCGCTCAAGCACATGCAGAAGGATCTGCGCCTGGCGCTCGCGCTGGGCGAAGAGCTGGGTCAGAGCCTGCACACATCAAGCAGCGCCAATGAGGTGTTCAAGCGCGCCTTGATTGCCGGCTATGGCGACGAAGACATCGCCGCCGTGTACAAGGTCATCAAGCCCTGAGCGACGCGTCTCCTGCCACAGCGACCGGTGAGATTTAAGCCAGATCAAATCTGCGCATGATTTCCCGGCCGCGCCCGAATCACGGCCTAGCATGAAACAAAGAGGCTTTGTGTGTGTGGAAGGAGACCATCATGACACCCAGCAATCGAGCGGGCAGCACCCGCGCAATCAGCCTGCGCGACCGCTGGCAGGCGTTCCGCTACAACCCGCACGTCTGTGCCGAGTGCTACGCCGCGACCTTCCTGCTGATCGCCATCGTCGCCGCGTTTGCTGGATTGCGCATCGCACCGCTGGCCTGCATCGTACTGGCCGTGGCGATTTTCGGCGCTGACATCTACAGTCTGTTCCACAAGGACTGAAGCGGCACGGCAAGTTCCGCCGCAACTGGCCCGCTCATGCCACAGGCATCAGCGGGCTTTTTCCTTTGCCGGCGCAGTCGCCTTCTGTGCGGCCTCTTTTGCGGCCTCCTCTGTGTCCGTATCGCCGGCCTGCGCCGCGCGCTTGGCAAGCACCCGGCGCGCCAACTGCCAAGCCACGCTGCCCATGCTGAGGATGCGGCTCCAGCGCCCCGGCAGAACAGACAACAGGGTGCTGAAAATCTCGGCCCAATGGCCGCGCAAAAAGCCCTGCCCAAGCTCGCTGGCGCTGTGCGTAAAGGGTTCGGCCAGCGCGGCAATGTCTTGCCGGATGCTCAGGCGATAACGGCGCGCCTGCAGCTGCAAGGCCTGCTTGCGCAATTGACGGGTCAGCTGACGTTCATTCATGAGTCGGACTCCCGAGCCGTGCGCATGCTTTCGGCATCACGCTGAAACTCCTCCAGGGTGACCGCAAAGGGCGTCGGCGCACGCTGCAGACAACGGCGCAGAACCACAAAGCCAGCCAGCGCCAGCGCCGCAAAACACAGCATCAGCGCAGTCGCCGCCGCCAACAGATGACCACTGTGCCAGGCCAGCACAAGAACCAGCACGGCGCCAAAAATGGCGGCCAGCGCGGCGCACAGCAAGACGCCCAGCAGCAGCGCCAGATGCTTGATCTGGCGCTCCAGCTCTTCCTGCAGCTCCAGCCCGAAGAGGTCCACGCGGGTGGCGGCCAGCGCCGCCGCATGGCCCAGCAGGCGTCGCAGACGCTCGGAGAGTCCGCTCCCCATCCTAGCGACGCGCGATCAGCGCGCCGACCAGCAGGCCGACCACGGCACCGACGCCGATAGCTTTCCAGGGATTGGCATGCACGTATTCATCGGTCACACGCGCAGCGGCCTTGGCCTTGGCAACGGCCACTTCTTCCGCTTCGCCCAGGCGCGCCTTGGCGTCACGCAAGCCGGCGATGATGCGCGCTTGCAAAGCCTTGGCTTCTTCACCGGTTGCGTCCGCCACTTCGGAGAGCAGCTGTTCGGTTTCCTGCAGGATGTCTTTCGATTCGTCGAGCAAACTAGAAGTTGTATTCGCCATGAGAGTCTCCTGAAAAATGTCGAGACGGCATCATGTACAGAATGCACATGCGGGCCGTTCAAGCATTAGGACATGCGCCGCGTTACAAAGTTGCGCGCAGCCGCGTCAATTGCTGGCTGCCATGCAATGAAGCGCTATCATCGCAGCCATGTCTGCATCGATTCCTGCCTGGCTGCGCCGCTACCTGCCGCAGCTCTTCATCCTACTCCTGTTCGCCTTGCTGATCGCATGGCTCGGGCATAACGCGCTGGAGGCGATGCGCGCGCGCGGCATCCGCGCCGGCTTCGACTTTCTGCTGCAACCGGCCGGCTTCGAGATCAGCGAAAGCCTGCTCGATTACGATGCCAGCCAGAGCCTGTGGCGCGCCTTCGTTGTCGGCCTGCTCAACAGCTTGCGCGCCGCCTTGCCGGCCATCGTGCTGGCCAGCCTGCTCGGCACCGCGCTGGGAATTGGCCGCCTGTCGACCCACACGATCACGCGGCGTATCTGCGGCCTGATCATCGAGACGGTGCGCAACATCCCCTTGCTGCTGCAGCTCTTGATGATCTATTTCACGCTCAGCAATCTGCTGCCCGATGCCGAGGCTGCCATCCATCTGCTGCCGGGCGTGCTGCTGGCGCGCAGCGGGCTGTTCATGCCTGTGCTCGATTGCGCGGCGGGCTGCCACTGGCAGCTGCCGGAAGTCGCCGGTTTCGGCGTCGAGGGCGGCTGGTCGCTGAGTCCCGAATACCTCGCCGTGCTGCTGACGCTGAGCGTCTATGGCGCAGTGTTCATCGCCGAGATCGTGCGCGGCGGCATCCTCGCCGTGCCTGACGGCCAGCTCGACGCGGCCCGCGCGCTGGGCATGCGCCCCGGCCAGGTGATGCGCTACGTGACCCTGCCACTGGCACTGCGCAGCATCGTGCCGCCGCTGGGCAACCAGTACCTCAACCTGATCAAGAATTCCTCACTGGCAGTGGCCGTCGGCTACCCCGATCTGGTATCCATTTCAAATACCGCGCTCAACCAGAGCGGTCGCGCCTTCGAATGCATTGTGGTGGTGATGGCCAGTTACCTGAGCTTGTCTTTGCTGACGGCGGTGCTGCTGAATCTTTTCAATGCGCGCATCGCCTTGCGGGGTGAAGCATGAACTCAAGCTTGCTGGCGCGCTGGCCGCATCATCTGCAGACGCTGCTGTGGCTCGCCCTCGCCGTGCTATGCCTGATTCCAGCCTGGCAATGGGGCCTGACGCATGCGGTGTTCGGCGCCGACGCCGAGGCCTGCCGCGCGGCGCGCGGCGTTGGCGCCTGCTGGGGCGTGCTGGCGGAGAAGCACCGCCTGCTGCTGTTTGGTCGCTATCCCTATGCCGAGCAATGGCGCCCCTTGCTCGCCTCGCTGCTGATCATCCTCGCCCTGCTGGGCAGCTGCTGGCCACGCCTGTGGCGCCCCGCCCTGGTTGGCGCCTGGCTGTTGCTCGCAGCCTGTGTCGGCGTGCTCATGTACGGCGGCATCCTGGGGCTCGCCCGCGTTCCGAGCGCGCAATGGGGTGGCTTGCCACTGACCCTGATCGTCGCCATCAGCGGAACGGTCCTGGCGTTGCCGCTGGCTTGCCTGCTGGCGCTCGGGCGGCGCTCGCAACTGCCACTGCTGAAAAGCCTCTGCGCCAGCTACATCGAACTGGTGCGCGGCGTGCCCTTGATCAGCCTGCTGTTCATGGCGGCCTTCCTGTTCCCACTGCTGCTGCCGCAGGCCTGGCATGTGGACATGCTGCCGCGCGTGATCATCGCCATCGCCTTGTTTGCGGCGGCCTATCTGGCGGAAGTGATTCGCGGCGGCCTGCAGGCGGTCTCGGCAACGCAATATCAAAGTGCGCTGGCGCTGGGTATGCGCTACAGCCAGGCGATGCGCTACATCGTGCTGCCGCAAGCCTTCCGCGCTGCGCTGCCGGCGCTGATCAGCAACTTCGTCGGCATCTTCAAGGACACCTCGCTGATCTCCATCGTCAGCCTGCACGAACTCACCGGCGCACTGTCGCTGGCGCTGGGCGGCGATCCGGACTGGCGGCCGTTCTACCTGGAGGCGTATCTATTCATCGCCCTGGTGTATTGGGCGTTCTGCTACGGCATCTCGCGCTTTGGCCAGGCGCTGGAAACGCGCCTGCGCCATGGTCAGGCGCTGCGCCTGAACCGCTGAACCACTGAGCCGCGCTACACCGCGAACTGCATCGGCGAGGCGGTGTGCGCCATGCCGCGCTGAAAGGCGATCACCTCGCCTTGCGGCAGCGGCTGCCAGGCTTCATCGGTGAGCGGCGCCGTGGCGACGATAACCATGCGGTCGTCGAGATGGTTGTGGCGCGCGAAATCGATGTTCATCGCGCAATCGAGCAGACGTGCGCAGCCGAAGGGATAGGCGCGCTGCACGTAGCTCAGTTCGGTGGCGCGGCGTGCGAACAGGGTCTCGCCATTGGACATCACGAAATTGAAGCTGCCATGGCGGGCCAGCTTGGCGCTGACGGCGTCGAGGCAATCAATCTGCGCCTGCAGCTCGGGCGCCTGCTCGCCGAACTCCTCACGCAAGGCATTGAGCAGGCTGCAGAAGGCCAGCTCGCTATCGGTCTGACCGACGGCGCGGAAATGCCCCGTGGCAGAGGCATCGACCTGTTCCAGTGTGCCATTGTGGGCAAATGCCCATTCGCGGCCCCACAGCTTGCGCACAAAAGGATGGCAGTTTTCGCTGGTTACTGCACCACGCGTGGCCTTGCGGATATGCACGATGATGTTGCAAGCGCTGACCGCTTGCTGCTGCACCGCCTGCGCCAGCGGCGAGCGGGCCGAAGCCTGCTCATCGATGATGTGACGGCAGCCTTCCTCGCCGAAGAAGGCGGCGCCCCAGCCGTCGGCGTGTTCGCCGGTCTCGCCACCGCGTCGCAGAAAGCCTGCGAGCGAGAAATCAAGCCGCGCAGGCTTGAAGGAATTCATCGCCAACAACTGGCACATCACAACTCCATTGCAAATACATGACTGCACTAACGGCAAGCATGTAGCAAAGTAGATGCCACATGCACGCCGGGCGACGAGCGTTCAGCACAGCATGCGCCGAAAAACCACGTCATCAAGCCTTAACGCACAAGGTTGCGGAAAGAACACCGTCACCGCAAGCATTTTTCTATATAAAACTAAAGAATAAACAAAACACTATTTATTATTTATTGATCTAAGCATTGCTTCATAGACTGGGCGCTCGAACGAAACACAGGCCACTGTGTTCAAGGACAAGCAGAGCAAGGAACAATGACTGCCATCACCCACACCCCTCCCGCCAAACCCAGACGCGTCCTGCCCGGCTTCAGGCTGACGCTGGGCTTCAGCCTGCTTTATCTCTCCCTGATCGTGCTGATCCCGCTTGCAGCGGTGTTCTTCAAGACCGCCAGCGGCGGCTGGGAGCACTTCTGGCAAACCGTGACCTCGCCGCGCGTAATGGCCTCTTACCGGCTCTCCTTCGGTGCGGCGCTGATCGCCGCCGCGATCAACAGCGTGTTCGGCCTGCTGCTGGCCTGGAGCCTGGTGCGCTACCGCTTCCCCGGTCGCAAGCTGATCGATGCCCTGGTCGACCTGCCCTTCTGCCTGCCCACCGCCGTGGCCGGCATCGCGCTCACCGCCATCTATGCGCCCAAGGGCTGGGTCGGCTCGCTCGCGGCTGAACACGGCATCCGTATCGCCTTCACGCCCTGGGGCATCCTGATTGCGCTGATTTTCATCGGCCTGCCCTTCGTGGTGCGTACCGTGCAGCCGGTGCTCGAAGAGCTGGAAACCGAGCTTGAAGAAGCCGCCGCCAGTCTCGGTGCCAAGCGCTGGCAGACCTTCCGCCTGGTGCTGCTGCCGGCCTTGCTGCCCGCGCTGCTGACCGGCTTTGCGCTGGCCTTTGCCCGCGCGGTCGGAGAATACGGTTCGGTGATCTTCATTGCCGGCAATATCCCGATGATCTCGGAGATCACGCCGCTGATGATCATCACCAAGCTGGAGCAATACGACTACACAGGCGCCACCGGGATTGCCGTGGTCATGCTGCTGCTGTCTTTTGTCTTGCTGTTCATCATCAATGGTTTGCAGGCCTGGGCCTCGAACCGCATCGGGAGAGTTGAATAATGGCTGGCGTCGTCACCGCTTTGCACGCAGGCGCACTGCAGCAACATCGCCATTACGAGGACAGCCCGGCCACGCGCGACGCGAGCTGGGTGAAGTGGAGCATCCTCGCGGTATCGCTGCTGTTCTTCACCTGCTTCCTGCTGTTTCCGCTGATCACGGTGTTTGTCGAAGGCCTCAAGAAAGGCTGGGACGCCTACACCGCTGCGGTCACTGAACCGGACACCCTCTCGGCGATCAAGCTCACGCTGATCGCTGCCGCGATTGCCGTGCCGCTGAATCTGGTGTTCGGTGTGTCGGCTGCCTGGGCGATCGCCAAGTTCGATTTCCGTGGCAAGCAGCTGCTGATCACCCTGATCGACCTGCCCTTCTCGGTATCGCCGGTTGTCGCCGGCCTGATCTACATCCTGCTGTTCGGCTCACAGGGTTGGTTCGGCCCCTGGCTGCAAGCGCATGACATCAAGATCGTGTTTGCCGTGCCGGGCATCGTGCTGGCCACCATTTTCGTCACCTTCCCCTTCGTGGCGCGCGAGCTGATCCCGCTGATGCAGGCGCAAGGCAAGGACGAGGAAGAAGCCGCCGTGGTACTTGGCGCCAGTGGCTGGCAGACCTTCTGGCACGTCACCCTGCCCAATGTGAAATGGGGTCTGATCTACGGCGTGGTCTTGTGTAATGCCCGCGCCATGGGCGAGTTCGGCGCGGTGAGCGTGGTCTCCGGTCACATCCGTGGTCTAACCAATACGCTGCCGCTGCAGATCGAGATCCTCTACAACGAGTACCAGTTTGCAGCTGCATTCTCGGTGGCCTCGCTGCTGGCCCTGCTGGCCCTGGTCACCCTGGTTCTCAAGCAGTTCATCGAATGGCGTGCCGCCGTGGCAGCACGCGAAGCCGCCGCAGAATAAGTCAGTCGGAAGAAAGTCAAAAATGAGCATCCAAGTTCAGAACATACAAAAGCGCTTCGGCAACTTCGTCGCCCTCGACAATGTCACGCTGGATTTCCCGACTGGCGAACTGGTCGCCCTGCTCGGCCCCTCCGGTTGCGGCAAGACCACCCTGCTGCGCATCATCGCCGGCCTCGAAAACGCCGACGCCGGCAATGTGATCCTCGAAGGCACTGACGCCTCCGACACCCATGTGCGCGAGCGTCAGGTCGGCTTCGTGTTCCAACACTACGCCCTGTTCCGCCACATGACCGTGTTTGATAACGTCGCTTTCGGCCTGCGCGTCAAGCCGCGCAGCGAGCGCCCGTCGGAAGCGAAGATCCGCGAAAAGGTCAGCGAGCTGCTCAAGCTGGTCCAGCTCGACTGGCTCGGCGACCGCTTCCCCTCGCAACTCTCCGGCGGCCAGCGCCAGCGCATCGCCCTGGCGCGTGCCCTGGCGGTGGAACCGCGCGTGCTGCTGCTCGACGAACCCTTCGGCGCGCTCGACGCCAAGGTGCGCAAGGAACTGCGCCGCTGGCTGCGCCGCCTGCATGACGAGCTGCACATCACCTCGATCTTCGTCACCCACGACCAGGAAGAAGCCCTCGAAGTGGCCGACCGCGTGGTGCTGATGAACCGCGGCCGCATCGAGCAACTGGGCACGCCCGAAGAAGTCTGGTCGGCGCCGAAGACACCCTTCGTCTACAGCTTCCTTGGCGCAGTCAATCTGTTCCACGGACGCGCCGACAGCGGCCAAGTCAAGGTCGGCGATCACGCCCTGCGTCACGAAGAAGACGCCCTGCCGCACGGCGCCGAAGTCGTCGCCTTCGCCCGCCCGCATGAACTTGATATCGTCACCGATCTGGACAATGCCGAAGGCATCCGCGCCCGCATCACGCGCATCCTCGCCTTCGGCCTGACCGCACGTGTCGAACTCGAACGTCAGGAAGGCGAGACCACGCATCACCACGAAGTCGAACTGACGCTCGAGCGCCTGATCGCACTGCAACTGAAGGACGGCCTCGAAGTACGCCTGGTCCCCTCGCGTCTCAAGGTCTTCGAACACGCTGCCGACACTCCCATCGGCTCACGCAAAGAGGCGCATGCATCATGAATTTCCAGCAGCTCCGCATCATCCGCGAGACCGTCCGCCAGAACTTCAACCTGACCGATGTCGCCAACGCCCTGTTCACCTCGCAACCGGGCGTCTCCAAGCACATCAAGGACCTTGAAGACGAGCTTGGCGTCGAACTCTTCATCCGCCGTGGCAAGCGCCTGCTGGGCCTCACCGAGCCGGGCAAGGAACTCGTGGTGATCGTCGAACGCATGCTGCTCGACGCACGCAACATCAAAAAGCTCGCCGACCAGTTCACGCAGAAGGACCAGGGCCAGCTGACTATAGTCACCACCCACACGCAGGCGCGCTACGCCCTGCCCAAAGTGGTCACTAGCTTCAAGCAGGAATACCCCAAGGTGCACCTGGCCCTGCACCAGGGCAGCCCGCAGGAGATCGTGCAACAGCTGCTCTCCGGCGAAGCCGACATCGGCATCGCCACCGAATCGCTGGACACCGAGAGCGAGCTGGTCACCTTCCCCTATTACGACTGGCACCACGCCGTGCTCGTCCCGGCCGGTCACCCCCTGCTCGACGTGCAGCCGCTGAGCCTCGCCGCGCTCGCCGAGTACCCCATCGTCACCTATCACACCGGCTTTACCGGCCGCAGCAAGATCGACCGCGCCTTTGCCGAAGCCAATCTGTCACCAGACATCGTGATGTCCGCCCTCGACGCCGACGTCATCAAGTCCTACGTCGAACTCGGCCTCGGTATCGGCATCATCGCCCCCGGCGCCTACAACGCAGCCAAGGACAACGACCTGCGCCTCATTGAAGCGCCCGAGCTGTTCGCCCTCAACACCACGCGCATCGCCGTCCGCCGCGGCCACTACCTGCGCGGCTACGCCTACCGCTTCATCGAGCTCTGCGCCCCCCTGCTCACCGAAGCCAACGTCCGCGCCGCCGTCTCGCCCCAACGCGAAGCCGGCTTCTGAAGCACTCGCTTTCGACACCACTCCGGGTAATAATAGCGGGCTCCCCAGCCCCCTCGCCCGGGTGGTGAAATTGGTAGACACAAGGGACTTAAAATCCCTCGGCGGCAACGCTGTACGGGTTCGACCCCCGTCCCGGGCACCAGCAAAACAAAGACTTAGCTAGAGATCGGCATGCCGACCACAAAGCCAAGCCCAAAACCCCCGGACAGCCTTCGCGCGCGCATTGCGCGCAGACTCCTCCACCAAGCCTCGGCGCCAGCCAAGCGCATAGGTTGAACACGCCCTAGATTCCTCAACACATCGATTCAATATGTCGATACGCTCGACACCTTCTGAAAACATGTCGATCTGGCGGAGATTTTTCGACTGATGGCCGCGTCTATCGTCTTTGAGCCGAGCAAGTCCCGCCACGCACCCATGGCCCAGCCTCCGGTAGCGCTCGAAGCACTTGCCATCCGTAGCCTGATGCAAGACACCGCCGAAACGATGCGCCGCAACGCCCGGCAGATCTACAGCCGGGAACTCGTCGAACTCATTTTCGAGCAGCTTTCTTGCCGCATCGGCGACCTGGTTGATGCAGGGCCCGCGCAGCAGCGAACCGCTTCCACACACATCAAGAAACTGTGCAACATTGGCACACTGCGCGAGGAAAAAGCGGGCCTGGAAAAGCTATTCATTCGCCCCTGCCACAGCGCCTCATCGATTCGAGCCAGGCCGTATGAACCTCGTCAAAGCCCCACAACACGTTTGCACCGACTCGAGCGCAACACCAGCAAGCTAGCCCCACAGGAGAGAGCTTGACCATGCCCAAGACAACACCGCCAGCGGCGCCTTCCGGCTTTTTCGACGAGGTTCGCAGCATCCTGCGCGAAGCGCGCAGCACCGCCTATGCCGCCGCCAATACCGCCATGGTGGACGCCTACTGGCGTATCGGGAGACGCATTGTCGAAGAAGAGCAAGGCGGCGCCGCACGCGCCGAATACGGTAGCCAACTCATCCGCAACCTCGCCCGCGCGCTGGGCGAAGAATTCGGCAAGGGTCTTTCGGTTGCCAATCTCAAGAATTTCAGACAGTTTTATCTAACTTTTCCCGAAGCCGGAAAAGGCTACGCACTGCGTAGCGAATTGAGCTGGACGCACTGGCGCCTCGTCATGCGCGTCGACCACCCGCAGGCCCGCGCCTACTACATCGAAGAATGCGCCCGCCAGCAATGGAGCTCCCGCATGCTGGAGCGCGCCATCGAAACCTGCAGCTACCAACGACTGCTCGCGGACCCAGCGCCCAGCGCCCCGGCCGGCCGGCCCCCCAAGTCCGGACCCACGCCCCACCAACTCCTCAAAGACCCCTACATCCTCGAATTCCTCGACCTACCGGAAGCTCACACACCCAGCGAGCGCCAGCTCGAAGGCGCTCTCGTCACCCGGCTGCGCGACTTCCTCATGGAACTCGGCAAAGGCTTCTCCTTCGTCGGCCGCCAATACCGCATCAGCACCGAGAGCAGCCACTTCTACGTCGACCTCGTTTTCTACAACTACCTGCTCAAATGCTTCGTCCTCATCGACCTGAAGACGAAAAAACTCAGCCACGGTGACATCGGCCAGATGGACATGTACGTGCGCATGTTTGACGACCTCAAGCGCGGCGAGGGTGACAACCCCACGCTCGGCATCATCCTCTGCGCCGACAAAGACGAAACCCTCGTCCGCTACTCCGTGCTCAGCGAGAGCCAGCAACTCTTCGCCTCCCGCTATCGCCTCGTCCTGCCCAGCGAAGAAGAACTGCAAGCCGAGCTTGAACGCCGCCATATCCTCGACTGGCCAGCGCAAGACGAAGGAAGCGAGTCATGAGCATCGGCAAGCTCGTAGATGCCGGGCTAGCGCACCGCCAGACCGCCTCTGCGCACCGCAATAAACTGTGCAACATTGGCATACTGCGAGAAGAGAAGGCGGGACGAGAAAAATTGTTTATCCATCCAGCGCTGCTATCGCTCATTAAACACAATCCAGATTCGGACCGATCTACCCCATGAGCTTAGTCAAATCAAAACAACGCGTCGCAGACCATGGCGAGGTCTTCACCCCAGCATGGATGGTTGATGCCATGCTCGATCTGGTGAAGGACGAATCAGAACGAATCGACGCCCGCTTTCTTGAGCCGGCTTGCGGTAGCGGCAACTTCATCGTGCGCATCCTGCAGCGCAAGCTTGCCGCCGTGGAGATCAAATACGGCAAGTCCGATTTCGAACGGCGTCATTACGCGCTGCTCGCGCTCATGTGCATCTACGGCATCGAGTTACTGCCTGACAACATCGTTGAGTGCCGCACCAACATGCTGGAAATTCTGGCTGGCTACCTGAATCTTGATGAAGGCGACGACCTCTATCGGGCAGCATCCCACGTACTTTCACTCAATCTCGTTCACGGCGATGCACTCACTATGCTTGAGCAAGACAAGAAACCCATCACCTTTGCCGAATGGGGCTATCTCGGCAAGGGCAAGTTTCAGCGGCGCGACTTCCGCTTGGATGTGCTGACTGGTTCATCAGCCTTCAGCGCAGAAGGCTCACTCTTTGCCAGCCTCGGCAAGCACGAGATTTTCACACCAGCCAAGACCTGGCCACCCATGACGCTAAGCGAACTAGCCAATCAGGAGGGCAAGCAAACATGAGTGTTGCACCGGACGCGTTGATCGAGCAAGCCAGTTTCACACTAAGAGGCCGCAACCCGGACGTGCTCACCTGCATTGCCAACCTCTCCAACGACGAGGTGTTCACCCCGCCCGAGTTCGCCAATCGCATGCTCGACACCCTGGCCGCCGCATGGGCCGAAAGTCACGATGGCGCCAATCTGTGGGCCGACAGCAGCGTGCGCTTTCTCGATCCCTGCACCAAGTCCGGAGTTTTCCTGCGCGAGATCACCCGCCGCCTCACCGAAGGACTGGCCGGCGAAATGCCGGACCTCGCAACCCGCGTCAATCACATCCTCACCCGCCAGGTCTTCGGCATCGGCATCACCCAGCTAACCAGCCTGCTGGCGCGGCGTAGCGTGTACTGCTCCAAGCATGCTGACGGGCCGCATTCGATTGCCAAGGGGTTCTCAAGTGAGGCCGGCAACATTTGGTTTGAGCGCTTGGAGCACACATGGGACAAAGGCAAATGTGAGTATTGCAATGCGAACCAGGCGACTTACGACCGTGGCGAAGGTATGGAAACCCACGCCTATGCCTTCATTCACACTGACAACATCACGACTCGTATTGCCGAGTTGTTTGGAGAAAACATGCAGTTCGACGTGATCATTGGGAACCCGCCGTACCAATTGAAAAGCGATGGGGGAAGTCGCGACATTCCCATCTATCATCATTTTGTGGAACAAGCCAAGAAGCTTGAACCGCGCTATCTGGCGATGATTATTCCGTCACGTTGGATGGCTGGCGGGCTTGGGTTGAGTGAGTTCCGCGAGACTATGCTCAGCGACACACGTATTCGCAATCTCGTCGACTATCCCAATGCTGCGGACGTTTTTCCCTCAGTGGGGATCAATGGGGGCATATGTTATTTCCTGTGGGAGGCGGCACATAGCGGACCGTGCGACTTTTCAAATGTTCGGTCTGGCGACGTTTACGGCCCTACGAGTCGAGCACTCAACGAGTTTGACGTATTGGTTCGCGATACCCGAGCTTTAAACATCCTACGCAAAGTTCTGGCCCACAACGAAACGTCCATCAACACGATCCTTGCACGCGACAAAGAGTTTGGTTGGACGTCAAACTTTGACGGCTTCCATAAGAAGGAACGTGAAGGCGACTTGCCGCTTTACTACATTCGTACGATGAAGCGCTCCGTGGGCTATATCGCACGGACAGAGGTAACAAAAAGCGAACACCTGATTGACACTTGGAAGTTGCTTGTACCAAAGGTTGGTTCTGGCCGAGAAAGAGAGCGAAGCGGGGTTGATCTTGTCCTAGGCCCATCGCAAATTGCGCCTTCACCGTCGGTGTGTACGCAATCGTTCCTATTCTTCTACGTATCCTCAAGCGAAGAGGTGGAGAGCCTTCAGTCCTATTACAAAACTCGATTCTTTCGGTTTTTAGTTTCCCTCCGAAAGATCACTCAGGATGCTACTCACTCGACATATAAATGGGTTCCGATGCAAGCATGGGACCGTAAGTGGACGGATGAAATGCTCTACGCAAAGTACGACATCTCGGATGACGAGCAAGCTTTCATTGAATCGTTGATCCGTCCGATGGGCGAGGCTGATGAGTAAAACCGTCGACGAGATCCTCGCCCCCAAACCCGAAGCGCGGCCACGCATCTACGTCTATTCGATTGCCGATGCGGCACACGCGGGGCAGCTCAAGGTGGGGCAGACCACGCGTGAGGTGAGGCAGCGCGTGGCCGAGCAGCTCAAGACCGCCGCGATCAAGAATTTCACCATTGAGCTTGATGTGCCTGCCGAGCGCGACGATGGCAGCCTCTTCAGCGACCATGAGGTGCGGGCAGCACTGGTGCGCAAGGGTTTCGAGAACACGGAGCTGGAGTGGATGCGCTGCACTGTTGCGGATGTGCAGACCGTGCTGGCCGAGTTGCGCACAGGCAAGCCCCTGGGCGGCACGCATCACGAAAGCTTTCCGCCACGCCGCGAGCAGCGTGAGGCAGTGGACAAGACCTTCGACTACTACCAGTCGATCTGGGCAGAAAATCCGAAGGCAGTACCGCGCTTTTTGTGGAACGCGAAGATGCGTTTCGGCAAGACCTTCACGAGCTATCAACTGGCGAAGAAGCTCGGCGCCCGCCGCGTGCTGGTGCTGACCTTCAAGCCTGCGGTGGAAGATGCCTGGCAGAGCGACCTTGAAAGCCATGTGGATTTTGATGGCTGGCAGTATCTGTCGCGCTCATCGGGCAGCGACCCGACGCAGATTGACCGCAACAAGCCGGTGGTGTACTTCGGCTCCTTCCAGGACTTGCTGGGCCGCGATGACGTCGGCAACGTGAAGCCGACGAACGAGTGGCTGCACACGGTGAACTGGGACCTCGTGGTGTTCGACGAATACCACTTCGGCGCCTGGCGTGACACGGCCAAGGAGCTGTTCGAGGGGGAGGAAGATGCTGTCGCTAAGAAAGAGGCCAAGCTTGAGTACGCGGGCGGGCTGGATGAGTTGAACGAAGACCTCAGCGTGCTCTCGGAGAAGGAAACAGAGTTCCTGCCGATCACCACGCGAGCCTATCTCTACCTCTCCGGCACACCGTTCAAGGCGCTGGCGACGGGCGAGTTCATCGAAGAGCAGATTTTCAACTGGACCTACACCGACGAGCAGCGCGCCAAGGAAGCGTTTGCGGCGGAACATCCGGACAAGCGTAACCCCTACGGCGCCTTGCCGCAGATGCGTTTGCTCACCTACCAGATGCCCGATGAGCTGATTACGGTGGCGAGTTCTGGCGAGTTCGATGAATTCGACCTCAATGAGTTCTTCGCGGCCAAGGGCACAGGCAAAGCGGCCGAGTTCACGCACAAGAGCGACGTGCAGAAGTGGCTGGACATCATCCGGGGCGGCTACGCGCCGACATCGGTGGAGCACCTAAAGACCGGCACACGGCCGCCATTTCCGTACTCCGATGTGCGCCTGCTGCCCTACCTGCAGCATTCATTCTGGTTCCTGCCCAATGTGGCGGCCTGCCACGCCATGGCGAACCTTTTGGCAGAGCGGCACAACACTTTCTGGCACGGTTACGAAGTGCTGGTTGCCGCCGGGGCCTCTGCGGGCATCGGGCTGGAAGCCTTGCCGCCGGTGCGCCGTGCGATTGGCAGCGGTTTCGAGAGCAAGACCATCACGCTCTCCTGCGGCAAACTCACCACGGGCGTGACCGTGCCGCAGTGGTCGTCCATCCTGATGCTGCGCAATCTCAAGTCGCCGGAGACCTATTTCCAGGCCGCGTTCCGCGTGCAGTCGCCGTGGTCGATCAAGAATCCCAACGGTGACAATCCGAACGAGGAAGAAATCCTCAAACCCGCCTGCTTCGTCTTCGACTTTGCGCCGACGCGGGCGCTGCGACAGCTCTCGGAGTACGGTATCGGGCTGTCGCCCAATGAATCGAACCCGGAAAACGCGGTCAAGGATCTGGTCGCCTTCCTGCCCGTGCTGGCCTACGACGGCGCGAACATGACGCAGATCGACGCGGGCGGCATTCTCGACATCGCCATGGCGGGTACTTCCGCCACGCTACTGGCGCGCAAGTGGGAAAGTGCGCTCTTGGTGAACGTGGACAATGACACCCTGCGCCGCATCATGGACAACCCCGAGGCCATGGCCGCGGTGGAGCGCATTGAGGGCTGGCGCGCGCTGGGTGACAAGATCATCGAGACCATCATCAACAAAAGCGAGAAGGTTAAAGATCTCAAGAAAAAGGCCAAGGAAGGCAAACTCAGCGCTAAGGAGAAAAAGGAGCTGACGGACGCGGAGAGGGAATACAAGTCCAAGCGCAAGCTGATCCAGGAAAAGCTGATCAAGTTCGCCACGCGCATCCCCGCCTTCATGTACCTCACCGATTTCCGTGAGAACACGCTGCGCGATGTGATCACTAGGCTGGAGCCGGAATTGTTCCAGGCCGTCACTGGTTTGACGGTGAGCGACTTCCATTTGCTTGTGCGCCTCAAGGTCTTCAACACCGAGCAGATGAATCAGGCGGTGTTCGCATTCCGCCGCTATGAAGATGCGTCACTGCGTTACACAGGGATCGAGAGCCACGAAGGCTTGGCGCATTACGGGCTGTATGACACAGTCGTGGCACTGGAAAAGACCTGATCTACGGAACAGAGGAAAACCCAAGCCCTCTGGACTACCACCGCCCGAGCCGAATCGAGCTGAAACACCAGCACAATCAAATCAAATCATGAGCCGAATAATGATAAAATTCGGCTCACTCCATTTTCGAGCCGCGCTCTGATGCCCCGCTGGATCTGGCAACACCCCAACTGGCCGCAGGTTACCTGGCAAGCGGACACCCTAGCGCCCTTGCTGCGTCAGGTCACGCTCGCCCAGGGCGCCCTGCTCGGCCGTACTCAAGGCTCAGAGCCCGCGCTGCGCACCGAATTCACACTCGATGCCCTGCTGCAGAACATCGTCAATTCCAGCGCCATCGAGGGCGAAACCCTCAATGTTGGCTCTGTGCGTTCCAGCATCGCTCGCCGCCTTGGCCTACCCGACGGAAACGCATCCCCGCCCGAAGCGCGCAGCGAAGGCCTTGCCCAAATCATGTGGGATGCCACCACCGAGCTTGATACGCCGCTCAGCGAAGCGCGCCTGCTGCAGTGGCACGCCTGGCTCTTCGCAGGCGACGATGGCTTTCTCGGTCGCAAGATCCGCATCGGCGACTGGCGCGGGCTGAACGCCATGCAGGTCGTCTCCGGCCGCATCGACCGCCCCACCGTGCACTTCGAGGCTCCGCCGCGTGAAGGCCTTGAAGCGCGTATCGCCGAATTTCTCACCTGGTTCAACACCAGCCGGACAAACGCCACGCTCGACCCGCTCTTGCGCGCCGCCATCGCTCACTTCTGGTTTGTCACGCTCCACCCCTTCGACGACGGCAACGGCCGCCTCACTCGGGCGCTCACCGACCTTGCACTTGCTCAAGGCGAGCAGCAGAGCATTCGTTTCTACGCCATGTCCGCGGCCATCCTCGCCGAGCGCAAGGCCTACTACGCCCAGCTCGAAGCCGCACAGAAGATGCGCGCCAGCGCTGAGCCGTTGGACCTCACTCCGTGGCTCAGCTGGTTTCTCGGCACCCTGCTGGCTGCCATCCAGAGCGCCTCGACGCAGATCGACCGCGTACTGGGCAAAAGCCGTTTCTGGCTGCAGCACCGCGCCCAAGGGCTCAGCCCCGAGCAGGTCAAAGTGCTCAACCGCCTGCTCGATGGCGACCAGCCCGACCGTGGTGGTTTCGAGCAAGGCATCAGCGCCGCCCAGTATCAAGCCGTCGCCAAGGTCTCCAAGGCCACCGCCACCCGCCACCTTGCAGACCTCGTCACGCGCGGCTGCCTCGTCAAACTCCCCGGCGGGGGCCGCAGCACCCGCTACCAGATCCAATTACTCAAATAGCATCAAGCCCTATCGGTACAGGGTCGAAACAGTCATCACACCACGCCATTCGCTAACGTCAATGCCGGGTCAGCTTCAACTGAACGCCGTAATCGGCCGATTGCGCATCAGGCTCCAGCCCGCGTGCTGGCTGGTGCCCGGCTCGCGGGCGGATTGCGTGTGGTAGGCCCACAGGATTTCCGTGAAATTAAGCTTGAATTGCTCGGTCGGCATGTCGTCGGGGTGCGATTGCAGCTGGATTTCGCTGATGATGGCGTCGCGCAGGGCGAAGCTCATGATGGTGGCGATGGCATCCCCCGTGTTGCGGCAGATGTAGATGCGGCTTGGCTGCTCGGCGCCCTGCCCCAGCGGCTGGGCGCGCAGGCAGTGGTCGTAGAGCTTCACCGAGCTTTGATCGACGTATTTCACGCAGGTGAATTCGGTCACAACGGGGCGTCCAGAGCTGCGGGCGCTGTTGCTGATATCAGTCGTCATTTGCTGCTTCATGCCTTGATGCAGCGAGATCAGTTCAATGCAGGGGCCAAGCTCGGGGAGCTGGGTGCGCCAGGCCTGGTCGGTGGTCAAATGGCTGTCCGCAGCGATAGGCGCTGTGCCTAGCAGGCTGCTGTCGCCGGGCTGGAGGAGGATCAGGTCCATCTTGGACTCCGTGTAAAAGCGCTGGCGGCCGGCTCAGGCCGGCAGATCAGCGACGATGTGGATCGAGCTGGCCAGCGCACCGAGCTGGAAGTGGGGCTTGATGAAGATATTGCTCTTGTAGCTGCCGGGTGCGCCGGGTACTTCTTCAACACTGATCTGAGCAAAGCGCAGGGGAAAAGCGGCTTTGACTTCCGCCGGGGCGTCTTCATCGAGCAAGACGTATTGCGCGACCCAGGCGTTGAGAAATTGCTCGACATTGGCGCGCGTGAGAAAGCTGCCAATCTTGTCGCGGATCATGACTTTGACGTAATGCGCGATGCGCGTGGAGACCAGCATGTAGGGCAGGCTGCAGGCCATGGCGGCATCGGCATTGGCGCCGTCGCTCAAGTTTTTGCGTGCCTGCTGGCTGCTGTGCGTGCCGAGGAAAGCGGCGCTGCCCTCGCCCTTGCGATGACACAGGGCGATGAAGCCCAGATCGCGCAATTCCCTTTCGCGGCGCAGGCTGATATCCAGCTCGGTCGGCCCCAGCGTTCGCGGCCTGCCGGCGACATCGCCATCGTCTTTGATCTGCCAGTACGGCAAGCCCTCGACCAGACCGCCGCCCTCCACGCCGCTGATCGCCGCAGGCCAGCCATAGGTGGCGAAGGCCTGGGTGATGCGCTCGACCAGCAGATACGCGGCATTGCCCCACAGCAGTCGTTCAGGCGCGGGGCCTTGTGCGGCGTCAGGGCCAAGCTCTTCCTCGAAGCACACACCGTCTGCTGCGATCTTTTCGGTGCCGTGGCCATAGGGCAGGCGCATCAGCACGCGCGGCAGCACCAGGGCGACGTAGCGGGCATCTTCGCTGTCGCGGAAATCGCGCCAGCCGCTGAGCTCGACGGATTCGAAAATCTTGCTCAAGGTGCGCGGTTTGCGCAGATCGGCAAACTGCCGCAAGTCGAACAAGTCCGGCGCTGCGGCGGTGATGAAGGGCGCATTGGCGGCGGCGGCGATGGCCGCCATCTTGCGCAGGAAGCTCAGGTCTTCGGCACTCCGGCCCACTTCGTAATCAGCCATCAGCACGCTGTAAGGCTCGCCGCCGAGCGTGCCGAACTCGGCCTCGTAGATCAGCTTGAAGAGATGGCTCTGATCGAATTCGACAGCCTTTTCCAGATCTTCATACACGGCCTGCTTGCTGGCGTTGAAGACGCGCAGCTTCAGATTGGCGCCGGTTTCGCTCTGCGCGACCAGGCGGTGCAGGCCACGCCAGCTCGCTTCCAGGCGCTGAAAGCTCGGCGCGTGCATGATCAGCGAGAGCTGCTGGCTGAGCAGCGCATCGATGCGCGCAATGCCCTGATCCAGCAAGCGCTGTGGCGCGGCAGCGGGCGTGTCGGCCAGCAGCGGCAAGACATAGGTCGTCAGCGCGGCCTGCAAGGCATCAAGGTGCTCCGCGACATACTCGCTGGCAAGCGCCTGCACGGCACGATCCCGCCCATCCGGCGCTGCGCTGAAGATCGCGCTGAGTTGCTGTGCGCAGCGCTCATCGGCGTCCGCATGCGCTTGCAGGCTGCGCAGCGCAGTGCGCTGCACGAATACGCGGTTCAGGACATCCAGCTGGCGGACGATGCTGAGCGGTTCAAAGTCGGCCAGGGAGCTGAAGCTGAGCGCGCCCTGCAGCATCGCCCCGCCACCGCTGATGAGGTCGGCCACCTCGGCGAGCGAAACGCGTGGCGCACAGGCGCGCAGCACGGCATCGAAGTTGTCGCGGTCAATGTCGAGCATCTGCCGCGTCTTGAAGGCGCCCGCCGCATCGGCGTCGCCACTGAGCTCGGCAAAGATGCCGACGATGAAGGGCAGCTCGCGCTTTTCGATGCTGCCGGCGCTCTCCACGTCGTAAGTGATCCGCACACGCGGCGGACGGACGCGCAATAACTTTTTCTGGATGCTTTCGCTCATCTCTGGCCTCATTCAAGGCCCTGAAGGCTACCTGCAAACCGCGCCGCAGCCTAGCCGCGCCGCATCAGGCTGGCAGCGGAGAAGGCTGCGCAGCAGCCACAAAACAAAAAGCCGCCCGAAGGCGGCTTTTTGATATTTGGCGGAGTGGACGGGGCTCGAACCCGCGACCCCCGGCGTGACAGGCCGGTATTCTAACCAACTGAACTACCACTCCATGCTCCAGACCGAAGTCTGAAGCCTTTTAACTGCAAGCTGCCGGCTACACTTTTACTGCAACCAGCTGCCAGAAATCTGGCGTCCCCACGGGGATTCGAACCCCGGTACTTACCGTGAAAGGGTAATGTCCTAGGCCTCTAGACGATGGGGACAGAGGCAAAACAACATATTCCTGCAGCCGGCTCATCTTCGTCGATGAAGCGCTGGCTGATCAGATCAGCGCGCCCGGACAGCTACAAAAACTTGCTGCTTACACTACATAGCAAAACGCCTGGCATATCGTGTGAGGACGAATTTGCCAGGCGCTTTGCATGATTGGCGGAGTGGACGGGGCTCGAACCCGCGACCCCCGGCGTGACAGGCCGGTATTCTAACCAACTGAACTACCACTCCATGCTCCAGACCGAAGTCTGAAGCCTTTTAACTGCAAGCTGCCGGCTACACTTTTACTGCAACCAGCTGCCAGAAATCTGGCGTCCCCACGGGGATTCGAACCCCGGTACTTACCGTGAAAGGGTAATGTCCTAGGCCTCTAGACGATGGGGACAGAGGCAAAACTAAACTTCTACTGCTGTACTGCATTCTTCGTCAGTTGGTGGAGGTAAGCGGGATCGAACCGCTGACCTCTTGCATGCCATGCAAGCGCTCTCCCAGCTGAGCTATACCCCCCGGCAACGAAGAAGCGAAATTATAGAAACCAAAGACCCGTTCGTCAACACCAGAATGCAATTTTTTTACTGTCTGCATTCAAGGCCGGGCCGCATCACAGCAGCTTTCCCGGGTTCATCAGACCGGCCGGATCAAAGGCCTCCTTGATACTGCGCATCAAGCCCAGCTCAAGGGCTGATTTATAACGCGTAATCTCCTCACGTTTCAACTGTCCCAGGCCATGTTCAGCTGAAATCGAGCCGCCCAGCGCCGCCACGATGTCGTGCACGATGCGATTGACGGCCTCGGTCTGGGCGATGAAGGCGGCGTTGTCGCCCGCTACCGGCTTGGACAGGTTGTAGTGCAGATTACCGTCGCCGACATGGCCAAAGGCCACGCAGCGCACATCCGGGAACTGCGCCTGCAGCGCCGCCCCCGCCTGCTGCAGGAAATCGGGAATGCTACTCACCGGCACCGCCACATCGTGCTTGATGCTCACGCCCTCGATGCGCTGCGCTTCGGAAATGTTCTCACGCAGCGCCCACAGCGCCAGCGCCTGCGCTTCACTGGCCGAGAGCACGACATCGAGCAGGCGCCCTGCTTCGAGCTCGGCGCCCAGCACGGTTTCGAGCACGCCTTGCAAGTCGGCCTCTACCGCAGGATCGCTGAGTTCGATCAGCACATACCAGGGCGCCACGTCCTGCAAGGGATCGGTGGTGCCCGGAATGTGTTGCAAGACCATCGCCAGAGCCTGGCGCGAGATGATCTCGAACGCTGTCAGCCGCTCGCCGCAGCCGCTACGCACGGCGGCCAGCAAGCTGATCGCCTGCTCGGCGCTGGCCAGCGCGGCCCAGGCCACGACACGGCTGCGCGGCAGCGGGAACAGCTTGAGCACGGCGGCGGTGATGATGCCCAGCGTGCCCTCGGCGCCGATGAAGAGATGCTTGAGGTCGTAGCCGGTGTTGTCCTTGCGCAGGCCGCGCAGGCCTTGCCAGATCTCGCCGCTGGGCAGCACCACTTCGAGCCCGAGGCTCAGCTCGCGCGTGTTGCCATAGCGCAGCACCTGCACACCGCCGGCATTGGTCGACAGATTGCCGCCGATCTGGCAGCTACCTTCGGAGGCCAGCGACAGCGGGAACAAGCGCTCCTCCGCTGCCGCTGCGGCCTGTACGGCAGCCAGGGTGCAGCCGGCTTCAACGGTAATCGTATTATTGGCCGCATCGATGGCGCGCACGCGGTTCAGGCGCGCGAGGCTGATCAGCACTTCATCACCGTCCGCGTGCGGCACGCCACCACCGACCAGGCCGGTATTGCCGCCCTGCGGCACCATCGGCCGCTTGGCGGCGACACAGGCACGCACCACGGCGGCCACTTCCTCGGTAGAACCCGGCCGCACCACGCACAGGGCGCGGCCCTTGTAGCGGCCACGCCAATCCAGTTCATAAGCGGCGCGATCAGCGTCCGCCGTCAGCACATGAGCGTCGCCCACAATGGCGCGCAATTGCTCGATGAAAGCCTGCATGGAATTCAATTGCCTTTCGAGAGGCGCTCGGCCAAGCGCGCCTGGTAATCGGCGGGCACGCAAAGTTGCGGCTTGCCCGCCTCGGCCAACAGGATATTGATGCGCGCCAGGCGGCCCAGCAAACCCGCGCGTGCTTCAGGAGCGGATTCGGTAGCCAGCTGCAGGGCCAGATCGACCGCACGCTTGTGCATTTCCAGCTCGGGCGGGATGTAGCCGGCGTTCTTGAGGATGCGGAAGGCGACGCGCTCTTCCTCGGGGACCAGACTCAGATCTTCTTCCGGCAAGGGCTGGCCGGCGCCAGGCAGATTGTCGAAGGCGCCGGCATCGCGCGCCTGTTCAATGCGTTGTTCAGCCAGCAGATCAAGCAAGAGCATGGCGACCTCTCGGATACATCAGCGCGGCACGCCTAGGCCCGGCAGCACAGATAGACGCCCACGAAGATCAGGTAGGCAAGGCCGATGCCGGCCAGCAACAGGCGCTTGAAACGCGCGTAACGCAGCAGCACGGCAGGCATCAGCAGCGCAGCGCCAAGCAGCAACAAGCCGACCAGCGCCGCATGGCCGCTGCCGAGGCGGATGTCGGCATAGCCGCCCAGCGCCAGACTGCGCTCGCTGAGCGCCATGAAGGCCAGGCCGGCAAAGCCGGCGAACCACAGGCAACAGACGCAATGCTCGAGAACGGAAGGTCTGTTGCGGTACATGCTGCGCCTTATTCGTCCGCGTAGATCGGCTCGGCGTAGAGGTCGTGCACATCGCAGTCCGTCACGCGCACGCGGTAGAAACCGCCAACCTCCATCTCCTGCCCGTCGGGAATCATCACCAGGCCGTCGATCTCCGGTGCATCGCCCTCGCTGCGGGCAATGGCGCCTTCCTCATCGACATCATCAACCAGCACCACGATTTCCTTGCCGATCTTGGCCTCCAGGCGACGCGTCGAGATGTCTTCCTGGAACTCCATCAGGCGCTGCTTGCGCTCCTCGCGCAGTTCGTCGGGCACGGCATCCGGCAATGCATTGGCGGTCGCACCTTCGACCGGCGAATAGGCAAAGCAGCCGACGCGATCAAGCTGCGCTTCTTCGAGGAAGCCGAGCAGCTCTTCGAACTCGGCATCGGTCTCGCCGGGGAAGCCGGCGATGAAGGTGCTGCGGATGGTGAGATCCGGACAGATCTCGCGCCAGCGGCGGATGCGTTCGAGATTGTTCTCGGCGCTGGCCGGGCGCTTCATCAACTTGAGGATGCGCGGGCTGGCGTGCTGGAAGGGCACATCCAGATACGGCAGGATCTTGCCCTCGGCCATCAGCGGGATGATGTCATCGACATTCGGGTAGGGATAGACGTAGTGTAGGCGCACCCACACATCCAGCTCCGAGAGTGCATTGCACAGGTCGTAGAGCTTGGTCTTGACCGGCTTGCCGCCGATGAAGCCGGTCTTGTATTTCACGTCGACGCCGTAAGCGCTGGTGTCTTGCGAGATCACCAGCAGCTCCTTGACGCCGGAATTGACCAGGGCTTCGGCTTCGCGCATGACTTCGTGGATCGGCCGCGAGACCAGATCGCCACGCAGCGAGGGAATGATGCAGAAGGTGCAGCGGTGATTGCAGCCTTCGGAAATCTTCAGGTACGCGAAGTGATCCGGCGTCAGGCGCACGCCTTGCGGCGGCACCAGATCGGTGAAGGGATCGTGCGGCTTGGGCAGGTAGGCGTGCACCGCCGTCATCACTTCCTCGGTCGCGTGCGGGCCGGTCACCGCCAGCACCTTGGGATGCACGCTCTCGACGATGCCGCTGCCGTCCTGATTCTTCTTCGCGCCCAGACAGCCGGTCACGATGACCTTGCCGTTCTCGCGCAAAGCTTCGCCAATGGCGTCCAGCGATTCTTCGACGGCCGCGTCGATGAAGCCACAGGTATTGACGACGACCAGATCGGCGCCGGCGTAGTTCGAGGAGATGTCGTAGCCCTCGGCGCGCAAGCGCGTGAGGATGCCTTCGGCGTCTGAAGCGGCCTTGGGGCAGCCCAGGGAAACAAAACCAACGCGGGGAGTGGTGGTACTCAAATCAGCTCAACCTTCCGGAAACTGCGAATGCGGCCCATGCCGCGTTTCGCTTCAATCCGCCGATTCTACCAGCTACGCCGGGCAACACCCTGTTACATAAGGACTGGAACCTCGGCCAGGGTGAGGGCACTCCAAGCTTGCGACCGGTCAGTGAGCCGGCCCCCTCTATCTCTCAAGGAGTTTGACATGACACGCTTTGCTATCGCCCTGCCCGTTCTGCTCGGTTTCGCAAGCCTGGCGCAGGCCGCCCCCGCCCCCCACATCGTCAGCCCGCAACAACTGGACATGATCCAGCCCGGCGAGCCGGCCAAGCAAGTGATTGCCATGCTCGGCAAGCCCGAATTCAAGCCGGCCTGGCTTGACGGCAGCTACTCGCTGGCCTACGAAACACCGTCGAGCGACAACTTCGGCTCAGCCCAGCTCTACATCAACGTCGATAAGCAAACCCACAAGGTCATCGGCTATCAAGTCGCCGAAAACGACTGAGGGCTGCGCACATAGAACAACAGCGCCCGCAGGCGCTGTTGTTTGATCGATGCTGAAGGTTCAAGACTTGTCGCCCGGCGGCTTGCTGCCCGGGAAGGGAAAGCCGGTAAACAAGGTGCGCGTCTGTGACTCGATCTGCTCCTGCATCTGCGAGAACATGCGCCGGCTCTGATCAACGTAGGCCGTCATCATGCTGTTGAGTGCCGGCCCCTGGAAGTTGAGGAACTGCGCCCACAGATCCTTGCTCATCGGGCTGTTTTCGCCGTAGAGGGACTTGGTCTGTTCCTGCAGCTTGGCCTGCATCTCGGTGAAGGCCGAGATGTTGTTCTCGAGGTAGCGCCCCATGAAGCCCTGCATGGCATTGCCATAGAAACGAATCATGTGGGAGAGCACATCGCTGGAGAACATCGGCGAACCGCCACTCTCCTCTTCGAGAATGATCTGCAGCAGGATGCTGCGCGTGAGATCTTCGCCCGACTTGGCGTCGATGACCTGAAACTCTTCCTGTCCCAGCACCAGATCGCGCACATCGGCGAGGGTGATGTAACAGCTCGAAGCCGTATCGTACAAACGGCGATTGGGATACTTCTTGATAAGTCGTGAGTGATGCTCCGCCATGTCTTCCTCCGCATTCCTGCTGCTGGTTATGGCGCTGTGCCCGGTAATAACAATTTACCCGTCGCGTCGCCTTGTGTGTTTTGCTGCGATTATAACAGCGCGAAAAATTCAGCCCCGCAAAGAAATTCAAACACCAGCGCGGAACTAGTTCTCGCTGTAGCACAGGCGGCTCATGCTGCCGGGTTAGCAGCATGAGCGCACTACGCTCAACCCATGTGTAGACCGCCATTGATATTGATGGTTGCACCGGTGATGTAGCCGGCCTTGTCGGAAGCCAGGTAAGCGCACAGATCACCGATTTCTTCCGGCTTGCCCAGACGACCGGCAGGCACCGTGGCGATGATCGCCTCGCGCACTTCTTCCTTGATCGCCATGACCATGTCGGTGCCGATATAGCCCGGGGCAATCGCGTTGACCGTCACGCCCTTCTTGGCCACCTCCTGCGCCAGTGCCTTGGTCAGACCCAGGATGCCGGCCTTGGCGGCCGAGTAGTTGGCCTGACCGAACTGCCCCTTGACGCCATTGACCGAGGAGATATTGATGACGCGGCCAAAACCACGCTCGGCCATCGCCGGCAGGATTGGGCGGGTGACATTGAAAACCGAATCCAGATTGGTCGACAGCACTGCATCCCACTGCGTCTTTTCCATCTTGCGGAACATGCCGTCACGCGTGATGCCGGCGTTGTTGACCAGCACATCGATCTGGCCGATTTCGGCCTCGATCTTCTGCACCATTGCCGCACACTGCTCGTAGTCGGTCACATCTGCCTCACCGACAAAGAACTCGTAACCATCAGCCTTGGTCTTGGCCAGCCACTCGTCCTTGGGGGCGAACCCGGGCAGACAGTTGGCCACGACCTTCCAGCCATCATCGGCCAGCGCCTTGCAGATGGCGGTGCCCAGACCACCCATGCCGCCCGTTACCAGTGCCACATTCTTTGCCATGATCTACCTCTCGCTCATTCAGATTCTGTCCGGCTGCCGACGGGGAATCGGTCGCCGGACATGTACGTCCGCCAACACGGCAAACGCCCCTCAGTACATGTGCTGCCCCCCGTTGATCGAGATATTGGCGCCGGTGAGAAAAGCCGCTTCCTCCGAGGCCAGATAGGCCACCAGGCCAGCGATTTCATCGGGCTTGCCCAGACGACCCACCGGAATCTGCGGCAGGATCTTCGACTCCAGGATTTCCTGCGGAATCGCCGTCACCATCTTGGTACCGATGTAACCGGGCGAGATGGTGTTGACCGTCACACCGTGACGCGCCACTTCCAGCGCCAGCGCCTTGGTGAAACCATGCATGCCGGCCTTGGCGGCGGCATAGTTGGTCTGACCGAAAGCGCCCTTCTGACCATTGACCGACGAGACATTGATGATGCGTCCCCAGCGGCGCTCGGTCATGCCGTCCATCACTTGCTTGGTGAGGTTGAAAACCGAGTCCAGATTGGTGTGCACGACGGCATCCCACTCGGCCTTGCTCATTTTCTTGAAGGTCATGTCACGCGTGATGCCGGCGTTGTTGACCAGCACATCGACCTGGCCGATCTCGGCATTGAACTGCTGCACGCAGGCCTTGGCCGAGTCGAAATCGGTGACATCGCATTTGTAACCCTTGAAGGCATAGCCCAGGTGATGCATGCGGGTCAGCCATTCGTCCGCCGTGGTATTGCCGGGCGAGTACGTGGTGGCGACCTTGTAGCCAAGCGCTGCGAGCTTGATACAGATCGCTTCACCCAGACCACCCATGCCACCCGTTACCAATGCATTGCGAACCATACCTGTCTCCTCTGTTTTTGGATGTCCGTCGTCGGTATCAGCGCTGCGCGACGCGGACCGATCGCGCAGCACCTGTTCAGAGCATTTCCTTGACGTAGCGACCGGGTGCAGCCTCCATCTGTTTGTACTGGCGATTGCCCAGACGCGTGCGAGTAGCAATCTGCTTGCCACTACGCGCGCGCAGCCATTCGATCCAGTGCGGCCACCAGCTGCCTTTCTGCTCCTGGGCTGCATTGAACCATTCTTCAGCGCTGGCGGCATCCTGTTCACCGACCCAGTAGCTGCGCTTGTTCTTCGCCGCCGGATTGACGACGCCAGCAATATGCCCGGAAGCGCCGAGCACGAAGGTGGTCTCCCCGGAGACCAGACGACGGCCCAGGTAAGCGGTCTGCCAGGGCACGATATGGTCTTCGCGCGCTGCCATGAAATAAGCCGGCACCTTGATGCGCCCCAGATCGACCTTCTCGCCGAGCACTTCGAGCTTGCCCGGAATGCGCAGATTGTTTTCGAGGTAGGTGTTGCGCAGATACCACGCTGCAAAGGGGCCGGGCATATTGGTGCTGTCGGAGTTCCAGTACAGCAGGTCGAAGGCCGGCGGCTTGTTGCCCTTGAGGTAGTTGTCGACGACGTAGTTCCAGATCAGGTCATTCGGGCGCAGGCTGGAGAAGATGTTCGACAGCTCGCGACCATTGAGCAGGCCGCCATTGCCGATGGTGGCTTCCTTGGCCGCCACGGCGGTCTCGTCGACAAAGCAGGCGATCTCGCCGGTATCGGAGAAATCCAGCAGCGTGGTCAGGAAGGTGACGCTCTCGACCGGATCTTCACCACGCGCGTAAGCCACAGCCAGCGCGCTGGCAACCAGGGTGCCGCCAATGCAGAAGCCGAGGATATTGGGCTTGGCAACCTTGCTCACCTCGCGCACCACATCGATGGCCTTGAGCACGCCATCGCCGACGTAGTCGTCCCAGCTGAGCGTGGACTGCTCGGCCTTGGGATTGCGCCAGGACACCAGGAAGACCGTGAAGCCCTGCTCCACCACGTAGCGCACGAAGGAGTTTTCGGCCTGCAGGTCGAGGATGTAATACTTGTTGATGCACGGCGGCACGATCAGGAACGGCGTTTCGCTGACCTTTTCGCTCAGCGGCGCGTACTGGATCAGCTGCATCACCTCGTTCTCGTAGATCACCGAGCCTTGCGTGGTCGCCAGATTCACTCCGACCTCGAAGGCGGTGTCATCGGTCATCGAGATGCGGCCTTTTTCCATGTCGGCAATCATGTTCATGATGCCGGCGGTGATGCTCTCGCCCTTGGTGTCGAGCGCACGCTGCACGAATTCGGGATTGGTGGCCGCGAAGTTGGCTGGCGACAGCGCTTCGACGTACTGCTTGGTCATGAACTGCAGACGGCTCTTGGCGCCCTTGTCATTGATCGGCAGCGCTTCGGTGACGGCGGTGAGGAACTGCGAGTTCAGCACATAGGCTTGACGCAGATAATCGTAGAACGGACTGGCCGACCAGGCCGGAGCGGCAAAGCGGCGATCCTTGGCGACGGCCGCCACCACAGGTTCGGCCGCCGGCTCGTCAGCCTTGCGGGCAGCGACACTGGCCCACAGCTTGGCGTGCTGCTCCAGGTGCTCGCGCTGCAGCTGGGCGAATTTTTCGGCATCGACGCCGAGACTGGACAAACCCGGCAGGGCAACCGGTGGAACCGGCGCCGGTGCGGCGGCGGCATTGGGAATCTGGGAGAACTGCTGGAAAAAATTCTGCATGAAGGCCTGACCTGCGCGCATCATGGCTTCAAGCGATTCGCGGGACTGCTCTGGCGTCATAGTCATTGTAAAAACCCGTTTGAAGTGTCTTGGTGTGAAGCAAGTGTGAAACTAATTTGCTACAGGTACGGCACAAAGCGGTGATACAAGGCGGCGAACAGCGCGCTCAAAGAGCATTTCGCGTCTGGATTTTTGCACCGCACAATAGACTCGTCAAGCTTATGTTCATGACCATCGTTATTGCCTGGATCTATGTCGCCCTCATGCTCTCACTGGGCAGTGAATCGCTGATTGCAGGGGTGCTCGGTTTTATTGCCTGGGGGCCACTGCCGCTGTCGATCATCTGGTACATCTTCGTACGCAGACGCCCGCAAGCGGCTAAGCAACAAGACGCTCAGTCACCTCCCTGATCTAGCCAGATCAGACTGGCCATGCGCCCGGTCACGCGATCGCGGCGATAGGAGAAGAAGCGCTGCGGCTCGCTGACAGTGCACAAGCCACCGCCGTAAATGGCCTCGGCGCGCATGCCGGCGGCACAGAGACGCTGGCGAGCCAGCTGGTAGATGTCGGCCAAGTAGCGGTCTTCAGCTCCGGGCACAAAGGCTTCTGCCGCCTCGGCGGCCTGTTCGATGAAAGCTGCGCGCACTTCCGGCCCGACCTCGAATTGCTGCGGCCCGATGGCCGGCCCCAGCCAGGCCATCACCGCCCCGGCAGGTTCCTGCATGGCCTCCAGACTACGTTCAAGCACGCCGGCGCACAGGCCGCGCCAGCCCGCATGCGCAGCCGCGACGACAGTACCGGCTTGATTGGTGAACAGCACCGGCAGACAGTCGGCCGTCATGATCGCGCAAACCTGCGCCGGCAAGCGCGTCACCAGCGCATCGGCACTGGCCGGGCCGGCTTGCTCGCAAGTCCAGACGCTGGTGCCGTGCACCTGATCAAGCCAGCGCGGTTCGGCCGGCAGCTGCGCGCGCAGGCGGCGGCGGTTTTCCGCCACGTGCTGCGCATCATCGCCCACGTGCAGGCCGAGATTGAAGCTGTTCCACGGCGCCACACTGACGCCGCCGGCGCGCGTCGTCACCAGCGCTTTGACGCGCGCGGGCGCGGGCCAGTCGGGGGTGATGAAAGGCAGCTCAGCCATGCTTCAGCTGCTCGCCCGCAAAGCTTCGAGCAAGGCCTGGAAGTCAGCGGCCAGCGGCACTTCCCACTGCATGGCCTGGCGTGTCAGCGGATGAATCAGGCCAAGGCGAAAAGCGTGCAGGGCCTGGCGCTTGAAATCCTTGGCGGCCGGTGGTGGCGGACGACGCCCGCCATAGACCGGATCGCCCACCAGAGGGTGACCGATGTGGGTCATGTGCACGCGGATCTGATGCGTGCGCCCCGATTCCAGCGCACATTCAACCAGCGCACAGTTGTTGAAGCGCTCGACCACCTTGAAATGCGTGCGCGCCTCCTTGCCCGAATCGACCACCGCCATGCGTACGCGCTGCGTCGGGTGACGGCCGATCGGCGCATCAACGGTGCCGGAAGGAATCGGCTGCCCCATCACCAGCGCCGCGTAATGGCGCTTGACGCTGCGCTCTTGCAGCTGGCGCACCAGGTCGGTCTGCGCGATCAGGCTGCGCGCCACCACCATCAGGCCCGAGGTTTCCTTGTCCAGGCGATGGACGATGCCGGCGCGCTGCAAACCCTTGAGCGAAATGTCGTGCGCCAGCAGCGCGTTCTGCAAGGTGCCTTGCGGATTACCGCTGCCCGGATGGACCACCAGACCGGCTGCCTTGTTGATCACGATGATGTGTTCGTCTTCGAAGACCACATCAATGGGAATATTTTCAGGCTCGCTGGCCAGCTCGGTATCGGCGAGTGCGGGCCGGATCTGCAGGTCCTCGTCGCCCGCCAGCCGGAAGCGCGTATCGAGCACCGGCGTGCCTTTGAGGCTGACGCGACCCTCGCGGATCCACGCTTGCAGACGGCTGCGCGAGTGCTCCGGTAGCAGTTTTGCGATGGCCGCATCGAGGCGCATGCCGGCCAGCTCACGCGGCACTTGCATGTCGAGCGTCGGCGGCTCAGCCCTTCCGCTATAATCGGCGGACTCTTTTGTCAGTGGTGTCGGAATGTTCAAGCTCACCCCAAGCAGTGTACCGGTAGTCGCCGTTCTTTGCCTGATGCTCAGCCTCACGGCTTGCGACAGCACACCTCCCCGCCTCAAGGGCGAATCGCCGCAGGCCATGCTCGATGAAGCGAAGGCGCTGCAGTCCTCAGGCTCCTGGGAACAAGCGATCAAGGGCTTCGAACAACTGGAGGCCACCTTCCCCTACGGCCGTCAGGCGCAGCAAGCGCAGCTCGAAATTGCCTATACCTACTACCGCATGCATGAATCGGCCTCGGCCATCGCAGCCTGCGACCGCTTCATCAAGCAATACCCGCAGCACCCGAACGTCGATTACGCCTACTACCTGAAGGCGTTGTCCACACTGATGCCCGAAGACGAAATCCTCAATTTCGTCTATCAGCGCGACATGGCCAATCTCGACCTGGCGGCCACGCGTGAAGCTTTCGACATCTTCAAGCAGCTGGTGCAGAACTACCCGAACAGCATCTACGCACCGGATTCGCGCCAGCGCATGATCAACATTGCCGACGCTCTGGCCCGCGGCGAACTGAACATCGCACGCTATTACCTGCGCCGTGGCGCGCCGCTGGCCGCCGCCAACCGCGCCAAGGACCTGCTGCGCAATCACCCGGATTCACGCGTGATCGAGGAAACCCTGGCGCTGATGGCGGCCAGCTACAAGCAGATGGGGCTGGAGTCGCTGCGTGTCGACGCCGAACGCGTGCTGCGCCAGAACTACCCGAACAGCGCCTGGCTCAGCCGCGACTACGTACCGCCCGAGCGCTGAGCGCTTCCAAGGTACCGACAACGATGCAGATCCATACATCGATTGCCAGCTTGCGCGCCGCGCTGCGGCAAGCTGGACGAGTAGCCTTTGCTCCCACCATGGGCAATCTGCACGCCGGCCATGTGAGCCTGATGCAGCAAGCCCATGCGCACGCCGACTGCGTGGTGGCGAGCATCTTCGTCAATCGCCTGCAGTTCGGCCCGCATGAGGATTTCGACAAGTACCCGCGTACTTTCGAAGCCGACTGCCAGAAGCTGCAGGCTGCGGGCGTGCAGCACCTCTTCGCGCCCGACGAAAACACGCTCTATCCGCAGCCGCAAAGCTATGTGGTAGTGCCGGCGACAGCGCACGACAACATCCTCGAAGGCGCCTTACGGCCGGGCCACTTCCAGGGTGTGACGACGGTGGTGTGCAAGCTGTTCAACATCGTGCAGCCACACACCGCGCTGCTGGGCAAGAAGGATTACCAGCAGCTGATGGTGATCCGCAACATGGTCGAGCAGCTCAACATGCCCATTGAGGTCGTCGGCTGCGACACCGTGCGCGCCGACGACGGACTCGCCCTCTCCTCGCGCAATGGCTATCTGTCGGCCAGCGCACGCGCCGAAGCGCCGCGCCTCTACGCCCAGCTGCAAGCCATCGCAGCGGCCTTGAATGCGGGCGCGACGGATCTGCGCGCGCTGGAAGAGGCGGCCTGCGCACAGCTGCGCCAGCATGGCTGGCAGCCGGACTATGTTGCGATCCGCCGCCGTGCCGATCTGCTCGAACCCGGCCCGGGAGACAGCCGGGTGATTCTGGCGGCCGCGCGACTCGATGGCACGCGCCTGATCGACAACCTCGAAGTCACCTGAACCCAGGCGCGGCGCCAGACCTGATCCCAATAAAAATAGATGAGACACAGTTGGCACGCCACAGCGCACTTCCTGCTGCGCACCCTGCGCCTGGCAGGCTGTGCGCTCTGCCTGTGCATGCTCGCAGGGACCAGCGCAGCGCAAGCCCCACTCCGACTGCAACTGGCGCAGCACGCGGAACTGCAGCGCGAGCCGGCATCGCCGGACTTCCTGTTCCCGGACGAGCACGAGCCAAGCGATTTCAGTCTGCAGCTATCGCGCACACTGCATCTGCGCCCGATCACAGAAGATGAGTCGGCCTTTGCCAACAGTGACGCGGGCAAGCTGTTCAAGCTGGGATTCTGGTTTGTGCTGCTGTTCCTCGCCTTCCAGCTCTTGCGTGACAATCTGCAAAGCCTTGCCCGCCTGCTCTCCGGCACGCCGCTGGCGCCCAGCCATCTGCCTTTCGCCCCCTGGCCGCTGCTCACCGTCGTCTTCGAGAGCCTCGACGCGCAGCGCCTGGCCAGCATGCTGGCCAGCCTGCAGAAGTCGGACTACCCGGCTGAGCGCCTACGTGTGCTGGCCCTGTGCAGAACACAGGACAGCGCCACGCAAAGCGTGCTCGAAGCCGTCGCCAAGGACTGGGCCGGGCGTCTGCTGGCGCTGCCCGCAGGCCGTTCCGGCGACACCAGCCAGCGCTGCTTCCAGGCTGGCTTGCAGCACGGCGCCGGGGAGATCCTGCTGGCCCTGCACGATAGACAGAGCGTCGCGCCGCATCTGATCCGCGCCTGTGCCAGCCGCTTCTTCGACCCCTCGCTGGGCGCCCTGCTCGACTGTCTGCCCGATACCGAGAGCCCGCACGGCGACCTGGCGCAACGCCTGACACGTCTGCAGCGCGGCAACCTGGCTGTTGAAGAGATCCGCAACATCCCGCCCGGCATGGCCCTGCTGGGCATCCGCCGTTCGGCGGCCAGCGATCATGATATCGACGTGCTCTCACCCACCACGCTGATCGAACTGCTGGCCAAGCTCACCCAGCAAGCCTATCGCATCGCTCTGTGTCACGAGTATGTCGCCATCGGGCATAGCGGCAGCGCCTGGCAGCAACGCGGCAACTGGCTGGCGCTCAATGCCCGCACGCCGCGTGACCGCTATGCCGAACCCGGCCTGCGCGCACCACATCCGGCGCAGCTGGGCCGCCTCTCCGACAGCCTGATGCGCCTGTTGTGGCTGCTGCTCGCCAGCGCCAGCCTGACGATGTTCTTCCTCGATCAGGGGCTTGCCGCCGCCTGCGGCCTGGCCTTGTGCGCACTCAGCGCCTATGGGCTCAACGGACGCCCGCAGTCGCTGCCGGCCAGTGCCGTGCTCACGCGGACCTATTGCGGGCGCAACACCACGCCGCTGATGGCGCTGAGCCCGATCGTCTTCCTGTTCGACCTGCTGGCCAGCGGACGCGGCACACTGTGCGCGCTGCTGGGCATCAAGCCAAAGGCTGCGATGATCAGCAGCGAACATTCACAGCTATCAGGAGTCGGCACATGAGTCTGCTGGCCGCCAGCTTCCTGCCGCTTGCCCTGCTGTTCTTGCTGCTGCCGCTGTGGCCGCTGCTATCGCGCTGGCGCGCTGGCGTAGCGGTCGCTGGCGAGCGCATCTGGCCCATCGGCGCGGCCTGGGATGCTCCGGCGCGGGCCAGCCTGCAGCGCGTGCAGGAGAGTTTCAGCGATCTGCTGCAACACGCCGAACGCGACGGCCTGATCCGTGGCGCGCGTGAGGACGGCGCATTGTTCATGATCCTCGGTCCGCATGATTACCTGTCCGAGCACCTGCAGATCTCGACACGGCGTCTGCGCACCCAGTTGCTCGCGGTGGGCCATCTGGACATTCCCGGCGAGCTGATCTGCGATCGCCTGGTCTATGCCCAGGCGCGGCTGAACATCGCCCACAACGTGGTGCTGCGCACCGCACTGGCCGGGCGCGATGCAGTCATCGGCCCGCGGGCACGCGTGCGCCAGTGGATTCACGCCGGCAATCGCCTCGATGTAGCCGAAGGCGCCATTCTCGCCGGCTGTGCCAGCGCCGGGCAGGAGATCGTGCTGGCCCGCCGTGCCCGCTTCGAGCGCCTGCTCTCGGCGCGGATCCGCTTTGGCCACAGCTTCGGCCAGCGCCGCCCGGCGGCGCCGCTGCGCTGCCTGGAAATGCAGCTACCCGCGCATGCCCGCCAGATGAGCGATGGCCGCTGGCTGGTCGACGGCGATCTGAGCATTCCGCCGGCACGCCAGCTCAAGGCGCGCCTGATCGTCAATGGCTCGCTGCTGGTCGGCACCGGCAGCCAGTTACGGGGCGAGCTGCATGTGATGGGCGAACTAGTGGTGCATCACGACGCCTACATCCACGGCGCCATCCAATGCGATGCCGAGATGCGCGTCGGCGAATGCTGCCTGCTGGCCGGGCCGATTCGCTGCGCAGGTAGTCTGAGCCTGGGCAGTCAAACCATCGTCGGCACGCCGAACCGGCCCAGTACAATCATCGCCCGCCAGCTGCAGATCCACGAGGGCTGCATCGTGCATGGTGCGATTCATGCCATCCAGCGCGGCGAAGTCTGTGCCGAGAGCGCCCGCACATGAACGGCCCTCACTCACTCGAACCGGCAGACGAACAAAGCTCGGCGCTGATGGCCGCCACCGGCCGCCTGCGTGCGCTGCGCAGCAAGACGCCGCCCCTGACGCCCGGCCGCCGCGCTGCCCAGGCGGTATTGCTGGCGCTGTTCATCAGCCTCATGCTGCTGCTGGCCCTGCCTTCAATCAGCCAGCTTCAGGCGCAGCTGAGCACCCAGCTCTTGCGCGCACTCTCGATTGAACTGTCGCTGGTCGAAGACGAACTCTTGCTGCGACAACTGCCCCTGGCCATGCGCTTCGGCCTGGATATCAGCGTGGCCGCTGCCGACTGGTTCGTACTCAGCCTGCATGCGGTGATCATCACCGGCGTGTTCTGCTTCGCGCTGGCCATGCGCAGCACTCCGGCGCGCCTGGTCGTGCAAGCACTGTGCGTGACGCATGGCATCAGCCTCGCACTGATCAAGCTGCAAGCTGATCACTACAGCTGGGACGTTCTGCGTCACACGCAATCACTGGTGGATTTTTCGCTGCTGTGGCTGCTGCTCACGCCCAGCCTGCTGGCCGCCGGCTACTACCTCAGCGAACGGCGGCTGTTCAACCGCCTGCTCGCCACGCTGCTGATCATCGCCTACCAGATCCTCAGCCTGCCGCTCAAGCTGGTGCTGCACTGCCTGCTGATCAGCCAGCTGAGCACCGCCGTGATCCCGCTGCTGTTCCTCGCCTGCGGGCCGCTGCTTGATGTACTGATGTTCGGTGCGCTCTACACCTGGGTGCTCAGTTGGCCGGCCTTGCTGCATCGCTCGCGACGCCCGGCAAGGCCAGCCTGAGCGGACCTCAGTCTTCCAAGGTCAGCACCGAAGCGCCTTCTTCCGCCGCACTCACGCAGGCACGCAAATGGCCGAACATGTCGCGGCCCATGCCGTACTGCATGGCTGTCAAGTCAAACGTCGCCGCCGTGCGCTGATCGAATTCGGCCTGCTCGCCGAGGAAGCGCAGGCTGCCCGTGTCCGCATCGAGCTCGATCAGATCGCCATCCTTGACGCGGGCCAGCGGGCCGCCAGCCGCCGCTTCGGGCGAGACATGGATCGCCGCCGGCACCTTGCCGGAAGCGCCCGACATGCGGCCATCGGTCACCAGCGCAACCTTGAAGCCCTTGTCCTGCAGATTGGCGAGCGTCGGCGTGAGCTGGTGCAGCTCGGGCATGCCAATCGCCTTCGGGCCCTGGAAGCGCAGCACGGCGATGAAGTCGCATTCAAGCTGCTTGGCGCGCGCAGCCGCGAGGTAAGCGTCCTGACTTTCAAACACGCGCGCCGGCGCCGTGATCTTGCGATGCTCGGGCTTGACCGCCGAGACCTTGATCACCGCACGGCCCAGATTGCCCTGCAGGAGGCGCAGACCGCCGTCAGCGCTGAAAGGCTTGCTGACCGGCGCGAGAATGCCCTCATCACCGCTTTGTTGCGGCAGCGCGTGCCAGCCCAGGGTCGTGCCTTCCAGGCGCGGCGCCGTGGCGTAGGGGCGCAGGCTGTTGCCGACCACCGTCTGCACGTCTTCGTGCAGCAGGCCCGCATCGAGCAGTTCGCGGATCACCCAGCCGATGCCGCCTGCGGCGTGGAACTGGTTCACGTCGGCCTTGCCGTTCGGGTACACCTTGGCGAGCAGCGGCACGACATGCGAGAGCGCTTCAAAATCGCTCCAGTCGATGAGGATGCCGGCCGCGCGTGCTGCAGCGACCAGGTGCATGGTGTGATTGGTCGAGCCGCCGGTAGCCAGCAGGCCGACGATGCCATTGACCACGGCGCGTTCATCGACCACGCGACCGATCGGCGCGAAATCCGGCTTGCCGACGGTGATCTCCACCGCGCGCTGGGTCGCCGCACGCGTCAGCGCTTCGCGCAGCGCTGTGCCCGGCGGCACGAAGGCGCTGCCCGGCAGGTGCAGACCCATGATTTCCATCAGCATCTGGTTGCTGTTGGCGGTGCCATAAAAGGTGCAGGTACCCGCCGCGTGGTAGGACTGTGCCTCACTTTCGAGCAAGGCGTCCTGGCCAACTTCGCCCGCCGCGTACTGCTGGCGCACCTTGGCTTTCTGGTCATTGGAGATGCCGGTCGGCATCGGGCCGGCGGGCACGAAGATGAAGGGCAGATGCGCAAAGCGCAGCGCGCCCATCAGCAGACCCGGCACGATCTTGTCGCAGACGCCCAGGCATAGGCCGGCATCGAACATATTGTGCGAGAGGCTGATCGCCGTGCTCATGGCGATCACGTCGCGCGAGAACAGCGACAGCTCCATGCCCGGCTGACCCTGGGTGATGCCATCGCACATTGCCGGCACGCCGCCCGCAACCTGCGCTGTGGCGCCGACTTCGCGCGCGGCCGCCTTGATCAGCTCCGGGTAGTCGCCAAACGGCTGGTGCGCCGAGAGCATGTCGTTGTAAGCGGTGATGATGCCCAGATTGGGCGCCTTGATCGTCTTGATGCGGAACTTGTCATCGGCCGGACTGGCCGCAAAGCCATGCGCCAGATTGGTACAGCCAAGCTGGCCACGATAAGGCGAGCCGGGGATGGCTGCATCGAGCCGCGCCAGATAGCGCGCGCGACGTTCGCGGCTGCGCTCGATGATGGTTTCGGTCGCGGCAGCGATCTTGGCATGAACGGACATGGGGACACCTCGGTATGAATCGGAACGAAAGTGGGCAAGCGAAGCCCATGCCATAGCTTACCGTGACTTACCCCACACCGCGCGTGAATGGTAGATTGCGGCATTCCTCTACAGACATCCTCTGCACACCATGAGCGCTGCCCACTTCCCCGATCTTGCCCACAAACGTGTCCTCATCACCGGCTCCAGCATGGGCATCGGCCTGGCTGCAGCACGCGCCTTCGCTGCCCAGGGCGCGCACGTCGGTCTCAACGCGCGCCGCGCGCCTGCCGAGCTCGCCGAGATCCTGCAAGACCTGCGCAAGGATGGTGGCGAAGCCGAATTCTTCGCTGCCGACCTCGCTGACAGCGCAGCTTGCGCCAAGCTCGTCGACGATTTCGTCGCCCGCTTCGGCGGCATCGACGTGCTGATCAACAACGCCGGCGGTCTGGTCGGCCGCAAGCCGCTGCCCGAGATCGACGACGCCTTCTTCGACGCCGTCAATGATCTCAACATGCGCTCGGTGCTGATGACCACCCGCGCCGCCCTGCCGCATCTGCGCGCCTCGGCCAAGGCCAGCGGCCAGAGCGCCAGCGTGATCTCGGTCGGCTCAATCGCCGGCCACACCGGCGGCGGCCCCGGCGCCTCGCTCTACGGCGCGGCCAAAGCCTGGCTGCACAACATCCACAAGAACTGGGTCGATTACCACACACAAGACGACATCCGCTTCAACATCGTCTCGCCCGGCACCGTGGACACCGCCTTCCACGCCGACAAGAACGATGAAGTACGCCAGCGCATCAGCAACGGCATCCCGCTCGGGCGCTTCGGCAAGGCTGAAGAAATGGCACCCGCCTTCCTGTTCTTCGCCTCGCACGCGATGAGCGGCTACATCACCGGGCAGATCCTCGATGTGAATGGCGGGCAATACATGCCTTGAGCATGCTTGAAGCCTCCTCGCACGATCCGGCCTGGCTTCAGAAATGCGGCCAGGCTGCCGTTAAGCCTGGCAGTAACGACTGTCTTGTAAAGCCATGAATCCGATCTCCAGCACGAGCATCGACACATCATTCGACAGCAGCATCACCGCGAGCCTGCCGGTATCAGCGCTTCCCAAGCTCGATCAAAGCACAAGCACCAAGGCTGACAAGGGCAGCGTGCGCGTGAGCCTCTCGTCGATGGGGCTCCTCATGGCGAGCGCCGACAGCAAGAAAGCCGGGGCGAAGAAAAATGCCAACGAGGATGTCGACAAGGCCGACTTGCCCGATTCAATCAAGAACAGCATCAAGCAGATTCGTCAGCTGAAAGAGCAGCTCAAACAGCTGCAAGAAAAGCTGGCTGCCGCCGAGTCGGCGCAAAACCAGACGGAAGAGCAGAAAAACGCCGCCGTGCAGGCGCTGCGCTCACAGATCCAGGCCATGTCGGGTGCCATCACCACGGCCACCGGTTCGCTGGGCAAGCTGGTCAAGGAACTCAAGCTCAGCGCCGAGCAAAGCAGCGCGGTGGCCTCCCTGCTCGCTGGCGGCTGAAGCGGGCGCAGCTTGCGCCCGCCCGCCGGCTTCGATCAGCTCGCCGGCTTGTTGCCCACAATGCTCATCGCCGCGCTGATCAGCCCGGCCATATTGCCCAGATCGGCCGGCACGACAACCGTATTGCCGGTCTTGGCGATCTGGCCGAAAGATTCGACGTATTTCTCGGCGACCTTGAGCTGGATGGCCTTGTCGCCGCCGTCGCTCTGGATTGCTGCGGCAACGACGCGAATCGCTGATGCCGTAGCATCCGCGACGAGCGCAATGGAACGCGCCTCGCCCTCGGCACGGTTGATCGCCGCCTGACGCTCGCCGTCCGACGTCATCACCGCGGCCTGCTGGGCGCCCTCGGCACGGTTGATCTGCTCCTGCCGCTCGCCTTCGGAACGCGCGATCACCGCACGCTTCTCGCGCACCGCCTTGATCTGCAATTCCATGGCTTGCAGGATGCTCTCCGGCGGCGTGATGTCCTTCACTTCATAGCGCAGCACCTTGACGCCCCAGGCGCCAGAGGCTTCGTCAAGCGCCGCGACAACGGCCTGATTGATCTCGCTGCGCGCTTCGAGCAGCAGGTCGAGCTCGCGCTTGCCCGCTTCCGAACGCAGCATGGTCTTGGCCAGCTGCTCGATGGCGAACTCGTAATTGGCGGTGCCGTAAGACGCCAGGCGCGGATCGGTGATCTGGTAGTAGAGGATGCCGTCGATGTGCACCTGGGTATTGTCCTTGGTGATGCAGATCTGCGGCGCGACATCCATCGGCACTTCCTTGATCGAGTGACGATAGGCCACGCGGTCGATAAAGGGCACCAGGAAATGCAGACCGGCATGCAGTTGCTCGTGGAACTTGCCCAGGCGCTCGACGATGAACACCGTCTGCTGCGGCACGATGCGGATCGCCTGGGCGACGAAGAAGAAAACCACCACCAGCAAGGCCAGGGCGAATGCGATTTGGATCATGATCGAGAATCTCCGTAATGTGATGGCCGGTCGGCCTTATTGCTGTTGGGGCGGCACAAACGCCACCACTTGCAGGACATTGCCTTGCTGGCTGAGGATGCTCACCGCATCGCCCGGCGCAAGAGCAGAGCCGATCGCGCATTCAGCCTCCCACTCGGTGCCACGCCAGCGCACACGCAAGCGCCCCGGCGCCACGATGCTGGCAACCTCGGCCTTGCCGTGCAGATCGGCGGCCATGTCGGCACGCGCCGGGCTGCGGTATTTGCGCACCAGCAGGCCGCCGAGCAAGGCCAGCAGCGCAGCAGCGAAGAGCTGCAAGACCAGGCTTTGATCGAACCAGGCGAGCCCGGCTGCGCAGGCGGCAGCAAGGCCGATGACGAGAAGATACAAAGTGCCACTCAACATTTCGCAGACGATGGCGAGCACCGCCACAATCAGCCAGAAATAAATCATTCATGCACTCCCTTCGAGGCGACCGGATTGATCGCAAGCCAGAGCTTACTCCTGCAAGATTTCCAACAGCATGTACACTCGGGAATTAGGGCGTGTTCACAGTAGGCGAGGGGATTGCGTTGAGGACTATGGCTTGCGGGACAAGGCGTGCGACGCGGTGCGGGGTGGTTCCCCCGCACAAGGAGCGCAACGCAGTAGCGCAGGCCATAGTCCTCAACCCGAAGGGCTCGGACGAAATGGGCGCATGGCTGCGTTGCGGCGACTCGCCAGGAGACTACCCTGCCAGCGTCGCCGCGCCTTGCCCTGCACCCATTGCGTGCGAGCGCAACCCCTCGCCTACTGTGAACACGCCCTAACCTAGCCGAAAGCCTGTAATGAGCGACGCTGTACAGCCATTTTCCCAACTGATGCCCGATGCGCTGCTCGACGCCATCGACAGTCTGGGCGTGCGCACCGACGGGCGCCTGCACGCGCTCAACAGCTTCGAAAACCGCGTCTATCAGGTCGGCATCGAAGATGCGCCAGCGCTGATCGCCAAGTTCTACCGGCCAGGACGCTGGAGCGATGCGGCGATCCTCGAAGAGCATGCCTTCACCCAGCAACTGGCCGCAGCGGAAATTCCCGTCGCGGCGCCCCTGAACTTCGGTGGGCAAAGCCTGCACAGCCATGGCGAATTCCGCTTCGCGCTCTACCCGCGCATGCGCGGCCGTGCGCCGGAGCTGGGCGATCTGGACACCCTGCGCTGGATGGGCCGCTTCATCGCCCGCAGCCATCTCGTCGGCGAGCAGCAGGACTACCGCGTGCGCCAGACTTTCAGCGTCGAGCGCTTCGGCAGCGAGGCGCTGCAGTGGATCGCTGCGCAAGACTTACTGCCCGCCGACATCCGCGACGCCTGGCTGGGCACCGCAGAGCGCGCCTTGCAAGGCGTCAAGGCGCTGTTCGCGCAGACCGGCGCGGTGCAGCAGTTGCGCATCCACGGCGATTGCCATGCCGGCAATGTGCTGTGGGACGAGGGGCCGTGCTTTGTCGATTTCGACGATAGCTGCATGGGCCCGGCGGTGCAGGACCTGTGGCTGCTGCTCGCCGGCGAGCGCGACACCCGCGCCCTGCAGCTGGGCGCCGTGCTGCGCGGCTATCGCCAGTTCCGCGATTTCGACCTGCGCGAACTGCAGCTGATCGAAGCGCTGCGCACCCTGCGCCTGATCCACTACGCCGCCTGGATCGGCCGTCGCTGGCTGGACCCGGCCTTCCCGCGCGCCTTCCCCTGGTTTGGCAGCCAGCGCTACTGGCAGGATCGCATCCTCGAACTCAAGGAACAGATCGCCGCGATGGAAGAAGAACCCCTGGAACCTGCTGATTTCTGAACATGAAACCTCGCACCAACACCCCATCCGCGTGCCCCTGCGGCAAGGGGCCCTATGCCAGCTGCTGCGCGCCGCTGCACGCCGGCACGCCGGCAGCCAGCGCCGAAGCGCTGATGCGCTCACGCTACAGCGCCTACGCCTTGCGCCTGGCGGACTATGTGCTGGCCAGCTGGCACCCCAGCACGCGCCCGGCCGAGCTGGATCTGAGCGGCGATGCCGCGCAGTGGATCGGCCTCCAGGTACTCGCCGCAAAAACCCAGGGCGAGCGCGCCGAGGTCGAATTCGTGGCGCGCTTCCGCATTGGCGGCCGCGCCCAGCGCATGCACGAGCTGAGCAGCTTCGTGTTGGAGGATGGGCGCTGGTTCTATGTGGACGGGGTAATGCGCGAGAAATGAGGCCGCGCGGCTTGGGGCTGACAGCAATATTCAAAATCCTGGCATGCCGCCATAATGCGCTTCCCTCTCCCTGCGAGACATCCCGTTCATGGGCGTCACATCGCCACGACCACGCGCTTATCTGCGCCACCCCACGGATATACCGATCCGCATCAAGGTCATGGCTGTTGCCGAGCAACGCCATGCGCCGCTCAAGGATGTCTGCATCGGCGGCCTCGCCTGTCGCATCGAGTACGCGCTGGAGATTGGCACGCCGGTCAATGTCTGCATCGATTGCGTCTCGCCGCCTTTCGAGGCGGCCGGCCGTGTGGTGTGGTGCCGCCAGTGCGATGGCCGGCACGAGCTGGGGATCCAGTTCATGCAGGAGGAAGATGCCTACGCGGCGCGCATGGTCGAACAGATCTGCCACATCGAGCACTATCGCAACGAGGTGCTGCGTCGCGAAGGCCGGCTGCTCGACGGCCATTCAGCCGCCACCGAATGGATAGGCAAATACGCTGCCGACTTTCCGAGTTTTCAGCCACCGGCCGGCGATTGAGTCGCCAGCCTGATGGAACTTCGCCTTCAGCACAGGGACGAATGCTATATTGCGGACCCCCGTATCACGGCTGCGCGCCACGGCGCCCTGATTGCTGCGCCGCTCGCACACCAAGGAAATCATGCTCGCCCTCTCCATGCTGATCAGCGCGCCTCGCGTGCTACGTGCCTGCCAGTTGCTGCTGGCCCTCGGTCTCACTTTCCTGACTTCACACGCTGCGCTAGCCGCTGAGTCCGATGGCGACATCGTCAAGGCGCGCATCGCCGTCTTCTCGGCCAAGCTGCAGGATCAGCATCCGCGCCTGCTGCTCAAACCTGAGGAGCTATCCGCATTCAAACAGTTCGCCACGCAGGTGCTGCCGCGCGAAGGTGACGGCGGCACCATGCTCAAGCAGCTGATTCCGGCCATCGACGGCAAAGCGCTGCCGGCGCAGCCGCTGGCGGTGTCGAATGGCACGCAAGAGGGCTCGCAAGCCTGGCGCGAGGGTTACAACATTGCCAACGACACCGGCAATATGGCCTGGCGCTATGCGCTGGCCTGGCAGCTTACCGGCGAACAGCGCTACGGCCGCGAAGCCGCACGCTGGCTGCTGCATCTGGCCAGCTGGAAGATCGATGCTGAAGTGCTGCGCACCAATGACGAGCTGTTCATCCAGCACTTGCGGCCGATGATCTTCGCCTACGACTGGGCCTGGAACGCGCTGACGCCGGAAGAGCGCACGACGGTTCGCGCAGCGCTGACGGCACGCCTGCAACTGCTGGCTGATCGCATCCAGCCGAAGTTCTCGTTGAGCCGCCCGAGTGCGCCCGACAATTCGCTGAGCCATCCGCTGCGCTTCATCTCGACCCTGGGTCTGGGCGGTCTGGCGCTGTATCACGAATCGAGCGCAGCGCCGGCCTGGCTGGCCTGGAGCTATGAGTATTACCTGCGCCAGTTCCCGGTGTGGGGCGGCGATGCAGGCGGCTGGGCCGAGGGCCTGAACTACTGGTCCACCGGCATGACCCAGCACCTGCGCTTTCTCGAAGCGATGCAACTGCTGGGCTTCGACGATGTTTTGCAGCGTCCCTTCTTCCGCAACACGGCGTGGTTTGCCAGCTACTTCCAGCAGCCTTACGCGGCCAGCTCCTTTGGCGACCTGACCAATGTGATGGCGCCCTCGCCGAGCATGGCCATGCTGGTCGAGAAGTTCGCCTTGTTGCTGCAAGACCCTTATCTCTACGGCTACGCCCACACGCTCAATCCGCGTTACCCGAGCGGCTTCAGCTACTACGAATTCAATGCCATCGACACCCTCTTGCAGGTGTTCCGCACGCGCCGCACCAGCCTGCAGGAGATCGGCCTCAAGGCTTTGCCGGCCAGCCGCTATTTCGACGATATTGGCTGGGTGGCGATGCACTCGAACTTTGGCGACAAGGCCAACGACATCATGCTCGGCTTCAAGTCCAGCCCTTACGGCTCGGCCAGCCACAGCTTTGCCGACCAGAACAGCTTTGTGATCAATGCCTTCGGCGAGCCGCTGGCGATCTCCTCGGGCTATCGCGAGTGGTACGACAGCCCGCACCACAAGGGCTGGACGCGCAGCACCGCCGCCAAGAACGCCATCCTGATCAATGGCGAGGGGCAGCCGATCAAGTCGGCCGCGGCCCGCGGGCGCATTACGCGCTTTGTGCAGGGTGAGCATTTCACCTTCACCACCGGCGACGCACGCGAGGCCTACAGCCAGCAGGCCAATCAGGCATTGCGCCATGTGTTCTTCGTGGACAAGCGCTACTTCGTGATGCTCGATGAGCTGAGTGCCAAAGCGCCGGCGCAATTCCAGTGGCTGCTGCACGCGCGTGACAAGATGAACATCGACGCAAGCCATAACAGCATCGGCATCGCTCGCAACGCGGCGCGCCTCGATGTGCAACTGTTCTGGCCGGCACCGGGCCAGCTTGCCTTCAAGCAGACCGATGCTTTCACACCGCCGGTCGCGCCGGGCTACGAACAACGCATGCCCAATGAATGGCATGTGAGCGCCAGCACCCTCAATGCCGCGCGCGATCAAGCTTTCTTCAGCCTGCTCTATCCGCACCGTGCGGATGTCTCGGCGGAAGACGCCAGTGCGCGCAGCCTGCCCGCTTCGCGCGGCTTTGCCCTGGCGCTGACCCGCGATGGCAAGGAAGATCGCGTCTACATCGCACGCCAGGACGAACAGCGCATCCGTGCCGAGGGCATCGAGATCGACGGCGCAGCCGGCTGGATCGGCAAACGTGACGAACAGGAAGCGCAGCTGGTGGTCGTTGCCGCACGGCGCCTCAAATCGAACTGGCTGAGCCTGGACGCAGATCGTCCGCTGGATATCGACATCAGCCTCAAAGGCAAGATCATCACCCTGGACATCAGCCAGCCGCAGGCGACCACCCTGCGCGTCAGCCAGGCCACGGCACCGCGCAGCGTCACCGGCGTCAATCCGGCGGACTGGCGCTATGACTCGGACAACAACCAGATCGTGTTCGACCTGTCGCCGCAAACCCGCCGCATCACGATCACCCAGCGCGAAAGCGGCTCACTGCTGGACTTCAAATTCTGAACACTGTGGCAGGCCAGGACTTCCCTCTATTCCAGCATCGCCCCTTCCTGCTGTTCTGGCTGGGGCGCGTTTTCACCTCGATGGCCAACAACATGCTGGCCGTGGCCATCGGCTGGCAGATGTACGATCTGACCAACAGCGCGATGGATCTGGGCCTGGTCGGCCTGGTGCAGTTTGCGCCGGCACTGTTGTTCACCCTGGTGGTCGGTCATGTGGCTGATCGCTACGAACGGCGCCTGATCCTCAGCCTGTGCCTGACACTGCAAGTGCTGCTGGTCGGCGTGCTGCTGCTGAGCACGCATGAGCACTGGATCAATCGCGAGCTGATCCTCATCTGCTCCTTCCTGATCGGCACCGCCAAGGCCTTCCAGTTGCCGACCCAGCAAGCGCTGGCACCGCTGACCGTGCCAACACAGCACTTGCCGCGTGCGCTGGCACTTGCCTCATCCGGCACACAGTTCGCAATCATCGTCGGCCCGGCACTCGGCGGCCTGCTGTATGCCCTGGGTGCCAGCGTGGTGTATGCGCTGTGCGCGCTGCTCTCGCTGGTGTCGGCCGGCTGTTTCTGGCTGATGCGTCTGGAACAGCAACAAACGCTCAGACGCGAGCCGGTGAGCTTGCAGAGCCTGTTTGCCGGGGTGCAATTCATCTGGCATCGCAAGGCCGTGCTCGGCGCCATTTCGCTGGATCTGTTTGCCGTGTTGCTCGGCGGCGCCACGGCGCTGCTGCCGATCTTTGCGCGCGATGTGCTGATGGTCGGCCCGCTCGGGCTGGGCATGTTGCGTGGCGCACCGGCGGCAGGCGCCTTGCTCACCTCGATCTGGCTGACCCGTCACCCCTTCGAGCGCAATGTCGGCAAGATCATGTTCGGCGCCGTGGCGATCTTCGGCGTCGGCACCATCATCTTCGCGCTGTCGCATTCCTTCGTGCTGTCGCTGGCGGCGCTGTTCGTCACCGGCATCGCCGACATGATCAGCGTGGTGATCCGTCAGTCCCTGGTGCAGCTGGAAACGCCGGACGACATGCGTGGCCGCGTCAGCGCGGTCAATTCGATCTTCATCGGCGCTTCCAACCAGCTCGGCGAATTCGAGTCCGGCGTCACCGCCGCCTGGTGGGGCGCGGTGTGGTCAGTCCTGGTCGGCGGCATCGGCACCCTGGTGGTGGTCGCCGTGTGGATGCGCAGCTTCCCCGAACTGACCCGGCGCCAGCGCCTCGGTCAGCCGCCGCAGCCCTGATGCGGTCTGCGGCGCAGGGCAAAGCTCAAGCGCCGACCAGCTCGTTCTTGATCGCGCCGCAGGGGCACTCGCCCGCGCAGAGGCCGCAGTTGTTGCAGGCCTCGTAATTGAACTCGAACTTCTTGCCCGGCCCGAGCTTGATCACCGCCTGGGTCGGGCAGACGTTGTAGCAGCAGTCGCATTCGAAGCAGTTGCCGCAGGACATGCAGCGCCGCGCCTCGAACAGCGCCGTCTCGCTATCGAGCCCGCCCTGTACCTCGTCAAACGTGCTCTGCCGGCGCAGCACATCGAGCATCGGCCGCACCGACTGCGGCGCATCGCTGTAGTACCAGGTATTGAGCTTGTCGAGCGAGGCCATCTCGGCTCGCGGCGCAACCACATGCTTGACGCCGCGCAGCCAGGCGTCGATATGACGGGCCGCCAGCTTGCCGTGGCCGACACCAACCGTCACCGTGCGCTCCGACGGCACCATGTCACCGCCGGCGAAGATGCCCGGGTAGCCGGTCATCATGTTTTCCGCCACTTCCACACTGCCATTTTTGATGCTCAGGCCAGGCACCTCGTCGAGCAGGGACAAATCGACATCCTGGCCCAGCGCCAGCACCACCGAGTCAGCCGCCAGGGTCTCGAATTCGCCGGTCGGCACGGCCTTGCCGCTCTCATCGAGCACTACCTTTTCGACGGTGATGGCGCCTTCGCCGACTTCCTTGATGGTCGACAGCCACTTCATCATGACGCCTTCCTGCAGCGCCTCTTCGACCTCGAAATCATGCGCCGGCATTTTGTCGCGGGTGCGCCGATAGACGATGATCGCCTCGGTGGCGCCCAGGCGCTTGGCGGTGCGCGCCACGTCAATCGCGGTATTGCCGCCGCCATAGACCACCACGCGGCGGCCGAGCATCGGCATCTCCTCGCCCTCCATGCTGCGCAGCACCGACACCGCGTCGAGGATGCGTGCCGACGTACCGGCCGGAATGCTGGTGCGCTTGGCGATGTGTGCGCCGACGGCCAGGAAGGCGGCGTCGAAACCTTCCTTCATGGCGTCGAGAATGCGTTCGACCTTGGTATTGAGTTCAAGCTTGACGCCCATCTTGACGATGCGCTGCACCTCGGCTTCGAGCACTTCGCGCGGCAGGCGGTATTTGGGAATGCCAAAGCGCATCATGCCGCCCGCCAGCGGGCCGGCCTCGCGAATCGTCACCCGATGCCCGAGACGGCGCAGATGGTAGGCGGCAGCCAGGCCCGAGGGCCCCGCGCCGACCACCAGCACATGCTTGCCCGATTCCTGCTCGGGCAAGGCAAACTGCCAGTCGTGCTTGATCGCCTCATCGCCGAGGAAGCGTTCGACCGAATTGATGCCCACCGCTTCGTCGAGCTTGCCGCGATTGCAAGCGCCCTCGCAGGGGTGATAGCAAACGCGGCCCATCACTGCCGGCAGCGGGTTCTGCGCGGTCAGCACGCGCCAGGCCGTCTCGTATTCGCCCTTGCTGGCAAAGGCCAGCCAGGCTTGCGTATCCTCGCCGGCCGGACAGACGCCATTACAGGGCGGCAAGCGTTTGACATAACTGGGTTTGAGGCCACGGTCAGCGATGAGCGACGCTGGTGGGGCAGGCTGCCTGCTGGCAAAGGGGTTGTTCATTCTCTTGTCTCCGGCAAACTGGCGCATGTCTGGGCCTCCGCTCAGCGGAAGGCGCAGCCACAGTAGGCCGGGAAGCCCCCATAGTTTCTGCTCATGGTCAATAATCCTGAAAATTGCCATGCGCCACGCGCAGCCCATGCAGTTTTCATCCCGCCACACAAACAGGGTTTCATCCATGAACGCAGGTCCCCAGCACGCCGATATCGCCCACAGCAGTCAGCTGGCCAGCCAGATCCTCGCCCAGCTCGAGCAGATCGTGCTCGGCAAGCCGCAACCTTTGCGCCTGGCGCTGGCCTGCCTGCTGGCCCGTGGCCATCTGCTGATCGAAGACCAGCCAGGCGTCGGCAAAACCACCCTCGCCCACGCCCTGGCGGTGACCCTGGGCCTGCGCTTCCAGCGCGTGCAATTCACCAGCGATCTGCTGCCCGCCGACCTGCTCGGCGTGTCGATCTTCGATGCGCGCGAGCAGGTGTTCCGCTTCCATCCGGGGCCGATCTTTTCGCAAGTGCTGCTGGCCGACGAAATCAATCGCAGCACGCCGAAAACACAGAGCGCCCTGCTTGAAGCGATGGAAGAACAGCAGGTCAGCGTCGATGGCAAGGCGCATGCGCTGCCCGAGCCCTTCTTCGTCATCGCCACGCAGAATCCCTCGCACCAGATCGGCACCTTCGCGCTGCCCGAATCGCAGCTCGACCGCTTCCTGATGCGCATCAGCATCGGCCTGCCGGATGCGGTGGCCGAGCGTGCCTTGCTCGCCGGGCAAAGCCGCCGCGAACTGCTGGTGCAGCTGCAGCCCCTGTGCTCGGCCGAGCAGCTGCTCGTCATGCAGCGCGCCTGCAGCAGCGTGCATGTCGGCGAACGCCTGCTCGACTACGTGCAAGGCCTGCTTGCTGCCAGCCGCAGCATGGCCGGCGTGGCGCAAGGCTTGAGCCCGCGCAGCGGCATCGGCCTGCTCGCCGCAGCCCGCGCCTGGGCGCTGCTGGCCGGGCGCGATCACGTCTTGCCGGACGATGTGCAGGCCGTGCTGCCCAGCGTCGCCGGCCACCGCCTGCAAGGCGCGGGTGCCGGTGCTGGTGCCCGCGTGCGGCAACTGATCGAAGCCGTCGCCCTGCCCTGAGCCGCACGTGTCTGCACTTGGCCTCAACAAGCACCTGAACGCCTGGCGTGAGCGCGCGCGCCGCCTCATGCAGCGCGTGCCCGGACCCGAGCGGCAACCGATCGTGTTGCCGCAGCGCCGCGTCTATGTCATGCCTACCGCAGCCGGCCTCGGCGTGGTAGTGATGCTGGTGGTGATGCTGCTGGCGGCGATCAATTACAACCTCTCGCTGGGCTATGCCTTCACCTTCCTGATTGCTGGCAGCGGCGTGGCGCACATCCTCGCCACCTGGCATAACCTGGTCGGCCTGCGCATCCACCTCAAGCCCGGCGAGCCCTGCTTTGCCGGCGAGATGGCGGAATTCCGCGTACAGCTCGATTGCCCGCGCGAACAGCGCCGCTATGCCCTGCAGATTTTCGATGCGGCCGGCAGCGAACGCCTGAGCATAGACCACAGCGGCACGCTCGCCTCGCCGATGGCGCTGCCGGCGCAGCGGCGTGGCTGGCTGCGCGCCGGGCGACTGCGAATCGAGACGCGCTATCCGCTGGGCTGGGTGCGCGCCTGGAGCTATATCGAGCCGGATGCGCAGCTGCTCGTCTATCCGCAGCCGGCGGGCGATCTGCCCCTGCCCAGCGGTGGCGCCAGCGGCCAGCAGGATGCCCGCCAGCCGCTGGCGCTCGCCGAGGAGGAATTCGCCGGCCTGCGCGAACATCGTCCAGGCGACCCGCCCGGGCGCATCGCCTGGCGCCGCACGGCGCGCGACGGCACCCTGCTGGTCAAGCACTTCACGCCACTCGATTACGCCGAGCTCGCGCTCAGCTGGCAGCAGCTCCCCGCCGCGCTGGATGTCGAAGCACGCCTGTCCCAGCTCTGCCAATGGCTGCTGCAAGCGCAAACGGCGCAGCTGCGGGTGAGCCTGCAGCTGCCCGGCGTACAGCTGGACGCCGCACAGGACGCCAGCCACTACCTGCTCTGTCTGCAGACGCTGGCGCTGTTCGCCCATGCGGAGGCGCAGCATGACTGAGGCCGCGCGCATTCCGCGAGCGCTGCAGTTGCAGCTCTGCGCGCTGGCCGCCATCACGCTATGGCCCTATGCCTTGTTCCAGCCCTGGTATCTGTCACTGCTGGCGGCGCTGCTGATCGGCTGGCGCGCGGCCCTGGCCTGGCAGGATCGCGCCACGCCGCGCCGTCTGGTACAGCTGCCGCTGGCCCTGGTGGCGCTGGCGCTGATCCTGTTTGCCTACGGCAATCCGGTCGGCCGCCTGCCGGGGCTCGCCGCGCTGTGCCAGCTCTTGCCGCTCAAGCTGCTGGAGACGCAGCGCACGCGCGACATCCGCGTCACCCTGTTGCTGGCCTTCTTCCTCATCGTCGGCATGTTCCTGCATGAGCAGTCGGCCATCGTTGCCATCGCGGCGGGTGCTGCCAGCCTGTTCGCCATCGCCTGCGCCGCGCGCACCCAGCGCCCGGCGCTGCCGCTCGGCGAGTCGCTGCGTCTGGGCGGCCGCTTGCTCGGCCTCGGCCTGCCGCTGATGCTGCTGCTATTCCTGCTCTTCCCGCGCATCGAAGGGCCGCTGTGGGGCATGCCGCTGGATGCCTATACGGGCAGCACGGGTTTGTCGGATCGCATGGACAGCGCCAGCATCAGCAAGCTGGTGCCAACCGGTGGCATCGCCTTCCGTGCCAGCTTCAAGGGCGCCATTCCGCCGCCGGCCGAGCGCTACTGGCGCGGCCCGGTGCTGGGACTGTTCAATGGCGAAGAATGGAGGCCGCTGCTGGCGCCGCCACGCAGCCGCGCCAGTTACGAGGAAATCGGCCGCAGCTGGGATTACAGCATCACCCTGGAGCCGAATAATCTGCGCTGGCTGCTCAGCCTCGATTACCCGCTGCGCAGTGACAGCGGGCGCTTCAGCTACGACAACGGCCTGATCGCCAGTGCGCCGGTGCGCCAGCGCACGCGCTACAACTTGCGCTCCTACCCGGACATCGTGGTCGGCCTCAATGAATCAGCGGAGCTGCTGGAGATCATGCAGCGCCTGCCGCCGGGCTTCAATCCGCGTGCCATCGCCAGCGGCGAAGAAATCGGCGGGCGCTGGCTACGCGCCCCCGAACGCCTGCGTGCGGTGATCGATCTGATGCGCAGCCGCAGCCTGCAATACACGCTGTCGCCGCCGCCCACCGGACGCAACAGCGTCGATGACTTCCTGTTCGTCACCCGCAGCGGCTTCTGCGAACACTTTGCGGCGGCCTTCGTGGTGCTCGCCCGCGCGGCCGGTCTGTCGGCGCGGGTAGTGACCGGCTATCAGGGCGGCGAAGTCAATCCGCTCGATGGCACCCTGGTCGTGCGCCAGTCCGACGCCCATGCCTGGGCCGAAGTGTGGCTGCCCGAACGCGGCTGGCTACGCGTCGACCCGACCGCCGAGAGCTTTCCGCGACGCATTGACGAACGCGGTCTGGAGAGCAGCTTGCCGCCCAGCGACGCCCTGCCCTTCATGGTGCGCACCGATATCGGCTGGCTGCGCAATCTGCGCTACCGCTGGGAAGCGCTGGGTAATACCTGGAATCTGTGGGTGCTCGGCTATAACGCCCAGCGCCAGATGGCAATGCTGCGCAGCCTGGGTTTTGCCGACGCCGACTGGCGCATGCTGGTCAGCCTGATGGCCGGCAGCGCCGGGCTGTGGTTGCTGTGGCTGATCTGGCGCCTGGCCCCCAAATATGCGCGTGCCGATGCGCTCGATCGCAGCTGGCAGCGCTTTTGCAAGCAGATGGCGCGGCGTGGACATGCACGCCACAGCTGGGAGACGCCGGCCGCCTATGCCGCACGGCTGAGCCTGCAATATCCGGCACAAGCTGATAACCTGCAGGGCATTGCCGAGCTTTACGCGCGCCTGCGCTACGGCAAGCTCGCCGCCCATGCAGACGACATCAGCACGCTGCGTGCGCGCATCAAAACCCTGAGCGCCAGCCTGGGCTCCACTTGAAATCACCACGGTCCATGCGTCAGCTTCTTGCTCTTGTCTGCCTGCTACCCGCCCTGCTCGGCACCTCGGCCTGCGCCCAGAACACCCCGCTCGAACCGGCGCCCGGCGGCAAGGGCAGCTACCTGCTGCGCCAGGATGTGCAGGACTTCATCAGTGATGTCAGCCTGCGCCTGAACCTGCCACGCGCCGAACTCGAACAGACGCTCGCCGAGGTCACGCCGGTGCCCAAGGTGATCGATCTGATCAAGCCCTCGGCCAATCCTCTGGTGCGCTCCTGGAAGCGCTATCGCGCGCGCTTTGTCGAGCCGATCCGCATCAGCCACGGCCAGCGCTTCATGAGCGACAATGCCGCCACACTGGCTGCCGCCGAGGCGCAGTACGGCGTGCCGCGCGAGATCATCGCCGCCATCATCGGCGTCGAAACCGTCTATGGCCGCAATACCGGCAGCTTCAGCACGGTCGCCGCGCTCGCCACCCTGGCTTTCGATTACCCGCCGCGTGCCGACCTGTTCCGCCGCGAGCTCGAATCACTGTTCCAGCTGGCGCATGAGCGCCACGTCAGCGCCCTCGACTTCAAGGGCTCGTATGCCGGCGCCATCGGTCTGCCGCAGTTCCTGCCGAGCAGCATTCGCGCTTTTGCGGTGGATTTCGATCACGACGGCGTGATCGACCTGCGCAATAGCGCGGCTGATGCGATCGGCAGTGTCGCCAGCTATCTGTCCGAAAACGGCTGGCAACGCGATGGCCGCATTGCGCTGCGCGCCACGCTCGCCGATGGCCGCGACGCCAGCGCACTGCTCGCCGCCGGCTTCACACCCAGTCTCTCAGCAGATACGCTGCGCCAAGCTGGCGTGAGCAGCCAGGCAGAACTGGCAAATGGCGAAAAAGCGGCGCTGATCGATCTGGTCACCCCTGGCGAGGCCACCGAGTACTGGCTGGGTCTGCAGAATTTCTACGTCATCACACGCTACAACCGCTCCAGCTTCTACGCCATGTCGGTCAAGGATCTGGCCGAGGCCTTGCGCTCAGCGAGCGGCATCAGCCGCCGCTGAGGCGTTGCGACTGCGGCGCCTCGAGTTCATCGAGCTGGTCGTTGAGCCAGTCCAGCGCCGGGTCAAGGGCATCAAAGCTCGCCCAGCTGCCGACCTGCTGGTAGATGCCATGCCAGACGCGATTCATGAATTGATAACCACCGACCTGCGGGCCGACCACATAGGCGGTGGCGGCGCGTTGCCAGTTGCGTGAATGGTCTTCCGCCATCTCATGGATGGCCAGGGTGGCGTCGAGCGGGCACACCGCATCTCCATCGAACTCGATCAGCATGCCCCAGGCGCCTTGCGCAGCCAGCGACGGCAGCAAGGCCTGGGCCTGTTCACGGAACAAGAGAACCAGATCCAGATTCCAGGGGCCCTGCACCCAGGCGTGCAGAATGCGGCCTTCCTGTTGCATCCGGCAGTGTCCGTGGATCTTATTCATGTCTTCCCCATTGCCGCGACCCCTCTCCCCTTGGCCCCACACACAGGCGCCCCCAGCCTGCAGTGTGCCCGTCCAGCATGACACCGGAACTGCGCTGGCGCAAAAACCGGTGCAAGTGCCGCACCTGTGCTCAAACTGCAGCATAGCGTTCTTTTAAGCAGAACGCAGATCATCCGGCCGGCATCATGCAAGTGGCGCAGCAGCGCACTGTGACCAGATGCGCTGCGCCAGCGGGTTCTGATTGTCTCGTGCGCAATACAGGCGAACCTCCAGCGAGCAACGCCACTGTGCCGTGCCCGCTTCCACCAGATGCCCCTCGGCGCGCTCATGGGCGACGCAGCTCTCGGGCAACCAGCCCAAGCCATGCCCCTCGACGATCATCGCCTTGAGGGCCTCGGACATATGCGTGTCGAAAGAACGCTCCAGATAGGCGCGCTCGGCCGCAGCCAGCAGGATCGTCTCGACCACGTGCGCCAGATAGGACCCCGGCGCATACGCCAGCAAGGGCGCTGGCTGGCCCGCCTGTGCCGGTAAGGCGTAGCGCGGCCGGCCGTCTTCGCGCGGCGCCGAAAAAGGCAGCATGCGATCAACACCGAGGCTGACAAAGGGAAAGCGCTCGGCATCCAGCAAGGCCGGCAGCTGCGGGTGGTGGTAGATGATCAGCAGATCCACCGCGCCCTCGACCAGGGCGGTCACGCCTTCCGGCACATTCACCGCGCTGACGCGGGCCAGCACATTGCCCAGCTGCTCCTTGATGCCGCGCAGCCAGCGCGGAAAGAAGGTCAGCGACAAGGTATGCGCCACCGCAAAACGCACCGCGTCCTGCTGCGCTGGCGCCTGGCCGCGCAACAAGGTCCGCATGTCATAGGTGCGCTTGAGCTGTTCGGCCGCGAAGCCGCGAAAGATGCGCCCGGCCGGCGTCAGCTGCACGCCGTGCTCGCGACGATCGACCAGCTCTACGCCCAGCCAGTCTTCCAGCGCCTGGAGATGACGGCTCAGGCTGGGCTGCGAAATATTGCGCTGTGTCGCGGCCCGCGCAAAGCTGCGCAGATCGGCAAGACTCAGGAAATCCTCCAGCCAGCGTACCTGCATCGCGCCCTCCCGGCCCGGCGCACATTCGGAAAATGGCGCTCATCATGCAATTAATGCATCAAATGTACAGGCTTGGCCTTAATTTTCCTAGTATCCAGACACCCCCAACCACAAAGGATGCATCATGACTGCGGAACGTCTGGAACACGACCTGCTCGGCGAACGCGCCGTGCCGGCCAGCGCCTATTACGGTGTGCACACCCTGCGCGCGATTGAAAACTTCCCGATCAGCGGCACACCGATCTCCATTTACCCGGAGCTGATCAAGGCGCTCGCCGCGATCAAGCAGGCTGCGGCGCAGACCAATCTGCAGCTGGGCCTGCTCGACGCAACCCGTGCCAGCGCGATCATCCAGGCTTGCCAGGAAGTCCGCGGCGGCGCGCTGCACGCGCATTTTGTCGTCGATGTGATCCAGGGCGGCGCCGGCACCTCGACCAATATGAACGCCAACGAGGTGATCGCCAACCGGGCGCTGGAGATCCTCGGCCATGCGCGCGGCGACTACGCCCAGCTGCATCCCAACGAGCACGTCAATATGAGCCAGAGCACCAATGACGTGTATCCCACCGCGCTCAAGCTGGCCGGCTATGTCGGCGTGCAGCAGCTGATCGCCGCCATGCAGGTGCTGCGCGATGCCTTTGGCGACAAGGCGCGCGAATTCGCCGATGTGCTCAAGATGGGCCGCACCCAGCTGCAGGACGCGGTGCCGATGACGCTCGGCCAGGAATTCTCGACCTATGAGGAGATGCTCAGCGAGGATATCGCCCGCCTGCGCGAAGCATCGCTGCTGATCTGTGAGATCAATCTCGGCGCCACCGCCATCGGCACCGGCATCAATGCACACCCGGAATACGCCGGCCTGGTCCGCCAGCATCTGGCCGGCATCACCGGCATTCCGGTGCTGACCGCGCCCAACCTGGTCGAAGCCACCCAGGACTGTGGCAGCTTCGTGCAGCTCTCCGGCGTGCTCAAGCGTGTCGCGGTCAAGCTCTCCAAGGTCTGCAACGACTTGCGCCTGCTCGCCTCCGGGCCGCGCGCCGGCCTCGGCGAGATCAATCTGCCACCGATGCAGGCTGGTTCTTCGATCATGCCCGGCAAGGTCAATCCGGTGATCCCGGAAGTCGTCAACCAGATCGCCTTCGAGGTGATCGGCAACGATGTCACCATCAGCTTCGCCGCCGAAGCCGGGCAACTGCAGCTCAATGCCTTCGAGCCGATCATCGCTCACAGCCTGTTCAAGAGCGTCGCCCACCTGCGCGCCGGCTGCCTGACCCTGGCCGAGCGCTGTGTGCGCGGCATCAGCGCCAATCGCGAGCAACTGCGGCGCAGCGTCGAGAACTCGATTGGCCTGGTCACCGCGCTGAATCCCTATATCGGCTACGCCAATGCCACCGAAATCGCGCAAGAAGCCTTGCTCAGCGGTGCCAGCGTCTATGAGCTGGTGCTGGCACGCGGGCTGCTCAGCCGCGCCCAGCTCGATGAAATCCTGCAGCCCGATGTGCTGACCCGGCCACGCGCACCCATCGGCTTGCGCTGAGCTGACCAGGGCAAACAGCCATCCGCACAGCAAAACAATGCTTGCGCGGATGGCTGTGAGCGAAGCGCTGACGCTGAAGGTTTTTACGCAAAAACATGAACCCTCACACGATCTGTTAAAAAATTACTTGATCCGCCGCATCCCGTCTTGTATACATGGCAAAAAATGAAAATCCGGCTCTCGCAGGTCAAGGATTTTCACGGGCCAGAGCGCTCGTCAAAAAGTTACCAAGGGCGGGCAGCGGTCTTGACTGAGTGCTGTACGCCCAGGCCAATCAAGCTTCAGGGAGAGTTACTGCATGCGTCGGACCGCAATCAATCACCTCGTCTTCTGCCTGCTGAGCACACTGGTTCTGGCCAGTTGCGGCGGCGGTGGCGGCAGCCCCAGCACGAGCACGGCTTTATCGGGCAACACATCTTCATCGGCAGGCAATGCAAGTAGCGCTGCCGCCAGCAGTAGCAACTCAAGCAGCTCGACCAGCAGTGCAACGCCGAGCAGCAGTTCCAGTTCCGCCGCCAGCAGTGCAGCCGCCAGCAGTGCGGTAGCCAGCAGTGCCGCAGCAAGCAGCGCCGCCAGCAGCAAGGCCACGAGCAGCACCAGCAGCGCGGCTGCGAGTAGCACGGCGGCGAGTAGCGCGGCATCCAGCGCCAGCAGCGTGACCGCCTTCTGCGGCTCGACCGGCCCCAGCAATGCCCCCGGCGCAGCTGACCCGCTCTACAGCGCCGCCTGGCACCTGGAAAATACCGGCGCAACTCAGGTCGTATCGGCCGACGACAATACCGGCGCACTGGCCGGCATTGATGCCAATGTCAAAGCCGCGCACAACGCTGGCAAAGGCTGCACCGGCAAGGGCGTCACGATTGCCGTGATCGACAGCGGTCTGGATGTGACCCACGAAGATCTGGCCGCCAATGTGGTCAGCACCACGACGACCAAGTCCTTCAATTTCACCAAGAGCAGTGACGACCCGACACCTGCTGCCAATGCCAAGTCGCTCGACCACGGCACCGGCGTCGCAGGGGTCGCTGCTGCAGTCGGCTGGAACGGCAAGGGCTCGCGCGGCACGGCACCTTATGCCTCTCTGGTCGGCTATTCCGGCGCCAACCAGAACAACCAGCAACTGCTCGCCTTTGGCGCCAAGAGCCTGGCCGCAACGGGTGATGCGACGACCACGCAGTTCGCCTCTCGCGCCGACGGCGTCGCCATCTTCAACTACAGCGCCGGCTATGACGCAGCCCTGCCGCTGGATATTCCCGCCACGGACGCCGACGCGGACCCGATCCATCAGGCTGTGCAATGGGGCGTCAAGAACGGTCGCGGCGGCAAGGGCAATATCTACCTGCAAGCCACCGGTAATGAGTACCAGACTGACGCCAATGCGCTGCTGAAGGATGGCACCACCAGGATTACGACCGACTGCTCCAGCGTCGCCGCCATCCAGGCGCTGTTCAACGCGCAGGACGGCGCACCGCTGATCAATGGCCTCCTGTCGGCGCCGGTCAGCTGCGGTGACAGCAACCAGACCTACATGAACAAGCCGTACATGTATCAGGTTGCCGCGATCTCCAACACCGGCCTCGCCTCGACCTATTCGAGCGCCTCGGCGGCCAACTGGATTACCGGTTTCGGCGGCGAATTCGGCACGGATCGCGCAGCCATCGTCACCACCGACAATCAGGGCTGCGGCGCCGGCGCTGACAATCCCGATTCGATCACCAATGCCCAGGGCACCACGGTGACGCGCCCGAGTGGTGGCTGGCGTGCCTTCTTCACCGCCCTGATCGATGCGATCTTCAACAGCGAATGGTTCCCCAAGCGGATTGCCGACCTGTTTGGCCGTTCGAGCAATGACACCAACTGCAACTACACCGGCACCATGAACGGCACTTCGGCCGCCACGCCCTCGGTCGCTGGCGTGGTCGCGCTGATGCTCGAACAGAATGCCAACCTGAGCTGGCAAGACGTCGGCTACATCCTTGCCAAGACCGCGCGCAAGGTGGATGCCAGCGCCGCTGCGGTGAGCTTCACCGGCAATGGCGCAGCAGGCAGCATCGACATCATGCCGGCCTGGCAGACCAATGCAGCGGGCTTTAACTTCCACAACCGCTATGGCTTTGGTCTGGTGGATGCGACGGCGGCCGTGACGCTGGCACAGAACTTCAGCACCCCGGCGGGCCGTCGTAGCGGCGACATCGACAGTTCGCGCATCAGTTCGACCACCGCTTCGCTCGACGCGGGTAGCAGCAGCAAGGCCAATACCGTCATCCAGACGCTGACGCCGAGCTTCTCCTCCGCCGTGCCGACCGGCACCATGCAGATCGATGTGACGCTCAACAACACCACGGGCTCGCCGCTCAATCTCGGCTCCGTGCAGATCGAGCTGCAGCACATCCCCGCAGGGGCCAGCAGCGGCGTCAATTCGGTGGTGTTGCCGGCCTTTGGCAACTTCCTCGCCGGCTCGCGTTACAACCCCTCGAACCTGGCGGTCGGCCCCAATCTGCTGCAAGTTGGCGGTCAGCAAAAGCTGCGCATCTTCACCAATGCCTTCTATGGTGAAGCGCTCAGCGGCACCTGGTCGGTCAAGGTCATGAGTGTGGGCACCGGCGTGAGCTTCAAGAGCAGCGCCGATGTTAAGGCCACACTCACGTCCTACAGCCTGTAAGGAGTGCTGGCAGAATGCTCGCTAAACGATGGATCTGGGGAGCACTGGTGGTGATTGTAATCGCGCTGCTTGTCGGGCTGATCGTCATGGCCAACAGCCACGCTGCCGATGAGGGCGCCGCACCAGCGGCGGCCCTCGCCGCCTCGGCCGCAAGCGGCGCGGGGCAGCCCTCAGCGGGCGGTGGTGGTAGCGGTGCGAATTCGCCGCAGGATGCCGAAGCCCAGCCTGCCCCGCCCAGCCTGCCGCCGGGTAATGGCAATACCCTGGCGAACATGAGCCGCGAATCACTGGCGCAAATACTGCAGCTCGATCAGATTCCGTCCGGCGAGAGCGCCGTGCAGATCGATGGGCGGCTGTGGCAAGTCATCGGCGCGAAAAAGCTCGGCAAGGCGGAGATCCCCGGCATCACGGATCTTGTCGCCTTGCGCGACCCGGAAAGCGGGCAACTGAGCTACCGCCAGGCCGGGCTGACCCTGGTCATGGCCACGCCCGGCAGCGCCGCCAGCTATGCCGCCGCACATCCGGAGCTGGCGACCGTGTTCGCCAACAGCAACTACATCCAGGTTGCCGTTGGCGTCGACAAGATCGGCGAGGTCCAGACGCGCTTGCGCCGGGATCAGCGCATCGCCAGCGCCAACCTCATCCCGGCCCCGACGCCACAGCGCTACAAATAAGTCTCCCGCTCAGTCGCGGAACCAGTCGACGAGAAAGTCCAGCATGCTGCGCAGGGTCGCCGACTGGTGCTGGCGCGAGCTGTAGATGCCGTGGATGCCCAAGGCCTGTGGTGTTTCCTGCGGCAGGATCGCCAGCAGCGCACCGCTGGCAATCAGCGGCGCCGCCGAATACACCGGCTGCATGGTGATGCCGGCGCCAGCCACGGCTGCCTGCAACAGCACCAGGGATTCATTGGCGCTGAGATTGCCGCTGACCGGCACGCTCAGCGCTTCGCCGTCGCGTTCGAAATTCCACAAGCTCTTGCCGAAGTAGGAATAGGTCAGGCAGTTGTGCAGGGCCAGATCCTCGGCGCGTTGTGGCGTGCCGTGCGCCTTGAGGTAGGACGGCGCTGCGCAGATCAGCGAGGGGCATGAGCCCAGCGGGCGGGCGATGAGATTGGGATCGAGCTGGTTGGTGATGCGGATCGCCAGATCGATGCGCTCTTCCACCAGATTGATCGCCTTGTTGCCGATCAGCAAATCGACCGCCGTGCGCGGGTAGCGCTGCAGATACGCCGCCACCGCCGAAGCCAGGCTGGCCTGCGCCAAGGACTGCGCACAGGCAATACGCAACATGCCGGCCGGTTCAGCCGCCGCCGCATCGGCCGCCGAAGGCATCTGCTCGGCCAGCGCCAGCATCTCGCGGCAGCGCGCCAGGGTGACCTCGCCGGCCGCTGTCAGCCCCAGGCGACGCGTCGTACGGTGCAGCAGGCGGGCGCCGGCCCAATCCTCCATCTCTGCCAGATAACGCGTCACCATGGCGCGCGACATATCCAGCGCCTCGGCCGCCGCCGCCAGGCTGCCGCGTTCGCTGATGTTCACAAAGACTTGTGCGGCGAGGATGCGGTCCATGATTCGTCCGATTGACGCAACTATTCATTGCACTATAGCGGCTTTTTCGTTCGATATGTGCAACCTAAGATTCAGCCATCGCAACGCACACACAAGGACGAACACCATGAAGCGCAGCTCGATTTCCCTCACCCTCGCCACCCTCGGCCTGCTGGCCGCCAGCTCAGCAGGCGCCGCCGGCCTGAGCCTGGAGGTCTACAACCCGGGCGACAAAGCAATCTTCCCGGTCAGCTCGACAATCATTGCCGGCGCACACGAGGTGATCCTTGTCGACGCGCAGTTCCAGCGCAACGACGCCGAAGCCCTGGTGCAGAAGATCAAGGCCAGCGGCAAGACGCTGAGCACGGTCTATATCAGCCACGGCGATCCGGACTTCTACTTCGGTCTCGACGTGATCCAGGCCGCCTTCCCCGCAGCCAAGATCCTCGCCACCGCGCCGACGGTCGAGCACATCAAGGCAACGATGGACGGCAAGCTCGCCTACTGGGGCCCGATCCTCAAGAACAACGCGCCGCAAAAGCTGGTGCTGCCCGAAGTGATCAAGGGCGACACGCTCAAGCTCGAAGGTCAGCGCATCAGCATCAAGGGCCTCAAGAGTGCGGCGCCGGAGCGCAGCTACCTGTGGATTCCCTCGCTGAAGACGGTTACCGGCGGCATCAATGTGTTCAGCGCTACCCACGTCTGGATCGCTGATACGCAAAGCCCGCAATCGCGTCAGAACTGGCAGGCCACGCTCAACAGCATCGCGGCACTGAAGCCGGTCGCCGTGGTGCCCGGCCACTACCTGGGCGCCGCGCCCAAGGGTCTGGCTGCGGTAAAGTTCACCAGCGGCTACATCCAGAAGTTCGAAGCCGAAGCGGCCAAGGCCAAGGATTCAGCCGAACTGATTGGCGCCATGAAGACCAGCTACCCCGATGTCGGCGAACCGGCCAGCCTCGAGATCTCGGCCAAGGTGATCAAGGGCGAGATGAAGTGGTAAGCGCAGGCAACTGAACCCACAAGCCGAATCCCAGACTCCCGGGCAAGCCGCGCCAGCTTTGGCCGGCTTGCCGCGAAAGGACACAGCATGACAAACCTGCACTACATTTTCGACCCGCTCTGCGGCTGGTGCTACGCCGTGGCGCCGCTGATCAAGGCCAGCCAGGCCCTGCCGGGCCTCAAAATCACGTTCCACAGCGGCGGCATGCTCACCGGCGCGCGCCGCCAGCACGTGACACCGCAATGGCGCGACTACGTCATGCCGCATGACCAGCGCATCGCCCAGCTCACCGGCCAGCCCTTCGGCGAGGCCTATTTCGAAGGCCTGCTGCGCGACAACACGGCGCTGATGGATTCGGCACCGCCGAGCACCGCCATCCTCGCCGCCGAAGAGCTTGCCGGACGCGGTCTGGAGATGGCGCATCGCCTGCAGCACGCACACTATGCCGAAGGTCGCCGCATCGCGGATCAAAGCGTGATCCTCGCGCTTGCTGCGGAGCTGGGGCTGGATGAGGCCAGCTTCAAGGCCGCCTTCGAGCGCCTGGAAGGTGCAGCCACCGATGCGCATTTCCGCGACAGCCGCCAGTGGCTGGCGCGCGCGGGCGGCCAGGGCTTCCCGACCATCGCGCTGGAACACGCCGACGGTCGCCTGGAGACGCTGGACATCGGCCGCTTCCTGGGTCAGCCGCAAGCCTGGACGGACTTCCTCAGCGCACGGGTACCGGCGCCGGCACAGGCGACGAGCCTGCCGCAATGCGGTGTCGACGGCTGCGCGATCTGAGTAGTCCGAGCGAACCAGCGCTCAGGCCGACAGTCCGCGTACGGCCCTGACCGCCGCCACCGCCGCCACCGGTTCGGGCAACTCGATCTCCAGCGGGCGGGCGGCCGACGCAGGCGGACTCAGGGCATTCTGCAGATAGGCCGCTACACTGCCGGCGTAGAAAGGATTGGCCGCCTGGGTGCTGAGCGCCGGATCGGCCATGGCTGGCCGCACCGCGCCCTGCGCGGCGGCGCTTTGTGTCGCAGCGGTCTGGCTCGGACTTGGCGCGGTGGAGTCAGTCGTCTCCGCCACGCTCAGCTCGGTCTGATCTGCCACCACACGGGCCTCGGCGGGCTCGGCATTGACAGTCGTCCGGGCTGCACTCGTCTGCGCTGGCGCTGTCATCGCGGTGCTTTGTACGCTGCTCGCACGCGTCGTGTCGGCAAGCGATGTGGCCGTCACTGCCGCGCTGCGCGCCACCGGGCCGCTACTGCTGTCGACCGCCAGGCTGCTGATGTCCGGGGTGATCAATTGCGTGCCTGCAGTGCTGGCCGTACTGCTGAGCAGATTCGCGAGCAGCTCGCCGCTGCTCAGCTCGCCACCGGCCAGCGCGCTGGCCGAGCTGCTGGCCTGCGCCTCAAAACGGGTGATGGGCGCCAGCAGACTGGCGGCGGCCTCGCCCAGCGTACGCAGGGTGCCAGCGGGATCGTCCGTCGCCGCCGCGTCCAGGCGCGTCGGGTCCAGCTGCAGGCTCAGCAGGACTTGTCCGCTCCCCTGCGCTGTCGACACCTCGACGCGGATGCCCATTGCCTGCAGGCTGGCCAGCGAGGCATCAGTCTTCGCCGTGCTCGCTGCGTTCAGACTCAAGGCGAAATTTTCAATCAAGTTGTCCGCAGCGCCATCGCCAGAAAGAAATGCGGCCTCGCCAAGCTTGCCCTGCAGCTGATTGAAGGCCGCGACAAAGCTTGTCGCAGCGCTCTGCACGCTGTCCGGCGTGGCCGTCCGTGCTTCGCCCTGCAGTGACTGAATGCTGCTGCCCAGGCTGGCGCTGGCCGACAGCACCTGGGCCAGCCCCGAGAGCTGCACGATGCTCGACGGCGTGGGAGTCAGCTGCACGCTGCTGCTGCCACTTGCACCGCTCAGCGCAGAGAATGCCACTGGCGTAAGGCCAGAGAGCCCTGCCAGCCCGCTCGGTGAAAGTGTGGAATTAGCGTTCATCAGCGTGTCTCTCGCAACTCAGGCAACAGGCTTGGAATTCTGCCTGTCAGAGCAACATCCACTCCCAGTGTAGGACATCCACCTGCCTGTGTTGCAGGCGTTTAGCCCCTCAGCCGGCTTGGCATCCATCCGGCTGCGACGTCGAGCCCCCGGCGAATGACCAGCAGGGGCGCAAAGCACGCCGTTTATCACCTTGCCGCCTCGCCGTCGCGCGAAAACCCCGAGCACTGCGACAATAATGTCCTCGACGCCACGTGCTTACGCGAAGAGCCCCATGCATAACAAGCCGCGCCAAAAATAGCTTGGACGATATACTGCGCATGACAGAGCCTTAAAAACCCTGCAGCAAGATGCCCCCTCGCCATCCAGCTACCGACCACACGTTTCAAAAACAATAAAATCGCCATGAAAAAAATCCTCCTCGCAGTCACGCTTGTCGCAGCACTCGGCGCAGCCGGCGCCTATTACTACTTCGGGCTGAACAAGCCGGCCGAGGAGATCAAGATCAGCTCGGCCGCCCAATATTCGGCGCTGGGCAATCCGATCGATGCGCCAACCCAGCAGGTGATTGATCCGCGCAAGGTACCGGCCAGCTTCCGTGGCTTCGTGATGACCACCTCGAACGGCATCACCATGTCGATCACCGTGGATAAATCCCTCGCCGCCAACGAGCTGGCCAATCTGCGCGTACGCGACCTGAGCCTGCCGGAGGACCAGAAGGCAGCCTACGACGCCGACCTGGCGCTACGCACCCTGGTGTTCGGTCGCAATGTGCTGGTCACCAACGTGCGCATCGCGCCCGATGGCGTGCTCGAAGGCGACGTGCAGGTGGGCACCGAACACGTCGGCGAATCCCTGGTCTCCGCCGGCCTCGCCACCGCCTCGCCGGCGCGCAAGGACCTGCATGCACTGCAGGCCCGCGCCAAGGCCGACAAAGTAGGCATGTGGGCGATGCCCCTGGGCGAGGCATCGATCATCGGCGAGCAGCTGCAGAGCGCAGCGGTGGCGCAATCCGCGCCCGCCAAATAAGAAACTCAAAGCTGAGCGTCGAGCCTGGGCAGCTTCAGCCACTCGGCAATGGCTTCAGCAGCCTTGTCGCTCAGACTTACCAGCTGATTGCACAGGCTGGCGCCGAAAGCCGAGCCAAAAGTGCTGGAGCGCGGCTTGGTCTGGAAGCTGCCCAGCAGCATCCGCCCGGCGTAGAGTTCGCCACGCAGGTCCGGCAAATTGGCGGATGATCCATTCGCTGTGCTGCGTGCATCGCCGAGCTTCAAGATCAGGGTCCGCACACCCGGCGCAGGCTGGTGATTTTTCTTAACGATCAGCGGCGGCGCTTGCATATAGACGTTCTTGTCCAGCTGGTTGAAGGCGCCCGCTATCTGGGCCGGCATGTAGTCCAGCCAGCGGCATTCGTCGCGCGCAGCATCGTTACGCACGCCGGCGGCAATCTCGGTAATCGAGGCTGCCACAAACAAGGGCTGATCCGGCAGAACGTCTTCGCAGTCCTGCGCACATTGCGGCACCTGAACCTCGCTCAGCCAGTCCCCGATCGATTCCACCAGAGCCGGCACCACCGCACGCAAGGCATCACATGCCTGACTCGGCGCCTTGACGCCCTCGCGCTCATCAACGGCATCGGTGCTGGCTATCATGTGACCACCCGCCAGCAGACCAACACGCAAACCGACATCCGCCTCGAACGCCAGCCCGCGCTGCGCGACATCCCGGCGGCGCAGCGCAAGGCTCAGCTGCAAGGCCTGATGCCCGCTGATCTGCGTGTAATTACCCTTGGCCACGGCCACACTGAGCGTTTTCACCAGCTGCGCGCTCCAATCGCAATCCTCGACCTGAACCCCGCCCAGACGCACCTGCGGCAACACGCCCACTTCAGGCAACACAGTCAGACGCGTAGCAGACGATATGCTGGGCAAGAGAAAAAGGGCCAGCGCAAACAGACGGAAGAAAGGCCTCACAAATGTCTCCTTATGTAATGTGCGAAAAGCATAAGGATTTTTGCATAGAACAGGTTGAGAATCAGACCACAGCATGAGCCAAGGCAAACAGCCACCCTGTGCCCGTGATGCTGCTCGCCCGCCTCGCCCTCGACCAGCACATTCGGCACATAACACCGCGCCGAAGCTTGTTCGCGGAATACCCCTCGCCAAGCTTAGCCCCTCTCCACCCGTTCGTGACGCGTGCCGCGCAGCGGCGTATCGAGGCAGAGCTCATCGATGACTCCGCTGAGCTCGTGTATCCGGGCAAAAAAAGAGGCCGCGACTGCGGCCTCTGGGATTACTTGCTGAGATCCAACATCAGCTGATTCATGCGCTTGATGAAAGTCGCCGGATCATCCAGGGTGCCGCCTTCTGCCAGCAGCGCCTGGTCGAACAACACTGCGGTCCAGTCGTCGAACTTGGCTTCCTCGCTCTTCAGACGCACCACGAAAGGATGCTCGGTGTTGATTTCGAGGATCGGTGCGCTGGTCGGTACGTTCTGGCCGGCGGCCTTTAGCATGCGGGCGAGGTTGGCGCCCATGTCGTGCTCGTCGACGACCAGGCAGGCCGGGCTGTCGGTGAGGCGGTTGGTGACGCGCACTTCCTTGACCTTGTCGCCGAGCGAAGCCTGGATCTTCTCGACCAGGGGCTTGAACTCTTCGGCCAGTTCGCTGACTTTCTTCTTCTCTTCCTCGTCTTCGAGCTTGCCCAGGTCGAGGCCGCCCTTGGCGACAGAGACGACTTCCTTGCCGTCGAATTCGGTGAGGTAGCTCACCGCCCATTCGTCGATGCGGTCGGCGAGCAGCAGCACTTCGATGCCTTTCTTGCGGAACACTTCGAGGTGCGGGCTGTTCTTGGCGGCGTTGAAGCTCTCGGCGGTGACGTAGTAGATCTTCTCCTGGCCTTCCTTCATGCGGCCGATGTAGTCCTTGAGCGAGACGGACTCTTCGGGCGAATCGAGGTGGGTCGAGGCAAAGCGCAGCAGGCCAGCGATCTTGTCCTTGTTGGCGTGATCTTCGCCGAGGCCTTCCTTGAGCACGCGGCCGAACTGGCCCCAGAACTCGGTGTAGTCTTCCTTGCGATTCTCGGCGAGGTCCTCGAGCAGACCCAGCACCTTCTTGGAACAACCACCGCGGATGGTGTCGACGTCCTTGCTCTCTTGCAGGATTTCACGCGAGACATTGAGCGGCAGATCAGCCGAATCGACGATGCCGCGCACGAAGCGCAGGTAGTGCGGCAGCAGCTTCTCGGCTTCGTCCATGATGAAGACGCGGCGCACGTAGAGCTTCAAGCCGTGTTGCGTGTTGCGGTCCCACAGGTCGAACGGTGCGCGCTTGGGGATGTAGAGCAGCTGCGTGTATTCGTGACGACCTTCGACGCGCGCATGGCTCCAGGCCAGCGGGTCTTCGTAGTCGTGCGAGATGTGCTTGTAGAAAGCCTTGTAGTCGTCGTCCGAGATGTCGTTCTTGGCACGCGTCCACAGCGCATTGGCCTGGTTGACGGTCTCTTCCTCGTCGCTGAGGATGTTCTCGGCCTTCTCCTGGTTCCACTCTTCCTTGCGCATGAGAATCGGCTGGATGATGTGGTCGGAATACTTGCGCAGGATGCTGCGCAGCTTCCAGCCGGAGAGCAGGTCGTCTTCGCCGTCGCGCAGGTGGAGGATGATGTCGGTGCCGCGGATCGCCTTGGTGTAGGGCTCGACCGTGTATTCGCCCGCTTCGTCACCAGCCATCGAGCATTCCCACTTCACGCCAGCATCGGCCGCCAGACCGGCACGGCGCGTCAGTACGGTGACCTTGTCGGCGACGATGAAGGCCGAGTAGAAGCCGACGCCGAACTGGCCGATCAGATTGGCATCCTGCTGCTTGTCGCCGGAGAGCTTGGAGAAGAATTCCTTGGTGCCGGACTTGGCGATGGTACCCAGATGCGCGATGGCGTCATCGCGGCTCATGCCGATGCCGTTGTCCGAGATGGTGATGGTGCGCGAGGCCTTGTCAAAGGCGACGCGGATCTTCAGCTCGCTGTCGGACTCGAACAGCTCGGCCTTGTCGAGCGCCTCAAAGCGCAGCTTGTCACAGGCATCCGAAGCGTTGGAAACGAGCTCGCGCAGGAAGATCTCGCGGTTGGAATACAGCGAGTGGATCATGAGGTGCAAGAGCTGCTTGACCTCGGCCTGGAAACCGCGTTTTTCGGCTTGTACGGTGTCGGACATGGGAATAACTCCTTCTGTTCGTGAAACTAAGGTTTGGGAGACCGACGTAATATGGGGCGCAATGAGCACGATTCAAGAGCCCCCATCGCAATCGACTGCATCGACGCCGCAGACGCCTGTCATGCCGGCGGCGCGCCGCTACAACAGCCTGGCACGCAGCTTCTTTGGTGCCTATGCGCTGATTGCCGTGCTCATCATCGGCAGCATCTGGGCGCTGGAAGCGCGCGACCGCCAGCGCGAGCTGGAACGCCAGCAAACCGAGCTGACCAGCCTGGCGCGGGCACTCGAAGAGCACGTCACACGCACCATCGGCCACGTCGATACCAGCCTGCAGTTTCTCGCCCGCCTGCTCGCCAACGACACCCACATCCGCCCTGAAGCGCTCGCCACGCTGAGCATCTATGCGCGTAACTGGCTGCAGGCTGCGCCCGAGGCTGGCGCACTGGCGATCAGCGATGTCAGCGGCGAACCGCTGCTGCTGGTGCAGCAGAACTGGCTGCGCATGGCGCTGAGCCCGCCTACAAGCGCTGCCGGAAAGATCGAGGACACGCTGACGATTGCAACGCCGGTCAAATGGCTCAAGCGTCAAGGCGAGGAATGGTTCATCCCGGTGACGCGGCCGATCCGTGGCCTGGGCGGGCAACACATCGGCGCGGTCAGCGGCTGGATCAGCAGCCGTTACTTCGACGAGTTCTACCATGACATCCAGTTCGCGCCAGGTGACAGCATCAGCCTGCTGGCCAGCGACGGCCGCAGCCTGCTGCGCTTTCCACCGCAGGACGGCAACAGCCGCCGCCTGCCAGCGCCGCCCGCCATGCTCGACACCGGTCCCAGCACAATGCAGGCCTTCAGCGGCGAACAGAACAACGATGGACAGCAGAGTGTGGTCGCCTGGCGACGCTTGCAGAACTACCCCTTGCTGGTCGGCATCGCACGGCCACGCAACGTCGCACTGCGCAACTACTTCGAGATGCGCACCCGTCTGGTGGTCGGCGGCGCCCTGCTGCTGGGCTTGCTGGCCCTGAGTACCTGGGTGATTTTTCGCGATGCGCGCCAGCGCGAGCGCGACCGCGCCGAGCTGGCCGACATCAACGCCTCGCTGGAAGAACGCGTGCGCCAGCGCACCGCCGAGCTAGAGCAATCGAATCGCGACCTGGTCGGCTTCAGCTACTCGGTGTCACACGATCTGCGCACGCCGCTGCGCGCCATCAACGGCTTTGCCCACGCCTTGCGCGAAGACTGCGCCGAGCAGCTTGACGAGACGGCCCACGACCACCTCTCGCGCATCACCCGCGCCAGCGTGCGCATGGGCGAGCTGATCGATGAACTGCTCAACCTCGCCAATGTGTCGCGCCGCCCGCTCAATATCAAACCGCTGCAGCTGAGCCAGATGGCGCAAGAGATCTTTGCCGAGCTGCAGATCACCGAGCCCGAGCGTCAGGCCGAGCTCAGCGTACAGCCCGGCCTGCATGCCGAGGGCGATGAAGCTCTGCTGCGCAATGCGCTCTACAACCTGCTGCACAATGCCTGGAAATTCACGCGCGGCCAGCCGATCACGCGGATCAGCATCCACGCCGAAGCGCTGGCCGAGGGCATGCAATACACGGTGAGTGACAACGGCCTGGGCTTTGACCTCGCGCACACCAAGCGCCTGTTCCAGCCCTTCCAGCAACTGCATGCGGATCAGGGCTTTGGCGGCATGGGCATCGGTCTGGCCTCGGTGCGCCGCATCATCGAACGGCATGGCGGGCAGATCCATGCCGAATCCAGCCCCGGCGAAGGCGCTCGCTTCATCTTCACCCTGCCGCAGCAGCTGGCCGTGGTGCGACGCCGGCGCGGCGCGGCATCGACTCAGACGTAGCGCACGCTGAGGATATCGATCTCGCGCGGGCCCGACGGCGTCATCAGCTTGACGGTATCGCCGACATGCGCCTTGAGCAGGGTGCGCGCCATCGGCGAGATCCAGCTGATGCGCCCCTCGGTGGCATTCGCTTCGTCGACGCCGACAATCTGGTATTCCGCTTCCTCGCCATCCTCATCGCAGACGCGCACCGTGGCGCCGAAAAAGACCTGGTCGACGTTCTGCTGATCAGCCGGATCAACCACCTCGGCCGACTCCAGGCGCTTGATCAGGAACCGGATGCGCCGATCGATCTCGCGCAGGCGACGCTTGCCGTAGATGTAGTCACCGTTCTCCGAGCGGTCACCGTTGCCGGCCGCCCAGGACACCACCTGCACCACCTCCGGCCGCTCCTTGCGCAGCAGCTGATCCAGCTCGCTCTTGAGCATCTGGAAACCGCGCCGCGTCATGTAGTTACGCGTCCCCGGCGGCAAGGCCGGCGTGGCGCCCGCCTCTTCCTCGTCGTCTTGATCACTCTCTTTGGTAAATGCCTTGCTCATGCCCACCTCTGTCAATCAGGCCGATTCTAGTGGAGCTGGGCGCCGGATGGGCATTCATCCGCCTGTGCACGCGAGCCAGACAGCGGACGGGACGTACGGCAATTGAGCAGCAAGCTCCAATCCGTCACGCAGCGTACAGGTTATCCCTAGTAACCCTTGCAACGACTAAGTTGAGACTATTGTGTTACCGGTAACAGCAATTTCTTTTAACGGAGATTGCGTAATGTTATCGGTATCACAAAAACATCAGGAGACACAAATCATGATTCACCGCATCAAAAACATGGCGCGTATGGCGCTGGTGGTTTCACTGATCGGCCTCAGTGCCGTGAGTGAAGCTGCAACCGGCGGCTTTTCCAGCGGCACCGGTTCAACCGCAACGGCAGTGACCGTCACCACACTGACCGAACTCAAGAACGCCTTCAACAACGGCAATCATCACATCATCGTCAGTGGCACGATCTACGGCGGCGCCACGCTCACCACGCTGACCTTCGCCTCCACCAGCTGGAACAACACCACCATCGAAGGCGCCAGCGGCGGCCAAGCGATTCTGGAAAACATCCAGCTGAAGTTCTCCGGCGAAACCCTGGCGACCGGCACCAATATCGAAAACATCGTCGTCAAGAACATCACCTTCCGCGGCCGCATCGCCGACCTGCAAGCCCTGCCCAAACAGGTCTATGGCACCTCGAACAATGTCGGCATCAACTACCTGGGTGTCTCGCTGCGCCGCGTCAGCAATGCCTGGATTGATCACTGCACCTTCTATGACATCAGCGATGATCTGATGAGCGTGTCGCTGTCCTCGGACAATGTCACCCTCTCCTACAACCACTTCTACTTCACGGCCGCCTGGCGCGACATGAATCCGGATCCGGTGTGGAACTGGGTCGGCACCGATAGCGATCTGGCCGGCGAACGCCTGGCCATGGTCATCGGCGCCAACAAGTCGGACTCCTACACCTATGGCGGCAACAAGCTTCGCGTGACCATGCATCACAACTGGTTCGGCCCCAACATGCGCGGCCGTCCGCTGATCCGTGGCTGGGTGCATGCCTACAACAACTACTTCGACAATACCGGCCAACCGAGCGGCACGATCACCGCCACCAATGGCACGGCTTACTCGAAGCAACAGTACAACGCCTTCCAGATCGGTAGCGGCAGTGTCATCTACTCCGAGTACAACTACTACTACCTGACCAACAACAGCAATCAGCTCGGCCTCGACTCCTCGGGTGACAGCTACAGCTTCTTCGAGAAGAGCGGCACCAACACCTACAACGGTGTTACCGGCACCAAGATCACCGGCGCAGCGTTCACCGGCTCGCCCGTCGGCGCTTATACCTACACGGCGGATACCACCAATATCCCGAGCATCGTGCAGGCCAACGCCGGTCCGAAATAAGCCAGCACCGTTTGCTCAGGCAATGAAACGGCCCTGCAGGCGTCAGCCTGCAGGGCCGTTTTCTTGGGCGAACAAATCCGCATGCAACAAAGACTTGAGGTTTGTCCTGATGAACTAATTCACGGCCAGCTGTCTACGCTGAACAGATAGCGAGCCGCCGCTCACTGATAGATTGCAGGCTGGGTGAACAAGCCATCGAACTGGTCGATACACAGATCCAGTTCATCAGCCCCTTCACCACGCTTGAGGGCATCGGCCAGCTCATCGCGAAAGCGCTGGGCTGCGTCGCCAAAGAGATACATGCCACGTGCGCGCCGCTTGTCGATGGCTTCAAGACCATCGACATCGGGATAGTCAACCACATAGAGAATCGGGTTGTTCAGTACGACCTGCATGGCAGCCCCCTTTATCGGAATCGGTCACCCGAAAAGATGACCTTGTTTTAAAAATCGGGTTAAACCTGCGGAACTTCAAGCCGTTAGTTGAAAAATAATGTTTCTCGGCGATGCAGCAAAGCAGCTGCATTACTCTTTTAACGGTCATGCTCAGACAAGCTGGAGGAAAAATGATGGACGGCATCATCGCGCAAGCGACAAGTCTTGAAACCCGCCTGTCATCGCTGCGCGACGAACATCGCCAGATCGATGACACCATCTCGCATCTGGGACAACAGGCAGCCCCTTACGACGACGAGCTGGTTCTTCATCGCCTCAAGAAGCGCCGCCTGATGGTACGCGACCGCATCACCCTGATCGAGCGCCTGCTCACGCCACCCAGCCTGGCCTGAGGGCGCGACCGAGCTGCGGCAAAACACCTTCCACCCGCTGCACCGCCCGCTGGACCGCCAGCAGCGACCGGTGCGCGGCCTCCGCTGTCTGTGCGCCGACCACGGTGCATAATGCAATCGGGCAGACTCATCCTCACTGAGTACTGCCCGATTGCCTTTCCAGACCCGCCGCGAGCATCACTTGGATATCCGACTTCCGCCCCGCCTGGCGCGCTTTGGCTTTCTGCAAAGCGTCCTGCCCGCCGTCAGTTTCAGCATCGCGCCCTCGACCCGCGAGATGTCGAGCTGGGTCGCCGGACTGCCTGCGGAACAGCCGCTGGTGGTGCTCGACAGTCTGGCCGAGCGCGCCAAGGCGGTCGCCCACAGCAGCGTCTCGCCGAGCCGCCGCTTCCGCCAGCTTGAACAGCTCGCCCAGCACGCCGAACCGCTGCTCAAGCGCCTCGAAGCGCAGCTGGACGCCTGCCGCCTGCCGCTGGATTCGGCCAGCAAGGCCGCCGCCAACACCGCCGACCGCCTGCTCAAAAGCCTGTCCGAAGCGCATCTGCACATTGTGCAGACGATCAAGCCGAGCAGCATCCAGCGTCGCCTGCACGGCAAGACCTTCGCCATGGCCATGCTGCGCGCCGCACAGCTGATCAATCGCCGTTCCGCCGTCGTGCATCGTGCGCACGCCGCCGGCTCACCGCGTCGCTGGAAGCTCTTGCGCAAGCTGCTGGAGATTGGCGAGCAATACGCCTTGCTCAACCAACCGGCAATCCCCGGCAGCAGCGACACCCTTGAACAGGCCATCGCCCGCGAATGCCTGATGAGCCTCTGTGATCCGGCCAGCCTGGAAAACAGCGAACTGGGCCGGATCCGCTTCTACATCGAGCGCTTCGGCCATCTGGCCAAGCTGCGCAAGGAAGTCTCCCTGTTCGAGGACACCAGCGCCGGCCTCTTCGTCTTCGGCAATGGCCCACGCGGGCCGAGCCAGCTGCGCGCCGATCAGGTTCTGGGCGATAAGGAGCGCGTGCTCGATTGCCGCGAGCTGCTGGCACGCGCACGCCATCACCTGGCCGGACTGCGCCAGGGTCTGCACGCCACCAAGCTGGGCTTGCCGATGGTCGCCAACGAAGCGTCCTACGCCTACATGCTGTCGCGCTGCGTCGAGCAATGGTCGGAGGCCAAGACCCGGCGCCACACACGCGAGGATTACCTGCCGCTGGCCGAGCTGGTCAGCGGCTTCGATGCAATCCGCCAGTTCCTCAGCAGCACCGCCTTCCGCCGCCGCGAGTCAGACCGCCTGCAAGGCGCTGGTGCGGGTCTGTCGGTGGCCAGCGAATGGCGCATTCTCGATCAGAGCCGCTCCGGCTTCGGCTTGCGCCAAGCCAGCGCACACACTCTGCCGGTGAGCATTGGCGAGGTGGTCGCGATGCGCCCGCTCGAACGCTCCCACGTGCACATCTGCGTGACGCGCCGGCTGCGCCATGAGGATGAGGGCTGCAATATCGGCCTCGAACGCCTCAGCGGCAGCGCTTTGCCGACCCTGATCGAAAAGACGCTCGCCGATGGCAGCACGCATTCGATTCCGGTGCTCCTGCTGCCGCGCAGCGTGTGTTTTGACGGCGGCCCGGCGATGCTGGCGCCACACGATGACGTAACGGTCGGCATGGTCTTGCGCGTGGCGCAGCGCGAGGGCGATCTGCGCTTCCGGCTGGAGGGCGTGAGTGAGCGCCTGGCCTCCTGCGAGCTGTGGCAGCTGACGCGGATCTAAACGGCCAGTCTTATTCTCGGTCAAAGCCCGCCGCGCGCACTGCGCCTAAGGTATGCGCGCTGGCGCTTTTTCACGCATACTGTTCAACCCCTGCCTAACACGGAGTGCTGCGCATGCATGTGGCTCAAGAGCTGGTTGCAAGTCTTGACAAGCTGGCCAGCCTGCCCAGCGTTTATTTCCGCATCCGCCGAACGCTGGACGATCCGGAGGCCTCCATCCAGCAACTGGCCGAGCAGATCGGCAGCGAGCCAGCGCTCAGTGCAAGCCTGCTGCGCCTGGCCAATTCGGCGTTCTACGGCTTTTCACGGCGCATCGAAACGGTCAGCCGGGCGATCAATCTGATCGGTCTGGAACAGGTCGGCGATCTGGTGCTGACCAGCGCCATCGCCACCAGCTTTGGCGGCATCCGCCCCAATCGCATGGACATGGCGCGCTTCTGGCGCAGCTCGGTACGCTGCGCCCTGCTCTGCCGCGGGATTGCCGAGCGGCATCACAAGAGCGACGGCGAACGGGTGTTCCTGCTCGGCCTGTTGGCCGACATGGGGCATCTGGTGATGTATCAGGCGATTCCGGATCTCATCGAGCTGTCCATGGACGGCACGCAAGCTTCGCTCAAGGCACGTGCCGAGCGCGAACGGCAGATCATCGGTTGCGACTTTGCCGAAGTCGGCGCGGCGCTGGCCTCTTCCTGGCAACTGCCGCTGAGCATCGGCGTGACCCTGGGCGCCCAGCTGCATCCGGAACAGGCCGGCGAGCATCTGCGCCTTGCCGCCATCCTCAACACGGCGCGCCAGATCGACGAGCACTGCGAAGCAGAGGCTGCGCTCGACGACATGGTGGGCCAGCTCGACCTCGATGTGCTGTCACTGGCCGACATCGAGCCGGGCGAACTACCGGTATTGATCAGTCACTGCGAGGCGCAATTGCAGGAAATGCTGCGCTCGCTGGGACTGCCCCTGCACTGAGAGACAAGAACAGAATCTTTCAAATCAAGATATTGACGGAGTGAGTACGTGAGCAAACAAGTCACCACCATCGCACCGCTGACCGAACAGGAAATAGCGGGCGAAGTATTGATCGAGAAGTATGCCAAGGGTGACGAGAAAACGGCGCTGGATGTGCGCCTGCGCGTGGCCCGCGCCCTGGCCAGCATCGAGTCCGAAGACAAGCGCGCACAGTGGGAAGAGCGCTTCCTGTCGGCGCAGGAACAAGGCTTCGTGCCCGCCGGCCGCATCAACTCGGCGGCCGGCACCAAGCTGTCGGCCACCCTCATCAACTGCTTCGTGCAGCCCGTTGGCGACTCGGTGACCGAGGAAGTCGATGCGCGCCCCGGCATCTACACGGCCCTGGCCCATGCGGCCGAGACCATGCGCCGTGGTGGTGGCGTGGGCTACGATTTCTCCAGCATCCGCCCCTCGGGCGCCCTGGTGCGTGGCACGCAGTCGCGCGCCAGCGGCCCGGTGAGCTATATGCGCGTTTTCGACCGCAGCTGCGAGACCGTCGAATCGGCCGGCGCCCGCCGTGGCGCGCAGATGGGCGTGTTGCGCTGCGACCACCCGGACATCGAAGCCTTCATCCACGCCAAGGACAAGGGCGATCTGTCCAATTTCAACATCTCGGTGGCAGTGACCGATGTGTTCATGAAGGCCGTTGAAGTCGATGGCGAAGTCGAACTGGCGCACCGCGCCGAACCGGCGGCCGACATCATGGCCGCCGGCGCCTGGCAACGTGACGACGGCTGGTGGGTGTACCGCAAGCTGCCGGCACGCGAGCTGTGGGAGCAAATCATGCGCTCGACCTACGACCACGCCGAGCCGGGCATCCTGTTCCTCGACCGTATGAACAAGGACAACAATCTCTACTACTGCGAGACGATTGAAGCCACCAATCCCTGCGCCGAGCAACCGTTGCCGCCCTACGGCTGCTGCTGCCTGGGCTCGATCAACCTGACCAACTTCGTGCGCGATCCGTTCAGTGCCAAGGCCCGCTTTGATGAAGCCGCCTTCGGCAAGGTTGTCGACACCTCGGTGCGCATGCTCGACAACGTGCTCGACACCACCCACTGGCCGCTGCCGCAGCAGCAGGCAGAGGCGGCCAGCAAGCGCCGTGTCGGCCTGGGTTTCACCGGTCTGGGCGATGCGCTGATCATGCTCGGTCTGCGTTACGACACGCCGGAGGCGCGCGCCAAGGCCAGCGAAATCAGCATCCTGATGCGCGACCGCGCCTACCTGGCCTCGGTCGAACTGGCCCGCGAGCGTGGCGCCTTCCCGCTGTTCAATGCCGACCTCTACCTCTCCGGCGGCAACTTTGCCTCGCGCCTGCCGGCCGAGATCAAGGAACAGATCCGCAAGCACGGCATCCGCAACTCGCACCTGCTGTCGATCGCGCCCACCGGCACCATCTCCCTGGCCTTTGCCGACAACGCCTCCAACGGCATCGAACCGCCCTTCTCCTGGACTTACCAGCGCAAGAAGCGCATGGCCGACGGCACCCACAAGCAGTACGCGGTTGAAGACTACGCCTGGCGCCTCTACAAGCACCTCGGCGGCAATGTCGAAGCGCTGCCGCCCTACTTCGTCACCGCGCTGGAAATCTCCGCCCAGGCGCACAAGGACATGGTCGCGGCCGTCGCGCCCTACGTCGACACCAGCATCTCGAAGACCGTCAATGTGCCGGAAGACTATCCGTACAGCGACTTCGAAGACCTCTACATGTCGGCCTGGAAGGCCGGCCTCAAGGGTCTGGCCACCTATCGCCCGAACAGCGTGCTCGGCTCGGTGCTGTCGGTCGAATCAACCCAGGCCAAGGAAGAGAAGCGCGCGCCGCACGATGTGGTGGTCAATGACGCCAACCGCCGCCTGACGATTCCCTCGCTGCCCGCGCCGGTGCTCTCCAGCCTGCGCTGGCCGGGCCGCCCCGACATGCCGGACGGCAACAGCTCGTGGACCTACATGCTGAGCAGCCCGCAAGGCTCCTTCGCCATCTTCGTCGGCCATGCCGATGCCAGCGAAGACGAACGCACGCGCGGCGCCTTCCCCTTCGAAGTGTGGGTCAATGGTGCTGACCAGCCGCGCGGCCTCGGCGCCGTCGCCAAGACCTTGTCGATGGACATGCGCGCCAATGACCGCGCCTGGCTCAAGCTCAAGCTCGACGCACTGGCCTTCACGGTCGGCGAATCCGGTTTCGAGCTGCCTTTCCCGCCGCATGGCGAGCATCGCCGCGTGCCCGGCGTGGTCTCCGCCTTTGCCCAAGTCGTGCGCTACCGCTGCGAAAAGCTCGGCGCCTTCGAGAGCCAGGGCGACACCCCGCTGCAAGACGCGGTGTTCAGCGTGCAGGAACCGAAAACCGGTACCGATGGCACCCTGTCGTGGACGGTGGACATCAATAACCCGGCCACCGGCGAAGAGTTCGTGCTGGGCCTCAAGGAAATCAGCCTGCCCGACGGCGTCACCCGCCCGTACTCGATGTGGCTGTCGGGCAACTACCCGCGCGCCCTCGATGGCCTGGCGCGCCTGCTGTCGCTCGACATGCGCGTCGTCGATCCGGGCTGGATCGGCATGAAGCTGCGCAAGCTGCTCAACTACCCCGAGCCGCTGGGCGACTTCATGGCCTTCGTGCCCGGCACCCGCCGTCAGCAGAACTGGCCGAGCACGGTGGCCTATCTGGCGCGCCTGATCATCCACCGCTACGCCATGCTCGGCGTGCTGGATGAAGAAGGCTACCCGATCCGCGAAAGCGGTCTGCTCGAAGCCCCGCGTGAACGTGGCGACAGCCAGCTGATGCAGGGCGGGCTGTGCAACGAATGCGGCAATCTGTCGGTGATCCGCAAGGATGGCTGCGACTTCTGCACCGCCTGCGGCGCCGTGGGTACCTGCGGCTAAGTTCAGCCCTGCGCTATGAAAAGGCCGCACATGCAGTAATGCATTAGACACCGTGCATTTTTGTGCGCCAGCCTGTAGACGCGAAGGGCGCGAAGAAACAGCAAAGGTCCGCAAAGGAAAAGCAGTTCATGCTTCCCTTTGCGGACCTTTCGTCTTTCTCAGCCAGCTTTGCGATGCCATATCGATGCCATATCCAGCGCTTAAAAACTGCCTACGCCTTCACTGAACAGCATGGCGCGCATGCGGCCTTTTCTTTTGGCTAAGGGACGACCTGCAGCGCGCGCAACACCGGCAGATGGCGCTCGACAAAGATCCGGGCGCGGGCGCTCAGCTCATCTTGGTCGCCAGCCAAGTCCCGCGCTTCGCCGAGCACCTGGCGCGCATGCCCTGCCAGATCAGCCGGCGATTCCGTCGCAGGCAAAGCCTGCAGAAAGACTTGATGCAGGCGCGACACGGCGATTCCGCCACCGGTGAGCGGGCTGAGCAGATGGCCAAGATCCTCGCTGTGCGTCGCCTGCTCGATGAGCCAGGCATTCAGCGCTTGGCAACACGGGCGGGCGGCGGCGGCCAGCACTGCGTCCTGCACGCTGGCGATCTGCTGCATGCCGCAGAGAATGATCAGCGCCTGCAGCAGCTGCGCCCGCGTGACGCCCTGCGGCTGCAGGCGCTCGGCCAGCTCGCCCAGGCTACAGGGCTGCTGGGTGGCGAGTGCGTCGAGCAGCGGACCATACACTGCCGGGTCCATGTCGAGACCGCCCCGCGAGCCCACGATGCGTGGCGGCACCTCCGCACGCGGCACGATCAGCATCACCCGCTGCCGGGCCAGCGCCTCGCTCCAGCCGGGCTCGCGCGGCGGCGCTTCCCCCTTGATCCAGTAATCGCGGCGGAAGCGCTGGTTGAGCATGTAGTCGCGACTGCTCTCGCGCAGCCGTGCGTCCTCGATGCGCAGCAGGAAAGCCTGCTGCTCGGCCGTCATGTTGAGCGCGTCGATATGTTCGAAATAGCTGGCCGAGCAGGCAAAGCTGAGGCCAGCCGGCGCCAGCAGATCGGCCACTTCGGCAAAATACATCGGCGCCCAGTCGCGATTGAAATACTCATGCGCCAGATACGGCCGCGCCTGGCCGGCGACCTGGCGAAAATGATTGAGCACCGCCGGGTTGGAACGCAGGTACAGCGGATCAGTGGCGAGCAGCGCGCCGGCGAAGTCGACTGCTGCGTCGATGCGCTGGACAATGCCATCGCCCGCAGCGGCGGCGCGGCGTGCGTGCTCGCTCATCAGCTGGCGCATCGGCGCAAACGCCGACCAGCCCGGCAGCGCGTTGTAACTCATGTAGAGCACACCGCCCGGCTTGAGCTTGCGGCGCACGAAATCGATGATGATGGCGCGGTTCTCGGCCGAGACCCAGCTCCAGATGCCGTGCATGGCGATGAAATCGAAGTCCGGCAGATCGCTGCGCCGGGTGAAATCGGCAAAGCTCTGATCCGTGAGCTGCGCAGCCGCACCCGAGATCGCCGCCAGCTGCTGCGCAAAAGCAGCCTGCGCGGGGATGAAATCATTGCCGAACCAGCGCGTGCCGCTCGCCGCGGCGTGGATATTGACGCTCAAGCCCTGGCCGAAGCCCAGCTCACAGGCCGTCGACACCACGGGCAGCGGGAGACCGGCATGGGCAAACGCCAGCTGCGTCGCCAGCGGATTGAGTTCGGGGTAATAGCCGTAGGTATAGCCGCATTCGGCTACATAGCCGGCCGTCCAGTCGCTCATGCGGGGATTCTCCAGATGCGAAATACACGTGAGCCGCGATTGTGCCTGCTCGCAGGCCTTTGATGCAGCGCCCCGCCCCGCAGGCCGGCCAGCAGACGCAAAAAAGCCGCGATGGCAGCGCAAGCGCTGGCCATGGCGGCTTTCATGGATGCACACCCGGGGCGCCCGAGCAGGACGCCACGCTGTCAATCAGCGATGTTCAGACCGTCGCACCCAGGGTTGCGGCGAGTGCCTTGTCCATCACCAGCACATGGTTGCGCAGCCACTCACAGAGCAAATTGTGGATATCCAGCTGCGGCGTCTGGGCGCCACGGGCGATGCGCGACTGCAGCGCGCAGACATCGCTGACAAAACGGTCATGCGCGGCTTTGTGGGCCGGGTAGCCGGGGTACTCGATCTCGCGCATGAAGACTTCTTCGCGCGAGAAATGTGCTTCGGTGTATTCACGCAGGGCATCGACGATGGCTTGCGTTTCCTGATTGATCAGGCCGGTGCTGCCATCATGTTGCAAACGTGCCAGCAGCTCGAACAAGCCGCGGTGATCTTGGTCGATGTCCGTGTGCCCGGTGCGCAGATCTTCGGTCCAGGTGATGATTTCCATAGCGGCTGCTCCTTGTGCGAATGGTCTTGCTTCAGCATCATCATCAGCATTTACCTGTAGCTCAGCGTTGACAGGGCTCAATCAGGATGCATGCGGAAAAAACAAAGGGCGCCCGCAGGCGCCCCAGGTCAACAAAACGCTTCGCCCGGATTAAGCGAGGTATTTAGCTGCCCAGAACAGGCAGGTGACGGTTTTGGCATCAGTGATGCGGCCATCGAGCACGGCTTGCTCGGCCTCTGCCAGCGACATCTCGAAGATTTCGAGGAACTCGCCCTGATCCAGATGCTGGCCGACATAGCTCAGCTCACGGGCCAGGAAGATGTCGATACGCTCATCCGAATAGCCGATGCAAGGATGCATGGTACCCAGATGCTGCCAGGACTCGGCGCGGTAGCCCGTCTCTTCGCGCAGCTCGCGCTGGGCGCAGGCGAGGAAGTCTTCGCCCTGGTCGCGCTTGCCGGCCGGGAATTCGATGAACACCTGGCCGACCGGGTAGCGGAACTGGCGCTCGAACAGCAGCACACCCGGCTGCGTCTCGGCGATCACCACGCTGGCTCCGGGATGGCGGACGTATTCGCGCACCGACTGCGAACCGTCCGGCAACTCGATGCGGTCACGCCAGGCCTTGAGCAGGCCGCCTTCGAAGATCTGCTCGCTGCTCAGGCAGCGCTCTTCGAGATTGCGCGTCTCGCTCATCCCGCTCAGAACGAACCGTGCATGACGACGCTGAGGAAGGTCATCAGCAGATTCGGCGACAGACCGAGCAAGGCGATGATCAACACGTTCGACGACAGCGTCAGGCGCAGACCCAGACCCGCGGTGATCGGCGAATTGTCGGTCGGCTCATCGAAGAACATCAGCTTGACGATACGCAGGTAGTAGAAGGCACCGATCAGCGACATCAGAACAGCCAGCACGGCCAGCCAGATGTGGTCGGTCGCCACCACGAACTGCAGGATCAGGAACTTCGAGAAGAAGCCGACGAAGAACGGAATACCGGCCATCGAGAACATCACGATCGCCATCATCGCCGCCCACCAGCTGCTGCGCTTGTTGAGGCCTTTGAGATCGTCGAGCGTCTCGGCCTCGAAACCGGCACGCGAGAGCAGCAGCAGGATGCCGAAGCCGGCCAGCGAGGTCAGCACATAGGTGATCACATAGAACAGCGATGCGGCGTAGGCATTGTCTGCAAGGTAGGGATCGCCATTGACCACGCCCGAAGTCAGGCCCAGCAGCACGAAGCCCATGTGCGAGATTGCCGAATAGGCCAGCATGCGCTTGATATTGGTCTGCGCGATGGCCGCCAGATTACCCAGCACGATGGAGCCGATGGCGAGGAAGATGAACATCTTCTGCCACTGATCGGCAAAGGCCCAGAAGCCCACGGCCAGCACGCGAAACGCCATCGCGAAGGCAGCCAGCTTGGGCGCGGTGGCGATCAGCAGGGTGACTGCGGTCGGCGCGCCTTGATAGACGTCCGGAATCCACATGTGGAAAGGTACGACACCCAGCTTGAAGGCGATGCCGGCGACCACGAAGACCATGCCGAAGAGCATCACCGTGTTATTGGCTTGCTGTTCGAACAGCGCGCGGGCGACATCGACGATATTGAGGGTCTGCGTCGCGCCATAGACCATCGAGATACCGTAGAGCAGCAGGCCGGAGGCCAGTGCGCCGAGCACGAAATACTTCATGCCGGCTTCGGTCGACTGGATCGAGTCGCGATTGATCGCCACCAGTGCGTAAGAGGCCAGCGACAGCATTTCCAGGCCCAGATACACCGTCAGCAAGCTGCCGGCGGAGATCAGCACCATCACACCGAGGGTCGCGAAGAGCACCAGCAGGTAGTACTCGGGCGACTCGATGCGACGATCCGCGATGTAACGACGACCGTAGAACAGGCCCGCTGCAACGCTGATGCAGGAGAAGAACTTGAGGACCACACCGAGGCCGTCATTGATGAACATCTGGCCGAAGGTGAAACCGATGTGGCCGAAGGAGAAGCCCAGGCCTTCCAGGGTCCAGCTCTTGCTGCCGAACATCTGGCCGAAGTCGATGTTGGCGAGGATCGGCGCCAGCGTCAGCAAGGCGGTCAGCAACAGCGCCGCCTGGCTCAGACGGTAAGCCACGCATTCAGCCCCTTGCTTGACGAAGGAGATGATCAGCAGGGTCAGGATAGCCGCGCCGGCGAGGAAGAACTCTGCGCTTGCGGGATAAAAGTCGGGGATCTGGAATTCCATTTTGTGCCTGTGTGTTTGCCTGGCTTAGAGTTTTCCGGCTGCAACGTGTTGCAGCAGCTCGGTGACCGAAGCATGCATGACTTCAGTGACGGGCATGGGGTAGATCCCCATGGCAAGCACGCAGATTGCCAGCACGGCCAGGAAAGCGAATTCACGCGGGTTGATGTCCTTGAGTTCGGCGACATGCGAATTGGCGACCGCGCCGAAAACCACGCGCTTGTACATCCAGAGCGTGTAGGCGGCACCCATGATGAGGGTGGTCGCAGCGGCAAAACCGATCCAGAAATTGAACTTGACGGCGCCCAGCACGACCATGAATTCACCGATGAAACCGCTGGTTGCCGGCAGACCGGCATTGGCCATCGAGAACAGCATGAACAGCGCAGCGAACTTGGGCATGGTGTTGACCACACCACCGTAGTCAGCAATGCGACGGCTGTGCATGCGATCGTAGAGCACACCGATGCAGAGGAACATCGCGCCCGAAACAAAGCCGTGCGAAATCATCTGCACCAGCGCACCTTCAACACCCAGCGCGTTGAACATGAAGAAACCGAGGGTCACAAAGCCCATGTGCGAGATCGAGGAATACGCCACGAGCTTCTTCATGTCGGTCTGCACCAGCGCCACAAAGCCGATGTAGATGACGGCGATCAGCGACAGGGTGATCATCAGCGGCGCGAAGTACTGGCTGGCGTCCGGAACGATGGGCAGCGAGAACCGCAGGAAGCCGTAAGCACCGAGCTTCAGCGCGATTGCAGCGAGCACCACCGAGCCACCGGTCGGCGCTTCAACGTGGGCATCCGGCAACCAGGTGTGCACCGGCCACATCGGCACCTTGACCGCGAAGGACAGCAGGAAGGCCCAGAAGATCCATTGCTGCACCGGCAGGGACAGACGCAGGGCATGCCAGTCCTGGATGTTGAAGCTGCCGCCCGAGTTGAGGAACAGGTAGATGAAAGCCACCAGCATCACCAGCGAACCGAGCAGCGTGTAGAGGAAGAACTTGATCGCCGCATAGACGCGGTTGGCGCCGCCCCAGATACCGATGATCAGGTACAGCGGGATCAGCGAAGCTTCGAAGAACACGTAGAACAGCACGGCGTCGAGCGCCGAGAAGATGCCGTTGAGCAGGCCCGACATGATCAGGAAGGCGGCCATGTACTGCGCCACCTTGGTCTGGATCACTTCCCAGCCGGCGACCACCACAATCAGGGTGATGAAACTGTTGAGCAGGATGAACGGCATCGAGATGCCATCCACGCCCAGAGCGTAATTGATGCGGATATACGGAATCCAGGGCGTGCTCTCCTGGAACTGCATGGCCGCGCTCGCCACATTGAAATGTGTGTAGAGCGGAATCGTCACCAGCAGACCAGCGATAGCCGTGATCAGAGCGATGACGCGCGCAACCTGGGCATTGCGATCAGAACCGGTGGCCAGCACGAGCAGGCCACCGAGGATCGGTATCCAGATGGAAAGACTGAGGTAAGGCACAGCGGTCATCTGCAGTTTCCGTTAATGTGTAGTCGCGTGGAATTCAAGTTCATATCTTCAAACAGCTCAGGAGCCGGCTCCCACCGTGCGCAGGTACGGGCCCCAGACGAGCAGGATGACCACACCGAAAATGACCCAGAACGCATAGTGATAAACATAACCGGTCTGCAACAGACGTGAGACGCGTGCCAGCCAGCCGACGAAACCTGCCGAGCCATTGACAACGGCGCCATCGATCACCGTCTGATCGCCGAATTTCCACAGGAACTGCCCCAAGCCGCGCGCGCCACCGGCGAACACGATCTCGTTGAAGCGGTCGAAGTAATACTTGTTGTCAAGCACACGATTGACGAAGCTCAGACGCTTGGCAATCGCGGCGGGGATATCCGGACGCTTCAGGTAGAAGAACCAGGACAGCAACACACCCGCCATCGCCAGTGCGAACGGCAGACTGGTCAGGCCATGCACGGCCATCGCTACCGGACCATGGAATTCGTGGCCGATTTCACCCAGCACATCGTTGTGCTCGGCGATCGTCACAACGCCCTTGAACCATTCGCCGAACAGCATCGGCTCGATGGTGAAGAAACCGATCAGCACCGAAGGAATCGCCAGCAGAACCAGCGGCACGGTTACCACCCAGGGCGACTCATGCGGCTTCTGACCCGGCGCCAGACCGTGATGGTGTTCGTCGGCATGCGCGTCATCATGGGCGCCATGTGCATCGTCGTGGGCATCCGCGGCGGCATGGTGATCATCGGCATGAGCATGATCGTCATGGGCATGTGCATCGTGTGCCTTGCCAAAGCGCTCTTCGCCATGGAAGACCAGGAAGTACATGCGGAACGAGTAGAAAGCCGTCACAAACACGCCTGCGATCACGCAGAAATAGGCGTAGTCGGCACCCCAACGATGTGATTCCGCCACCGCTTCAATGATCGAATCTTTCGAGTAGAAACCCGACAGGAAGGGGAAGCCGATCAGCGCCAGCGAACCGATCAGCGAGGTGATCCAGGTGATCGGCATGTACTTGCGCAGCCCGCCCATGTTGCGGATGTCCTGATCGTGGTGCATGCCCATGATCACCGAACCGGCACCGAGGAACAGCAAGGCCTTGAAGAAGGCGTGCGTCATCAGGTGGAAAACGGCGGCCGGATAGGCCGAGACGCCCAGCGCAACAGTCATGTAACCAAGCTGCGACAGGGTCGAGTACGCCACCACGCGCTTGATGTCGTTCTGGATGATGCCCAGAAAGCCCATGAACAAGGCGGTGGTCGCACCGATCACCAGCACGAAGGACAGCGCCGTCGACGAGAGTTCGAACAGCGGCGACATGCGCGTGACCATGAAGATACCGGCCGTCACCATGGTGGCGGCGTGGATCAGCGCCGAGATCGGCGTCGGACCTTCCATCGAATCCGGCAGCCAGACGTGCAACGGCACTTGCGCCGACTTGCCCATCGCACCGATGAACAGGCAGATACAGATCGCCGTCAGCATCGGCCAGCCAGTTGCCGGCACGCTGAGCTTGACGAGCTCCGGCGCCTTGGCAAACACCTCGGCGTAATTGAGCGTGCCTGCGTAGGCAGCAATCAGGCCGATACCAAGCAGGAAGCCGAAGTCACCCACACGATTGACCAGAAAGGCCTTCATATTGGCGTAGATCGCCGTCGGACGCGTGTACCAGAAACCGATCAGCAGGTAAGAGACCAGACCCACCGCTTCCCAGCCGAAGAACAGCTGCAGGAAGTTGTTGCTCATCACCAGCATCAGCATCGAGAAGGTGAACAGCGAGATGTAGCTGAAGAAGCGCTGGTAGCCGGGGTCTTCCGACATGTAACCGACGGTGTAGAGGTGCACCATCAGCGAGACGAAGGTCACCACCAGCATCATCATCACGGTCAGGCTGTCGATCAGGAAGCCAATCTCGAACTTGATGCCACCGCTGGTCGCCCAGGTATAGAGCGCACCGTTGAAGGTGTTCCCGGCCTGCACGTCGCGATAAATGATGATCGAGGCGATCAGCGCGACCAGCACGCCGAGAATGGTCACCACATGCGAAGCGGTGCGGCCAATGACTCGCCCGAACAGACCGGCCAGAAGGGAGCCAGCCAGAGGAGCAAGCGGTACGAGGAGATAGAGATTCTGCATAGCCGTCATCGTTAGCCCTTGAGGCTGTCCAGGTCATCAACGTGAATCGAGCGCATGTTGCGGAACAGCACCACGAGGATCGCCAGACCAATGGCCGACTCAGCAGCCGCCACGGTCAGGATGAAGAAAACGAAAATCTGGCCATCCGGATCCTGAAAATAGGACGAGAAGGCGACGAAGTTCATGTTCACCGCCAACAGCATCAATTCGATGGCCATCAGCAGGATGATCAGGTTCTTGCGATTGAGGAAGATCCCCACCACGCTGATGGCGAAGAGCAAGGAGCCGAGTATGAGTACGTGTGCGAGCGGCAGCATGTTTGTTCCTGGTTCGGCTCCGGGTCAGTCGCGCGACTCGGACGGCATCGAAACGATGCGCATGCGGTCGGCTGCCTTGACGGCAATTTGGTCGGCTGGGTTGGTGTATTTATTACCCTGGCGGCGACGATAGGTCAGCGCCACGGCAGCAATCATGGCTACCAGCAAGATCAGCGAAGCAATCTCGAAGGGATAGGCGTAGTTGGTGAACAACTCACGCGCCAGATCCTGCGTATTGCTGTGCGTAGCAGGCGGAGCAGCCGGTGCAGGCAGCTGTTGCAGCTGGAAGTAGGCGCCATTGAGCACCATGGCCATCTCGGCAACCATCACCAGTGCGACGATGAGGCCGACCGGCAGATAGCGCCAGAAGCCCTCGCGCAGCCTGTCGATATTGATATCGAGCATCATCACCACGAACAGGAACAACACCATCACCGCGCCGACATAGATCAGCACGATGGCGATGGCAAGGAATTCTGCGTGAAGCAGCATCCAGATCGCACCCGAGGTAAAGAACGCGAGCACGAGGTACAGGGCTGCGTGAATGGGATTGCGCGACGTGATCACCCGCAAGCCGGATGCCACCAGCACGGTCGCCATGATGTAAAAAAAGATAGTCGAGATTTCCATGTAGCCGGTTCTTTCGGCAGTCCGTATCAGTGATGTGACGGGTTATATGTCTTCAGTATGTCTTAACGGAACGGCGCGTCCTGCGCCCGGTCCTTGGCAATCTGTTCTTCGTAGCGCGCACCGACCGCCAGCAACATCTGCTTGGTGTAGTAAAGATCACCGCGCTGCTCGCCGTGGTACTCAAAGACACGCGTTTCAACAATTGCATCGACCGGGCAAGCTTCTTCGCAGAAACCGCAGAAGATGCATTTGGTCAGATCAATGTCATAACGCGTCGTACGACGCGAACCATCATCGCGCTGATCGGACTCAATGGTGATCGCCATTGCCGGACAAACCGCTTCACACAGTTTGCAGGCAATGCAACGCTCTTCACCGTTCGGATAGCGGCGCAAGGCATGCAGACCACGGAAACGCGCGCTCTGCGGCGTCTTCTCCTCCGGGAACTGCACGGTGATCTTGCGCGCAAACAGGTGACGCCCCGTCAGGGCCAGACCCTTGACGAGCTCGCGCAACAATACGCTGCCAAAAAATTCGCTGACTGCACCCATAACTTTTTCCTACTTCCAGATCGACAGCGGCGACATGATCCAAATCCCCAGCACCAGCACCCATGCAATAGACATGGGGATGAACACCTTCCAGCCCAGACGCATGATCTGGTCGTAGCGGAAGCGCGGGAAAGTCGCCCGGAACCACAAGAACAGGAACAGGATGAACGCTGTCTTGAGTGCGAGCCACCCGAAACCATCCGGCAAGAAGCCCACCGGCGACAACCAACCGCCGAGGAAGAAGGTACTGGTCAGCGCCGACACCAGGATCATGTTGGCGTACTCGGCCAGGAAGAACAGTGCGAAGGCCATGCCCGAGTACTCGACCATGTGACCGGCGACGATTTCCGATTCGCCTTCCACCACGTCAAACGGCGCGCGATTGGTTTCCGCAATGCCAGAGATCAGATAGACCAGGAACATCGGCAGCAGTGGCAGCCAGTTCCAGGACAGAAAGCTCAGTCCATGCGCGGCAAACCAGCCCTTGCCCTGCCCGCCCACGATATCCGACATGTTCAGCGTGCCCGACACCATCAGCACGCAGACCAGCGCAAACCCCATCGCCAGTTCGTAGGACACCATCTGCGCCGCAGAACGCATCGCGCCGAGGAAAGCGTACTTCGAATTAGACGCCCAACCAGCAATGATCACGCCATACACGCCAAACGAGGTAATGGCCATCAGATACAACATGCCAGCATTCACGTCGGCCAGCAGCAATGTGTCCGAGAACGGCACTACAGCCCAGGCCGCCAGCGCCGGCGCCAGCGCCAGCACCGGCGCCAGCAGGAACAGCCCCTTGCTCGCCTGTGTAGGCACCATCACTTCTTTAAGCAGGAGCTTGACGCCGTCGGCAATCGGCTGCAACAAACCCGCCGGACCGACGCGGTTAGGACCGATACGCACCTGGATGTAGCCGATCACCTTGCGCTCGGCGAGCGTCAGGTAAGCCACACAGCCGAAGATCGGCAGAATGATGACGAGGATCTTGACCACATTCCAGATCAGCGGCCAGATCGTCGGCACAAGACTGGCCGGCAGATGAACCGTGTCGGCGATGAATTGAACAATGCTCAGCAACAAGGCTTCCATCACGCGCGCTCCACAGTCAGCTCGCCAAACAGGGCGCCGAGCGCCACCGTGCTGGCATGGGCCGCAGCCACCCGCACCGTGCCGGCGGCCAGCGTGTCATCGCGCTTGGCCTTGAGGCTCACCTCGCCTTGTGCGCTGCGCAGCTTGAGCAAAGCGCCCTCTTCCACACCCAGCGCACTCAGCGTGCTAGCCGCCAGACGTGCCATCGGTGCCGCGCTATCGCGTGTCTTCTGCAGTGCCGGCGCACGGCGCGACAAGGGATCGGCGAAGTGGATCGGCACATCCGCAACACGTTGCAGACCGCTTGCGGCAGCCGGCAGCACCGGCACCACACCAGTGACCGCATTGTTCAGGCGCGAAGCGATATCACCCAGCGCTTCGACCTCGGCACGCACGGCCTCCGAACTCGTCTGCTCGAAGCCCGACAGGCCCAGCAGATTGCCCAGAACGCGCAGCACCTTCCAGGCCGGACGCGTCTCGCCCACCGGCTTGGCCACTGCATTGAAGGATTGCAACTTGCCTTCGGTATTGACGAAACTGCCTGAGGTTTCAGTGAAAGGTGCAATCGGCAACAGCACATCTGCGTACGCTGCGGCACTGCCCACGAAACTGCCCAGATAGATCACCGAAGCGGCAGATTCCAGCGCAGCACGTGCAGCCACACCGTCAGCGGTATCGAACTCGGGTTCAGCACCCATCACGATGTAAGCACGTAGCTTGCGTTCGATGATGCTGCGCGCATTGCCGCCCTGCTGCGGTACGGCACCGGCCAGATAACCGCCCACCGAGTTGGCCGCTTCGCCGATGACGCCAAAGCTGGCGCCGGCAAGGCGTGCAATTTCCTGCGCCAGCACATGCAGCGAGGCGTAGTTGGGGTGATGCACGGCATAGTTGCCAAGCAACACAGCCCGTTTTTCGCCGTGAAGCAAGGAAGCAGCGACAGCCTCAGCCTCAGCGCTGATCGTCACACCGGCCAGCAGGGCTGCGAAAGGCTCGCCCGCGGTCAGATTTTGCTGCTTGAGCACAGCGGCCAGCACAGCGGCCAGCGCAGCCACCAACGCATCCGGTGCGACAATCGCTTCAGCCGCAATCGGCAGCAGCCAGTCTTCGCGTGCCACATGCAGGCGGCTGATCTTGGCCCAGTGGGTACGTGCAGCCTGGCGCAGGCGCTGGGTCAGCAGCGGATGATCCTTGCGCGCAAAACTGCCGATCAGCAGCGCCGCGTCGAGGGTATTGAAGTCTGCAATCGGCAGACCGAGCCAGGGCGCGCCGGCCAGCTTGCCGTCCAGCGAGAAATCGCTCTGACGCAAGCGGAAGTCAACATTGTCGCTGCCCAGACCACGCACCAGCTTTTGCGCGAGGAACAGTTCTTCGAGCGTGCTGTGCGGCGAGAGCAGCGCACCGACCTGGTCAGCGCCATGCTCGGCGACGATGTCCTTGAGCGTACGCGCAACGTAATCGAGCGCCGTCTGCCAGTCCACATCGTGCCACTCACCACCATGCTTGATGCGCGGCTGGGTCAGACGGTCTGCGGCATTGAGGCCTTCGTACGAGAAGCGATCCTTGTCGGACAGCCAGCATTCGTTGATGGCTTCGTTTTCGAGCGGCAGCACACGCATGACGCTCTCATGCTTGGTCTGCACGATCAGATTGGCACCCAGCGAATCATGCGGGCTCACCGACTTGCGACGGGACAGTTCCCAGGTCCGCGCCGAGAAGCGGAAAGGCTTCGAGGTCAGCGCGCCCACCGGGCACAGGTCAATGGCGTTACCGGAGAGCTCGGAATCGACCGTGCGATCGACGAAAGCCTGGATCTCGGAGTGTTCGCCGCGACCCGACATGCCCAGCTCCATGATGCCGGAGATTTCCTGGCCGAAACGCACACAGCGCGTGCAGTGGATGCAACGCGTCATGTCGGTGTTGATCAGCGCGCCGAGGTTCTTGTTGAAGACAACGCGCTTCTCTTCCTTGTAGCGCGAAGCCGAACCGCCGTAACCGACGGCCAGATCCTGCAGCTGGCACTCACCGCCCTGGTCACAGATCGGGCAGTCCAGCGGATGGTTGACCAGCAGGAACTCCATCACCGCCTTCTGTGCCTTGACGGCCTTTTCAGAATGGGTGGTGACCTTCATGCCCGGCGTCACCGGCGTTGCACAGGCCGGCAGCGCCTTGGGCGCCTTTTCGACGTCGACCAGACACATGCGGCAGTTGGCGGCAATCGACAACTTCTTGTGATAGCAGAAATGCGGGATGTAGGCGCCAATCCTGTTGGCGGCGTCCATCACCGTACTGCCATCCGGCACTTCAAGCTTGTTGCCGTCGATTTCGATCTCAAGCATCTGCGTCAGTCCACATAAAATCAGCCCACATAAATCTTGCTGCCTTCGCGCTGTACATCCGTCGGCACGACGCAACGCTTGTTGTCGACGTGGAACTGGAATTCGTCACGGAAGTGCTTGATGAAACTTCTGACCGGCATTGCTGCCGCGTCGCCGAGCGCGCAGATCGTGCGGCCCATGATGTTCTCTGCCACGCTGTCGAGCACTTCCAGATCTTCCTGGCGGCCCAAGCCATGCTCGATGCGATGGATGATGCGATACAGCCAGCCGGTGCCTTCACGACAAGGCGTGCACTGGCCGCAGGATTCTTCATGATAGAAGTAAGCGAGGCGTTCGAGCGCCTTGACCATGCAGGTCGACTCATCCATCACGATGACAGCGCCCGAACCGAGCATGGAGCCGGCCTTGGAGATCGCATCGTAATCCATGGTGAGGTCCATCATGATGCTGGCGGGCAGCACCGGTGCAGATGAACCACCAGGAATCACGGCTTTGAGCTTGCGCCCACCGCGCATGCCGCCGGCCATCTCCAGCAGCACCGAGAACGGCGTGCCGAGCGGAATCTCATAATTACCGGGTTTGTTGACATGACCCGACACCGAGAACAGCTTGGTTCCGCCATTATTCGGCTTGCCGAGACTCAGGAACTTATCGCCACCCTCGCGAATGATGAAGGGGACCGAAGCGAAAGTCTCGGTGTTGTTGATCGTTGTCGGCTTGCCGTACAGACCGAAGCTGGCCGGGAACGGCGGCTTGAAGCGCGGCTGTCCCTTCTTGCCTTCGAGCGATTCGAGCAGCGCAGTTTCTTCGCCACAGATATACGCACCATAACCATGATGAGCATACAGCTCGAAATTGAAGCCCGAACCCAGAATATTCTGGCCCAGCAAACCCGCGGCACGCGCCTCGGCCAGCGCTTCTTCAAAGCGCTCGTAGACTTCGAAAATTTCGCCGTGAATGTAGTTGTAACCCGTTGCGCTACCCATCGCGTAGCCGGCGATGATCATGCCTTCGATCAGGGCGTGCGGGTTGTAGCGCAGGATGTCGCGGTCCTTGAAGGTACCCGGCTCGCCTTCGTCCGAGTTGCAGACCACGTACTTCGCACCCGGGAACGCCCGCGGCATGAAGCTCCACTTCAGACCAGTCGGAAAACCCGCACCGCCACGACCACGCAGCGCCGACTTCTTCAATTCGGCAATGATTTCGTCTTGCGAAATCTTGTTGTTCAGGATCTTCTTGAGCGCGTCATAGCCACCACGCTTTTCGTAATCGGCCAGGCGCCAGCTCGACTCACCGGCAATCCCGTCAAGAATGATGCCGTAGCCCGAAGGCAGGCTTGGCGTTTCAGTCACCAGCTCACTCATTTGCCCAGCTCCGCCAGCAGCGCATCGATGCGCGCATGATCCATCTTGCAGCACATCCGATGATTGTTTTCCAGAATGACCGGAGCATCACCGCAGGCGCCCATGCACTCGCCTTCCTTAAGCGTGAACTTGCCGTCCGGCGTCGTTTCGTTGAAACCTATCCCCAGCTTCTCCATGAGGTACTCGGCCGCCTGCTCACCACCGGAGAGCGCGCACGGCAGATTGGTACAGACCGTGATCTTGTGGGCGCCGACCGGCTTGAGGTCGTACATGTTGTAGAAGGTCGCCACTTCGAGCACGGCCATCGCCGGCATGCCGAGGTAATCGGCAATGAAGGCAATCGTCTCGTTCGCCAGCCAGCCTTTTTCCACCTGCGCAATACGCAAGGCAGCCATGACGGCAGACTGCTTCTGGTCAGCCGGATATTTGGCGACTTCGCGGTCGATCTTCTGCAGGGATTCTGCGCTGAGCATACTCATTCTCTTGTCTATCGCTTATCGGTCGATTTCACCGAACACAATGTCCATCGTACCGATGATGGCAACCACGTCTGCAATCATGTGGCCGCGCGACATTTCGTCCATCGCGGCAAGGTGCGCAAAGCCCGGTGCGCGCAACTTCAGGCGATAAGGCTTGTTGGCCCCATCCGAAATGGCGTACACGCCGAATTCACCCTTGGGATGCTCGACCGAGGCATAGGCCTCGCCTTGCGGCACGTGAATACCTTCGGTGAAGAGCTTGAAGTGGTGAATCAGCTCTTCCATGTTTTCTTTCATCTTCTCGCGCGCCGGCGGGGCAACCTTGTGATTGCCGGTAATCACCGGACCAGGATTGGCGCGCAACCAGGCAATGCACTGCTGGATGATGCGGTTGCTTTGACGCATCTCTTCCATGCGACACAGATAACGGTCATAACAGTCGCCGTTGACGCCCACCGGAATATCGAAATCGAGACGATCGTAGACCTCGTAAGGCTGCTTCTTGCGCAGATCCCACTCGATACCGGAACCACGCAGCATCGGGCCGGTAAAGCCCAGCGCCAGAGCACGCTCGGGGGTCACGACGCCGATATCAACTGTACGCTGCTTCCAGATGCGGTTATCGGTCAGCAGGGTGTGATATTCGTCGAGGTAGGTCGGAAAACGCTTGGTGAAGTCTTCCAGGAAGTCGAGCAAGGAGCCTTCACGTGCAGCATTGAGCGACTTGACCGTGGCGGCATTCTTGAACTTCGACACCTCGTACTTGGGCATCGTGTCGGGCAGATCGCGATAGACACCACCCGGACGGTAGTACGCTGCATGCATACGTGCACCGGAGACGGCCTCGTACACATCCATCAGGTCTTCACGCTCGCGGAAGGTGTAGAGCACCATGGTCATGGCGCCGATATCGAGCGCGTGGGTGCCGATGTTGAGCAGGTGATTGAGCACACGCGTGATTTCGTCAAACATCACACGGATGTATTGCGCACGCAGCGGCACTTCGATGCCCAACAGCTTCTCGATGGCCATGCAGTACGCATGCTCGTTACACATCATCGAGACGTAATCGAGACGGTCCATATACGGCACGGACTGGATCCAGGTGCGCGTCTCGGCAAGCTTCTCCGTCCCGCGATGCAGCAGACCGACGTGCGGATCGGCACGCTCCACCACTTCGCCGTCGAGCTCAAGCACCAGACGCAGCACACCGTGGGCAGACGGATGCTGGGGGCCGAAATTGATCGTGTAGTTGCGAATCTCAGCCATGGCCGACGTCTCCGTAGCTTTCTTCACGCACGATGCGCGGCGTCACTTCACGCGGCGCAATCGTCACAGGCTGATAGATGACACGACCTTGTTCGGGGTCGTAACGCATTTCCATGTAACCGGAAACCGGGAAATCCTTGCGGAACGGATGTCCGACAAAACCGTAGTCGGTGAGGATGCGACGCAGGTCCGGATGGCCCTCAAACATGATGCCGTAGAAATCAAAAGCTTCGCGTTCGAACCAATTGGCGGCCGGCCAGATGCCGTTCACCGAGGGCAGAACCGGGAATTCATCGTCAGCAGCATGCACACGCAGGCGCAGACGCCAGTTCTTGCTCACCGACAACAGATGCAAGACAGCGGCATAGCGCAGGGAGCTGCTACGCGGCGCGGCATAGCTGGAGTAATCCACACCACAGAGGTCGATCAGCTGCTCGAAACGCAGCTCAGCGTGATCACGCAAGGTTTCGGCAACGACGAGGTAGTCATTGACAGCCACATCAAGGGTGACTTCCTGGCGATCCAGCACCGAAGTCAAACCCTTCGATTCAAACACAGAGGCAAGCGCCGCCTGCAGATTTTCCAGCCTTGAACTCATCAGATATGTCCTTGGGGTCCTTAGCGGGCGATGGTGTTGGTGCGCTTGATTTTATTTTGCAGCTGCACGATGCCGTAGAGCAGCGCCTCGGCCGTCGGCGGACAGCCCGGCACATAGACGTCAACGGGCACGATGCGATCACAGCCGCGCACAACAGAGTAGGAATAGTGGTAGTAGCCGCCACCATTGGCACAGGAGCCCATGGAGATCACCCAGCGCGGCTCAGCCATCTGGTCATAGACGCGGCGCAAAGCCGGCGCCATCTTGTTGCAGAGCGTGCCGGCGACAATCATCAGGTCGGACTGCCGCGGACTCGGGCGGAACACCACGCCAAAGCGGTCAAGATCGTAGCGCGCACAGCCAGCATGGATCATCTCGACCGCACAGCACGCCAGACCAAAAGTCATCGGCCACAGCGAACCGGTACGCGTCCAGTTGATGACCGTATCCAGCGAGGTTGTGACAAAACCTTCGCGCAAGACGCCTTCGATACTCACGGCGATTTCCTCAATTCAAGTCGCGTTCCAGAGCCCGATATCGTATCAGGCACTCAATGCCTACACCCCACGCGGGATGCAGCACAAACAAAACCATCAACACAAAGCCACAGATCTAGACCCTGCAGCGAAGATGGATCATTCCCAGTCGAGCGCGCCTTTTTTCCAGACATACACGTAGCCAATTACGAGCACGGCAAGAAAAACGAACATTTCGATGAAACCGAAGAGTCGCAGCGAGTTGCTCGCGGCGATTTCCTTGAGAATCGACGCCCAGGGCAACAAGAAGGCCACTTCGAGGTCGAACAGGATGAAGAGAATGGCAATGAGGTAGTAACGGACATCAAACTTCATCCGCGCATCTTCGAATGCCTCGAAGCCACACTCATAGGGAGAATTCTTTTCCGCATCAGGACGATGCGGAGCGACAAACCAACCGAGTACAACGGGAACAACACCGATCACTACCCCAAGGATTATGAACAACAACACCGGGAAGTAGTTTTCCAGCATTTTTCCCTCGCACTCCAGATAGACAGATTTTGGAAAAACGCCCGCAATTGCGGGCGTTTTGATAACCATGGTGCCGACGGTGAGACTCGAACTCACACGGCTTGCGCCACCACCCCCTCAAGATGGCGTGTCTACCAATTTCACCACGTCGGCACGCTCAAAACTGAGCGGATTATACGTGGCACCCTAAATGGTGCCAAGCAACAAGACCAGAAATCTTTTTTAAAAACCCTCTTGCCAAGCTGCCTTTACTTAGGCAGATCGCCCGCACTGGGAGCCGAAGCAGCAACTGGCGCAGCCACGGGCACAGACTGCGCACCCAAGGTATCCAGCACACTCTTCGGAGTATCAATGCGATGCGCTGCAAGATAGGCCAAAGTCAGACTCGTCAAAAAAAACATCGTTGCAAGAATGGCGGTCGTGCGACTGAGGAAGTTCGCCGAACCCGATGCCCCAAACAAGCTACCCGATGCGCCACTGCCAAAGGAAGCCCCCATGTCGGCACCCTTACCATGCTGCAAAAGCACAAACACAATGACCGCTAGGCCAATGAGCACATGCACAACAAGAATGAGATTGCCGAGGAAACCACCCATGACTCAGTCGCCTATCGACTATGGCCTGAAAAAAGAAGCGAGATTATAGGCAGAACTTCTGGATAACGCAAGGATCTTGCAACAATCAGGCCATTGCTTTTTCGACTTCGCGTGCAATCCCGCCTGCCAGACGCTCCACCACGGCGGCATCGGCAGCTTCTACCATGACGCGCAATACCGGCTCGGTACCGGAGGGGCGCAACAATACCCGCCCCGAGGCCCCCAGCTCATCTTCAGCTGCTTTCACCGCCGCACACACTGCCGGATTGTCCGCCCAATCAAAGCCTTGCTGCATGCGGACATTGAGGAGCAACTGCGGATAAAACACCAGGTCGGCACACGCTTGCGCCAGACTCTCGCCAGACTGGCGCAATGCAGCCAGAACCTGTAGAGCCGAAACGATGCCGTCTCCCGTGGTATGCCGGTCCAGACAAATGATGTGTCCGGAATTTTCGCCACCCAGCGTACACGCGCTCTCGTAAAGCTTTTCCAGCACGTAGCGATCACCGACCTTGGCGCGGTGAAAGGGCACACCGAACCGGCGAATCGCCAGTTCAAAGCCCAGATTGCTCATCAAGGTACCTACAACACCACCCAGGCGACCCTGGGCGTACTGGGCGCGGGCAATCACGTAGAGCAGCTTGTCACCGTCGTAGACCGTACCGTTTGCATCACACATGACGAGGCGATCTGCGTCGCCATCGAGCGAGATACCGATATGCGCCCCACTCCGCTTGACGGCAGCACTCAGATGCGCCGGCACCGTGGCACCCACGCCATCATTGATATTGCGGCCATTCGGCTCGACCGCCACGGCGATGACATCCGCCCCCAGCTCGTGGAAAACCTTGGGCGCAATGTTGTAGGCCGCGCCATTGGCGCAATCGAGCGCAATACGCATGCCGCGCAGATCGAGGTCATTGGGGAAAGTGCTCTTGCAGAATTCGATATAGCGCCCGGCTGCGTCATCAATCCGCCGTGCCTTGCCCAGACGCGCCGAATCCACGCAACCCAGCGGCTCTTCCAGATAGGCCTCGATTTGCTCTTCAACCGCGTCAGGCAATTTGGTGCCGCCGGCGGAGAAAAACTTGATGCCGTTATCGTCGTAGGGATTATGCGAGGCGGAAATCACCACCCCCGCCTGCAAGCGCAGCGCGCGCGTCAGATAGGCAACGGCCGGCGTCGGGATCGGGCCGGCGAGCATGACATCGACGCCTGCTGCAGCAAAACCCGCCTCCAGTGCAGCTTCAAGCATGTAGCCGGAAATCCGCGTGTCTTTGCCGATCAGCACCGCTGGATGCTCGCCCTGCTTGAGCTGCTCGCGACCGACCAGGGTTTTGCCTGCGGCATAGCCCAGACGCATGACGAAATCAGGCGTGATCGGCATTTCACCCACCTTGCCGCGCACACCATCCGTACCAAAATATTTACGACTCATTTCAGACCAAGTCCCCAGAATTTCGATGTTCTTCTACGGCTGTCCAGACAGCCAGTGCATCACGCGTGGCAGCGACATCATGTACGCGCAGGATGGCCGCGCCGGATTGCGCCGCCAGCAAGGCAGCCGCGACGCTGGCTGCAACACGCTGCTCAACCGGCTGACCAGTGATCTGCCCGAGCATGGATTTGCGCGACACGCCAACTAACAACGGCTGCTGTAGCGCACGCAAGCGCGGCAAGGCGGCGAACAGGGCCAGATTGTGCGCCAGGGTCTTGCCAAAGCCAAAGCCCGGATCAAGCAGAATGCGTTCGGCAGCCACACCGGCCGCTAGCAGGGCATCGCGACGCTCACCCAGAAATGCCTCAACCTCGCCCAGCACATCCTGGTAATGCGGGTCCTGCTGCATGGTGCGTGGCTCGCCTTGCATGTGCATCAGGCAGACGCCCGCCTCACTGGCCGCCACCGCCTCCAGCGCGCCGGGGGCTTGCAGGGCGCAGATGTCGTTGATGATCGCAGCGCCTGCGGCAATGGCTGCGCGCATCAATGCGGGCTTCACGGTATCGATGGATAAAGGCACATCCTGAGCCGCCAGCGCTTCGACGATAGGCAGCACACGATCCATCTCCTCCTGCAGGCTGACTGGAGGCGCGCCTGGACGCGAGGACTCGCCGCCGATATCCAGAATATGGGCGCCGTCCCGCACCGCCTGTTCGGCGCGACGCAAGGCCGCATCACGCCGACCGGCCAGGCCATCGCCAGAGAATGAATCTGCAGTGACGTTGAGAATGGCCATGATCAATGGCCGCTGAAGCGACAGCGTGAAACGACCGCAACGAAATTGGGATTGAGCACTCATCGCGTAGATTCGAACAAAGAAAAAGGCCCCGCCAGGCGGGGCCATTGGTCTTGCGGCAAAGCCACTCAGGCCGGAGCCGGTGCGTTGGGCGCTGCGCCCGGCGAGCTATCCTGCTTGGGCGGGTAGCTGGCCGAAGGCGGCTTGGGCGGACGCGGCGGGCGGCCATCCATGATGTCGTTGATCTGCTCTGCGTCGATGGTTTCCCATTCCATCAGCGCGGCCGTCATGGCTTCAACCTTGTCGCGGTTCTCTTCCAGAATGCGCTGCGCCTGAGCGTACTGCTCGTCGATGATGCGACGGATCTCGCTATCGACTTGCTGCATGGTGCTCTCGGACACATTCTTCTGCGTCGTCACCGAACGGCCGAGGAAGACCTCGCCTTCGTTCTCACCGTACACCATCGGCCCCATCTTGCTCGACATACCGTAGCGGGTGACCATGTCACGGGCCAGCTGGGTCGCGCGCTCGAAGTCGTTCGATGCGCCGGTCGAAATGCGATGGATGAACAGGTCTTCCGCAATACGACCGCCGAACAGGATGGAGATGCGCGACAGCATCTGATCCTGATAGAGGCTGATTGCATCACGCTCCGGCAGCTGCCAGGTCAGACCCAGCGCGCGGCCGCGCGGCATGATGGTGACCTTGTGCACCGGATCGGTTCCCGGCAGCACCTTGGCCACCACGGCATGACCCGACTCGTGATAAGCCGTGGCACGACGCTCGTCTTCGGTGAGCACCATCGAGCGGCGCTCGGGGCCCATGAAGATCTTGTCCTTGGCCTTTTCAAAGTCTTCCATGTCGACCAAGCGCTTGTTGGCGCGTGCGGCAAACAGCGCGGCTTCATTGACCAGATTGGCCAGATCGGCACCCGACATGCCCGGCGTACCACGTGCCAGCACCATTGCATCGACGTCCGGTGCAATCGGCACCTTGCGCATGTGCACCTTGAGGATCTGCTCGCGACCACGGATATCCGGCAACGGCACGACGACCTGACGGTCGAAGCGGCCCGGACGCATCAGCGCGGGATCCAGCACATCAGGACGATTCGAGGCGGCGATGACGATCACGCCAGTCTGGCCTTCAAAACCATCCATCTCGACAAGCAGCTGGTTAAGCGTCTGCTCGCGTTCGTCGTTGCCACCGCCCAGACCCGCACCACGCTGACGGCCCACCGCATCGATTTCATCGATGAAAATGATGCACGGCGCGTGCTTCTTGGCGTTCTCGAACATGTCGCGCACACGTGCGGCGCCGACACCAACGAACATTTCAACGAAGTCCGAACCCGAGATGCTGAAGAACGGCACCTTGGCCTCACCGGCAATCGCCTTGGCCAGCAGGGTCTTACCCGTACCGGGCGAACCGACCATCAGCACGCCCTTGGGGATACGCCCCCCCAGCTTCTGGAACTTGGTCGGATCACGCAGGAAGTCGACCAGTTCGGAGACTTCTTCTTTGGCTTCGTCGCAGCCTGCGACATCAGCAAAAGTGATCGAATTGGCCGACTCATCGAGCATGCGCGCACGGCTCTTGCCGAACGAGAACGCACCACCACGACCACCGCCTTGCATCTGGCGCATGAAGAAAATCCACACGCCGATCAGCAGCAACATCGGGAACCAGGAAATCAGCGCGCTGACGAACCAGCCCTGCTCTTCGCGCGGCTTGACGTCAAAAGGCGTCTTGTACTTGACGACCAGGTCCTCGATCAGGCCCTTGTCCATGTAGGTGCCGGTGGTGTGGATGCGACGGCCATCATTGCGCTCGGCAATGAGTTCCGGCGAACGCCCGCCCTCCATGATGTCCACCTGCTTGAGCTGGCCAGCATGCAGGGCATCAATGAATTCGGAATAGGTCACTTCCTGCGCACCGCTGGTGCCGCCGCCCGTGATCTTGCCAACGGCCATCATGAGAATGATGCCGATGACTGCCCATATCGCCAGATTCTTGAAAATATTGTTCAAGTTGCTTCCTCGCTGCCCGACGCTGCGGGGCTTTTATACGTCCAATGTGGAACAGACCCATTTTATGCTGCTTCGTTCCCGGCCGCAAAGCGCAGACGGCAGGGATTATCCGGACTTGCGCTGCCCCAGCAGATAAACCTCGGCGCTGCGATCACGCGAAGCCTCCGGCTTACGTGAAGCCACGCTGGCAAACATCGCCTGCATGGCCTTGCGGTAATCCATGAAGCCCGCGCCCTGAAACAGCTTGATGAGCATGTTGCCGCCCGGTCTCAAGTGTTTGTCGGCAAAATCGAGTGCAAGTTCAGCCAGATGCATCATGCGGCCATCGTCACTGACCGACACTCCCGACATATTGGGGGCCATGTCCGATAAAACAAGGTCTACCTGACGACCGTCGAGCAAGCGCTCGAATTCGGCCAGCACTTCATCGTCGCGGAAGTCCCCCTGCAAGAAGCTCACGCCCGGCAAGGGCTCGACCGGCAACAGATCGAGCGCCAGCAACAAGCCACCCGGCTGGATCCGCCGTGCTGCCACCTGGCACCAGGAACCCGGCGCAGCGCCAAGGTCGACAACCACCATGCCCGGCTTGAGCAAGTGGTCCTTGTCGTCGATCTCCATCAGCTTGTAGGCGGCACGCGAACGCAGGCCTTCGGCCCTGGCTTTTTGCACCCAGGGATCGTTCATATGCTCTTGCATCCAGCCTTTGCTGGTCTTGCTACGCTTCATGGCAGTAAAATAGCGGTTTGCTGAAAGAAATACTCAATGTTTGAACTAAAACCTATCCAGCGTCGCGAATTGCGCGCCAAAGCGCATCACCTTGATCCGGTTGTCAGCATCGCTGGCAACGGTCTGACCGAAAACGTCATCAAGGAAATCGATGCCGCCCTGAAAGCCCACGAACTGATCAAGATCCGCGTCTATGGCGATGATCGCGACGCACGTGTGGGTTATCTACAAGAAATCTGCAAGCAGCTCGACTGCGCCGCCGTGCAAAGCATTGGCAAACTGCTGGTGGTGTTCCGCCCGCAGCCCAAGGCACTGGTCGTCAAGGAAGCGCCGGCCAAGTCCGGCAAAGCTGCTACGCCGCGCACCGCCGCACGCCCCACCACCAAGGCGCCGCCGCGCGCCAAGCTGCGCGGCGTGTCCGAACGCGTGCGCAAGACCCCGCTGGGCAGCGCCCGCCCGAAGAAAAGCGCACGCTAAGTCGCTGCGGCCGGCGCGCTCAGCGCCGGTAGATCTGGGTCACCAGGGCGATGCCGAGCACGCTCTGGATCAGGTAGAGCACGCTCGACACACCGTGCCAGGCGACAAAACGATCCTTGAGCACGCTCTCCATCACCTCACGCGGCAAGGCTTCGGCCTTGAGCTGGGCGATGACGGGGGTGACGCCAAAATGTCCGGCAAGGGTCAGCAGAAGCATCAGGAAGATCAGCCAGAAGACGGCCGTCTTCAGGCTGCGTGCGCCCTGGCGCGCCAGAACATAGAGCAACGCGTAAGCGGCCGAACCGATGCCCAGCCAGGCGATGATCGCGAAGAGCTTGCCGGCCAGATTGCCAGCCAGGGTCTTGTCGGCCAGCTCGTGGAACAGCACCGGTGCGGTGAGAAAGCCCACCGCCCACAGCGCGCCCACCCACAGCGTGATGCAGATGGCGAACAGATAATCGGCCACACGGTTCATGCCGGCAACTCCAGAAGTTTGACGCAGAAGTCCGGGGGATTCCTGCCGCTCAGATGTATTTGACGTCCAGCACTTCGTATTCGCGCACGCCGCCGGGGGCTTGCACCTCGGCGACATCGCCGGCGAACTTGCCGATCAGGGCGCGCGAAATCGGCGAGGAGATGGAGATCTTGCCCGACTTGAGATCGGCCTCGTCGTCACCGACGATCTGATAGGTCACCGATTCCCCGCTGTCCAAGTCTTCCAGCTCGACAGTCGCACCGAAGACCACGCGGCCGTCAGCATCAAGCAGCTTTGGGTCGATGATCTGGGCAGACGACAGCTTGCCTTCCACCTCCTTGATGCGCCCTTCAATGAAGCCCTGGCGTTCCTTGGCTGCATCGTACTCGGCGTTTTCCGACAGATCGCCGTGCGAACGCGCCTCGGCAATCGCCTCGATCACGCGCGGACGCTCCACCGTCTTGAGTTGATGCAGCTCGGCGCGCAGCAGCTCCGCGCCTTTCACGGTGAGGGGAATCTTGTTCATTGTTTGGCGCTCAGTTCTGCGTGCAAGCTTTGCAGCGAATAGGTTTCAAGACCGGCCAGATGACGCATGCCCATACAGGCCGCGCGCGCACCTTCGATGGTGGTGTAGGAAGTCACCTTGGCGGCCAGCGCGCTGGTACGGATCGAGCGCGAGTCGATGATGGCCTGACGCTTTTCCTCGACCGTGTTGATGACCAGGGCGATCTCGTTATTCTTGACCATGTCGACAATGTGCGGACGACCTTCCATCACCTTGTTGACCGGAGCAACTTCAATGCCCATCGATTGCAGATGGGTCGCCGTGCCCTTGGTCGCGACCAGGGAGAAGCCCAGATCGATCAGCTCGCGCGCCACTTCAACCGCCTTGGGACGGTCAGCCGGCTTGACGCTGATGAACACCTTGCCTGCCGTGGGCAGACGCGTGCCACCCGCCAGCTGGCTCTTGACGAAGGCTTCGGCAAAGGTGCGACCGACGCCCATCACCTCGCCGGTGGACTTCATTTCCGGCCCCAGAATGGTGTCGACGCCGGGGAACTTGTTGAAGGGGAACACAGCCTCCTTCACCGAGTAGTACGGCGGCACGATCTCGCCCTTGATGCCTTGCTCGGCCAGCGACTGACCAGCCATGCAGCGTGCGGCGATCTTGGCCAGCGGCAATGAACAAGCCTTGGACACGAAGGGCACGGTACGCGAGGCACGCGGATTCACTTCGAGCACATAGACCACGGCATCGTCGCCCTTGCCCTGGATGGCGAACTGCACATTCATCAGGCCGACCACATTGAGGCCACGCGCCATCACTTCGGTCTGGCGGCGCAGCTCGTCCTGCAGCTTGGCCGACAAGGTATAGGGCGGCAGCGAGCAAGCCGAGTCGCCCGAGTGCACGCCGGCTTGTTCGATGTGCTCCATGATGCCGCCGATCATGAATTGCTTGCCGTCAGAGATGGCGTCGACGTCGACTTCAACCGCGTCATTGAGGAAGCGGTCGAGCAGCACCGGAGAATCATTGGAGACCTTGACGGCCTCGCGCATGTAGCGCTCCAGGTCCTTCTGTTCGTGCACGATTTCCATCGCGCGGCCGCCCAGCACATAGCTCGGACGCACCACCAGCGGGTAACCGATTTCGGCGGCCAGGGCGATCGCATCCTGCTCGTTGCGCGCGGTGCGGTTGGGCGGCTGCTTGAGGCCCAGATCGTTGAGCAGCTTCTGGAAGCGCTCGCGGTCTTCGGCGGCGTCGATCATGTCCGGCGAGGTGCCGATGATCGGCACGCCATTGGCTTCGAGCTCGCGAGCCAGCTTGAGCGGCGTCTGGCCGCCGAACTGCACGATCACGCCGACCGGCTTTTCAATCGCCACGATTTCCAGCACGTCTTCAAGCGTCAGCGGCTCGAAATAGAGGCGATCCGAGGTGTCGTAGTCGGTCGACACGGTTTCCGGATTGCAGTTGACCATGATGGTCTCGTAGCCGTCCTCGCGCAGCGCCAGCGCGGCATGCACGCAGCAATAATCGAACTCGATGCCCTGGCCGATGCGGTTGGGGCCACCGCCGAGCACCATGATCTTTTTCTTGTCGGTCGGCAGCGCTTCGCACTCGTCCTCGTAGGTCGAGTACATGTAGGCGGTGTTCGAAGCGAACTCGGCCGCGCAGGTATCGACGCGCTTGTAGACCGGACGCACGGCCAACGCGTGACGACGCTGACGCACGGCTTGCTCGCCCACCTTGAGCAGCTTGCCGAGGCGACGATCCGAGAAACCCTTGCGCTTGAGCAGGCGCAGCTCTTCGGCGCTGACCGAATCCAGCTCGCGATCATCGAGATCCATCTCGTGATCGACGATGTCCTTGATCTGCGCGAGGAACCACGGGTCGATCTTGGTCAGGGCATGCACTTCTTCCAGCGTGAAGCCGTTTTCGAAGGCGTCGCCAACGTACCAGATGCGCTCGGGGCCGGGCTCGCCGAGTTCCTTTTCGATCTCTTCGCGGTCAGTCGTCTTCTGGTTCAGGCCATCAACGCCCACTTCCAGGCCGCGCAGCGCTTTCTGGAAGGACTCCTGGAAGGTGCGGCCAATCGCCATCACCTCGCCCACCGACTTCATTTGCGTGGTCAGGCGATTGTTGGCGGTCGGGAATTTCTCGAAGGCAAAACGCGGCACCTTGGTGACGATGTAGTCAATCGAGGGCTCGAAGGACGCCGGCGTCACGCCGCCGGTGATGTCGTTCTTCAGCTCGTCGAGGGTGAAGCCGACAGCCAGCTTGGCGGCGATCTTGGCAATCGGGAAGCCGGTGGCCTTGGAGGCCAGCGCCGAGGAGCGCGAGACGCGCGGATTCATTTCGATGACGATCAGGCGGCCATCGCGCGGATTGACCGCGAACTGCACATTCGAACCGCCCGTATCGACACCGATCTCGCGCAACACCGCGATCGATGCATTACGCATGATCTGGTATTCCTTGTCGGTCAGCGTCTGCGCCGGCGCGATGGTGATCGAGTCACCGGTGTGCACGCCCATCGGGTCGAGGTTCTCGATCGAGCAGACGATGATGCAGTTGTCCGCCTTGTCGCGCACCACTTCCATCTCGAACTCTTTCCAGCCCAGCAGCGACTCTTCGATCAGCAGCTCGTTGGTCGGCGAGAGGTCGAGGCCGCGCGTACAGATCTCGACGAATTCCTCGATGTTGTAGGCGATACCGCCGCCGCTGCCACCCATTGTGAAGGACGGGCGGATGATCGCCGGGAAGCCCAACTTGGCCTGCACGGCCAGCGCTTCTTCCATGCTGTGGGCAATGCCCGAGCGCGCTGATTCGAGACCGATCTTGGTCATCGCATCCTTGAACTTGAGGCGGTCTTCGGCCTTGTCGATGGCTTCCGGCGTCGCGCCGATCAGCTCGACCTTGTACTTGTCGAGCACGCCATGGCGCCACAGATCCAGCGCGCAGTTGAGCGCGGTCTGGCCACCCATGGTCGGCAGCACGGCGTCCGGACGCTCTTTTTCGATAATGCGTTCGACGACTTGCCAGGTAATCGGCTCGATGTAGGTCACATCGGCCATTTCCGGGTCGGTCATGATCGTAGCCGGATTGCTATTGACCAGGATGACCTTGTAACCCTCGTCACGCAGAGCCTTGCAGGCCTGGGCGCCGGAGTAGTCGAATTCGCAGGCCTGGCCGATGATGATCGGGCCAGCGCCAATGATGAGGATGGATTGGATGTCTGTACGTTTGGGCATTTTGTTTGAGGGACTAGGAATTAGGGATTAGGGATTAGGAAATTCATGCGGGCGCCCCGCGCCCGGAAACTTCACACTCGCCCCTAGCCCCTAGCCCCTTTACCCTTTTCCATCAAGGCAATGAATTGATCGAACAAGTAAGCCACATCGTGCGGACCAGGGCTCGCTTCCGGGTGCCCCTGGAAGCACAGCGCCGGTCGGTCGGTCCACACCAGGCCTTGCAGGCTGCCGTCGAACAGCGACACATGGCTGGCACGCACATTGGCCGGCAGCGTCGCGGCATCGACCGCGAAACCGTGGTTCTGGCTGGTGATCAGCACGCGGCCGCTATCCAGATCCTTGACCGGATGATTCGCACCGTGATGACCGAACTTCATCTTCAGCGTCTTGGCGCCCGCGGCAAGACCGAGAATCTGGTGACCCAGACAGATGCCGAAAGTCGGCAGCTTGCGTTCAAGGAATTCACGCGCAGCGGCGATGGCGTAGTCGCACGGTTCCGGATCGCCGGGGCCATTGGAGAGGAACACGCCATCCGGATTGAGCGCCAGCACTTCGGCGGCCGGCGTCTGCGCCGGCACCACGGTCAGCTTGCAACCGCGTTCGGCCAGCATGTGCAGAATGTTCTTCTTGACGCCGAAATCGTAGGCCACGACATGAAACTTGGGTGCCGATTGCTCGACATAGCCCTGGCCCAGCTTCCACTCGCCCGAAGTCCAGGGGTAGGACTTGTCAGTCGTCACCACCTTGGCCAGATCCATGCCGGCCAGGCCGGGGAAGCTGCGCGCCTTGGCGATGGCAGCTTCGGCATCCAGCCCGGCAGCGCTCGTCGCGGTGACGATACAGCCGGCCTGGGCACCTTTTTCACGCAGGATGCGGGTGAGCTTGCGGGTGTCGAGGCCGGCGATGCCGACCGCGCCTTGCGCCTTCATGTAGGCATCAAGACTTTGTTCGGCACGGAAGTTGGAAACACGCAGCGGCAAGTCGCGGATGATCAGGCCGGCAGCATGCACCTTGCCCGATTCACTGTCTTCGGCATTGACGCCGACATTGCCGATATGCGGTTGGGTCAGCGTCACGATCTGACGCGAATAAGACGGGTCGGTGAGGATTTCCTGGTAGCCAGTCATGGCCGTATTGAACACCACCTCACCCACCGAATTGCCTACGACGCCGAATCCCTGCCCGTAAAAAATCGTTCCGTCGGCAAGGGCAAGCAAGGCATGCAGGGTGTCGGACAAGGTAAAACTCCTGAAGTCGTCATTCCGGGGAGCCACAGCAGCCGGGGCACCGCAGTCGGCGCGCCCTGGGCGCGTGACGGGTGACGTAAAAAACGGGACGGTCCCCTATCGAACTGGGCCCATCCCGTTGTTTTTCCCTAGCTAGATACTGCTGCAGCTAATTTCTGGAATTGTAACGTTTTTTGCCACCTCCGGCAATGCCGACCGTCACCACAGAACCTATCAAGGCCTCAAAGCGGCTTGATTTGCTGCCGCAAATAGCCCGCCAGGCGGTTAATCTCCTTGAGTAAGGCGGGTGTGGCCGCCAGCGCCCCATCGGTGTCGCCCTGACGCCCCACCATCTCCAGCCGGCGCGCCGCTTCAGCCGCATGCATGGCGCCGAAAATCCCGACTGAAGACTTGACCGAATGCGCCACCGCACCCAGCGCCTGGGCATCGCCCTTCTGCACAGCGGCCTGCAAACGGTTGCAGACATTGCCGACATCGTTGAGAAAAACACTGATCAGCGCGGTGACTGCCTCCTCGTCACCTTCGAGCAGGCTGCGCGTTTGCGAGAGGTCAGCGATCTCGTCGGCGTCACCGCGCAGCAACTCGTCGGTGCTGATCATTTCCGACTCGACATCGGTGCGCGAATAGCGAGCGCAGGCGCGCTCGATGGCGGCGAACAGCTCGGCCGGCTGGATCGGTTTGGTCACATAGTCGTCCATGCCCGCATCAAGGCAGCGCTCGCGGTCGCCGGCCATCACGTGCGCGGTCATCGCCACAATCGGCACCGACTCCCAGCGCCCTGACATCGCCCAGCTGCGCCGCGCCTCGCGTGCGCGGATCGCCCGCGTCGCCTCCAGCCCGCCAAGAATCGGCATCTGCACATCCATGAGGATGATGTCAAAGCGCTGCTTCTCGAAACAGTCGATGGCTTCCTGACCATCGCTGGCCACCGTCACCTCGAAACCATTGCGTTCGAGCACCTTGCTGGCCACGGTCTGGTTGACCGGATTGTCTTCCACCAGCAAGACCTTGCGCCGTTTGACCGGCTTACCCACTTCAGCCAGCGCTTCGTCGATGCGGAACTCTTCCAGCGCTTCGGCCGGCTCGACATTGTTGACCAAGGCCAGCCGGATTGCATCGAGCAACTCGATACTGGAAAAGGGCTTGACGACATGCGAGCGCACCCCGAGCTGGCGGCAACGCGCCGAGTCATTACGCTGCGATTCGGTGCTGAGCATCATCACGATGCGGTCGCAGGGCGCGCCCTCGGCGTGGAAGTGCGACGGCAACTCGAAACCACCGGGTTCGGGCATCTTGGCGTCAACCAGCATCAAATCGAAGGCATCGCCGGCTTTTTGCGCCATGCGCAGCGCCGCCATCGCTTCGTCGCCACTGATCGCCTCGACCACCATGACGCCCCAGCGCCGCAGGTTTTCAGCGATATTGCGGCGCACGCAAGCATTGTCCTCGACCAGCAACAAGCGCCGCCCGCGCAGACTGCCATCGAGCTGATCGCCATTGACGCTGTCACGCAGCATTTCCAGTTCGGCCGTAAAGTGGAAGCAGCTGCCGCGCCCGACTTCACTCTCCAGCCAGATGCGGCCGCGCATCAGCTCGATCATGCGGCGGCAGATCGCCAGGCCCAGACCGGTCCCGCCGTAGCGCCGCGTGGTCGAGGTATCGGCCTGCGAAAACACGCCAAACACATCGTCCTGCTTGTCTGCGGCGATGCCGATGCCGGTATCGCGCACGCTGAACTGCAGGCGGACATTACGGCCATGCGCGCCGACCTGGCGCACACGCACCTCGATTTCGCCTTTCTCAGTGAATTTGATGGCATTGCCGACCAGATTCAACAAGACCTGGCGCAAACGGTTCGGGTCGCCGCGCAAGACTTCCGGCGTGCCGCTCTCGATGCCGTAGACCAGCTCCAGCCCTTTCTGATGTCCGCGCAGGGCAAGCGCCTTGAAAGCATCGCTGAGCACCGCTGGCAGCGAGAACTCGATGTTCTCCAGCTCCATGCGGCCGGCCTCGATCTTGGAGAAGTCGAGAATGTCATTGATGATCGACAGCAGGGATTCGGCCGAGCGCTTGACGGTCTGCAGGTAACCGCGCTGCTCGTTGTCCAGCGGCGTGTCGAGGGCCAGCTCGGTCATGCCGATGATGCCATTCATCGGGGTGCGGATTTCATGGCTCATATTGGCCAGGAAGTCCCCCTTGGCGCGGCTGGCCGACTCGGCCAGCTCCTTGGCGCGCAGCAATTCCATCTCGAAACGCTTGCGCTCTGAAATATCGCGATGCACACCAACCATGCGCAAAGCCTTGCCGGCAGGGTCGCGATCCACCACGCGGCCATAGGTGGCCACCCAGTGCCAGCTGCTATCGGCGTAGCGCAGACGATACTCGGCCGAGAACACCTCGCTCTTGCCCAGCAGATGCTCGTCGAGCCGGCTGCGCGCGGGCAGCACGTCGTTGGGATGGATCAAGGTCTCCCAGAAGCTGAGGCCTTGCAGCAAGTTCTCATCACTGATGCCCAGCACCTGCCGCCACTGCGGACTCAGGTAGCTGCCATGGGTGACGAGGTCCCAATCCCACAGGCCGTCATGGGCGCTATCGAGCGCCAATTCAACACGGGCGCGCTGGTTGATTTCGTCTTCGAGCAGGGTTTTCAGGCGCCAGGTCAGCGATTCGGGTGAATCGTCACAGGCGTCGAAAAAGCGCGCACGGCCCGCCCGCGCAGCGAGCTGTTCGAGCTCGGCACGCAGCGCTGTTATTGTTGTCGGCCGCTCAGGCAGTGTCATGGCATGGGGTTGTGTGCATACTCAGCACAGCAGATAACGGGATCGGGGGCCCCAGACTGAAGCCCCCGCCTCCACTCAGCCGGCCAGCGCGGCGCAAGCTTGTTCCAGGCGCTGCAATCCCTCGTCCAGCTCGGCCTCACTGATCGTCAGGGATGTCGCGATACGCAGCACGTTCGGCCCGGCCTGCAGCATCAGCACGCCACGTGCGGCACCGGCACTGATCAAATCACCGGCGCGATTGGCAAATGCCGGGCTCATTTCGCAGCCGAACCACAGACCAAAGTAGCGCACCTCGGAGAAGCAGCCATAGCGCTGGCCGAGTTCGCGCAGCTTGGCCGCAGCGCGATCCGCCTTGTCCTTCACGCTAGCCAGCAAGGCCGGCTCGCGGATGAAGTCGAAAGCGGCTTCGGCCACGGCGCAGGCCAGCGGATTGCCACCGAAGGTCGAACCATGACTACCCGGCTTGAAGTAGTTGCCCACCGCCGCCGTGGTCAGCATCACGCCAATCGGAAAACCGCCACCGATGCCCTTGGCGGTGGTCAGGATGTCGGGCACGACTTCGGTGTTCATGTAGGCGTAGAGCGCGCCGGTACGACCGTTGCCGGACTGGATCTCGTCGAAGATCAGCACCGCGTCATGGGCCGTAGTGAGTTCGCGCAGCACTTGCAGGAACTCCGGGCTGGCCGGGATGATGCCGCCTTCGCCGATCACCGGCTCGACGATCACGGCGCAGGTCTTCGCACCGATGACGCGCTTGACCGCCTCGATGTCATTGAAATCGACATGGATGATGCCAGCCGGATTGGGGCCCATGCCCGAAGAGTATTTGGGCTGGCCGCCGACCGAGACGGTGAAGAAGGTCCGGCCGTGGAAAGAGCCGTTGAAAGCGACGATTTCGATCTTGTCCGGATTGATATCGACGCCGCGCTTGCGCGCCAGCTTGAGCGCGGCCTCGTTGGCCTCGGCGCCAGAGTTGCAGAAGAACACCTGCTCGGCAAAGGTCGCCTCGCAGAGCTTCTTCGCCAGGCGCAGCGCCGGTTCGTTGGTGTAATAGTTGGAGACGTGCCAAAGCTTGACCGACTGCTCGCTCAAAGCCTTGAGCAGCACCGGATGGCTATGGCCGAGCGCCGTCACCGCCACGCCGGCACCGAAATCGATGTAGTCACGTCCCTGCTGGTCCCACAGGCGCGAGGCTTCACCTCGCACGAAAATCATTTCGAGCGGGTTGAAGACAGGCACCATGTACCGATCAAAATCGGCGCGTTGGACAGCAGTACTCACGAGCGTTCCTTTCAATGAACGTGGACGAAAATCCGATCTTACTACCTCAGACCGGCGCAGCAAAAACAAACCCCGCCGAAGCGGGGTTTTGATGAATCTTTCTCGGTGCGAGAATCGTGCAGCGGGCGTAGCGAGCGGTTCGAGGTCAAGTCGAGAAGCGCAGACGTACGCATGTACGTTGAGCATCGCAGACTTGAGATCGGGCCGCGCAGTAGCCTGATGCGCGGTTCGGATTTAGCCGAAGCGGCCCGTGATGTAGTCTTCCGTTTCCTTCCGCGCCGGCTTGACGAAAATCTTGTCCGTATCGCCGAACTCGACCAGCTCGCCCAGATACATGTAAGCCGTGAAATCCGAGATCCGCGCGGCTTGCTGCATGTTGTGGGTGACGATGACGATGGTGAATTCTTCCTTCAACTCGTCGATCAGCTCTTCGATGCGCATCGTCGAGATCGGGTCCAGCGCCGAGGTCGGCTCGTCGAGCAGGAGCACTTCGGGCTTGACCGCCACGCCGCGGGCGATGCACAGACGTTGCTGCTGACCGCCGGAGAGGCCCATGCCGCTCTTGTGCAGCTTGTCCTTCACTTCGTCCCACAGCGCCGCCTTGCGCAGTGCCCATTCGACGCGCTCGTCCATGTCAGCCTTGGAGATGCGCTCGTGCAGATTCACGCCGAAGGCGATGTTGTCATAGATCGACATCGGGAACGGCGTCGGCTTCTGGAACACCATGCCAACCTTGGCACGCAGCGACGACAAATCGATGGCCGAACTGAGGATGTTATTGCCTTCGAGCAGCAGCTCACCCTCGGCACGCTGATCCGGATACAGGTCGTACATACGGTTGATGGTGCGCAGCAGGGTCGATTTGCCACAACCGGAGGGGCCGATAAAGGCCGTCACATGGCGACGCGCCAGCGACAGGTTGATGTTCTTCAGGGCGTGATACTTGCCGTAGTAGAAATTGAAGTTCTTGAATTCGATCTGCGAGACGAGCTTGGTCATCTTGTTTTCCAATTTTCTCTGTCAGTGCTGTGCTTCTTGGCGGAAGAACACGCGGGCAACGATGTTGAGGACGAGGACGGCCACCGTGATGATCAGCACCCCTGCCCAGGCCAGCTGCTGCCACTCGGTGAAGGGGCTCATGGCAAAGCGGAAGATCGTCACCGGCAGATTGGCCATCGGCTTGGTGAGATCGGTGCTCCAGAACTGATTGGACAGCGCAGTGAAGAGCAGCGGCGCCGTCTCACCGGCAATCCGCGCCACCGCCAGCAGGAGACCCGTCACCACGCCCGACTTGGCGGCCCGCAAGGAGACCATCAGGATCACCTTGTACTTCGGTGCACCGAGAGCGAAGGCCGCTTCACGCAAGGTATTGGGTACCAGGGCCAGCATGTTCTCAGTCGTACGCACCACCACCGGCACCACGATCAGCGCCAGCGACACCACGCCGGCCCAGCCCGAGTAGCCGCCGAAGCGGGCCACGACGACTGTCCAGATGAACAGGCCGATGACGATCGACGGCGCCGACAGCAGCAGGTCATTGACGTAACGGGTGACACGACCCAGCGGCGTTTTGACACCGTACTCGGCCAGATAGACACCGACCAGCACCCCGATCGGCGCACCCACCAGGGTCCCCAGCCCGACCATGATGCCGCTGCCGACAATAGCGTTGGCCAGGCCACCGTCAGCCGAACCCGGCGGCGGCGTCATCTTGATGAAGAGATCGAGCGACAAGCCGCCAATACCCAGCTTGAGCACGGTAAAGAGGATCCAGGCCAGCCAGAACAGGCCGAAAACCATGGCCGCCATCGACAGCGTCAGCGCGACGCGATTGATCAGTTTGCGTTGGGCAACAAGTTGCATGGTGTAGCCCTTTCTTACTTGCTGCCTTCGCTACGCGCCAGGCGAGCGAGGAACATTTTGGAAATCACCAGCACGATCAGCGTGATGACGAAGAGGATCAGCCCCAGCTCCATCAGCGCGGCCGTATGCAGACCCGGCGAGGCTTCGGAGAACTCGTTGGCGAGCGCCGAGGTGATGCTGTTACCCGGCATGAACAGCGAGGCCGAGTCGATGAAATTGGTATTGCCGATCACGAAGGTCACGGCCATGGTCTCACCCAGCGCACGACCCAAGCCCAGCATGATGCCGCCGACCACACCTGCCTTGGAGTGCGGCAACACGACGCTCCACACTACTTCCCAGGTCGTGCAGCCCAGACCGTAGGCCGACTCCTTGAGCATCTGCGGCGTGATCGCAAACACGTCACGCATCACCGAAGCGATGAAGGGAATGATCATGATGGCCAGGATGATGCCGGCACAGAGCAGACCGATACCCATCGGCGGGCCGCTGAACAAGGCGCCGATGAAGGGGATCTTGCCCAGCGTGGCCGACAGCGCAGGCTGCACGTACTCACCGAAGACCGGCGAGAACACCAGCAAGCCCCACATGCCATACACGATGCTGGGAATCGCCGCCAGCAGCTCGATGGCCGTACCCAGCGGGCGACGCAACCAGGAAGGCGAGAGTTCGGTGAGGAACAATGCGATACCGAAACTCACCGGCACTGCAATGACCAGCGCGATTATCGAGCTGATCAGGGTGCCGTAGATCGGTGCAACGGCACCGAAACGGTCCATCGGCGGATTCCATTCCTTGGTCAGCAAGAAATGGAAGCCGAACTCATGGATGCTGGGCCAAGCGGCGTAGACCAGCGCTACGATGATGCCGAAAAGTGTCAGCAAGGTCAGCGAGCAGACAATGCGCAACAACCACGCAAAGACCACATCACCCCAATCCTGCCGCCGCGGGGCGACGACCGATTCTGCTTGCTTATCCACCAACATGCTCTCCATCACGGACACCTCCGAGGCCAGTGCGGCCCCGGAAGAATCACCGCCAGAACCCAGCTTTACAGACATAGGATTCTACTTTACTTGCTTACTTGGAAAACACGGGCTTGCCCGCGGCGTCCTTGACCTGAGTCCAGGCGGAGTTCGCGATCAGCTTGATGGTGGCTTCCGGCAGCGGCACATACTCAAGCTCGGCAGCCATCTTCGAACCGTTCTTGTAGGACCAGTCGAAGAACTTCAGCACTTCAGCGCCTTGTGCCGGCTTGTCTTGCGTCTTGTGCATCAGGATGAAGGTGGCAGCGGTGATCGGCCATGCATCCTTGCCCGGTTCGTCGGTCAGGATTTCATAGAAGCTGTTGCTCCAGTTGGCGCTCACCGAAGCGGCCGCGAAAGTCGTGTCGTCCGGTTGCGGGAAGGCCTTTTCCTTGTTCTGCACCAGCGCGTAGGTCAGCTTGTTTTGCTTGGCGTAGGCGTATTCGACATAGCCGATCGAGCTCGGAATGCGTTGCACGAAGGCCGAAACACCTTCATTACCCTTGCCACCCAGACCCACCGGCCACTGCACGGTCGTGCCTTCGCCAACATTCTTCTTCCACTCCGGCGACACCTTGGAGAGGTAGTTGGTGAAGTTGAAAGTCGTGCCCGAACCGTCGGCGCGGCGCACCACGGCGATGTCATGCTCCGGCAGGTTGATCGAGGGGTTCAGCGCCTTGATTGCTGCGTCGTTCCACTTGGTGATCTTGCCGGCGTAGATATCAGCCAGCACAGCGCCCGTGAACTTCAGCTCGCCGGGCTTAATACCTGCCAGATTGACCACCGGCACGATGCCGCCGATCACAGCGGGGAATTGCACCATGCCGTTCTTGGCCAGATCTTCCGGCGTCATCGGCATGTCGGAAGCACCGAAATCGACAGTCTTGGCCGTGATTTGCTTGATACCGGCACCCGAACCCACCGACTGGTAGTTCACCTTGTTGCCAGTCGCCTTCTGGTAAGCATCGGCCCACTTGGAGTAGATCGGCGCCGGGAACGAGGCACCTGCACCCGTCACCTCAGCGGCGGAAGCTGCCAGCGACACGCCGGCCAGAAGGCTCATCAGAACTGCAGAAATCAAAGTCTTGCGCATTGCGTTTCCCCATAGGGTGAGTGAGAACGGGCGCAAGCTTATTTCTGTTCTGTTACACGCATATTTCAGACACAGAGCGCGCCGGCACAACCCAACCATCAAACATCGCCGCTTGGCGGCGCATTCGACGGCAATGGCGGGCCCCATTCGGCGATGTCAATCAACGCTTCAGCCGCATCATGTCTGGCCTTAATATGCCAATCTGGCGTCTAAGCGACTGAGCACACATGCCTATTTCATCGTCCGACCTCAAGTCCATCCTGCACTCCAAACGTGCCAACCTTTACTACCTGGAACATTGCCGGGTGTTGGTCAATGGCGGTCGCGTCGAATTCGTCACCGACGAAGGCAAGCGTTCCTTGTACTGGAACATTCCCATTGCCAATACCACTTGCGTACTGCTCGGCACCGGCACCTCCATCACCCAGGCCGCCATGCGCGAACTGGCCAGCGCGGGCGTGCTGGTTGGCTTCTGCGGTGGCGGTGGCACGCCCTTGTTCTCGGCCAACGAGATCGATGTCGAAGTCGCCTGGTTCTCGCCGCAAAGCGAATACCGCCCCACCGAATACCTGCAGCGCTGGGTGAAGTTCTGGTTCGACGACGCACTGCGCCTGGAAGCGGCCAAACAGATCCAGCGCACACGCCTGACCTTCGTCCGCGAGCGCTGGAGCTGCAGCCGCGCCCTGCGCGAGGCCGGCTTCGACATCGACGCCGCCGCGCTGGACAAGGCGCTCCAAGCTTGCGCGCAAGGCGTGGACAGCGCGCCCGATGTCACCCACCTGCTGACCGAAGAAGCACGGCTTACCAAACAGCTCTTCAAGCTTGCAGCGCGAGCGACCGGTTATGGCGATTTCGTGCGCGGCCAGCGCGGTGACGCCAGCGATCCGGCCAATCGCTTCCTCGACCACGGCAACTACCTCGCCTACGGTCTGGGCGCCACCGCAACCTGGGTACTGGGCTTGCCGCACGGGCTCGCCGTGCTGCACGGCAAGACACGGCGTGGCGGCCTGGTGTTCGACGCTGCAGATCTGGTCAAGGACGCCATCATCCTGCCTCAGGCGTTCATCAGCGCCATGCGCGGCGACGATGAACAACAGTTCCGCCAGGCTTGTATCGAAGCACTGACGCGCAGCGAGTCGCTGGATTTCATGATCGACACCCTCAAACTCATCGCCGACCGCCTCGGCAAGGCGGCGCCGTGAATGTGCTGTTCGTCTCCCAGTGCAGCAAGCGCGCACTCAGCGAAACGCGCCGCATCCTCGACCAGTTTGCCGAACGCCGCGGCGAGCGCACCTGGCAGACGCCGATCACCCAGGCCGGGCTGGACACCGTGCGCCGCCTGCTGCGCAAGACCGCACGCAAGAATACCGCCGTCGCCTGCCACTGGATTCGCGGCCTCGATCACAGTGAATTGCTGTGGATCGTCGGCGACGCCAGCCAGTTCAACGCCCTCGGCGCCGCCCCCACCAACAGCACCGCACGCGACGTGCTGCGCACACAGGACGAAAACGACTGGCACAGCGGCGAAGACATCCGCCTGCTCGCCGCGCTGGCCGCCTTGCTGCACGATCTGGGCAAGGCCAGCCGTGCTTTCCAGCAGCGCCTCAAGCATGGCGGGCTGGAGCGCAACCAATACCGCCACGAATGGACTTCGTTGCGCCTGTTCCAGGCCTTTGTCGGCGAAGGCGACGATGAGCAATGGCTGCAGCGGCTGATCACGCCAAGCACCGAAGACGATGCCAGCTGGCTGAGCCGCCTGCAGCGCGATGGCATCGACGCCGTCACCGACAAGCCCTTCGCCAGACTGCCACCACTCGCCGCCGCCATCGGCTGGCTGGTACTGACACACCACCGCTTGCCGGCCATGCCCGAGCGCGACAGCGAAGGCCTGTGGCGCCACCATGGCGCCAAGCTGCGCAGCTTTCAGAGCGCCCAGGTGAACGACTTGCTCGGCAAGATCGATGTGCTGTGGAACGAACTCCCCACCAGCAGCGAACCCAGCGTGATTGCGCCGTACTGGCAATTCGAGCACGGCCTGCCCGTCACCACAGCATTGTGGCGCAAGCGCGCAGCCCGGCTCGCCCAGCGCCTGCTGGAACGCCTGCCGCGCATGCGCGCCGGCGGCTGGCTGCAGGACCCCTACGTGATGCACGTCTCGCGCCTCTGCCTGATGCTGGCCGACCATCATTATTCGAGCCTGAGCAATAAGTCTGATCGCGTTACCGGCGAAGCCGGCTATCCGCTGCACGCCAATACGCGGCGCGACACCGGCGCACTCAACCAGGGCCTGGACGAACACTTGCTGGGCGTGGAGCGCCACGCCAGTCTCGCTCTGCGCGCTCTGCCGGAGCTCGCGCGCAATCTGCCCAGCCTGGCGCGCCACAAGGGCTTGCGCCAGCGCAGCACAGGCGAGCGCTTCCAGTGGCAGAACAAGGCGGCCGATCTGGCCAGCGGCCTGCGGGAAGCTTCCTTGCGCCACGGCTTCTTCGGCATCAATCTCGCCTCCACCGGCTGCGGCAAGACGCTGGCCAACGCGCGCATCATGAACGCACTGGCCACGCCACAACACGGTTTGCGCTGCGTCATCGCGCTGGGCCTGCGCACGCTGACCCTGCAGAGCGGCCATGCATTGCGCCAGCGCCTCGCGCTCGGTGAAGACGAACTGGCGATCCGCGTGGGCGGTGGCGCCAGCCGCGAACTGTTCGAACTACACACTCGGCTTGCCGCCCAGGCTGGCTCCGAATCCGCCCAGCCGCTGCCCGAAGATGAAAGCTTTGGCGAGGGAGGGGTGCTCTACGAGGGCAACACCGACTCACCCGTACTGGCACGCCTCAGCGCCGATCCACGTATCCGTGCCCTGCTCACGGCCCCCATCCTGGTGTGCACCGTCGACCATCTGGCGCCGGCCACCGAGAGCCAACGCGGCGGCCACCAGATTGTGCCGATGCTGCGCCTCATGAGCAGCGACCTGGTGCTCGATGAGCTCGATGACTTCGATCTCGACGACCTGCCCGCCCTCACGCGCCTCGTGCATTGGGCCGGCTTGCTGGGCAGCCGTGTGCTGTTGTCGTCCGCCACCTTGCCGCCCGCCCTCGTGCAGGGCATGTTCCTCGCCTACCGTGCCGGACGCGAAATCTTTCAGCGCAATCGTGGCGAGCGGCCCGGCAGCGCGCCGGACATCGCCTGCGCCTGGTTTGACGAATTCGCATCCCAGGCACATGCCTGCGGCGACGCGGCGAGCTTCGAAAGCAGCCATCTAGCGTTCGCCAGCGCGCGCCACGCCAAGCTCGGCCAAGCCAGCCGCGAAGCGCCGCGCCGCCTGGCGCGTCTGGTGCCTTTCAGCCCAAGCAAGGCCCAACGCGTCGAGGCTTTCGCTGCCACGCTGCGCGAGCAAGCGCTGGCGCTCCACGCCGTGCATCACAGCATCGACCCGGCAAGTGGCAAGCGCGTAAGCTTCGGCCTCGTACGCATGGCCAACATCCGCCCGCTCATCGAAGTCGCGCAAGCGCTCTACGCGCAAGGCTTCCCGGCCGGCTACCAAGTCCATCTCTGCGTGTACCACGCGCAATACCCGCTGCTGCTGCGCTCGGCCATCGAGGCCCAGCTCGATGCCGCGCTCGCCCGCCACACGCCGGACGCCGTCTTCAAGCTGCCCGATATCCGCCAACGGCTCGATGCGCATGCGGCGCCAGACCAACTGTTCATCGTGCTCGGCAGCCCAGTCACCGAAGTCGGCCGTGATCACGATTACGACTGGGCCATCGTCGAACCTTCATCGATGCGCTCGCTGATCCAGCTGGCCGGGCGGGTGCAGCGGCATCGCAATGGCGTGTGCACGCAGGCCAATATCGCCGTGCTATCGACCAATCTGCGCCATATCGAGAAACCAGGCGAGCCTGCATTCTGCAAGCCTGGCTTCGAAGACGCCGCCAACTTGCTGGGCAGCCATGATCTCGCCCAGCTCCTGCATGACGAGGAATACACCAGCCCGGATTCCCGCCCGCGCATCCAGGAGCGGCCGCCCGCCGTACGACGACCGCAGGACAACCTTGTCGACCTTGAGCACGCCCGCCTGCGCGAACTGATGCTGCCCGGCGCAGAAGCCAAACCGCTCACCGCACGCGAGCTGCGCGCAGGCATCAAACCCACCAGCACACTCAACGCCAGCAGCATCTGGTCACACAGCCTGCTACACCTCACCGCTGTGCTCTCGCAGCGCCAACCCTTCCGCGACGACGACGTGCCTGAAGTCGAGCTGGTGCTGATGCCTGACGATGACGGCGAGGACTACCGCCTCAAGCGGGCCCGCGACAAGAATGAATTAATTGGCGTTTCCGGCCCTGGCGAACTGCTGGTCGAAGCCTCCGAGGAACGCCTGCCAGCCAGCGCCGTACAGGGCGAGCAAATCAGCGCCTGGGGCGTACTCGACTACATGGACGAACTTCGCCAGCTCGCCGAAACACTCGACATGCCGCTGGCGCAGTGCGCGCGCCGCTATGGCAGCTTGCGTGTCCCCAAAAACGATCGAGGCTGGTGCTTTCACCCCGCCCTGGGCCTCAGCGCCAAGCGTTAGCGAGGTCGCGAAAGCGCCTTGGCAAAACCACCGCACCCGCCTATATTGGCTCATAAATTAGCCACTATCTAACTTTAGGGTCATTTTAAGAGCCATGAAAAAACAAGCCAGTGCTGCGCTGCCAAGCCTGCTCGTTGCGCCCTTGCACACGCTGGGCGGCAATCTGCGTGCAGCCCGCCAGGCGCGCGGCTGGACCATCGCCGAAGCTGCCGCGCGCAGCCTGGTCTCGCCCGCCACCTACAAACGCCTGGAAGCGGGCGAACCCTCGGTCGCGCTTGGCACCTGGATCACCGTCCTGCACCAGCTGCAACTGCTCGACGCCGTGCTGGCCGCCACGGCGCCACAGGCCGATGCGCTCGGCGAAGCGCTGCGCGCCCGCAAAGCGCCACGCCGCGTGCGCAAATCGGCCGACGAGGATGCGCGCTATGACTTCTAGACTCACGGAGTTTGCGGTCTTCATCCACTTGCCTGATCAGCTTGAAGCCACTCCCGCCGGCCTGCTCGAACTGCTGGAGCAAGCGGCCGACACCGTGCAATCGCATTTTCGCTACGGCCGCCGCTATGCCGAGCGCCGCAACCGCCTCGCCCTCGATCCACTCAGCCTGGCTTTACCAGGCCCCGGCATCGATGTGCCGCGCACGCCGCCGACAGGCCGCCATGGCGCGCTCAAGGAATTCGGCGTGATCCGCGACGCAGCACCCGACCGCTGGGGCCGCCGCGTCATCGAAAACAAACTGCAGAAAAGCGGCCCGCTGCCTGAATCGGAATACCTGCGTCACGCCGGCAGCAATCGCAGCGGCGCGCTGGATTTCCGCGCCGCGCCCGATTCGCCGGCCAGCAACAGCCCGCTGGCCCAGGTGCTGGATCTGGCCTATCTGCAGGAAGCGGCTGAACGCATCGACATCGGCGACCAGATACCAGCACGGCTGGCCGGCATTTTCGATGCCGGCAGCAGTATGGGGGGCGCACGCCCCAAGGCCGTGGTCGAGGCCGATGACCGCCAGTGGCTGGCCAAGTTCGCCTTGCCCAATGATCCGTTCAACATTCCGCTGATCGAGTACGCCACGCTCGAACTCGCCCGCGCCGCCGGCCTGCAGGTGCCCGCGCTGCGCCTCGAATGGCTGGGTGCGCGACCGGTGCTGCTCATCGAGCGCTTTGACCGCGAGCGCCTGCCCGGCGGCTACGCGCGCCGCCACTTTCTCTCCGCGCTGACGCTCTTGGCCTGCCACGAGGCCGATTCGCCGCACATGAGCTATGCGGATCTCTCGCACGCCATCGCCACCCACGGCGCGGCAGCGGCGATCCGCGCCGACCAGCACCAGCTCTTTGCGCGCATGGTGTTCAACATCCTCGTCCATAACAACGACGACCACCTGCGCAACCACGGCTTCCTGTTCGACCCCAGCATCGGCGGCCTGCGTCTCTCGCCGCTCTACGACGTGCTCCCCACGCCCAGCCTCGCCCAGGAGCGCCATCTGCATCTGGGCGTCGGCAAGCAAGGACGCCTTGCCACCCTGCCCAACGCCATGAGCCAGCACGGCGTATTCGCCCTCACCCGGCCACAGGCAAGCGGGATCATGCAGCACATCGCGGCTGTGGTGCGCGAATGGAAACAGCGCTTCGAAGAACTCGGCGTGCCAGGCGAAGAGATTGACCGCGTGGCCAGCGCGTTCAGGCATCCGAGGGAGTTGGGGCTCGAAGCACTTTGAAAGTCTTTATGCCCAGAAGGGCATGCATACTCCTTTAAATAGGTAGGCCCGAGCCCCCGCAAACATCGGTCGCTCTCGCCATGTCAGTATCCCAGCTGGATGGCGCATGCCATCCAGAAAGTCCGCCAATCAACTGACCTGGGAGGGCATGACTTGAACGATCCATCACAAGCACGCCGTACAGCCTTCCGCGCCCTCATCGAAGCTTTCTTCCAAAAAAGCCTCGATGCCAAGCGCGACAAGCTGCCGGATGACGATCCGAAATACACGGCACTAGCAGCACAGTACGAACGCAGTACCAGACTAGCCGAGGCAACCGTAAAGCTTCAAGACATTCAGTTAGTCACTCATCCCCTGAAGGGAACGCATCCTGACATCAAGATCAAACAAGCAACCAACCTGTACGTCAATCCAACGACATTAATTCAGCATCAAGAGGTCGGAAGTCATTGCTTGGCGAGTACGGGTTTTGCTGACGACGTAACCGGAGATGCGGCAGCCCTTGGACACTACAAGCTGCTAAAACAGGAATTTGAAGGACGTACATTGCTGGAGTGGTTCCGAGATGGCGACCCGGACGCGATTGCAGCCCTGAACGATGACCCAGAAATAGCCCATGCGTGGGCAGCAAGCTTTGCAGCACTTTCCAAACCGAGAAGCAAGCTTTCAAGCCACACCCTGGCCAAGCAGCTGTACTGGCTGAGCGGCGGCGATCCACTCGACGATACCCACTACCACCTGCTGGCGCCGCTGTATGCCAGTGCTTTGGCGCACCGGGTATTCCAGACGCTCAACGAGGACCGCTTCGGAGACGCTGCCAAGGCCGCGCGCCAAGCCCGGCGCGACAATGTCGAGCACCCGCAGGGCTACGCGGAATACCCCTCGCTCGCGGTGCAAAAGCTGGGCGGCACCAAACCGCAGAACATCAGCCAGCTCAACAGCGAACGCGGCGGCAACAACTACCTGCTGGGCTCGCTGCCGCCACAGTGGAAGTCGCGCGGCATCCTCGCCCCCTTGAGCACGGATTCGGTCTTTCCGCGTTTCGGGCGCAGTCCATCGGTGCGCAAGACCGTCCGCGAGCTGCTTAGCTTTCTCGAAAGCGATCCACCGCCCACGATGGAGACACGCAATCAGCGCGATGCTTTCATCGACGCACTGCTCGACGAGCTGGTGAGCTTTGCTGCCGAACTGCAGCAGGCGCTACCGCAAGGCTGGACGCTGGACGAGGATTGCGAGCTGGTCCGCGAGGAGCAGCTTTGGCTGGACCCACACCGCACGGAAAAGGACGCAGTTTTCCGTTCAGATTGGGAATGGATGGATTGGCCTGCTCAAATCGGCAAGCGCTTTGGCAACTGGCTCAATAACCAGCTCGACAAGCGTCTGCCACTCGGCGAAATCGAAGCGCGTGAATGGGTCAAAGAGCTACTGCTTGATGAGCCGCCTGAAGACCCCAAAGCACGCCGTGCCACCTGGGCCGGTCGCTTGCATACGCTGCGTCATGACGTTGATGCGCCCACTTACATTCCGACGCGGGAGGGCACATGAGCGCTCAAACCAAAGTGGATGCGCTGCTGATCCTGCCGCATCTGCGCATCCAGAACGCCAATGCCATCTCCAGCCCGCTGACGCATGGTTTCCCGGCGATGAGTGCCTTTCTGGGGCTGATGTGGGCACTGGAGCGCAAGCTGGCCGGCGCGTGGCCGCTTGTGTTCGATGGCCTGGGCGTGATCTGCCACAGCCACGAGGAGCAGACCACCGAAGGTGGCTTCACCCGTGCCTTTCGCCTCACGCGCAATCCGGTGGGCAAAGATGGCAGCACCGCCGCCATCGTCGAGGAAGGTCGCATCCACCTGGAGCTGACCCTGGTGTTCGGCATTCGTGGCGGCATCATCGCGGAATCGGATGAGGCACGCCAAGCCTGCGCAGTCGCCCTGGCCGACACCTTGGCGCAGATGCGTGTGGCGGGTGGCAGCGTCTTGCCACGCCAGAGTGGCTGGCGCTTCCAGCCGAAAATCCAGGTTTTCGATGAAAAGCCGGACGATGCGGCCAAGCAGTTCCGCCAACTGCGTCGCCGCTGGCTGCCCGGCTTTGCCTTGGTCAGCCGCGACGATCTGCTCGCCCGCCGCCTGAGCACGCTGCGCAGCACGCAAGCGACTGCCACCGCGCTGGATGCCTGGCTGGACCTCGCGCGTTTCAACTGGCGATCCGACGTCAAAGAAACACTAGACCCGGACACCGGCGAAGTGAAAAAGCGCGAGATCGTCTGGCAAAACGACCGCGAGGGCTGGCTGGTGCCGATTCCGGTGGGCTATGGCGCGCTCTCCGACCTGCATCCAGCAGGAACCGTCGCCAACGCCCGCGATGCGACGACACCTTTCCGCTTCGTCGAAAGCCTCTACTCGATTGGCGAATGGCTGGCGCCACACCGTCTGCAATCGCCGCAGCAACTCCTCTGGTACGCCGACTCCGACGCTGAAGCCGGCCTCTACCGCGTGCGCAACGACTATGCCGCCGGGCTCAAACCCGCGACCGAAACGCTATCCGAATCCGTTTAAACGAATTGAATCCAGGAGCATCCATCATGGCTGAAACCATCACCCTCAAGACCGCTTCCGTACTCGCCTTTGAACGCAAGCTCGATCCTTCCGATGCGCTGTTCCACGCCGGTAAATGGGCCGAACGTGGCGAAGCCGCCAGCTGGCAAGCCGTCGCCATCAACGAGAAGTCCGTGCGCGGCACGATTTCCAACCGCCTCAAAACCAAGGATCAGGACCCTGCCAAACTCGATGCCGCCATCGAAAACCCCAACCTGCAAAAAGTCGACGTCGCCGCCCTCCCGGCCGAGGCCGACACTCTGCGCGTGCGCTTCACCCTGCGCGTGCTCGCCGGCACCGGCAAGCCTTCGGCCTGCAACGACGCTGATTACCAGAAAGCCTTGCAGGCCACTGTCGCGGGCTATGTGCAGCAGCATCGCTTCAGTGAACTCGCCCGCCGCTATGCCACCAACCTCGCCAATGGCCGCTTCCTGTGGCGCAACCGCATCGGCGCCGAGCAGGTGGAAGTGCAGATCCGCCGCCTGCAAAACGGGCAAGCCGCGCAGAGCTGGACTTTCGATGCGCTGGCCTTGTCTTTGCGCGACTTCGCGGCCGGGAGCACAGCGCTGGATGAACTTGCCGCGCTGATCGCCAGCGGGCTTGCGGGGGATGCCCATGTGCTGCTGGAGGTGACGGCTTTCGTACGCTTGGGCGCCGGGCAGGAAGTCTTCCCCTCGCAGGAGCTGATTCTCGACCGTGGCCGGGGCGACAAGAGCAAGACGCTCTACCACGTGAACAAGGTCGCCGGCATCCACTCGCAGAAAATCGGCAACGCCCTTCGTAGCATCGACACCTGGTATCCCGGCGCCGAAGCACTCGGCCCCATCGCTGTCGAACCGTATGGATCGGTGACCACCCAGGGCAAGGCCTACCGCCAGCCCAAGGACAAAGTCGATTTCTACAACCTGCTCGACAACTGGGTGCTCAAGGGCAAAGCACCGGCCAATCCGGACGACCAGCACTTCGTCATCGCTGTGCTGATCCGGGGCGGCGTGTTCGGTGAGGCCAATTGAGATGGACCACTACATCGATCTACGGCTAAGGCCCGACCCGGAGTTCCCGGTGCCGCAACTGCTCAACGCGCTCGCCGCCAAGCTGCACCGCGCACTCGTCGCCCTCAAGGCGGAAGACATCGGCGTGAGCTTCCCGCAGCACAATGCCAAAGGCGCTGGCCTGGGCAACACCCTGCGCCTGCACGGCAGCCGGCCGCGTCTGCAGCAATTGATGCAGGCCAACTGGCTCAGCGGCATGGCCGACCACGTGCAGCCCGCCGACGTGCTCCCCGTGCCCGCAGGCGCCAAGCACCGCGTCGTGCGGCGTGTGCAAGTGCATAGCAACGCCGAGCGCATCCGCCGCCGCCAGATCAAGCGTCACGGCTGGACGGAGCAGGAAGCACGCGAGCGCGTCCCCGACCGCGTCGAACAACGCCTCGACCTGCCCTGGCTCACGCTGCGCAGCCAAAGCAGCGGACAGAACTTCCGCCTGTTCATCGAGCACCTGCCCAGCCAGGCCGACCCCGTTCCCGGCAGCTTCAACGCCTACGGCCTAAGCAACACCGCCACCATCCCCTGGTTTTGACCCTTTTCTGAAGCCCCCATGCAAGCCCTTGCAAAACAAGGACTTGCACGGGGTCTGAAAATTGGGTTTTAGCGGATAATTTCACCGCCAAGCACAGCAGGCCGGGCTTGGCGGAGAAAGACTTGTACTTCACTGCCGAATAGGCAGCTCAGAAATTGGCGCGGGCATGTTGATGTCGTCAGCGGTGCTTCACTGCCGAATAGGCAGCTCAGAAAGCAAGGTGCCGGACTTCGAGCGCCACTTGACGCTTCACTGCCGAATAGGCAGCTCAGAAAAGGTTGCTGATCTCTCGGTCGAGATCTGAGAGCTTCACTGCCGAATAGGCAGCTCAGAAAACCGCGGCACGCGACAAATGCCCCTCCAGCGCCTTCACTGCCGAATAGGCAGCTCAGAAATCCTGTTATTGCACACGCCTCACGTTCTGCTACTTCACTGCCGAATAGGCAGCTCAGAAACTGGTCACGCGACAAGCGATCAAGCCCCTCGATCTTCACTGCCGAATAGGCAGCTCAGAAAGTGGCGGGCCTTAAATTGCAGGAGGGCTCAGTCTTCACTGCCGAATAGGCAGCTCAGAAACTTGTCATCCACGCTCAGCGAGCGCTCGCCGACTTCACTGCCGAATAGGCAGCTCAGAAAACCAAATCTGGAAGATAGGCAAGGTCCAACCACCTTCACTGCCGAATAGGCAGCTCAGAAAAGCGCGCCCGTTTGATCGAGCACATGCCCCTGCTTCACTGCCGAATAGGCAGCTCAGAAAAACTGCGCAGCGCCCAGTGCATTGTTTGCAGTCTTCACTGCCGAATAGGCAGCTCAGAAATTCTCGTAGGCGCCGATCCACGTCGGCGTGTCCTTCACTGCCGAATAGGCAGCTCAGAAAACTTGAGGGTGCCGGTTTTCGTTGCAGTCAATCTTCACTGCCGAATAGGCAGCTCAGAAATCTCTGATCCCATGAAAGAGATTGCAGCTCTCCTTCACTGCCGAATAGGCAGCTCAGAAATGAGAAGCGCCGCTACTTGCATTCCGATGACACTTCACTGCCGAATAGGCAGCTCAGAAAACCTCTGCCGCAATCTCATCTGCAAACAGCACCTTCACTGCCGAATAGGCAGCTCAGAAATTAAAACCTCTTCGAAAGCCTTGCCGAATAAGCTTCACTGCCGAATAGGCAGCTCAGAAAGGCGTGAGCAGCGGCGGTACAGCGTAACTAGACTTCACTGCCGAATAGGCAGCTCAGAAAATGTTCATAGCTCCTGGTGGCGGTCGCCGGGGCCTTCACTGCCGAATAGGCAGCTCAGAAAATTTGATGTCGAAAAGAAATACAAAATTCAAATCTTCACTGCCGAATAGGCAGCTCAGAAATCTGTGCATCAGTATGAGAGACCTTGCATGACCTTCACTGCCGAATAGGCAGCTCAGAAATGTAGATCCGCCATCTTGTCCGCGAGCTGCGCCTTCACTGCCGAATAGGCAGCTCAGAAAAAGGTCTTTTCGCTTACAGAACCTGTGCCGTACTTCACTGCCGAATAGGCAGCTCAGAAATAAAGTCCGTGGCCTCGTCGGAAAAACATAACCCTTCACTGCCGAATAGGCAGCTCAGAAAAGATCGCGGTGCCGCTCGGTTTGCGCGTGGCACTTCACTGCCGAATAGGCAGCTCAGAAAGATGTCGCTCACTACGGTGCCGCCATGGTCGGCTTCACTGCCGAATAGGCAGCTCAGAAATCTCGGTGACGGCAGGTGGTCCCATACCTGCCCTTCACTGCCGAATAGGCAGCTCAGAAAGAATCGCGACGTGAAACGCGGCGTGGCACGGGCTTCACTGCCGAATAGGCAGCTCAGAAAGCGCGCAGACCAATGCAGTGCAGCCGGCGCCGCTTCACTGCCGAATAGGCAGCTCAGAAATTTCCGCCGAGCATGTCGGCTAACTCTGCAATCTTCACTGCCGAATAGGCAGCTCAGAAAGAAGTAAGGGGCAGCCGAGCGTAGCGAGGGAACTTCACTGCCGAATAGGCAGCTCAGAAAAATCCCAACTTTGGTATCTCGGTTGATTCTGACTTCACTGCCGAATAGGCAGCTCAGAAAGCCGCGAGACGACTTGACGCCCTGGTTGTTGACTTCACTGCCGAATAGGCAGCTCAGAAAGCAAGCAAAACGCGACATACAAACCGCCCTCCACTTCACTGCCGAATAGGCAGCTCAGAAAACCGTTACGGTAGGTGTCGGTTGTAATAGTGGCGCCTTCACTGCCGAATAGGCAGCTCAGAAAGCAGAAGCTGCCGGTGCGGATCTGGCGGGCAACTTCACTGCCGAATAGGCAGCTCAGAAATAGCACGCCCGTGACATACGGGACAAATGTACCTTCACTGCCGAATAGGCAGCTCAGAAATCAGCGCGTGGCATCTCGTCGGTCGTCATCGTCTTCACTGCCGAATAGGCAGCTCAGAAAATCTCAAGGCCAAGTGCGTTTGTCGCGCCCCTCTTCACTGCCGAATAGGCAGCTCAGAAAACGCGGAGACGTGACATTGACTGCGCCGGGGGCTTCACTGCCGAATAGGCAGCTCAGAAAATAGAGCACCCCGGCAGTAATTTAGTTTTTAACTTCACTGCCGAATAGGCAGCTCAGAAATTTTGCGGGACCGGAGGATTTACGACGTGCATCTTCACTGCCGAATAGGCAGCTCAGAAAGTATCGAGCCGCGAAGCATCGATATTGATCAGCTTCACTGCCGAATAGGCAGCTCAGAAATATTACGACCGCGCCGGCAAGCTCTATCACTCCTTCACTGCCGAATAGGCAGCTCAGAAACACGAGGGTAAGCGTGCCGAAATCGTCGCCGACTTCACTGCCGAATAGGCAGCTCAGAAAACAATCCCTGAGTCCTGACCACGCCAGTAGCTCTTCACTGCCGAATAGGCAGCTCAGAAATGCAGAGAATTAAAAACAGCGCGCATTCCGACCTTCACTGCCGAATAGGCAGCTCAGAAAGCGCGCGATGAACAGCGCGAGCTGGCCTTCTCCTTCACTGCCGAATAGGCAGCTCAGAAAACTCCCCGGACGCCATACCGCATCGGCCAAGTCTTCACTGCCGAATAGGCAGCTCAGAAAACGTCGAGCAGCGCGTCAATCACGTTGTCGAGCTTCACTGCCGAATAGGCAGCTCAGAAATATAACGTGCAAAAGTTTTAGGGCGCGCACAGCTTCACTGCCGAATAGGCAGCTCAGAAATACATCAACCCCAAGCGCGAGCCGCGCGAGTACTTCACTGCCGAATAGGCAGCTCAGAAAATGTTGTGGCGGGCAACAAGTGGGGGCGTTTGCTTCACTGCCGAATAGGCAGCTCAGAAATTGGTACGTCGATTGCGAACGTCAGCGCTGGCACTTCACTGCCGAATAGGCAGCTCAGAAATCCTGCGAGAGCTCTTGCAGGGCGGCCGATGTCTTCACTGCCGAATAGGCAGCTCAGAAAGACAGAGCTGTCAGCTGCTGGCTTTTTGCAGTCTTCACTGCCGAATAGGCAGCTCAGAAAAGTAGCAATGACCCTGCCCTGTTCCTTCATGGCTTCACTGCCGAATAGGCAGCTCAGAAATTGCCATTGAGAATGCGCTCGTGCGTCTTGTACTTCACTGCCGAATAGGCAGCTCAGAAAGCAGCGCAAATCAGCGACTCGACGACGACGGGCTTCACTGCCGAATAGGCAGCTCAGAAAAGAAGCGAATTAGATTCGTTTGACCTACCCGCCTTCACTGCCGAATAGGCAGCTCAGAAAGAGTAGGTAGCCCAGGCTGACCCATTCGCGCACTTCACTGCCGAATAGGCAGCTCAGAAATCACCGGGCTACCGGCCGGTGTCGGTGGTTTGCTTCACTGCCGAATAGGCAGCTCAGAAACGGAGCACCGCACATGGGTGCCGGGGGTTCCTCTTTACTGCCGAATAGGCAGCTCAGAAACCATTGCTTGCTGGCGCCGGGGTATTTGCGTTCTTCACTGCCGAATAGGCAGCTCAGAAAGTCAATGCCGCTGAGGCCGCGAACCCGCACCTCTTCACTGCCGAATAGGCAGCTCAGAAATTTGGCGAGGACAGGGGCTTCGACTTTTAGCGCTTCACTGCCGAAGAGGCAGCTCAGAAAATAGCCGGCGCGCTCAAAATGCCGGTCTGCTACTTCACTGCCGAATAGGCAGCTCAGAAAACTGAATTTCCCGCACGCAATTCTGACAACAACGCCAAAATCATATCCACACGCCCAAAAAACCACCAGAATTCAAAACATTCGACATATTTATCATGTACTTGGCGGGCGACGAACGTACATGCTCTCACTGTCTGCATGACCTATGATGAGCGGCTCACGCATTCATAGAGAATATTCAATGAGCCTCGACACCCTGCTCTCCGTCTCGCAATTGCTCGCTCCGATCAGTGAACACACGGCCAGCGGCGAAGATCTCAGCTTTTCTGAGGATTTTGACCGTTTGCAGGAAGCACGGCGTGAAGACGATCCCAGTCTGGACCAGGGCGAGTGGATCACCCAGATCAAGGAGGCCGACTGGCCCTTCATCCTGAATCACTGCCAGAACCTGTTGCAAAACCGCTCCAAGGACTTGCGCATCGCACTGTGGTATTGCGAGGCTGCGGCCAAGCTGCATGGTCTGACCGGCTTTCAATATGGTGTACAGCTGAGCAGCGGCTTGCTGGAGACATTCTGGGAAAGCCTGCATCCCTTGCCTGAAGACGGTGATCAGGAGCAACGCATCGGCAATCTGAGTTTGTTCATCAAACGCTCGATCGAACTGGTCCGCGGTCTGCCGCTGGTCAAAGGCAAGGGGCGCAGCTATGGCTTGCTCGAGCTGGAGGCGGCCAGATTGCGCCAGGCACAGATTGATCGCGGCCTGGTCAGCGCGGAGGAGAACTCCGCGCACATCAGCCTGCAGCAGTTCAAAGACGCGCAGAAAGCTACGCCGCGCAGCTTCTACCAGAACCTGCTGCACGGCGCCGATGCCAGCAAGGAAGCGCTGGGCCGCCTGTCCGATATCACGGACCAGCGCCTGGGCTTGGACGGCCCTTCATTCACCGCACTGCGCGCTGCGCTGGATGACTACCTCGACACCCTGGCCAGGCTGGCGAGGGAAAACGGTGTCATCGATACCTCCGAAGACATCCAGCCGGCCGATGAGGGCGCGGACGCTCCCGCCGCCGACGCTATATCGCCCGCGGGCAACGATCACGGCAACGGCGGCGGACCGATCCGCACGCGCGAGCAAGCGCTCAGGCAGCTGCGCGTGGTGGCGGAATTCTTCCGTAAAACCGAACCGCACAGCCCTGTCGCCTACCTTGCCGACAAGGCTGCCAACTGGGGTGAGATGCCGCTGCATGTGTGGCTCAAGGCGGTCCTAAAGGAGGATGGCGCCTTCTCCCGCTTTGAAGACCTGCTGGGCCTGGCCGATCTGCCTGAAGAGCCATGAATGCACCGCCTGCCCTTAAGGGCGGGCGATGTTTGATGAACGCATAAAACGCTCCGGTCGGTCTGTTTTTGAATACCGCTCGGCGGCGTATTCATCAAAAACAACACTAGTTATTTATCTGACATTGCAAAGCCCGCTCAGCTTCGCGACCATTCGAGCATAAAAAGGCAAGTCTGTCCGGTTCGATGAAGCCGGCCCTCGCTGCATGCAGCAGCGAGTGAATACTCGAGAGTTCGATGAATCTGCAGCGAGGCATTTCCGTCCCTGGCGGAAGGCGCGCAGTCCATTTTGTGACGGCCCACCTGCACAGGGGAACACCATGGCACTGATCTTACTGAGCGCTTATGCATCTGTAGTGATCCTGGCCGGCATGCTGTTTGTCTTCAGCGATTTCCGCAAAAGACAACTCCACAAGCTGGGTAGCTGTGCGACGCGGGCCTCGTCATATTTTGTTTTCTTTTCCGACAATACCGCGCAATGGACACGCCAGAGTGGCTCGGCACTCGCCGCTGCGCTGGCTTCACTGCGCCAACAGCTCCGCCGCTACCGCCTGTGGCTAGTCGCTGCGGCGCTGATGACCGGCATTCCAGTGCTGTGCATCTGGCTGATGCGCGGCCATATCGCACTGGAAGGCTACGCCGACATGCCGCCCACGGACACGCAGCAGATCGCCGCCCTGCTTGACGGCGAACAACTGGTGCCCCCGCCCCCGATGCCTCCGGAAGCCTTCACCACGCGGGAAGTGCTGGCCGAACGCCCCTCGCTGGTCTCGGCCAGTCGCGACTGGAAGCTTCTCAATCCCGGCTTCGAGCAAGTTTTGCTGCGCGTGTTCCAGCGCATGCATGAGCTCGGCTATGACATGGTGCTGCTGGAAGGCTATCGCAGTCCGGAGCGCCAGGAGCAGCTCTCCGCCCTGGGCAGCCACGTGACCAATGCGCGCGCCTTCCAGAGTTACCACCAGTTCGGTTTGGCAGCCGACTGTGCATTCGTGCGCGACGGCAAGATCCTCATCTCGGAGAAAGACGAATGGGCGATGCGCGGCTACACGCTCTACGGACAGGTCGCCGAGTCCATGGGACTGACCTGGGGCGGGCGCTGGAAGCTGATGGACTTCGGTCACGTCGAACTGCGGCGCGCAAACCAGCCTGCCCGCTTCCCCTGAATCCCGACCACAGATCATCCAACCATGCCCAAGCCCATCATTCTCATCGGCGACAAAACCTCACACGGAGGCGTTGTGCTGGAGGGTTCGCCCACCAGTGACATCAATGGCAAACGCATCGCACGCGTTGGCGACAAGGTGAGCTGCCCGCAGCGTAACTGCCCCAGCGTCACCGTGATCGTCACCGGCGATCCGACCTGCCTGATCGATGGCAAACCGGTCGCCCGCCACGGCGACAAGACGGCCTGCGGGGCCACCCTGATTGCCAGCCAAGGCAGTACGACGGACGAATAACGATGCCAACGCGCCGAATCCTACAGCCCTTAGAACACCGCGCCATGCCCGACATGCACGGGTGCGACTCAGCGCTCCGATGATCCTCCAGCTGCTGTCCGCCCTCTGGTTGCCGACCCTGCTCACCCTGCTCGCATGGCTGGGTGGGGTGATCTATTTCCAGCAAGCCGATGTCGAGCCCACCCCGGCCGAACTGCTGGGCGGCTTCGTGCTTCTACCGCTGGCTTTGCTGCTCGGCTATGGCCTGCTGCGCTGGAGCTGGCGCCACATGCAGGCGCGCAAACAGGCGGCAGCCAGCGCAGACGGCAGCGCCGCTACACCGGCTGCGGCAGCGAGCACGGAGGACGAAAGCCGCTTTCTCAAACTCCAGCTCTTGCTGGCCGAACTGCATACGCCTGCGGGCGACGATGCCGCCACTTTGATCAGCGCGATGCAGGAATCAAGTCTGCGCCCGGCGCTGAACCTCGAACAGCTCGACAGCGAAGGCCTGCCGCTGCGCATGTCGATGGACGCGCAACTCGACACCGCGGCCGCCCAAGCCTGGCTGGATCGCCATCACACACATACTCCGCACACGCTGGAACCAGCGCGACTGCTACGCCTGCTCGCCATGCTGGATGCGCCCCTGGAGGCGGCGGCTGAAGTGCTGGCCCAGCTCCCTGTGCCGCAGGTGGGCGAGCCCCGGCTCAGCGGTGACGCGCAGCCCCAGCCGGTCTTGCCGGTGCACGCCCGGCTCTGCGTCCCCGAGGCAGCGCGCCCTATCGTCGCCGCCTACGTACGCGACAAATTCGCCGCCCTGCCGCAGGCGGCCGTCGGCCTCGTCCAGGACCTGCCCGCGGCCAGCGGACACACGCCCGATCTGTTGCAGGTGGTCGATGCCTTTTGCCAGGGCAGCACGCGCGAATACGCCGATGCAGTGCTGCTGATCGTCGCCAGTGACAGCCTGGTTGACGAGAGCAGCCTGGCCGCCCTCGAAGCCAGCAACACGCTCTACACCGCACGCACGCCGCTGGGCAAGGTGCCCGGCGAAGCCGCTGCGGTCATCCTTGCCGTAGCGCCGGCGCTGGCTGCGCGCAGCCCCTGCGATGTGCTGGCCCAGGTGCATCGGGTTGCCGCTGGCGTCAGACAAAAGCCGCTCAGCGCCTCCGGCCGTGTGGAGGCCAGCACCCTCGAAAGCCTCAGTGCGCTGGCGCTGCAAGCGGCGCGGGTCGAGGCTGCCCAGATTGCCGCCCTGTTCTCCGACTGCGACCACCGCGCCAACTGGCAGCTCGAAGCCGCCAGCCTGATCTCCAGCAGCTTGCCGGAGCTGGACCCGGTCGAGCAGCACCTGGCCACCGGCAGCGCACTGGGCAATCTGGGTGAAGCGCATGCCGCCGTCGCCATGGCCCTCGCCGCCCGCCATGTAGCCGAACACTCAAACCCCGTACTGCTGGCCTGCATGCACGACGTGCAATGGCGCAGTCTGACCACGCTCAGCCCGCCCACGCAGGACGTGGGCATGGCCGACTCCTGACTTCTTCCGGATTCACACCCACATGCAACGCCTCATCGATTTCGTCACCCGTCCTCTGTTCGTCGCCCTGTTCGGCTTCGTCTCCTTTTCGCTGGTCATGCTGCTATCGGCCGCGCTGCTGGGCATCTCCCTGCTCTGGCCGCTGCTGCTGATCGCCCTGCTGCTGCTCAGCGTGCTGACAAGCTGGGCCTGGCAGCGGCGCAAGGCGAGACGGGCCGGCGAAGCCATTTCGAGCATGATGGACGATGAAGCCGAGCGCGCCATCAAATCCGCCGCGCCAGACAAGCGCCCGGAAGTCGAAGCCCTGCGCAACCGCATGCAAGAGGCCATCAAGACCATCAAGACCTCCAAGCTGGGTGAGGCCACCGGCAAGGCCGCGCTCTACGAACTGCCCTGGTACCTGATCATCGGCAATCCGGCGGCGGGCAAAAGCTCGGCCATCGTCAATTCGGGCCTGCGCTTTCCCTTCTCCGACAGTGCTGGCAGCGTCATCCATGGTCTGGGCGGCACGCGCAATTGCGACTGGTTCTTCACCTCGGAAGGCATCCTGCTCGACACCGCCGGGCGCTACTCGGTGTATGACGCCGACCGCAGCGAATGGCTGTCCTTCCTCGGCTTGCTCAAGAAGTACCGCCCCAAGGCGCCGATCAACGGCATCATCATTGCCACCAGCATCGGGGAGCTCAGCCAGAGCAAGCCAGAGCAAGCCATCAAGCTGGCCAAGCAGCTGCGCTTGCGGGTGCAGGAGCTGTCGGCCGAGCTCGGCGTATTCGCGCCGGTTTATGTCATGTTCACCAAGGTGGACCTGGTCGCCGGCTTTGCCGAGTTTTTCGAGGATGCCGACCAGCAAGAACGCGACCGGACCTGGGGCGCCACCCTGCCCTACGACGCTGAAGGCAAGACCGACGCAGTGGCCGTCTTCGACGAGCATTTCGAACAACTGCTCGACGGCCTCAACGAACTGGCGGTGGCGCGCATGGCGATGTCCCGCGACGGCCAGCATGGCGCAGGGGTACTGAGCTTTCCGCTGGAGTTCTCGGCCACCCGTGCGGCACTGCGCGCCTTCATCGCCACCTTGTTCGAGGAAAACCCGTTCCAGTACAAACCGGTATTTCGCGGCTTCTATTTCACCAGCGCAGTCCGCGAAGGCATGCCGGTCACGCAAGCGGACCGGCGGGTCTCGGAAACCTTCGGTTTGCGACCACTTGAATACCAGCGCCCGCCAGTGGTCAATTACGAGGGCAAAGGCTTCTTCCTGGCCGACCTGTTCTCCAAGGTGATCTTTGCCGACAAGAACCTGGTGCGCCAGTTCGCCTCCCGCAGCGCACAGCGCGCACGGCTGATCGCCTTCCTGGGCTCGGCACTGGCCTTGTCGCTGGCGGTCTCGCTGTGGACCTGGTCTTACCTGTCCAACGAAAAGCTGCTGGCCAATACCGAAGCGGATCTGATGCGCGCCAAGCTGGTCCAGCAAGGCCATCAGGACATCGGCAGCCGCATGGAGGCGCTGGAAATCCTGCAGGACCGCTTGCAGCAACTGCAGAACTTCCGTGACGACACGCCGGCCTCGCTCGGCATGGGGCTCTATCAGGGCGAGCGCATCGAACAGCACCTGCGCAAGGAGTACTTCAACGGCATGCGTGCGCTGCTGCTCAACCCGGTTGTCGAGGGCCTGGAGGCCTATCTGAGCGACGTCAATGCCAATGCCGACAAGCTCGCCGCTCAAAGCGCGGGCAATCCGGCGGCCGGCAACCCGAGTACTTCGCCGGCTACGGCCAGCGCCATGACGCTCTACAAGGAGATCTCGCCGACCAATGTCGAGGACGCCTACAACGCCTTGAAGACCTACCTCATGCTCTCCAGCCACGAGCATCTTGAAAACGGCCATCTCAATGATCAGCTGACGCGCTTCTGGCGCGTCTGGCTCGACGCCAATCGGGGCAACATGCCGCGTGAAAAAATGGTCCGCAGCGCCGAACGGCTGATGGGCTTCTATCTCTCCCAGCTCAATGAGCCGGACTTCCCGACCATTGACAACAAGCTGGCCCTGGTCGATCAGGCGCGCGAAAATCTGCGCCGCGTCGTCAAGGGCATGCCGGCACGCGAACGCGTCTATGCCGAGATCCGCGCCCGCGCCTCGACACGCTTTGCACCGATCACCGTGGCGCGCGTGGTCGGCGAGCAGGACAGCCGCCTGGTCGCCGGCAGCTACGCCATCTCCGGCACCTACACCCGCGATGCCTGGGAAAAATACATCGAGGATGCCATCAAGGAAGCGGCCAACAAGGAGCTGCAAAGCACCGACTGGGTACTCAAATCGAGCAGCCGCGATGACCTGACCCTGCAAGGCAGCCCCGAGCAGATCCAGAAAGCGCTGATCGACATGTACAAGCGCGACTACATCGTCGAATGGAAGAAATTCCTGCAAGGCGTATCGATCACCGGCTTTGCCAGCTTCGATGGCGCCGTGCAGGGGCTCAACCGCATGGGCGATCCGCTCAGTTCCCCGCTCAAGAAGCTGATGGACACGCTATTCCGCGAAACCTCGTGGGATACGCCCTCGCTGGCCGCGCAAGGGATAGCCGAGGCCCGGCGCGGCATTGTGGACTGGTTCCGCGAAACCATCCTGCGTCGCCAACCCCAGGGCGTCACTGTGAAACTGGGCAACACCAGCTTGCCCGTCGGAGATGGTCTGGGACAGGTCAGCCGTGAATTTGCCGGCATCAGCCAGCTGATGATGAAACGCGGCGAAAACCGCGACACGGCACTCTTCGACGCGTACCTCGCACATCTCTCCAAGCTGCGCACGCGCTTCAACCAGATGAAAACCGGTGGCGACCCCGGACCTGCGGCACGCACGCTGATGCAGCAAACCCTTGACGCCAATGGCTCGGAGCTGGCCGATTCGCTGCGCTATGTCGATGAGAGCATGCTCGTCGGCCTCTCCGACAGCGCACGCGCCACCGTCCGTCCCTTGCTGGTGCGGCCGCTGATGGAGTCCTTCGCGGTCATCGTGGCACCAACCGAATCGGAGCTCAACAAGATCTGGCTCGCCCAGGTGCAGGAACCCTTCTCGCGCGGCCTGGCGAGCAAGTACCCCTTCGCGGCCGACTCGCGCATCGAAGCCACGCCGGGCGAAATCGCGCAGTACTTCGGCCCCGACGGTGCCATCGCCAAATACGCCGCCAGCGCACTGGGCAGCCTGGTCATCCGCCGTGGCGATGCGCTCTCGGCGCGTACCTGGGCCGATATCGGCATCAACCTCAACACAGAGTTCGTCAGCAACTTCCCGCGTTATGTGGCGCAGCCGGGCGGAGCGCTCAACACTGCAGCCAGCAGTGGCGGTGAAGCGCAAACGGTGTTCCAGATGCTGCCCAGCCCGGCACCGGGCACCACCGAATACACCCTGGAAATCGATGGCCAAACCATGCGCTACCGCAATGGCGCACCGGAATGGAGCCGCTTCCGCTGGCCCGGCAGTGGCCAGCCCGGCGCACGCCTGAGCGCGGTCACCCACGACGGGCGAAGCGTCGAGCTGGTCAATATTCCCGGTCGCTTTGGTCTGGAAAAGCTGCTCGGCGCCGCCCAGCGCACGCGGCGCGACAATGGCGACTTCGACCTGACCTGGACCAACGGTGCGCAGTCCATCACCGTAAGCCTGCGCATCATCAGCCAGCAAACCGCCGAAGCAGCAGAGGCCGCCAGCCCGGCGCCGGCACAAAGCCTCAAGGGCTTGCGCCTGCCTGCCAGCGTGGCCAGCGGCGCAGCCCCCGGCGTCATGAACGGCAATCCGGCGCCCACTGCGGCCCCTGCAGCGCGCTGAGGTCGCCATGGACAAGCACGAATTCCACCTATTGGCCTCGACCGAGCCGCTGCTCTACTTCGGCAAGCTGCCCTCGCGCGATGATTTCATCCGCAGCGAGAGTGGCGCCGTGGTGATCCAACCGCTAGACCGCTGGATCACCGTCAATCTTGAACAGCTGGCACTGGCACCGGACTGGAAGCAGCAATTCGACACCATGTCGCCGATCGACTTTGCCTTCATCGGCAAGCGCTCAAACAGCGTCTTGGCCGGGCGCATGAGCGGCAGCCATGATCGCGCCGGCAGACGCTACCCCTTCCTGATTGCCGGACATCTGCGCTCGGAGACGCCGCTCAAGCTGCTCCCCGTTCTGCCCCTGGTCTTGCTGCCCGCCTGGAGCGAGATGGATGAACTGCTGCAGGTCGCGCTGGCCGCCGCGCATATCGAGACCGCCCTGCAACGCATCGAGCAAGCCCGCCTGAGCATCGATACCGACAGCGACGGACTCGACGCGCGCTTTGCAAGCTATCTCCACAACACCAGCCTGAGCACGCTGCAAATCAGCGTGCGTGGCGCGGGTAACCCAGTCGATCTACGCAAGACCATCATCGCCCTGGGCCTGTTGCTGACACCGCTGCTGAGCCAGTCGGCCGGCAGTGCCACCAAGGGGCTGGCGCTGCCGCTCCCCGGCAACAATGGTGCCGCCGCCCTGGTCGCTGCCTTGTGGCTGAGCATGCTGGCACCGTTTCTGGCGCGCAGCGACTTTGATCTGAGCGTGCTGCGCGCCCAGCTTGCCGGTCGCCCGCAGCTGATCATCAGCTTCAATGGCGCACACCCGCGTGTCATCGAATCCATCCTCAATCCGGCGTGCGCTTTCGACAACAACATCGACATGTGTGCGGCCGACTGGGTCGAAGACTATATCGCCAGCGAGTACCCGCTGAACAAGCTGTCGAGCTACCTCTCGCTCCCCGATCTGTCGCTGGCGCAAGCCCTCCAGACCTTCAACGAAGTTTTCCTCGGAGCCTGATCATCATGCAGACGACGCCACGCCTTCGCCCACATCGTTCATCACGCCCGCTGTATCTGCTCGCGCTGCTGCTCATCGCAAGCCTGCTGCTGAGCGGCGGCAGGCCGGCCGCGGCACAAGGGCTGATCACCAATCCGCCCGGCAATGCAGGGGCCAAGCCGGTCATCGTCAGCGGTACGGTGCCCGACGAAGCGACGCGCCAGGCCATTCTGGCCAAAGTGCGCGCCATCTACGGTGCCGAGCGCGTGCTCGACCAGCTTGGCGTAGGCAAGGTCGTCGCGCCAGCCAACTGGTCGGAATACGTGCAAAAGCTGCTCACCCCAGAGCTGCAGCAAGTCAGCGCCGGCGCACTGAGCGTCGATGGCAACAATATTGTCGTGCGCGGCGAGATCAGCAACGAAGCGGCGCGCCAACAACTGGCCAGCAAGCTGGCCGCGCAGCTCAATCCGACCTGGGTGGTGAAGAACGGCTTGCGCGTCGGCGCCGGCGAACAGCAGTTGCTCGACAACACCCTGGCCGAGCGCATCATCGAATTCGAATCCGGCTCCAGCAAGCTCACCCCACGCGGCGCGCAGATTCTCGACGAGATGGCGAGCGCCATCCAGCGCGTGGGCAAGCAAAACATCCAGATCATCGGCCACACCGACAGCTCCGGCCATCCAGAGGCCAACCTGATCCTCTCGCAAGCACGTGCCGATGCCGTGCGGCGCTATCTGGTCAGCCGCAACGTCGCCGTCGAACGGCTCTCGGCCAAGGGCCTGGGCGCCGCAGAGCCGATTGCCAGCAATGCCAGCCCCGAAGGACGCGCGCGTAACCGGCGCATCGAGTTCCGCATCGCCGTCACCGAGGCCGCCACGGCCGGACAGCTGAGCACGGCCTCGCCGTCGGCGCTGATCGCTCAGCCCTGAGCCCAGAGCCCTTCACGCCCTGAATCAACATCAGCGAAACACACCATGACCGACTCACACATGCCCGCCCAAGCCCGCCAGGCCAGCGCCCGCCCCGAGCTCTTCCTGCGGCCAGCGGACGCACGCGCCGGCAGCGCGGCCGACCCCGCTCACATCAACGTGCTGGACGCGCTGGCCAGCGAGCTGCCCGACCCGCGGCAGCGGAACTGGCAAAGCCAGGGTGCGCTGCTGCTGGCGCTGTTGAGTCTGGTGCTCATCGCCATCCTCAGCGTACTGGTGTGGCGCGACAACCCTCCTTCCACCGATATGGCCGAAGCGCCGCACGCAGACACCACGCCAGCCGCTGTGCCGCCCGTCGCGGCGACGCAATCCGCTGCACAGCTATCCGATGACAGTCTTGCTGGCGCGGGCCTGCCGGCGCGGGTGGAAAACACGCCTGAAGCCAGCCCCGTCAATCCGCTCAGCAGCCTGAGCGAATCCCCCGCAGTCACGGTGCCCATCGGCAATACCGCCTTCCAGGCGCCCGCGGCCCGCAGCGCCGCAAAAAAGCATCAGGCGAGCGCCTCACATGGAAAGACAGGAAAACCTGCGAAGGCAGGCAAGGCCGCCAGCAAAGCCGAGCCGGCTCAAGCCGCGGCCAAAGACAAGAAACGCAATCCGCTCGCCACACTGAACGCAGCACCGGCAGGCAAACACAGCGCCGCTGCCGATACCGACGTGATGATCATCGAAGCGCTGATGACCACGCCCGCCGCCAAGTCCCTGGGCAAAGCCAGCGCAATGCCTGCCAGCGCAAGCCGTAAAGCGACGGGCGACACCCGTACAGAAACGCCTGGCACAGCGCAGCACACATCTGAACAGCCATCGGCCCTGCAGGTCGCGCGCAGCCAACTCAGCGATAGCGCCAATGAAAAGGCCAACGAACTGGTCAAGGAGAAAGCTTCTGCAGCGGGCGACAAACTCCTCAATACACTCAAGCTGACGCCATGAGCACCTCTGCCAACACCGCCCTTCCGGCCGGACTTACTGCCAGTCTGGGTGAGGCTGCCGCCAGCGTTTTGGCCAAGCGCCTCGCTTCGCAGCTGGAGAATCTGTTCGGCATCGATTCGAGCACGCGTCTCTACCGCCTTGAGCTGGAGCAAGGCGGTTCGGACTGGGCGCTGAATCTCGAAGCCTTCAGCGGCCAGGAAGCGCTCTCCACGCCCTATGCCTACGACATCATCGTGCTGTCGTCCAATGCCGGCATCCCGCTCAACAGCCTGGTCGGCCGCCAGCTGCGCTTCATGACACGCCTCTCCGACGGCGCCGATTTCGCCCGCTCCGGCTACATATCCCGCGTCGAGCGCCTCGCCGCCGATGGCAGCCTCAGCCGTTACCGCCTGCGTGTCGTACCCTGGCTGTGGCTCGCCACGCAACGCAGCGACTGCCGCGTCTTCCAGGACAAGACGGTGCTGGAGATCGTCGAAGCGGTCTTCTCGGCGTATGCGCCGCGTGCCCACTGGCAGCTTGCCGAGGGCGTCGAGTCCTTCATGGCCGATGCGCCCGTGCGCAGCTACTGCGTGCAGTACCGCGAGACCGACTTCGACTTCGTCACCCGCCTGCTGGCCGAGGAAGGCCTGGGTTACTGCTTCGTGGAGCGTGCCGATGTGGAACTGGCCTCAGAAACTGCCCACAGCCTGCTGATCTTCTCGGCCAATGATTCGTTGCCGGAGGATGTAGTTTCCGCTCATGCACTCGGAGGTTCTGGCATCCGCTTCCATCGCGCCGCCAGCCAGGAAGAGCAGGACGCCATCACCGCCTTTGGTGGCGAGCGCGTGCTCGCCGCCGCCCTCACCACCGCCTTGTCATGGGATTACAAAGCGAAGGCGGCGATCAGTGCCTCGCTGCCCACCACCCACCAGTTTGGCAGCGCACATGCGCCCCAGCTGGAGAGCTACGATGTGCCCGGCGCCTACGCCTTTGCCTCGGCCGCTGCGGCCGAACGCTATGTGCGCCTGGCGCAGGAGGCGCGTGAAGCACGCTACAAGCGCTTTGCCGGCACCGGCTCGGTACGCAGCTTCCGCCCCGGCCATCGCTTCGTGCTCAGCAATAGCCCGCTTGACCGGGAGGCGGCGCTGCGCAGCGAAGCACTCGAAGCCTCGGCGGCCAACGCTTCGCGTCATTTCCTGCTGCTCGCCGTGCAGCACGCGGGCATCAACAATCTGCCCAAGTCGCTCACCCAAGCTGCGACGACACTGGGCGATGTGAGCCACGCGCTGCCCGAAGCCGCCGCCGGGCTGATCGAGGCGGCGCGCGCACGCGGTTATGCCAACCATTTTGAAGCGCAGCGCGCCGCGGTGCCGTGGCGCCCGGTACTGATCGATGAGACCGGCCTGCGCATCAATCCGCGCCCCACGGCGCCCGGCGTGCAGACGGCCATCGTCGTCGGCCCCGAGGGCGAGACCATGCCCGGCGCCGCTGGCGAAATCCACACCGATGCGCTGCACCGCATACGTGTGCGCTTTCACTGGCAACGTAGCGCCGAGCATGGCGCGCCCCACACCACCTGGCTGCGCGTCGCCAGCCGCTACGCCGGCGCCGGTCTCGGGGCGCAGTTCGTGCCGCGCATCGGGCAAGAGGTGCTGGTCGGCTTTCTCGAAGGCGATATCGACCGCCCCATCGTGCTGGGCAGTCTGTTCAATGGTCAGGGCGATGGGGGCGTTGTGCCGACACCGGGCGAGCGTGGCGTCGAAGGGCGCGAAGCAGCCTTCAAGCAGGCGGCCGATCACCGCCCTGCCGCGCAAGGCAACCTCGCCGGCGGCAACAGCCCGGCCTGGCACGGCGAGGCCAGCGCCTACGGCGCGCAGCGCAATGCCGCCGCGCTGTCCGGCTTCAAGTCTGCAGAATTCAATCAACCCCACGCCGGCTACAGCCAGCTCGTCTTCGACGACACCGACGGCCAGCAACGCGTGCAACTGGCCACCACGCAAGCGGCCACGCAATTGAACCTGGGCCACCTCATCCATCAGTCCGACAACTACCGTGGCAACCACCGGGGCGATGGCTTCGAGCTGCGCAGCGATGCTTACGGCGCGGTGCGTGCGGCGCGCGGCGCACTGTTCACCACCTGGGGCATCGCCCATGCGCCCGACAAGACGCAGAGCGAACCGGCCGGCGACGCCACCGCAGCGATCGCGCTCTTCAAACAGGCGAGCGAGCTCACAAAGAACACCAGCCAGATCGCCACCACGCACAAGACAGTCGCCATCGCGTCAGCCCAGGGCAGCGGTGGCGCAAATCAGTCGGCCTTAAGCAAAGAAGCCGCGCCCCTGCCTGCGCAACATAAGAGTGTCGGCGGAATGGCCAAGGCCGATTCCCTGGACCCTGGCCCCTCGTCCCTAGCCCCTGATGGCGCCAAAGGCGCCATCCCGCACAGCACCGACGCCCTCCTCACCCTCGCCGCCAAGGGCGGCCTCGGCATGGTCGCCGGCCAAAGCCTGCAATGGGCCACCGGCGAAACCCTCACCTGGGCCAGCGGGCAAGACAGCAACTTCGCCCTAGCCAGCCACCTGCGCATCCACACCGGTCAAGCGCTGGGCGTCCTCAGCAGCGCCAAAGGCAGCGGCCACCTCAAAGCCATCGCCGCCAGCGGCCCCGTGCTCGCCCAGGCACAAGCCGACACCATGACCCTCGCAGCGAAGGAGCAGCTGAAGATGGTCTCCGTCTCCGGCAAATTCCTCGCCGCCTCCGCCAAGAAAATCCACCTCGCCGTTGCTGGCGGTGCCGCCATCACCATCGAGGGCGGCAACATCACGGTGCAGTGTCCGGGGGTGCTCACGGTGCATGCCAGTAACAAGTCGTTCAGTGGCCCGCAAAACTACAGCCAAGCGATGAACGCCTTGCCTCAGTCAACCGGTTTTGATGACGCCTACGTGGTCCGTAATCCCTCCACAGGCGCGCCCCTGGCAAACGCGACCGTAGAAATCACGCGTGGCGACGGTTCCAAACTACGCGTCAAAACCGACGCGACCGGCAAGACCCCGGTGCAAAAAAGCGAGTTTCTTGAGAGCGTCAGTCTGCGCGTTCTCGACTGATCCATACAGGTTAAGCCATGAGCGAAAACACCACGGTCATTCATCACACTCAAACCCTGCCCAATGGCGATGAAGTCGCACAGACCACTCTCACCAGTGCTGAGGATCAGCGCGAAAAAACTATTCTCGCTAAACCCTATGTCATTCCCGTATTGTTCCTGCCCGGCATCATGGGCACTAATCTGCGCAGCAAAGGAAGCAAGAAAAAAGCATGGCGCCCGCCCAATTCAGATGCATCGGGCGCCATGGATTTGATCGGACAGCTCTTTAGCTACGCCTTCAAAAGCACAGAAAAGCGCGCCGAAGAACTTACTACGCCTGCCGTTGAAATTGACCCTCGCGGCCCCATTGACACAGGCGACAGCGGTCTGCCCGAGAACGTACTGGTGGCACGCGGCTGGGGCAGCGTGATGCGCTCCTGCTATCACCCCTTTCTGGGACAACTGCAACACGAACTCAATCAGCTCTCTATCTTTGATTTCAAAGAATGCAAAGCAAAGCTGCAGGGCTGGGCGGCCCAGCACGGTGCTGACGCCCCCTCAGATTGGGGTGCAAACAGCAGCGGCGCCACACCACTGAGCGAGACTGAAATCCTGCATGCGGCGAATTACCAGTTCGACGTCTGGGCCGGTGGCTACAATTGGCTGCAAAGCAACCGCGACTCCGGCGCGGCGATCAAGGACTACATCGAAAACGTGATCCTGCCCTACTACAACGAAGGCAAGACGGTCACCGTCAAAGACACCCCAGACGGAAAAGGCAACGCCGCGTGCAGCATCCAGCGCAAGAAACCCACACGCCCGCGCGCGGAAGGCGTCATCGTTGTCACGCACTCAATGGGCGGTATGGTCAGTCGCGCACTGACCGAAATCCATCAGTGCGACAAAGTCCTGGGGGTCTCGCACGGCGTGCAGCCCGCCACCGGAGCCCCCGCCACCTACAAGCGTATGCGCTCAGGCTTCGAAGGTGCGGAACAGCTGTTCCTCGGCCGAAATGCTGCCGATGTGGTCGCCATCCTCAGCCAGGCCCCAGGCGGGCTGGAGCTGCTCCCCACAGCTGACTACAACGACGGCAAACCATGGCTCAAGGTTCGCGACAAGAACGGACAAGAGATTCTCGCCCTACCCAAAACCGGTAACCCCTACGACGAGATTTACACCTCACCTGTATGGTATGGCATGGTGCCGGAGATAAATGAAGGGTTGGTGAGTCCGAAGGCCAGCAGCTCGGGCCTTGTACCACAGGGAGCGAAAGAGGACCCAAACCTGGGTCGGAGCGAATTAAACAAAACAATAATGAAAGTTCGAGAGTTTCATAAGGCAATTGAGAAGAGATATAAAACACCGACCTACGCTCATTACTGCGCACAAGGCAAACGCGACAGCGTACAACAAGCCGGTGGGCTCTTTGGAACGGGCTTTCTGGCCAGCCAAAATCTGTTTAGCTGGGGCGAAGTGGCCTGGGAAGGCACAGGCGCCGCAACACTTGATCCAGCAAAGATCATCATTCAGGAAGATGATCAAAATGGAGAGCTCACCACCAGCACGGGGGTGAAACTTGGGATTGCCAAGCCCGACTGCCCCGGCGACGGCACCGTACCAATCTACTCAGGCGCAGCCCCGGGCAAGGCCGGCGTCACCATGAGCTTTGCACACGGCCATGGCAATCCCGGCAAATGTAACACCCGCTTTGGCTACGACCATCAGGGGAGCTATGGCGATGAGCGTGCGCTGTTCGCCAGCCTCTACGCCATCATCAAGATTGCTCAGCAAGCACAATGGCACCAGAAATGACGAAAGGACTCACCGTGAAACCAGGCTGGAAGACCTATGCCATCGGACGGCATCTTCTTGACGTGCCCGTAGATGCGAAGTTAATTGCTCAGTGGAAATTCATTCGACAGCCTTTCGAAGCATTTCTTATTCGCGACCAAGCGGACTTCGAGCGAATCGTTTCAAAACGCGAGGCTGAGCTTCGTGCGATGAAGCACGAAACTCGTGGCTCTATGTTCATTGAACGCATCAGCCATCCCGGAGGGAACGAGATGCTGATTTCCCAGGCAGACTCTGGTTTTGAGATACAACATCGATATGAGTGTTATTTTCGGGCAGAAAAAAAAGCCATTAAGTACTCTGGGGATTTTGACCCCAGCAAACGGCGCGTTGTGGTAGAAAATTTTCAGAGCATGCAGGATTGGCGTGTTGTCTCGCCCGGCATCATTCCAACCGAAATCGGCTTCGTCGCTGGTGAAATGCTGCTTGTAGATAAAGACTTCAACTACGAAAGCTGGTCGCTAGTCATCCAGCTTGCGGATAAGCCAGATGCATCATTGGAGGTCTCCTCCTTCGTTATCGGAAAAGTCGAACAGACCCTACGTCAGCGAGCCGGTGGCATCGTCACTGGCATGTTGGGTATGGCCATCGGTCTGTCGCGTCTGCGCAATCGCGAGCGCCCGGTCGGACCCATCTGGGCTGAAGAGATCTTGGTAGCGGGAACGCAGAACGGCAAGCGCGGCTATGGCTTCAAGTGGGAAGCGCCCGGCAAGTCACAATCGCTCAGCGAACCACAACTTAATGTCGAACTCGAAGTCAGCGAGAGTGCCTATAAAACCAATGCTCAGTCCTTCAAGAACGACGACGAAGCACTCGAACTGTGGGATACCCTGATCGATTCCATCCGCTTGCGCCCGGGGGCCGTATGATCTCGGCACTCCGTCGCTCACTTGTACTTGGCCTGCTTGGCCTCATGACATCCCCGGAACTGCTCGCAGCCGCCAGCACATCGGCAATCCGCATCCCCCCACATCATGCGATTCGCTATTTGTGCGGGCATGTCTTTGCGTCCAACCAAAAGCGACGCGGCGAGTAACCACCCTTGCCACCCGATGCTGTTCCCACCACGATCGTCCAGAGTAAGTGCGCAGTTCGTGCGGTAATCGCCCCATCGTGCTGGGCAGTCTGTTCAATGGTCAGGGCGATGGAGGCATTGCTCCGACACCGGGCGAGCGTGGCGGCGAAGGGCGCGAAGCGGCCTTCAAGCAGGCGGCCGATCACCGCCCTGCCGCGCAAGGCAACCTCGCCGGTGGCAACAGCCCCGCCTGGCACGGCGAGGCCAGCGCCTACGGTGCGCAGCGCAATGCCGGCGCGCTATCCGGCTTCAAGTCTGCAGAATTCAATCAAGCCCACGCCGGCTACAGCCAGCTGGTGTTTGACGACACCGACGGCCAGCAACGCATACAGCTGGCGACCACGCAGGCGAGCACGCAATTGAACCTCGGCCACCTCATCCATCAGGCCGACAACTATCGTGGCAGCCACCGGGGCGACGGCTTCGAGCTGCGCAGCGATGCTTACGGCGCGGTGCGCGCGGCGCGCGGCGCACTGTTCACCACCTGGGGCATCGCCCATGCGCCGGACAAGACGCAGAGCGAACCCGCCGGCGACGCCACCGCAGCGATCGCGCTCTTCAAACAGGCGAGCGAGCTGACGAAGAACACCAGCCAGATCGCCACCACGCACAAGACGGTCGCCGTCGCGTCAGCCCGGGGCAGCGCTGGCGCAAATCAGTCGGCCTTAAGCAAAGAAGCCGCGCCCCTGCCTGCGCAGCACAAGAGTGTCGGCGGAATGGCCAAGGCCGATTCCCTAGACCCTGGCCCCTCGTCCCTAGCCCCTGATGGCGCCAAAGGCGCCATCCCGCACAGCACCGACGCCCTCCTCACCCTCGCCGCCAAGGGCGGACTCGGCATGGTCGCCGGCCAGAGCCTGCAATGGGCCGCCGGCGAAACCCTCACCTGGGCCAGCGGGCAAGACAGCAACTTCGCCCTGGCCAGCCACCTGCGCATCCACACCGGTCAGGCGCTGGGCGTCCTCAGCAGCGCCAAAGGCAGCGGCCACCTCAAAGCCATCGCCGCCAGCGGCCCCGTGCTAGCGCAGGCACAGGCGGATGCGATGACGCTCGCCGCCAAAGAGCAACTGAAGATGGTCTCCGTCTCAGGAAAGCTCGACGTGGCGAGCCCGAAGAAGATTCACCTGGCAGTGGCAGGTGGATCAGCGATCACGATTGAGGGCGGGAACATCACGGTGCAGTGTCCGGGGGTGCTGACGGTGCATGCGTCCAACAAGAGCTTTGCGGGGGGGTGGGCGAGCCGAAGCCGAACTACCCGAACTCCCCGCCTCGGGGCTCGATTTGACCTACAGCCTCAGGTGGCAAGTGGTATCGGCTGTCACCGGAAAACCCTCCGCAAACGTTGATGTGGTTGCGCATGCTGTAGACCAAACCGCGAGTACACACAGCACCAGCGCAGACGGGCGAACCGCTCGCGCGAAGAATGCTGGCGAAGCCATGCAGTTCATGGCACTGGTAGGGAGCGGCGACTGGACAATCAACCTCACGCAACCCGATGAACCTGCTTCGCTGGATGAGACGGCTGAACCATTCCAGGACGATCAAGAAAGTGAAGAAGCATGACAACAGCTGCCCTCTACACGGTCCGCTCGGGTGACACGCTCGGCAAGATCGCGAATGCGCACCGCACCACCGTTAACGAGCTCGCGCGCCTAAACAACATCTCCGACCCCAATCGCATTGCGGTCGGTCAAGTCCTGAAACTGTCTGAGTCGCCGAAGGCTAAGCCTCCGGCAGTCGCCAAGCAAGACGACTGGGGAACCTTCTGGGCACAGTTCGTTGATGCGCTCAACAATCCGATTCAAGGCCTGAAGGTCGCGCTTCATCTTGGCGATGAACGCCTTGAATGCACAACCGATGCTAACGGCTGCTTGCCCGCTTACGCTGTGAGCAAACCCAACACTCCCATCACCATCACGGTCAAAAAATCTGATGGGGCAGAAAAGACGGTCGCCAAACTCGTCGCGCCTGCCGGTGAAACCCATGCTCGAATTGCCAGCCCGAAGGTGACCATAACAAGCGTCATGCGCAAACACGACGGTGCAACCCGCCCCCCTGCGCCAACAAAACCCGCCGAACCTGGCGAAGTCAAAGAGACTCGCAGTGCGGGCGGCAATCCGGTGCAGCAGGTTTCCCTGGAATGCCCGAATCCAGAAAATCTGAAGCTGGGCTCAAACTTCAAATACCGCGACATCGTTATCGCCGCAGCCAAGCGCGCAGGCGTCATTCCGCAAGCAGTAGCGGCGATCATGAATGCCGAAGCCGCGACTATCACCATCGTTCATCACATTCCTGTCATTGATCCGAAGACGAAGAAACAAAAGATTGGCAAAGACGGCAAACCTGTCTTCAAGACATTTAGAGAGAACACCGGAGAGTGGGATGCGAAATCAGCCTCTCCACGTTCCTCGGCAAGAGGTATGACCCAGTTTCTTGACGGGACCTGGCTTGGCATGGCTTGCACTGCGGGAACGTTCCTCAACGCCCGAGCCAAGAAAGAGCGCTGGCTCACGCAGACGACGATTGAAGTCAAGAAGGGGAAAAAAACCACAACCCAAACGGTGCAAGCCTTCCGGCTTGCCGACGATACACTGGTCACCAAAGCACCACTTGCGAACACGCTGAACAGGAAGTACGTCACCGGCCGAGCAAAGTCGAGCGACGCAAACCTGCAAAAGCTGCTCGACCTGAGATTCGAGCCGGAGTACGCCATACAAACAGCAGTGGACTATGGCATGCAGAATCTCAAGGGCTTGGAAGCGGCCGGTTACGAATTAAACGGACTAAGTGATGGAGATAAGGCGAAGTTGATGTATCTAACTCACCACCTTGGTCTTGGCGATGCTAAGTCCTTTATTCAGAACACCATTTCCGACAGCCGCGCTGAGTATCTGTTGAAGCAACAGATTGGGGGCAAGAAAGCAGACGTATATTTCGATGAAGAGGGAAGCTATATCAATGCCCACCGCAAGTGGTTGGCAGGATACATCGATGAAAAAATCGACACGAAGAAGTTCGTTTGCGCCCCCGACAAAAGCGCGGCAACCAAATTAATATCGACCACGGATTCAATAGCCAAAAAATGAAAACCGTCACACTAGTTTTTATTATTCTATTTTCGAACATCACATATGCGCTTACTCAAGAAGAGGCATGGGCTATTCACAGCACACCTCTAGGCACACTTGAGTTCAAATATGGAGAGAAGCTATCAAGAACAAATTTTGATGGCGTTTATCTTGATGGAATCAAAATTTACTCTGTGATTGGTCGGAAAGATGTATGGGACACTCCTATAAGTCTCTCCGAGGCCGCTGTCGATATTGTGAGATCGAACGGAAAGGTCGTACGTGACGAACGAGGGAGAGCCCGGATAAAGCGATTACTCTTATCTGAGTCGGGGATGTGCATTCACGAATATGTGATTATTGATTTAACAGGAAAATCCCCATTTGTATCGAATCGCTTCGGACACAATCCAACAGGGAAGTCCTGCTTCGAGCTGATAAGCACGAAATGGGGAGCCAAGAAATCTTACATAACAATATTTGGCCCATTGAAGTATATGTACACAACAGGCGAAGACGTCATCGGGCCTGTCGAATAAAACGCTGCTGCTCAAGCAGCCATGAGACTCAAGCTTGAGCCGCTCTTCGGCATACATCTTCTTCAGACGCCGATTCTCATCTTCAAGCTTTTGAGCCGTGCCATCAGCGATAGCTTCCATGCAGCCAAATTTGGCGCGCCACTTGTAGAACGTCGCCGAGCGCATACCGTGCTCGTGGCACAGTTCAGGTACCGGCGCGCCACCTTCGACTTGCTTGAGCGAGCTTGCGAAGGCAAAAGAACTTCTTGAACAGATTCGAGCGCATGTCATGGCGGCGAACAAGAAAGGTTAAAGATGAAAGTACTGCTCGAAGAGTTCAATCTCGTGCGCTATGCGATTGAGTTCGACACGGACTCTCTCGCGTCTCGCCGCATTGAAAGATCAGAGTTACCTCCCGATGCTTTTTCGTGGAGCAACGAAAACTCACCTATTGACGGTTGCTTTGCGGACATTGGTAACGAAAGAGTCTATTTGTACGGCGTCCCATCGGACTCACCAAACGTTTACGGGAGGCCATACCGTGAGCTTTTTCAGGCCTCATCCGGAGACAAAATTGAGATAAAACCCGGCCTGCGCTGCGAGTTTGAACCACGCATTGATTTGCCCTCTGGAAACGGAGAGCGGTGGATCGAATTCCGACTTCTGGATCACGACAGCGGACAACTTCGCTACAAAGCCATCTACGACGCCGCGCCGATTCTTTATGGCTACTGGAACGACTTCACTTTTCCGATTGAGTACAAGGACTGGGATTTCTACGCACAGCTCAAGGATTTTGTTGACCAAGACCAACTCGCCGCCGAACGCGTCGCCCAAGGGCTACCACCAAGCCCCTACGGAAACGCTGACGAAGTACCAGAGGAAGAACCCGCGCCTGTACCAGAGCTGCCTTTCGAACTGCCGCCGCGCGCCGAGAGCGAAGCCTTATGCCCACGTAGTGGCATGTGGGGTGTCGTCGGTGACTTGAATGCGCGTCAGCGCATTGAGGAAGGCTCACCCATCCCGTTGCACCAAGGCCTCAAGGTCGACTGGGTATGGTTGGAAAGGTAGCCGACTCAATGGTGGATTTACAAAAATCCTGGCAAATCATGTGGCTCTCGCTCGGCGCAAAGACAGAGAGCGATCGGCTCTTGAGCATGCTGCTTGATGCTTACTCCGAACCACATCGGCACTATCACACGCTGCAACACTTGACCGAGTGCATCGACTGGCTCAACCAGTCCCGCCACCTTGCCGCGTCCCCAGCCGAAATCGAGGCTGCCTTGTGGTTTCACGACGCCATCTACGATTGCGAGCGCCACGACAACGAAGAGCGGAGTGCTGAATGGGCACTGAGTGCCTTGCTATCTGCGGGCGTCTCGGCCCCAACTGCGTCACGCGTTGCAGACCTCGTCATCAGTACCAAGCATGCAGAACAGCCCGCAGCGCCAGATGCCCAACTGCTTGTCGACATCGACCTGGCCATCCTTGGAGCCTCGCCCTCCAGGTTTGAAGAGTACGAGCAACAAATCCGGGCTGAATACTCGTTTGTGCCAGATGCCACGTTTAAAGTAAAACGCCTTGAAATTTTATCCGCACTGGCCGCAAGGCCCTGCATATATGGTTCGCCGTTTTTCCAAGCACGACTTGAGAGTCAGGCACGAGAAAATCTGCAAAAAGTCTGCCGCGTTTGCCTGGAGAGTCAGAATACTTGAGACGCCCTGAGCCAGCCTTTACGTGAGAGCTGACTCCGCATCGATGAAGTTGACCAGCACTTCACTGCCAATGCGTGGCGTGAAGTGCACACAGAGACCTCAGACAGTTGTTGATCATCGATTCAGCAGCTTTACTTGGTGGGTAAAGCCTGACTGGAGCAGGCTCGAAGCGCCTTGCGCGCATCCGGAATGGTTTCGTAGCGATTCGGATTCTTCAAGCACGCATCATCTTGCTCAACCAGAATCTTGCCGCCCTCTTCGCGCAGACGGAACAAGGACGTCATGCGCATCCAGTTCGCACCGACCTCACTGGCTTTGCTCGCAGCCTTGCGATCTATCGGAAAGTACTGAGAGGTCACAAGCAACTCGTTGCGCGTCTTGTCATAAACACCCATCGCCGGCATGGCATTGCAGAACACCTCGGAAGACTCGTTGATCCGGATTCTGAAGGCTCCTACGGGCTGATACTTCGCATTGAAAAACAACAAGTGACAGGAGTACTTGTAGCGCTGCCCCTGCTCGCACTGGTACGTTGGCTGACCCGAGTAGTCTTTGGGTGTGCATACCTCATCAGGGCGGTCTTTTGCCATGAAGCTAAGGGGTTGGATGTAGTACTTGGTCTCTCCAAAGTAAAGCTGAAACGCCAACGAGTTAGCCGGCTTCCCCCAGCCTGTCGCTACGTCGACGGCGTTGAATTGCTTTGCATACTCCAACGCAGCAGGTTCAAGCGGTGAGGCCTCGTCTGCAATCGGATTTACGTTGTAGTCAGCTTTCCACTCGCTGGACAAGCGCAAATCCGCCTGTGCTGGCGTCGCCAACAACGCAAAAAATGAGGCCATCCCTCCAAGGAAAAAATTAAGCCGATTTTTTGAGACGTTCATATGCCGCTTTCAGCTTGGTATCGTAGTCGTAAGTTTTGTAGCCGGGCCCGTTGTAGTTAAACGCAATCAGAGCCCAGTCCTTTTTCTTTACTGCATCATGAAGTGAAATTTCTTTACCCAACTTCTTGTTCTTCGGATTCTTCCAAGCTTGAGGTTTCTTACGAATGAACCCCGCGAGCAAACCGATTTGCTCAGCATCTGATGTGCACATTTTCTTAACGAACACGCCAATACTAGGTGCGCCGCACAACTCGTAATTCGCTCCCATAATCTGAAACTTGCCCCACGAACATGACTTCAGCGCTGCTGCGGCATCCAGCCTATATGCGTTGATCAGTCGAAGGTACGCGCTGGCGTAGCTACCGTACACGTCATCGTCGTCAATCTTACCGTCCGACATTTTCTTGTCTTTCTCGCCGATCTGGCTCTTTTTCCGATAACCAGTCGGCCAAGAAATATCGGGATGATCCTTGTCGTGCTGGCCACTCGTTTCCTTGCTGAAGTAGTGACGCTCGTAGAGGATAGCCGGGATGTTTTCTCCATCCGCTTTGTTTAAACGCCAGAAGGCATAGCGCCCCCCGCTTTCGACCTCTGCAATGGCTTTAAGAACTTCCGGCTCGCAATCAATTCCAGCTGCAGTATCCTTCCACTCCTTCTCAGTAATTTCGCCTCCCTTATAGTTCGCAAAAAAGTCCAACAAGCCCTGTGGAATGTCGACGCCAACTTCGATGACTGACTGCCCTTGCTTGGCCTTCGTCTTCTTCGTTTTAACCGCTGGATTGTTTTTGGTCGGAGCGCCGGTAGGCTTTGTCGGAAGCGGCGCCTGCTTTGCATCTTTCGCTGATTTTGCTGGCTGCTCCTCTTTCGGCTTTGTTGGAGCCGCAGGAGGATGCTTTTCTGTAGTTCCTTTTATAACGATTGCCCCGCTCACGAGTGTCAGCAACTTGTGCCCATAGTCAGATGCGGTTTTGCAAATGCTGATCCAGTCTCCGCGAAGATCTTGCACCAGGACTTCAACGGATGACTTCGCATCTTTGGTGACAACCGTATCCACCCGGCCATTCGTCGCTGTCTTGCCCGCGACCGTCTTGCCATCGAAGCGGACTTTGTAGGGCAAATTCTCAATAGGACTGCGCAAGGCATCCAAGAACACGACACTGACACCAAATGCACTTCTCTCAGAAAGGTACAAGGACTGACCGACACTAATTCGGTTAGCGTCCTTGATGCCATTCCATCGCATCAAGTCCTGCACAGACTGTCCAGATTGCTTTGCAATCGCACCGAGCGTATCGCCCGACTTGACGAGATATGGATCGGTAACGGTTCCTGCGGTCATTGGTCGTCCTCCTCTGCCCCCGCGCTTTCGGCTTCAGGCACCGCAATATCAATACTTTGTTCGACGGCCCACCCGGACCGCAAAGCTACTGCATAACGCAGATCTGTCGGGGCTTCTGTCAAATAGCTTCGAGTGAACAACTCATCGCAAGGCACGGACTCCCCAGCTACTTGAGTTTTGTCCTTGAACACTTGAACGCTAAGGCCGCTGAACGGGAGCCATTGCGACGGGTACTCCGCAAATCCAAGTGCCTGACTGAACACGTCAGGGGCCAGGCTCGGATGATCTACGCCAGCAGGCACAACATCGGCGAAACCACTCGGCAGCTCACCCAAACTCGCCGCACTGGAGCCCCCACCCGCCATCACATGACTCGCCCCCTTGGCCGTGAAGTTACCCGGACACGCAAAGGTGATTTTCGCGCCTTCGAGGGTGATCGACGACTGGCCCGCCTGCAGCACGATCTTGGAGCTGGCGAGGATGTGGATTTCATCGTTCGATGAGGTGACGGTGACGTTCTGGTCGGCCAGCACTTCGAGCGGGCCGTCGTGCGACTGGATGCTCAGCGGAGCGTTGGCGGCGATGGCTTTGATGCCGCCGGCGTGGGTGTAGAGGCTGGTGGCCTCTCCCGAGACAAGGCTGGCGGTGTGCTGGGCGGTGATCTGGGTGTCGGCTTGTACGCTGGTGCTGAGTTGTTCGCCGGCAAACAGTGTGGCGCTTTGCGGTGTAGTGAGGGCGATGCTGGCCGGGGCTTCGATGAGGATGGCGGGGGCGGTGAAGGGTTTGCTTTCGTCGTCGGGCATGCCTTTGCCTGCCCTCTCCCCCTCTCCCGCTTGCGGGAGAGGGGCGCTAATCACTGCGCGGAAGGCGTCGATCTGCTTGGCTTGGGCGAGCGGGTCGGCTTCGGATTGGCTGGCTGCGTCGGAGAGTCGGTTGGCGACATCAAACGCGGCTTTGAGCTGGCCTGCGGCTTCAGCGGTGTCGAGCTGGGTGCTGCTGGCGTGCTGGCGCGCGGTGGTGGAGAGGAGCATGCCCTGGGCTGCACGGGTGATGCTCCAGCCGTCGGTGCGCAGTTCAAACCCTTGGCCGCGATAGGTGCCTCGCTGGCTACTGGTGGGCGTCTGGTGGATGAGGTAGCCGAGGTTGAGTTCGCTGCGGGCGAAGCTGGTGGCCAGCCGCGTGCGCAGCTGGCCGGTGGCGTCGTCGAGCTGCCATTGGCTCCAGCCGGCGCCGTCCAGCGTCGGCGCATGAAAACCGGCCAGAACACCGGGATGGTTGGCGCTGCTGCCTTCGCCAGCGGGCCAGGGTGGCGCGTCCTGGCCGTTGTAGAGCCCGGCGACAACCAGCGGATGGTCGGGGTCTCCATTGATGAAGTCGACCAGCACTTCACTGCCAATGCGCGGCGTGAAGACGCTGCCCCAGTGGGGACCGGCGAGGGCCTCACTGACGCGCACCCAGGTGCCGTTGGCCTCATCTCCCGTCGCGCGCTCGGTGGCGCTGCTCAATCCACCAGCAAGCGGCACGGCGCCACGCTGCCAGGGAAACTGGATCTTGATGCGGTGATCGCGCTCGCTGTGGGTGCCGCTGCCCGGATGGGCCTTGGCACTGCCGACAACGATGGCTGTCTGCAAGCCGGGCAGGCGTGGGCGCGGCAAGGGCATGGGGACCAGCGGCAAGGACGCGGAGACGCAGCGGGCGCGATTGCGATAGCTGCCCCGCCCGGTCACGGCTGCGTCGTCGATGCGCGTCTGCAGTTGCGGGGCGTGGCTGGCCTGACTGTCAAGATTGTCGAGCGCTTCATGCTCGACCTCCAGCACGCAAAAGCGCGCCTCCTCGCCGCTGAAGTGCGGATGCTGCATCACCGTGAAACAGCTGCCGGCCGCCAGCTGACGTACGCTACCGGCCACGCGCTGGCTGCGTGCAGCAAGCGCCAGATACTGCGCACGCAGGTGCGCAGCGCGTTCGGCTGCGGCGGCATCGGCATAACAGGCGAGCGCCGCGCCCTCCCAGTCTTCCAGCGTCGGTACTTCGCCCAGCGCGAGCAGGCCATCATCGATGCCGGCGCTGCCGGCGTGCGCCAGCAATTGGCGCGCATCCCAGCCGGCACGCGCCACGCTGTTGGTGCCGACACGCTGTGCGCTCTCCCAGCGCTGCAGAGTGTCGCTCGCCTCCGAGGCATCGACGCGGTGGTAGCGGATCTGCGACTGGGCGCACTCCGGCAAGGGCGTCTGCGCATCAAAGACGATCAGCGTGTGCCGCGTTCCGCCGGGCTCGCCGTCAAGACCTTCAGACTGATCATGCTCGAAGCGATAGCTCAAGCCTTCCTCAGCCAGCAAGCGACAGGCGAAGCTCAGATCGGTCTCGCGGTACTGGGTCGTCAGCGCACGCACCGCCAGCATTTGCTGATGCTGAAACTCGAAACGCGCCAACGGGTAGTCGGCAAACAGACTGCGCAGAATGTCCTCCGCCGTCTGGTCCTGGAAGATGCGGCTGTTGCGCCGCTGGCCGAGCAAGGCAAACCAGGGTTCTAGCCTCAAACGATAGCGCGCCAGGCCGCCATCGGCACCGAGCTGGGCGGCTGCCGTGACGATGCCATGCCAGCTGCGCCGCTGCCCCGTTGCCAGCAACAAACTGACGCTCAGCTCTTCACCAATCAGGCGTGCCAGCGATAAGTGTGCACTGCTCGACAGACAATCGATCTCGAAACGATAGGGTGCCGACACAGCTTCACGTCCGTGCAGACGTTCAGCAATCAGCGCGGCATCGGGCAAAGGCGTGCGCAGATTGATCAGACGCGCATGCTGCGAGAGCGCTTTGAGAAACAGCTCCCGGCTTGGCAAGGCCTGTTGTGCGGCAGCGGCCAGTGCCGCGGCCGTTGAAGAAGCAATTGCATTCATTGTTGAAGCGGACATGGAATTCCCGACAAACACACCCGGCCAAGCACTTCGCCGGGGACGGTACTACAGCAGATCAAGGCAGGCTGATATGCACATTGGCGCTGCGTGGCGCCAGTTGCACGATGGACTGATGGGCCGCCAGGGTCTGACGCGTTTCATGGCCGAGCCAAGCGCGCAAGCTGAAAAATCCGACCAGGCCGAACAAGGCCATGGTGCTGGCGATCACCCACATCGGGATCTCACTGCGCAGCGCATGACGAACGCGATCCGGAATCGCCCAATGCGGCGCGAACACCGCGCGCTTGCCCTTGTGATGCACCACCTCATCGCCGACCCGCGCGACGAGGTAATTGAGCTTCTCGGCACCTTCGAGCAAGTACTTGCCTTTGAAACCATGCAACAGGCAGTGATAGAACACTTCGAGAGCCTGCACGCGTCGGGCACCTTGCGCGCGCAGCTCTTCGAGCTTGGTGAAAAAGCCTTCGCCAGCCAGCTGCTCGCCGAACAGCTGCAGTTGCAGGGGTTGTAATTCCCAGGCCTCGCGCACACTGAAACTGGAGCTGAGGACGGCCTCATCGATCACTGCGCAAAACGCATACTTCGAGACGAAGATGTCTTCAGGGCTCACTTGCAAGCGCTGTGCATTCTGCTCGAAGGCATCGAGAAAGCGCCGGATTCGCTCGCGGAACACCTGCGCGTCGATGGGCGCGGCACGGTGGCGCAGCAGGAACAACAAATAGAAACCGTCGTGCATCAGGTCAACCAGACGACGCGGCGTGCGCGACTCGGCAACCGCCATCTCGGGTTTGGGGGCGGGCATGCCGCCAAAAAGGCTGGGAGCAGAAAGACTCATTCAATCACCGCCATCAGTTCTAGTTTGAAATCCTTGAAGCCAGAAGGCACATAGATCGCCACGTTCCTGGCTTGCATCATGCGTTCATAGATCGGGCCGTGCGGCTCGATGGAGAAGTAGTAGCTGCCCGGCCGCACCGGAATCGCCGCCGGTACCTGGGGGGCGGCCATCAGCTTGACGCCGGGCATCGAGGAGAGCACCAGCTTTTCGACGTCGTCCGCCGCGCCGACCTTGAAGCGCAAGGGGACGACCTCAACCAGGTCGGCCGGCGGCATGTCCGAGGCGACCGCCAGATACAGCGCGGCGCCCTCGGTGAGCTTGTCGGAATCGAGCTTCGCGTGGTGGAAGCCAGGCTTGATCTCGTTGATGCCGATGGCAATGTAACGCGCCGAAATCACCGTATTGATCAGCTCGCGAATGATCTTGTCGAGCATCAGGAAAGCCTGCCCCGGCGCCATGTGGTCGTACGCCGGCAGATCGGCAAGCGTGTAGGTTTTCGAAAAGGTCAGCAACTGTCCGGCCAGCTCCAGCATGCGCTGGAACAGCCTCTCCGGATGCAGGCGCGGGTGATGCATGAAATGTGAAAGGCTGGCGAAGGCCGCATTGGCGGTATGCAACAACCAGAACGAGGCCACATCGCCGGAACGGAACTCGATCAGATTGCGCGTAGGCTCGCGATGGTGCCCATACAGCGCGGACACCTTGGCTTGCAGCATGTCCAGCAGACGGCGCAGCAAACCTGTCAGCAAGGGCGAGCTGGCAATACTCAGCGAAGGCGGCAGGTAACTGGCATCCAGCTCGAATCCCCCGGTAGCGGTGCGCCGGATGCGCAGCAAGGGGATCGACACGAACTGCTCGCGCGGCTCGAAATCAGCCACCACGCGCGCCTGCTTGCGCAGCACCGTCAGCTCGCCCGCCACGGCACGCGTATACAGATCCGCCGCCATCTCGCTGCCCTGCACATAGCGGCTCAGTGCAGCACCATCACCCGCCTTGGCCGAGAAGTTACTGCCGTCTTCGCGCAACAGGGGCAGCGCCAGGTGGAACACCAGGCCCTCGGCCGGCACCTCGATGTCCGCCAGATTGCGTGCAGCGGGCAAGGTATCGGCATACGGCGCGTCAAAGCTCTCGCCGTCAGGCCACATCAGCTGCAGCGCTGAAAATCGCAGCAAACCGCTGCTCAAGGCATCGCGGTCCACCGAGAGCTCGGCCACCCCCCATAAATAGGGATGGACCTGGCGCAGCGCCTGGGCAAGCCGCTGCTCATGGTAGAGATCCTGCACCTGGAAATGCTGGGGCTTGAGGAACAAGCCCTCACCCCACAGTAATTTTTGTACGGTTTTCACTCGATGATCCACACACGTTATCAAACAGAACTCAGCGCGACAGTGCGCAGCTCACGCCATTGAGCGATCGCGGATCGCCTCCGCCTGCAGCATGCGGCGTGCCCTGCGAGACGGTCAGCGCGCAAGCGTGTATGCCCAGGCTGATCCCCGCCGGGTTGGGCTCACTCGTCGCAAAGCTGTAACGCCAGCGCTCGGCGGCTGGCGCACGGAAGAAGGCCGCGATGGCCACATACCCCACCTCCTGGGGCAGCTTTTCCTTGAATTCGAGCTGTTGCCCCGGCGTCAGCACCAGTTCACGGCTATCGATCAAATCGCTACCCAGCGTCTGTTTCTCCAGAGCAGCGTTGTTCAGCGTCTCATAAGGCGAAGAAATAAAACTGCTGTCGTTTCGCAATTTATAAACTTTTAAAACTATCGCAAATGGGCGCCCCTTTGCATCGGCATTCATATTTGATCCTGCAAAAATCCTGATCGTAATTTCCTTGGGCATGTCGATTTTAGGACTTTCTTTAACCAAGCCGATTGCCTGCAATGCACCCGACGCAATTTGCACGGCCGGCGACGCACAAGCACTCAGCAAAAACATTAAAAGCAACGCACCAATACCGAATTTAATTCGATTGTAGTTTTTGTCAAATTTCGACAAACAAATGACAAATTCATTCACAGCCACTCACTCCCCGGGAACTACCATTCGTCTGATCGCTTCTGCCAAACATTAATCAAAAGACGGCACTGCATTCAAAAAATACCCGTCAAAAAACAACCAATGCAACTCGTTAAAAACACACAAGTTGTTTATTTTTCAATAACTTAATAAATAGATTAAGCGTTTCACAGAAAAACACACACCACAGCCTTCTGATGGCATCAAGTATCCGCTATTCGACCAGAACTTGCAGCTACATGTACCTTGGTCTGTATAAAAACAGATTCCACGCAATGCTATGATCCGCTCCGCTGAATATTCGAAGCGCGTATTCGACATCAGCACTCCGATTCACCAAGGCTACAGCCATGATTATCGCGCGTGATTAATCAGGCCACAGCCTTTTGCCGCATTGTGGTCATCATGTTTAAATCAATTTCGAGCAAGAAGTCTTCGTTTTTGGTAATTCTGTCGTGTTTACTGCTGTCGGCCTGCGCCAGCACCATGACGCAAAATCAAACACCGGGAAAACACGAAACGCTCTATCACGACGCCACCAAGGCGCTCGCCGATGGCAATCAGGACAAGGCCATCCAGCTGCTGGATGAATCAACACGTGCCGATCCGACCTATGCCGAACCGTGGGTCAAGATGGCGCAGATCTATTTCGACGCGGCCAACTATCCGATGGCCATCAAGGCTGCCGACGAGGCCACCAAGCGCGATCCGGCGCGGCGTGAAACCAAGGCCATCGCCGTGGTTGCCAGTTTGCGCGTAGCCATCCAGGCACTCGGCGAAATGCGTGAAGACTCAGGCTTGCGCGGCAATACGCGTGAAGAAGCCGAGAAGCTGGCCCGCACCCTGCGCGAAACACTGAGCATCGATCAAATCCTGCCCATCGCGCCTGCAGCGCCCGCGCCAAACAACAAGTCCAGCGTGCCGGCGCCCGCCGCGCCCGCAGCCAAGCCAGCTTCGCCCGCCTCCAAGTCGCCGACACGCAAGTCGACGGGTGCAGGCAGTGCGAGCAGCGCCGCCAATCCGTTCCAGGTTCTCAAGAAGTAAAGCGCAACCAGTTCCGCGTGCGGCAGGACGCCTGCCGCACGCCTCATGTAACGCAGTTCAAACGGTCATTCGCAAGGGAGAAATGTCGTGGCCAAATCTGAAAGTACTCAAAAGAAGCTCAATCGCGTGCGTCCGCCACGTGTCCAGCTGTCGTATGACGTTGAAATCGGCGATCAGGTCGAACAGAAGGAGCTGCCGTTCGTTGTCGGCGTGCTGGCCGATCTGTCAGGCACGCCGGAGGCGCCGCTGCCCAAGCTGCGTGATCGCAAGTTCGTCAACATCGACGGCGAAAACTTCGATGAGGTACTCAAGGGTGCGGCCCCCCGCGCGACCTTCCGGGTCAGGAACAAGCTCAGCGAAGCCGGCGGTGAAATGGCGGTCGAACTGAAATTCCAGTCGATGGAAGACTTCCGCCCCGAATCCGTTGTGCAACAAGTCGAACCCCTGCGCCAGCTGCTGGAGGCCCGCAGCAAGCTGGCCGATCTGCGCGGCAAGCTCGCCGGCAACGAGAAGCTCGACGACATCCTTCACCAGGTGCTGCACAGCACCGAGCAATTGGCTGCGCTGCAAAGCGAAGCGGCGAACAAGGAGTAAGCCATGAGCGCACAACAATTCGCCACGCAAACCGCCGAAACCAGCGAACTGGGGCTGCTCGACCGCATCGTTGCCGACAGCAAGGTTGCCAAAACCGATGCCGAACACTCGCGCGCCAAGGATCTGATCGGCGAACTCGTCACTCAGGTCATGGAAGGTGCGGTGGTCATCTCCGACAACCTCTCAGCGACTCTGGATGCACGCATCGCCGAACTCGACCAACTGATTTCGACGCAGCTCTCCGAAGTGATGCACGCCCCTGAATTCCAGAAAGTGGAATCGACCTGGCGCGGTCTGGAATATCTGGTGACGCAAAGTGAAACCAGCGCAACGCTCAAGGTCAAGGTGTTCAACACCAACAAGAAGGACTTGGTGCGCGACTTCAAGTCGGCCATCGACTTCGACCAGAGCGTGCTCTTCAAGAAGGTCTATGAAGAGGAGTTCGGCACCTTCGGCGGCTCGCCATTCGGCGCACTGATCGGTGACTTCGAGATCGGCCGTCAAGCCGAAGACATGTACTTCATCGATCAGATGGCCCATATTGCCGCCGCTGCTCACGCCCCCTTCATCTCGGCAGCCGGCGCGGACCTGCTCGGCCTGGAGTCCTTCACCGATCTGGGCAAGCCGCGTGATCTGGCCAAGGTCTTCGACACCGTCGAATATGGCAAATGGAAGTCTTTCCGCGAAAGCGAAGACTCGCGCTATGTCGGCCTGACCCTGCCGCACTTCCTCGGTCGCCTGCCCTACAACCCCAAGGATGGCACACCGGTTGACGGCTTCAACTACATCGAAGAAGTCGACGGCAGCGATCACAGCCGCTATCTCTGGGTCAATGCGGCTTACGCCTTCGCTGCCCGCCTCACCGATGCGTTTGACCAGCATGGCTGGTGCGCCGCCATCCGCGGCGTTGAAGGCGGCGGCCTGGTCGAAGGTCTGCCGACCCACACGTTCAAGACCGATGATGGTGAAGTCGCGCTGAAATGCCCGACGGAAATCGCCATCACCGACCGGCGCGAAAAAGAGCTGTCCGACCTCGGCTTCATTCCGCTGGTGCATTGCAAGGGCACGGACTATGCCGCCTTCTTCGGTGCGCAATCGGTGCAAAAAGCCAAGAAGTACAGCAGCGAAGCGGCCAATGCCAATGCCTCGCTGTCCTCGCAGCTGCAGTACATCTTTGCCGTGTCACGCATTGCCCATTACCTCAAGGCCATGATGCGCGACAAGATCGGCAGCTTCGCTTCCGCCGGCAATGTTGAAACCTATCTGAATAACTGGATCACGCAGTACGTGCTGCTCGACGACGGTGCAACACAAGAGACCAAGGCGCAATTCCCGTTGCGCGAGGCCTCGATCCAGGTGGCGGAGGTTCCGGGCCGTCCCGGTGTATATCGGGCCGTGTCCTTCCTGCGTCCTCACTTCCAGCTCGACGAACTCTCCGTCTCTTTGCGCCTGGTTGCGGAACTGCCGCAGTCGGCAAAGGGCTGAGGAGCGTCGCCCAAGTTTTTTCCCCCGTAAAGGAGCACTAAGTGAAAGACATCTACGTCAAGTTCGAAAAAGGCGGTTCATTTGATCTGAAGGGCGAGTCGCGCGACGACGGTCACAAAGACTGGTTCGAAGTGAGCTCGTGGCAACACCAGATCATCCAGCCCAAGTCGGCCACCGCATCGACGGCCGGTGGTCACACTGCCGAGCGTTGCGAGCACGGCGCAATGATCTTCACGAAGGATCTTGACCTGACTTCACCGGTTATCTGGGCCGCTTGTTCGGCCGGTCAGACGTTCAATGAAGTGGTCATCGACTTCATGCGTTCGGACGGCGCCAAGCGCATCAAGTACCTGGAAATCAAGCTCAAGAACGTGCTCATCTCGTCGGTGACGCCTTCGGTTCTCGGCGAAGGCATTCCGACCGAGAACTTTGCGCTCACCTACGCCGCCGTGCAATGGACTTACACGCAGCAGGACATCACCGGTTCCGCCAAGGGCAACAAGGTGCAAGCCTGGAGCCTGGCGAAGAACACGCCCAGCTACGCAGTGTAAGTCTGACCGGGTTCTGCATGCGGAACCCGGCTCAGCACGGAGCCTCCCTCTCCGTGCTGTTCCGGGTTCCGTATTGCAGGACGCCCTTGCTATCCACCCCCCGATTCACTCTCTATATCCGGACGCACCCAGCCATGGCGGGATTCTTGCCGACGCTCTTCGAGCGATTGTTCGACGACGCGCCGCACCGCGAGGCCGAGGCCGACCCGCTGCGCCGATGGTCGGTTGAAGAGCTGAAGGATTCGGTCATCCGTGACCTGGAATCACTGCTCAATAACCGCACCGCGCTGACGACAGCAGCTCTCGCCGTCTATCCACAATCGCGACGCTCACTCATCAGCTATGGCATGGAGGATTTCGTCGGTCTCAGTCTGGCCAATCCGGGAGACCGCGCCCTGATCTGCCGCACCCTCGAAGAGGCGATTGCCATCCACGAGCCGCGCCTGCGCGATGTGCTTGTGCACCTTGAAGCCGACCGCTCAAGCATCGGTTGCCTGCAGTTCAGCATCAGCGCCGTGCTCTATGTTGCGCCGGCCAACGAGCCGGTCAGCTTTGACGCTTTGCTGCACCCGAACACCCAGCAGTATTCCATCGCGCGCGCGCGCCCTGGCGCACGCTGAGAGCGAACACATCATGCGCGACCTGCTTCCCTATTACGAACGCGAACTCACCTTCCTGCGTCGTCACGCCCGCGAGTTTGCAACACGCTATCCGAAGATCGCCTCGCGCCTGCTGATCTCCGGCGATGCCTGCGAAGACCCGCATGTCGAACGCATGATCGAATCTTTCGCGCTGCTCTCAGCGCGAGTACAAAAGAAGCTTGAAGACGATTTCCCAGAGCTGACGACCTCGTTTCTCGACGTACTCTATCCCCACTATCTGCGGCCGCTGCCCGCTTTTTCGATTGCGCGCTTCGATCTGGGCGGTGCCGATGCCCAGCTCTCCGATGTGTCGACAATTCCGCGCGGCACCCAGCTGAGTACGCGCCCCGTCAAAGGCGTTGCCTGCAAATTCCGCACGGCCTACCCGGTCCATCTCGCGCCGCTGCGTGTGAGTTCCGCCCTGTTCGAAGAAGCCTTCACGCCGCCGCGGGCGTATTTGCCCCCGCCGGGCGCTGGAGCCCTGCTCAGTCTCAAGCTCGAATCGAGCTCCACTCAGCTGACGCTCGATGTACTGCCCCTTGAGCGCCTGCGCCTGTTCATCGATGGCGAAGCCTCGCTGATCGCCCAATTGCGCGAAGCCATGTTGTCCCGTGCTCTGGACGTCGCCCTTGAAATCCCCGGCGAACATCGCTGGCGCGTGCAAACCACAGCTATCGCCCATGCAGTGGGCTTTGCGCTCGACGAAGAGCTGCTCGATTACGACGCACGCTCGCACCTTGCATACCGTCTGCTGTCCGAGTTCTTCGCCTTCCCGGAGAAATTCAACTTCGTCGATATCGACCTGAGCGTGCTGCGCACTCAGCTTCCGCCAGGCTGCACAGCCTTCACGCTGCATTTCATCCTCGGCTCGCAGCGCGAGGATGACCGTGATGTGCGACTGCTTGAACGCATTGGCGCCAATAATTTCCTCACCCATTGCACACCGGTAGTGAATCTGTTCCGTCAGCACGCCGAGCCGATCCGCCTCACCCACACCAAGTCCAGCTACCCGGTGCTGCCGGACAGCCGGCGCGCGCACGCCTTCGAGCTGTATTCGGTCGATTCGGTCTGCAAGATCGAGAAAACGGTGCGGGGCGAACGCCAGCTTGAATATCGTCCCTATTACGCGCTGCGTCACGGCGAATCACTCGCTGAGGCGGGCCGCTTCTATCACCTGCGGCGCGACGAGCAGGTCGCCGAACTGAGCCCGGGTTTTGAATACGAGATGTCGGTGGTCGATCTCGACTTTGATCCACGCGCCGAAAAAACGGAAACCCTTTCCATTGAGCTGAGCTGCACCAACCGCGACTTGCCGGCACAGATTCCGGTCGGCGTCGCCGGCGGAGACCTGTTCCTCGAAGGCGGGTCAATCGCGCGCAGCATCAGTTTGTTGCGCAAGCCCACGGCCACCGCACGCATCGACCGCAGCGGCGCACATTGGCGGTTGATCTCGCAGCTCGCGCTCAATCACCTCTCGCTGACCGAGTCCGGGCTATCGTCCCTCAAGGAGACCCTGGCGCTGTATGACATCACGCGCTCTCCGGTGACACGCAAGATTATCGATGGTCTGCAAGGCATTCGGCATCGCGTCGTCACCGCGCGTGTCAAAGGAGATCCCTTCCCCAGCTTCGTCAAGGGCATCGAGATCACGCTGAGCGTGGACCCACAGTTCTTCGTCGGCACCGGCGTAGAACACGTGGGCCGTCTGCTCGACTATTTCTTCGGTCTCTACGTCCATATCAACAGCTTCACCCAACTCGTCCTGGTTCGCTACGACACCAACGAGGAGATCATGCGATGCCCACCGCGCAACGGCGACCAGACCCTGGTGTAATCGAGACACTGCGCACTGAACCTTACCGCTTTGAATTTTTCCAGGCGGTACGGGTGCTGGTTGCGCATTTTCGTCTGCACGATGCCCGCAGCGGAAACGGCAACCCGGCCGAAGATCCGGTAGGCGAGCGGATCCGCTTCAGCAACTCGCTGAGCATTGGCTTCGCGCCCAGCGAAATTGAAGCCCTGCAACTGGACTACGACATCGCCAGCAGCGAGTCCACACGGTGGCCTGACAAAGCGCCGATGCCGCCTGTGGATCAGATCAGGGAGGCGCGCCTGACGCCAGCCTTCATCGGTCTGAGCGGCAATCAAGGCACCTTGCCCCGCGCCTACACCGAACAGCTGATCGAGCGCGAAATCCGTCACCGTGATCGCGGTGCACGCGCCTTTCTCGACATCTTCAATAATCGCGCCGTCACCCTGTTCTATCGTGCCTGGGAAAAATACCGTCTCTACTTCCAGTACGAACGAAACCGTCAGGAGCGCTTCCTGCCAATGATGCTGTCGCTGCTGGGCTCGGGTAATCCGTCAGAGCAAGACATCCGCTGCCAGCAGCAGCGCCCGGTACTGGCCGAGACGCTGGCCTATTATGCCGGCGCACTACGCCACAGCGCCCGCCCGGCACATCTTGTCGAGCGCATCGTCGCTGATTACTTCTGCGTACCGGTCAAACTCAAACAGTTTCACGGCCGCTGGCATCGCCTGCCGCCTGATCAGCTCAGCGTGCTCGGCGGCCAGGGCATGCAGTTGGGCGTAGATACCTTGTGCGGCGAACGCGTGTGGCACATCCAGACAGCATTCGAGCTGCAGGTCGGTCCACTCAGGCGCGAGGACTTCGAACGCTTCCTGCCGGGCGGGGAAGCCGCGCAAGCCATCACCCAGCTACTGCTCATGCTGAGCGGCATCACCCTCGAATGCACCGTGCGTCCCATCCTGCGCAAGGAGGATGTGCGCCCGGCACGTCTTGATGGCCAGCCCGCTCTGCGCCTCGGACACAACACCTGGGTACTGACCCGCATGACACACGCGCATCGCAGCGACGTGGCCTACGACATCACCCACGAAGCTGTCGAGCCACTTGCCGCCTGAACCCTTTCATCCACTTAGCATCGCTCCAGACCATGTCCAACAATCTCAAAGTACTCGTCGGCAAACTCAACAACACCTGTCGCAAGGCAGCCGAGCGCGCAGCTTCGCTGTGCATGGCGCGCGGCAATTTCGAAGTCGACATCGAGCACCTGTTCCTCGCGTTGTGCGAGACCGACAACTCCGACTTTGCCCGCCTGGCGCGCAAGTGCGACGTCAGCCTCACCGCGCTGGAGCGCGACCTCAATGCCGAGATCGCCCGCTTCAAGGATGGCAACACGCGCACACCGGTGTTCTCGCAACATCTGCCGGCGCTGTTCGAGCATGCCTGGCTGATCGCCTCGCTCGAATCCGGCAACGCACAGATCCGCAGCGGCCACCTGCTGCTGGCCCTGCTCACCTCGCCCGATCTGTCGCAACTCGCTTTCCGTGGCTCCAAGCTGTTCGTCAAGTTCCCGCTCGACGAGATCAAACACAAGCTCACCGAGCTCACCGTGGGCTCCGACGAAGCCGTGCAGGCCGTCAGCCACGCCGCGAACGCTCCTGATGGCGACGTCGATGCCGGCGACATGGCCGCCGCCGCGCAAGGCAATCCGCGCACGCCCGCGCTGGACCAGTTCACCACCAAGCTCACGCAGCGTGCCAAGGACGGCAAGATCGACCCGGTCATCGGCCGCGACATGGAAATCCGCCAGGCCATCGACATCCTGATGCGGCGCCGCCAGAACAACCCCATCCTCACTGGTGAAGCCGGCGTCGGCAAGACCGCTGTGGTCGAAGGTCTCGCGCTGCGTATTGCACAGGGCGACGTACCGCCCCCGCTGCAGGGCGTCGCCCTGCACACGCTGGACATGGGCCTGCTGCAGGCCGGCGCCAGCGTGAAAGGCGAGTTCGAGAACCGCCTCAAGAACGTCATCGATGAAGTAAAGAAAAGCCCCACGCCCATCATTCTCTTCATCGACGAAGCCCACACCATGATCGGCGCGGGCGGCCAGGCTGGCCAGAACGATGCCGCCAACTTGCTCAAGCCCGCGTTGGCGCGCGGCGAGCTGCGCACCATCGCCGCCACCACCTGGAGCGAATACAAGAAGTACTTCGAAAAAGACGCCGCCCTCGCCCGCCGCTTCCAAGTCGTCAAGGTCGAAGAGCCCACAGAAGAACTCGCCAGCGCCATGCTGCGCGCCATGAGCGCGCTGATGGAAAAGCACTTCAATGTGCGCATCCTTGACGAAGCCATCACCGAAGCCGTGCGCCTCTCGGCTCGCTACATCACCGGCCGCCAGCTGCCCGACAAGGCCATCAGCGTGCTCGACACCGCCTGCGCCCGCGTCGCCCTCGGCCAGAGCGCCACACCCGCGCGCATTGACGACACCACCAAACGCCTCGACCGCATCGAAGCCGAGTTCGCCTCGCTGTCACGCGAGCGCGCCACCGGCCACGACCATGCCGCGCGCATCAAGGAGCTGGAGGCCGAGCGTGAAGCCCTGAACGCGCAGCTCAGCGCCGACCGCGCCCGCTGGGAGCAGGAGAAAGCCCTCGTCGAGAAGATCGGCGCACAGCGTGCCGCCCTCGAACACCAGGCCACCACCAGCACCGAAGAACCTGCTGCAGGCGACGACGGCAAGAAGACCAAGGGCAAGGCCAAGGCTGCGCCCAAGAGCGACGCCCACGTCGAACTCGAAACCCTCTCCGCCGAACTGCGCGGCATGCAGGGCGAGACCCCGCTGGTGCCGCTGCAGGTCGATGGCAACGTGGTCGCCGAAATCATCTCCAGCTGGACCGGTATCCCGCTCGGCAAGATGGTCAAAGACGAAATCCAGGCCGTGCTCACACTCAAGGAATCGCTCGAAGCACGCGTCATCGGTCAGCCCCATGCGCTTGAAGCCATATCCCAGCGCGTGCGCACCGCGCGCGCCAACCTCGAAGACCCCAACAAACCCAAGGGCGTGTTCCTCTTCGTCGGCCCCTCCGGCGTCGGCAAGACCGAGACCGCACTGGCCCTCGCCGAATCGCTCTACGGCGGCGAGCGCAACCTCATCACCATCAACATGAGCGAGTACCAGGAAGCGCATACCGTCTCCGGCCTCAAGGGCTCGCCCCCCGGCTACGTCGGCTATGGCGAAGGCGGCGTGCTCACCGAAGCCGTGCGCCGCAAGCCCTACTCCGTCGTACTGCTCGACGAAGTCGAAAAGGCCCACCCCGACGTACTCGAACTCTTCTTCCAGGTCTTCGACAAAGGCGTGCTGGACGACGCCGAAGGTCGCGAGATCGACTTCCGCAACACCCTGATCATCCTCACCAGCAACGTCGGCTCCAGCACACTGATGCAGGCCTGCCTCAACAAGCCCGCTGCAGAAATGCCGACGCCTGAGGATCTGGACGGCCTGATCCGCCCGCAGCTCAACAAAGCCTTCAAGCCCGCCTTCCTCGGCCGCCTCAAGGTCGTGCCCTACTACCCGATCTCCGACGACGTGCTGGAGCTGATCATCCGCCTCAAGCTCGACCGCATCGCCCGCCGCGTCTTTGATAACCACAACGCGGCACTCAGCTATACCGACGACCTCGTCGAAGCCGTGCTCGCCCGCTGCACCGAAGTCGACTCCGGCGCCCGCAACGTCGACAACATCCTGGGCGGCACCATGCTGCCCGAGATCGCCGGCAGCGTGCTCTCGCGCATGGCCGAGGGGCGCGAGATCAAGAAGATCAAGCTCAGCACCAATGACAAGGGGGAGTTCAAGTATGCAATCAGCTAAAGCACGGCCCGCTACACGCGCCAGGACAAATCTCGCTCGCAAGGAGAAACCATGAAGCCCAGTTATGCCACGCTCAAGGCAGCGGTCCTCGCATCCAGCGCCCAAGCCACCGAACTCGCCAGCCAGGCCACGCATCCGGCGAGCATCAACAAGAGCGCTGTGCGCATCAGCCTGGCATTGCTCGACTGCAGCCTCGCCTTCATGGGCCGCTTGCCGATCAGCACGGGCAAGCATCGCGGCAAATACGCCGAGCCCGGCGCACGGCGCCTGGCCGAGCAGTTGTCGCTGCACACGATATTTGACCTGCCCGAAGTATTCACTGACGGCGATGTGGCCAAACATGAACTGAGCCTCAAGCGTGGCGTCGTGTTCTTCCAGGCCAGCAGCAGTTACGAAGGCGGTCATATCGATCTGATCGAGCCAGGCAATGCAGCGCTGCTGTGCAGCCAGCACGGCTACTTCAACTGCAAGGAAATCTGGTTCTGGCCGCTGGCCTGAGCCCCGCCCCCTCGCCGCACCATCAGGTAACTCATGGCCTTATCGCCTAACACCATCGCTGAAGAAATCCGCAAAGCCCTGATGCCGGGCCACACGGACAGCACGCGCCTCATCCGCCTGCACACCGGCAACGTCGTGCACAGCCTGCTCGCCGAATCACTCAGCGGCGTCGAAGAGATCGGCCCCTCATCCAGCGGTCACGAGTGCGCAGCTGGATTCGCCTTCGACCTCAAAGTCCTCTGCGCCACCGCCAGCCTCGACGCGCCCGACTGGCTGGGCAAGCCCATCCTGATTGAGTTACTCACGCAACAGTCGCGATTCGCACTGCGCCCCTTCCACGGCCACATCACCGCCTTCGAACGCCTGCAGGCCCCGCCCTCTCCCCCAACCCCTCTCCCGCAAGTGGGCGAGGGGAGCGTCGAGCGACTGTCGTCGATCATAAATCCGGGCGCCTTCGGCTACTTCCGTCTGCGCATCGAGCCCTGGCTCGCCTTTCTTGGCCACCGTCGCGACAGCTTCGTCTTCCACGACATGTCGGTCCCCGAGATCATCGAAGCGGTCTTCGCCGACTACTCCGCGCAGGGCGCACTGGTTCCAGCCTGGCGATTGGATCTCGCCGACGCAGCGGCCTACCCCAAGCGCAGCATCTGCACGCAGTACAACGAGACCGATCTGGCATTCATCGAACGCCTGATGGCCGAGGAAGGCCTTTACTACTGGTTCGAGCACGCCGCCACCGGTGCGCTCGAAGGCGCCTCACACACGATGGTCATCGCCGACCACCGCGACGCCTTCACTGAGAACGCGCAGGCGCGCATCCGCTTCCACCGCGCCAACGCCACCGAGTCGCAGGACACCATTCAGTCCATCGTGCCGCAGCGCAGCCTCGCCACCCACAGCATCGAAATCGCCAGCTGGGACTATCGCAGCCTCGACACGCGCAGCGCCTCCGCCAGCAGCACGCCTGACGAAGCGGTGGCCGACATGCCGCTCACGCGCTTCGATGCCCCTGGCGCCTACATCTGGCCCACGCGCGAACAGGGCGAGCGCTACGCCGCCCGCCAGATCGAAGCGCTCGAAGCCGCACGCCAAGCCCTCACCGGCAGCGGCACCGTGCGCACGCTCTCGCCCGGCACCACCTTTACGCTCGACAATCATTTCGATGCGGACATGCCGGCCGACACTGACCCAGCGGACCGCAACCGCTACGCCCTCATTCGCGTCACCCATCAAGCCCGCAACAACCTCAACCCCAGCCTGACCAAGGGACTCACACCCCCCCCCGACTCCCCACTCCCGACTCCCCACTCCCCGCTCTACACCAACCACTTCACCCTCCTCCCCGCGCCCGTCCCCTTCCGGCCCATCGCACAAGATGCACGCGGCGTCACTCTGCGCCCCCGCCCCAGCGTGCGCGGCGCGCAATCGGCCATCGTCGTCGGCGATGCAAACCAGCCCGTACACACCGACCGCGACGGCCGCATCCGCGTGCAGTTCCACTGGCAGCGTGGCAAGCAGAGTCACAGCCGCCTCACGCATCCTTCGGGCGCGGAAGATGCCTCGGGCGACAAGGCGGCCTGGAGCTGGGTGCGCGTAATGACCGCGTGGGCCGGCGCCAACTGGGGCGGCCACTTCATCCCGCGCGTGGGGCAAGAGGTGCTGGTGGAATTCATCGAGGGCGACATCGACCGCCCGGTCGTGGTCGGCACGCTCTACAACGGGCAAGGCTCCGCGAATGCTCAGAACAACCAGGTCACCAGCGGCGCAGGCGCAGCCACCGGCAACGCCCCCGCGTGGTTTGCGGGCGATTCGACCGACTCCCCACTCCCCACACCCCACTCCCACGCCGCCGCAGGCGGCGAGCGCCACGCCCACCCCGACACGCTCGCTGGCATCAAGACCCAAGCCATGTCTGCCAGCCAGTCCGGCAGCGGTGGCTACAACCAGTTGGTCTTCGACCTCACGCCCAACGAGCCGCGCACGCAGCTCGCCACCACGCAATTCGCCAGTTGCTTGAGCCTCGGCGCGATCCGCCACCAGACCGACAACCAGCGCCTCACCTACCGCGCTCACGGCGCCGAGCTCGCCACGCTGCAGTCCGGCGCACTGCGCGCCGGCAGCGGCCTGCTGCTCAGCACCGATGCGCGCAACAACGCCAGCGGCACTCAAATGGACGCGAGCCTCGCCATCAACCAGCTCGACGCAGCGCTGAGCCTCGTCAAGACGCTGGCCGAATCGGCGCAGAAGCAGAAGGCTGATCTGCAAGGCGACCCGGCGCCAGAGAAACTCGCTGCAGCCGAAGCGCTCGCCAAGAGTCAGGAAATCCTGGACACCACCGAAACCGGCAGCACCGCCAGCGAACAGCTGGGCGGCGCACAGGGTGGCACCGCCGCCGTTGGCGGCGGAGGGGGCACCGTGCCCGCCTGGAGCGAACCCATGATCGTCGCCGAATCGCCCGCCGGCATCGGCGCGCTCACGCCCAAGGACGCCATCCTCAACGCCGGCGCTACGCTCAGCCTCACCGCGCAAGACATCCACCTCGCCGCACAAGGCAAGAGCGCCTGGGCGGTGAAGGACGGCATCGCGCTCTACACCTACGGCAAAGCCTCCGACGGCAGCCGCCCGGTACAAGACAAAGGCCTGATGCTCCACGCCGCCAAAGGCAAGCTGAGTGTGCAAGCGCAAAGCGACAAGGCCGACTTCAACGCCGACAAGAAGCTGACGATTACCTCCACTACCCAGGATGTACTGCTGCAGGGCAAGAGCGACCTCACGCTCACCGCAGGCGGCGCAGCAATCCAGATCTCGGGCGGGAACATCACGCTGACCGCACCGGGCAAGGTGTCCTTGCTGGGCAGTCAGCGGAATTTGACGGGGGCGAAGAGTGCGAGTGGATCGGCGACATTGGCGCAGGGCGGAGACTTGAGCATCCAACGCAGCAAACGCGAAAGGTATGACGAGCAGTTCCAACTGATCGATGAGCTGACTGGGCAGCCGTTGGCCGGTGAGCCATATCGCATCGTCAATGCCGCCGGCGATGTGGTTGCCGAAGGCGTGACGGACTCCTCGGGCAAGACTCGACGGGTGTTCGCACAAAAGGCCGATGTGCTTGAGGTTCATCGAGGCTAAAGCAGCCCAAACCCACCAAGCTCGAACACCAATATTTACGCGTGAGGAATCCACGAAATGGCAGCTGCTGACGCAATTTGCACAGGGACGTGCAACACCACCCCGCAGTCGGTGGTTCAGGGCTTGGTCAAGCCCGATCCGTTGTACTTCTTGAACCCGGCCACCGGCGAAATTCTGGAGTGCCCCCCTGAGAATGTTGCAGACATTCGGCAGGAAGCCGAGCTGCTAAGCAAACTGGCGGACGATCTGCTCCGAAGCGGGGAACAGGTCTATGCTGCCACCCAGGCGCTTCAAGTTGCAGAGGCAAGTGCTGACGCGGCGCAGAAACATGAGTCACAGAAAGCGCTGGAGCAGGCGACTGCGGCCCAAGAGAGGGCGCGTGAGGCCATGTTTAAAGAATTCAAGGACCTACCCAAGTTCAACGACGGTGCCAGCGGTTTGATGGAGCTGCTCCCACTCGCGACGAGCAAAGGCCAAAAACTCTCGAAGACCAGACGCGTTACTTTCTTACGCTCAGACAAGGTCAAGAACAAAACTCGCACCTATCACAACCTGCCTGGCGATGCGACCAAACTCAAATCCTTCTACACAAAGGATGAAAGCGGCGCTTATAAGCTCGATGCAAAAAAGCTGGGGGACGCGTTCAGGTCGGTCCCGCTGAAGGGAAAGCTGACGGAAGCAGACTTGTTCAAATCATGGGCGGCAGGCTGGGCGCCCGAGTTTGTTGAAGCCTTCAATGCAAAATATGATGCGAAGGCCGCAAAAGATAAAGCCGACAAAGACACCCCGGACGAAGCCTGCCTGCAGTTTTCTGGAGGAGCATCCCTGTTGCGATTCTTTGCTGGCGTTGGCGGCACAGCCAGCTCAGAACTCTCGACGGAGAGCTTCAAGAAGCTACTCCAAGGGCGCGGAGAAATTGGCGCAAAGTTCACCGGCTCTGCACGTGCAGGCGTCGACCTTGCCTCAGCGCAGGGCGATCTAAGCCTGTACCTGCCCGCGAAGAAAGGCCTGCACTTACACGTCGCAGCAGGCAAGAACGCAAAAGGCGGCAAGCAAGAGCTGGAGCTGGGCTACGTGCGCCTGCTTATCACGGGGGAGGTCAGCGCCACATGCGGCGCCAGCGTACTGGCAGAGGGAGGGCTGGAGTTCAAACTCAAGGCCGACATGACGCAGGGAGTCAAAGGCGTACCAGCCAAAAAAACTGCTGCCGCAGTGGCCAACCCGAAAGCCAGAGTTGACTCGAAGGTGGAGGCCGAAGTTGGCGGCAAGGCGGAACTGAGCGCTTTTGCGGGGGCTGAAGCAGGTGGCAAGATCGGCGGCGCGGTGGAATGGCAGAAGGAGAAGTCCACCGAGTTCAAGCCATTTGCGAAGATCAATGCTGAAGGCAAAGGGCAAGCTGGTATTGGCGGTGCCGCGATGTTCGAGATCGGTTACACAGACGGAAAATTTCGCATCAAGATGAAGTTGGGGGCCTGTGTGGGTCTAGGCTTGAAGGGCAGCATCGATGCAGAGATCGGGGTGGAACACATCGTCGAGTTCGATCTGTGGTTCAAGCACCAGGTGGTTAATGCGCTGGATCAGAATCTGAAGTACTTCGGGGACCGGGCTTGGAAAGCCTTTGTCTATATGAAGGCGCTGGCGATTGCCGAAGGCAAGAAGCTCTCTGCGTATTTGGGTCGAGAGGTCGATGAACTAATCGAAGCGTGGAAGAATCTCGTGAATACTGCTTCGAAAGAAGTGCTGAATCGCATTAAGGCGTCGAAAGACTACGTCCTGACTTCGGTAGCCGAAGCCAAGGCGCTGTTGTTGGGCCTGCTTGAGCAGATGAAACAAGATTTTCAAGAACTGAGGAAGGATATAGAGGACCTCTCACGTTGGCTGTTCAGCGCAGCGCAAACTACGCAAGAAGCCGACAACATCACCTCACGCATCGCCACCACGATGGATACTCGCGTGGATCAAAATGCCGGAAGAATGCGCCTCGCGGCGCTTGCTGGAGGAGTAGACGCCATAAACAGCGTACTAGTCGCCCTCAAGAGTGTACCGACCCCCGGATACGAACTGGCATTTGCGGACGACCCGGCTTATCGCTTCTCTAACGGGATGGGCACACACATCGCCTGGCAGCGCTCAGGCTTCGGTAACAACAACAACCGTATCGTTTGAGGGTCGGGACAATGTCTATCACCTTGCGCCACTCTGTGACCGCAGTGTTTTCTATGCTAGGCATCTGGTTCTTCGGCACGGCGTGCGCCCAAGATAGCCTCGTCGCGCCCGCTCCTGCCGCTCAGGACCGGCCGCAGACTGAAGATCCTTTGGCGCGCTGGCAGCCTAGCGAGAAACAACGGGCGATGCTGGCCACGCTGCCAAAAACAGTCGAAGAGCAACGTCAGGAACTCATTCGTCTGGCACGGATACCGTTGCCCAGCTATGAAGAGCGCGAGCGATTCTTGGCCTTGAAGGGCTATGGTTTTCCCAAGTCACCGAGACACCCTTTGCGCGACAACGAACAATTTTTGCTGGACTACTATCGCTCCCTGGGCAAGCCCGACAAAGCGGAGCTGGATGCGCTGATTGCTTCGCTCAAGACGCGCATGATCCACCTTAAGGGCGGCAAATTCATCATGGGTGACTTCGGTCCTCTGGTGTTCAAGGACAAGCTGACTTTGAGTGGCGAAAGCGACAACCCAGCGCATGAAGTCATCCTGGACGGCTACTCGATCATGAAGGGCCGGGTGACCTATGGCGAGTATGAATTGTTCTTGCGAGATACGGGTAGGCCAGCGCTTTTGCGCGAAAGCTACGTCACCTCTCAACGTCCTGGCTACGTCGTGGGTGGCGTGCAGTGGGCCGATGCAGATGGCTACTGCCGCTGGTTGGGTCAGCTGACCGGCAAGCCTTTTGCGTTAACAAGCGAAGCGCAATGGGAATACGCCGCGCGCGAAGGTGGCAAGCTGATTGCCTACCCCATGTATCACTGGCCGGGCTTGAAATGGCAGAACAAGTACCAGCCCGACTTCGACATGGTGGATGAGATTTTGCCAACCATTCAGGCCAAAGCGGGCAAGAGCAACGACATTCTGTCGCCCCGCCCCCCCAGCCTCAATGGTGAAAACCGGATCGGCATGCAAGACGTGGTGAGCAGCGGGAGTCGCGAGTGGGTAGCCGACTGGTATGACGAGAACTACTACAACGTAAGCGCGAAACGCAATCCAACAGGTCCAGCGACAGGTAGCAAAAAGGTGGCACGAGTGGGGGCGTACAGCATCTTTCATACACTGATGGGCCGTGAATCATGGGAGATCGACAACCCCGAGAGAACCAGCTCCTTCCGCTGCGCCCTGAACGACCCAAAGCCCTGGCGAAAGTGAGTAAAGCCCGGGAAAACCCGTTCAAGCAGATTGCGATCGAGTTGGCCGCAAGTTCAATCCTGCTGCTTGTCGGAATTGGCTTGCTGGTCGGTGGCGTTTTTCAAGCGGTGAGCACAACGCGCTTCCTGGCCCGCGCACACGAAGTCCAAGGTGTTGTCGTGGATCGCTCGGTCTCTCGCCCTCGGATCGGGGAGAGAGGATTAGCGCTTTACGCACCAATAGTGGAATACCGTGATTCAAATGGACGCGTGAGGCTTTATGAGCCCGACACGCGCGACAGCTCCTCAAACTACGCAATCGGTCAAACCATCCTCCTGTACGTACAGGATGCCGATGACGGTAGTCCGCAACGTGTTCGACTTGCCAATGCAGCAGATCCTTGGTTCGGCAGCGCTATAGCGCTTTTTATGGGTGCTGGATTCACAATCTGGGGCTGCATCGCAGTCTTCATCGTTTGGTCAGCCAAGCCCAACCCACAGACTGCGAAGCGGCGCAAAATCAGTCCCTCCCGCAAAACGACAAAACCGACCTCGCCTTCATCGAACGCCTGATGGCCGAGGAAGGCCTCTACTACTGGTTCGAGCACGCCGCCACCGGTGCACTCGAAGGCGCCTCACACACGATGGTCATCGCCGACCACCGCGACGCCTTCACTGAGAACGCGCAGGCGCGCATCCGCTTCCACCGCGCCAACGCCACCGAGTCGCAGGACACCATTCAGTCCATCGTGCCGCAGCGCAGCCTCGCCACCCACAGCATCGAAATCGCCAGCTGGGACTATCGCAGCCTCGACACGCGCAGCGCCTCCGCCAGCAGCACGCCTGACGAAGCGGTGGCCGACATGCCGCTCACGCGCTTCGATGCCCCTGGCGCCTACATCTGGCCCACGCGCGAACAGGGCGAGCGCTACGCCGCCCGCCAGATCGAAGCGCTCGAAGCCGCACGCCAAGCCCTCACCGGCAGCGGCACCGTGCGCACGCTCTCGCCCGGCACCACCTTTACGCTCGACAATCATTTCGATGCGGACATGCCGGCCGACACTGACCCAGCGGACCGCAACCGCTACGCCCTCATTCGCGTCACCCATCAAGCCCGCAACAACCTCAACCCCAGCCTGACCAAGGGACTCACACCCCCCCCCGACTCCCCACTCCCGACTCCCCACTCCCCGCTCTACACCAACCACTTCACCCTCCTCCCCGCGCCCGTCCCCTTCCGGCCCATCGCACAAGATGCACGCGGCGTCACTCTGCGCCCCCGCCCCAGCGTGCGCGGCGCGCAATCGGCCATCGTCGTCGGCGATGCAAACCAGCCCGTACACACCGACCGCGACGGCCGCATCCGCGTGCAGTTCCACTGGCAGCGTGGCAAGCAGAGTCACAGCCGCCTCACGCATCCTTCGGGCGCGGAAGATGCCTCGGGCGACAAGGCGGCCTGGAGCTGGGTGCGCGTAATGACCGCGTGGGCCGGCGCCAACTGGGGCGGCCACTTCATCCCGCGCGTGGGGCAAGAGGTGCTGGTGGAATTCATCGAGGGCGACATCGACCGCCCGGTCGTGGTCGGCACGCTCTACAACGGGCAAGGCTCCGCGAATGCTCAGAACAACCAGGTCACCAGCGGCGCAGGCGCAGCCACCGGCAACGCCCCCGCGTGGTTTGCGGGCGATTCGACCGACTCCCCACTCCCCACACCCCACTCCCACGCCGCCGCAGGCGGCGAGCGCCACGCCCACCCCGACACGCTCGCTGGCATCAAGACCCAAGCCATGTCTGCCAGCCAGTCCGGCAGCGGTGGCTACAACCAGTTGGTCTTCGACCTCACGCCCAACGAGCCGCGCACGCAGCTCGCCACCACGCAATTCGCCAGTTGCTTGAGCCTCGGCGCGATCCGCCACCAGACCGACAACCAGCGCCTCACCTACCGCGCTCACGGCGCCGAGCTCGCCACGCTGCAGTCCGGCGCACTGCGCGCCGGCAGCGGCCTGCTGCTCAGCACCGATGCGCGCAACAACGCCAGCGGCACTCAAATGGACGCGAGCCTCGCCATCAACCAGCTCGACGCAGCGCTGAGCCTCGTCAAGACGCTGGCCGAATCGGCGCAGAAGCAGAAGGCTGATCTGCAAGGCGACCCGGCGCCAGAGAAACTCGCTGCAGCCGAAGCGCTCGCCAAGAGTCAGGAAATCCTGGACACCACCGAAACCGGCAGCACCGCCAGCGAACAGCTGGGCGGCGCACAGGGTGGCACCGCCGCCGTTGGCGGCGGAGGGGGCACCGTGCCCGCCTGGAGCGAACCCATGATCGTCGCCGAATCGCCCGCCGGCATCGGCGCGCTCACGCCCAAGGACGCCATCCTCAACGCCGGCGCTACGCTCAGCCTCACCGCGCAAGACATCCACCTCGCCGCACAAGGCAAGAGCGCCTGGGCGGTGAAGGACGGCATCGCGCTCTACACCTACGGCAAAGCCTCCGACGGCAGCCGCCCGGTACAAGACAAAGGCCTGATGCTCCACGCCGCCAAAGGCAAGCTGAGTGTGCAAGCGCAAAGCGACAAGGCCGACTTCAACGCCGACAAGAAAGTGACGATCACCTCCACAACCAAGGACGTGCTGCTGCAGGGCAAGAACGACCTGCAGCTCACGGCGGGCGGTGCGTCGATACAGATCTCGGGCGGGAACATCACGCTCACGGCGCCGGGCAAGGTGTCCTTGCTGGGCAGTCAGCGGAATTTGACGGGGGCGAAGAGTGCGGCCGTCATCACTCCAAGCCTTGGGTCGAGTTCGGTCGACTTGCCGCCACCGGCCGAGCATGGCCGCTTCAGTCAACGCCTGAACCTTGCGGGTGTCTTGGGACTGGACCCGGATACACAAGCCCTGCACACCGGCATGGCTTACGAGGTCTTCGATCAAAAGGGGCAAAAGCTCGCAGCGGGCCAACTCAAACCAGACGGCAGCACCGACCGCATCTTCACCAGCAAGGTTGAGAAGTTGAAAGTCGTCGTCAAGACTGGCGAATGGACCTTGCTGCAAGACCTTGAGCATCCTTGAGCCGCCCCCGAATCAGAGCCGCGAAGAGAGTAGATATGAATACGCCCCGTTCTGGAACAGAGCCCTTCAAAGCAAGCGCCGCAGTCTTCATTGGACGAGCCGGTCGTCAACGATGAGAGCGAATCCGCCTCGAACTCATCACTGGGTCAGCCTGCCAAGCTCGTCGTCCGTCTGCTTGCCCTGGACGGCGAACCCATCGTCAAACTGGGCGTGAACGTCCGCTGGAGCGGTGGCGAGTTGACCGCATTTACGGATGCGGATGGTCGGATCGCTCCCGTTCAAGCCCCAGCGGGAGAAGTGCTCACGTTAGCGGTGCAACGCTTCGACAAAAGCTACAAAGAAATCGGCACATCTGTCATGCCCGCCACCGACGGGCTGCTGACAGCCATCAGCCCCAGTCTCGTCGTGGAGACCACCACCGAGAAGCACGAAGGCTCAGCAGGGACGGCGAAAGAAGCGATTCCCAGGCCTGTTCAGGCAGACGCCGGAGACCTTCAGCCCGCCGCACCAACAGGCTCAACTGCCGGCACATCAAACGAGAACCTGCCAGCTGATCCAGCGCAGACTCCATCAAAACCCGTGAGCAAGCCCACCGTGGCGGCTGAAATGCCAAAGAGCAAGCCTGCGGCGCCCGCCAAACAGACTGCGACATCTTCCCCACAAAAAATTTCCGGAGCGTCCGCTCAAAAAGACAAGCCCAAACCCGGCCGCGATGAGCATGGACACCCCATGGCGGTCTTTGTGAACAAGGCCAAAGACTGGTGGGGAAGCTGGCGCTTGCCGACACTCAACCTGTGGGGCGCGAATGCCGCACAAGGCACGTCAGCGAAGGCTTACGTGCAAGTGAGTGCCAGCATGGAACAGCAAGTGAAGGAGCTTCTGGAATTTGCAAAGACGCAAACGGAATATTGGTACAAAGAGGGTACTGCTGGTGTTCTGGAGTCCATGGCCAAGCGCAAGTTCGAGCACAAAGCGAACGAAAAGGAATCTTCCCGCTCTATTGGTCTCTGCTACACCTACGTTAAGGTTGCCTTGGCTAAAAGCAAGATCGTAGATGGCGTTCTGGGGGCAAAACTCTCCGCAGCACATCAAGAATGCGCGTCGCTTGCAGGCGCTGCACTCACAGCCAAAGGCGTGGATTTTGTCGACGTCACTGATTCTGTCCCGGATGCTCGCTGGGCTGCAGCAGGTGACGTGATTGTTTATGCATGGTCAGATGAGACATGGGCCAAACGAAAGACCGAAAAGCAGAATGACAAACTCCCGAACTACGGTCATATCGACATCCGTGACTACGAAACCTACATCAGTGATCACTTGCCGGTGAGTATGCATCCTCGTTGGTTCGATACGCGGAAGGCAAATAAATCTGGCTAATTTCCGGAGGGCCAGTTTTACCCCAACTACGTCAATATCCGCATTTTTAGAAAAATATTTGACCCCGTCCCTACTCAGCGCATTCGCGCGTTTCTTCGCTGCATCCGAGAATTTGAGTGCCAAGCAGAGATTGACGACAGTAAGCGCTACCAGATGCTCAACTACGACACGCCGAATACGTCGCGCCGTCGATTCAACGGCTACAAGACCCATCCATGGGAGGAACTGCCGCCACCCGCCAGCCCGTTCTCTACTGCAGCAGGCGCTTACCAGGTGCTAGCGAGCACATGGAAGGAGCTGATTGATAAAGGCCTTATACCAGCAAAGGGAGAGAAATTTAGTCCGCTCATTCAGGATCGAATCGCTGTAATAAAACTTGAAGACCGGGGCGTTCTGCACCTGATTCGGACTGGTAAAATTAAAGAGGCTTTAGAAGTCAAAACATCAAAGGGTAAACCCTCATTGGCTAGCGAGTGGACAAGCTTGCCGGGCGGCAGCCAGAACGCACATCGACTCACTGCAGACAACAAACCAATGGATATGACTTATCTACTGAGTTTATTTGAAAAATACCTGTCTGAGGAGATACTTAAATGAAAACAAAAATATATATTAATTTTTTAATAGCGTGGCTAGCCATCACCACGATGAACGTGCAAGGAGAAGAGCTGCCAAGCAACTCAAAAAAAGAGATCAGGGAGCTAATTGAAAACATGTACTCTTATGATCCCGCAACCTTCGAGTACGGAGAGTTCGACAAAAAAAACCTGTCGGCATTTAAAATAAATCAGAAAAATATAGACAAAAACTCAAAATACTTCCCAGAAAAAAATGCTCCTTGCTATTAATTTTTTTTGATGAAAGCTTAGTAAAAAAAGATGGCAATAAAAATACAACCTGTCAAGCACGGTATAGATTTCCGTACCTTGATGACGAGAGCTTATCGCCCTCCACTCGAAGCGAAGCGATTCCAAAAGCCTTGATCGAAACACCAATTGTCAGTGGCGATACTGCGAAAGTTGTAGTTTATCCAAATGGCCAAAAAAACGACAAACCACCGTCAATGCCCTTTGGTCGCAACATTTTCTACCTAAAGAGGGACCCCATGAGAGGCTGGCGAATCACGAACGTGCTGATTCACGACTACTGGCCAGACATCCCGAACGATCCCCACAGTTGCGAGTACGGCTTTGCCAACCGAGCACC
>NZ_JBDIVE010000007.1:0-239936 GCF_039631295.1 Uliginosibacterium sediminicola | reverse complement strand
CGCTTGTTGCTCATAAACACCTCCATCAGCCTGAAAGTTTAAGGCTTCAGGGTGTCTAGAAAACCCGGGGCGATTCAGACCTCGGCGCCATGGATGCAGCGAACCGCAAGCTGTGCAGCCAGGGGCGGCGTCTCAAGGGCTGCAGCTAAGCTTCAGAAGCTCCAGCGCACGTAGGTTTCGAAGCGCCAGCGCGAGCTCTTGCTGGAAAACTCCGCATCGCCCTGGCCGCCAAAGAGAATCAGGCGGCTGCGCAGCTCCACATTGGTCCAGCCCGTGTAGCTGACTTCGGGCTGCAACTGCCATGAGCCGTCGCCAACATTGCCGATCAGCGTCAGCGCGGCTGCGCCGTAGAGCCAGCCAAAGGGTTCGCTGGCACTGCTCTTGAGATAGACATAGTCACGCCCGGGATTGGGCTTGTTGTAGCCGCTCTGCGCCAAAGTCTGTGCCCGCGTGGACAGTGAAGCCGGCGCGCCGGGCAGCGTGGCACGGCCGAGAAAGGCATACCAGTTATCAAGTTCGTCGGCGCTGTAGCCCATGCCGTTGCGGTAGTACTCGACACTCCAGGTGATCTCGCCCGGCGTGATGTAGCGGCTGCCGATCAGCCAGCTATTGGCGTTGATCGAGCCGCTCTGTGTGCTGCTGTCAGCGGCCAGGGTGCTGTGCGGTGTCTTCAGGCTGCGTGCCCATTCGCCATGTACTTCGAGCGCGGCATTGATGTTGCGCGAGAAATCCACGCCGAAGCTCTGCGGCCGTGCGCCTTCCGCGCGCCACATCAGATCGACATCGGTATCCCAGGCCAGTGCGTAGAGCTTGAGCGCTGGATTGAGGTCCTGGCGACGACCGAAGTCCTGATTCAGATTGTCATTGGTGGGAATCAGGAGTCCTGTGAGGGTCAGCGTGCTGAGCGGGCCGGCAAAGCTTCGCGTCCATTCCCCCTGCGCCATCACATAGCCTTCGCGGCTGGCATTCGGATCAGCCGGATCACGCGGGCGCTCGACAAACGCCACCGGATTCCAGGCGTAGCCCTTGCCCCAGCGCAGCACACGCTTGCCGGCATCCAGATACAGCGAGGGCGCAAGGCTCCAGTGCAGGCCGCCTTCCATCACCTGCTGCCATTGCGTGCGCGAAGCCAGCGCATCATCTTGCTGGCTGGCCTGTACGCGCAGATCACTGCTCAGCGCACCTGCGCTCAGCTTGCCGGCGAGCTCAAGCGTGCTGGTATTGCGCAGCAACCATTCGTGCGCCGCTGCGCCGGGCCAGGCGAGGCGGTAGGCGCCGCTGCCCTCGCGCAAGCGCAGGGTCTCGAACTTCTGCTCGAAGTAGCCGCCCAGCTCGAAGGGGCGCGGCGCGATCTCATCGAGCTCGAAGCGATAGTCCTCCGCCGCCTCGGCACTGCAGGAGAGCAGTGCCGAGAACGCGAGGAGCCGGGCGGCAGCTTTCATTTGCGCAGCTCCTCCATGCGTGACATGAAGCCCTGGGTGAACACTTCATCAGGCACTTCGCGCGCCTTCACACCCGAATACAGCATCACCGACTTGTAGCCCTTGTAGAGCGGGCTGTCGGTTTCCACCGTGGCGGGCCGCCGGATGCCGCCGCCGAAGTCCTTCACATCCTTGAAGCGCAAGGTCTTGATCAGCATGCCGCTGGCGGCAAAGGCTTCGATCTGCAGGGGCAGGACGGTCTTCTTGTCGACCGTCATTTTCAGCTGGTCATAGGCGACCTCGGCGCTCTTCGCACGCAGCGTGAGAAGGTAGTGTTCGCCTTGTTCCTCGGTGGCGATGACGCTGTACTCCTCGGTGTAATCGATACGCAGGATGTCGGCGTTGCTGAACACGCCACCGGTCACCGATTGCTGACTGGTGATGCGCATCGGCTTGCCGACGCCGGGGATGTAGAGCCACATGTTGTCGCCCTGGCGCAGGGTGCTGCGGCCCTTGTCACTGGCTGGTGCGAGGAACAGCGCAGCGACCTTGTCTTTCCCCTTCTTCACCGAATAGAGCACGAACTCTTTCTTGCTTCCGTCGGGTTCGATGTTGATGAGCTTGCGATACATCTCGTAGCGCTCGGGTTCTAGGTTGCGGTCGAGCTTGTGCAGGATCGCGGCGCCATCGAGCGCGGCCTGTGGCTGCAAGGCCGGGAGGAGCAGCAGCGCGGTAGCGGCCATGGTGATGATGCGTTTCATGATTGTTCTCCTTGGCGGCGCTCAGACATGACGCAGCGCCTTGATCGGATCCATCGAGGCGGCGCGCCAGGCCGGTTGCAGACTGGCGATGGCCGACACCAGCAAGGCGAGCAGCAGCACCAGCAGTACTTCCATGCTGGCCAGCTCGGGCACCAGCGAGAGCTCGTTGCGGCCGTAGGTGAAGTTGATCGGGTAGTAGTGGAACAGCGCCACCAGGACATAGCTCAGCGCGATGCCGGCGAGCGCCCCACCCAAGCCCAGCAGCAGGCCTTCACCGAGGAAGAGGCCCATGATGCGGCGCGGCGGCGTACCAATCGCGGCGAGCGTGCCGATCTCGCGGATGCGTTCATAGACCGCCATCAGCATCACGTTCATGACGCTCACCAGCACGATGGAGATGAGCATGATGCGGATGAAGGTGCTCATCAGCGCGACCATCTTCACAATGGTTGCGAAGGGCGAGAGATCACTCCACAGATGCAGCTCGCTGACCGGTTTGTCGTCCTTGTTGAGCACCTCGCTGTTGAGGCGCGCCGTCAGCCGCGCAGCGACGGCGTCGAGCTGGCGGAAATCCTTGAGGCGGATGGCAATCTCCATCGCTTCGGGCTTGTCCATGCGCAGCAGCTCACGGGCATCCGCAATGTGGATGTAGCCATCGCGCCCGCCTGGCCCGGTGACCGATTCGAGAATGCCGCGCACGGTGAAGTTACGCGCATTCACCGAACCGCTCGCATTGGTGACGACCAGCACCACGGAATCGCCAATCTTCACCTTCATGCCCTTGGCCACCAGCTGCGGGATCAGCACTTCGTTGCGCCCAAGCAGCGCGCCATCACGCCCGCCTTCAAGGATGCGCTGACGCAGCGCCGGCACGGTGGCGTCTTCGCGTGCGGGCTCGACGCCGTTGAGGCGGATGCTGGTGGTCTCGGCGTAGTTGCTGAACATCGCACCGATCTTCACGCGTGAAGACCAGGCCACGATGGCCGGTTCATCCTGCAAAATCTTCTCGACCTTGCCCAAGGCGCCGGCGCCCAGATTCAGATTGAGCGGCAGATTGTCGATGGCCGAGGTATAGCCTTTGCGGTGAATCTGCAGGTGTCCCAGCATCGAGTCGGTGATCGAGCCCACCATCAGGCTGGTGAACGTGCTCGCGGTGGAGACGAAGAGCAGCAGCGCCACCGTCCCCAGGGTGATGAGCAGGCCGGTGAGCAGGCTGCGGCGGCGATAGCGCAGCAGATTGCGCAGTGAAAGTTTGAGTGTGGCGATCATTGCAGTGCTCCCTGGCGCGTCAGTACGCCGTCTTCGAGCAGGAAAGTCAGCTCCGCTTCGCCCATGATCTTCGGGTCGTGGGTGGAGAAGATGAAGCTGGTGCCGGATTCATCGCGCATCTGTTTCATCAGCGCGAGGATGCGATAAGCCGTGTCGTGGTCCAGATTGGCCGTCGGCTCGTCGGCGAGCACGATGTGCGGCTCGCCAACCAGGGCGCGCGCCACCGCCACCCTCTGCTTCTGCCCGCCCGAGAGCTGATCGGGGCGCTTGTGCGCCTGCTCGCTCATGCCGACTGCATCGAGGATGCGCATCACGCGTTCATGGCGCTTGGCGGGCGGCCAGCTGCGCACCATCAGCAGCGGGTATTCCACGTTCTCGTAGGCCGTGAGCACGGGCACCAGATTGAAATCCTGGAACACGAAACCCAGGTGTTCGCCACGGAAAGCCGCCGCCTGCGCGCCGCCCAGCTCTCCTACATCGGTGCCGGCCACCTGCAAGGTGCCGCTGTCAGGCCGATCGAGGCAGCCGATGAGATTGAGCAGGGTCGATTTGCCACTGCCCGAGGGGCCGACGATGGCCACGAAGGCGCCGCGCTCGATCTCGAAACTGACGCCCCTCAAAGCCGGCACTTCGATCTCGCCGATACGGTAATGCTTGCTGAGGTCCTGCGCATGGATGAGCTTCATGATCGTCTCCCCGCTCAGCCGAAGCGCACAAACAGCTTCGAATAAGGCGCCTTCAGCTGTGTCAGCGCGGCCTGGATGCGTGCGGCATCCTGCGTGCGCAGCGCGTCTTTCAGCGCGCGCACCGATGTCTGCACGGCACCAAGCAAGCTCTGAAAATCCGTGTTGGCGCGCAGGTTGGCGGGCGTCTCGGCGCTCAGCCGTGTGGCAAGGTAGTCGAGCGCGCCGGCCTGCAGGCCCAGCTCGAAGCGGCCGTCCGCCGTGGCAGCAAGCGCGCTGCCCTTGCCCAGCACCGTTTCCATCTGCGCGTGATAGGCATTCATGTGATCGCTGAACACCACCACATTGTTGCGCTGGCGCAGCTCGGCGAGCGTTTCGCGCGCAGCCTCCAGGGTCTCGTGGGCGGCGGCCAGATCATTGCGGGCAATCTCGGTCGCGGCAGTGTCGTAGATCCTGGTCACGCCGGCGAGCGATTCGCCAAAACCGGCATCGCGGTCATAGGGCGCCGGCGGCTTGCCGCCGAAACGCTCGCTGAGGCTGCGCCAGCTCTGCTGCGCTTGCGAGATGGCTTGCTGCGCCTCCGCCTGGGAAGCGCCATTGGTTTTGAAGAGTGCGGCACGATACGGCGCATAGGCCGCCTGCATGGCGTCGGTGACGGGGTCGGCGGCTGCGCTCAGACCACTGGCAACAATGAGGGTAAGAGTCAGGACGTAGCGGAACATGGTGGGTCTCCAATCGTTTGAGGACAACGCGTTGCACGGGCACTCAGCCACCTGGCCGAGCGCCCGCCTGCTCAGTTGATGAAGCCGCGTGCCTTCATGTTGTCGCAGCCGTTCTGGCGCGGCGTCGGCAGCGTGATGCCCTTTTCCTTGGCACGTGTGACCATCAGTGCGTGTTGTTCAGTCTGCAAGGCAGTGCACTCGTCATAGCTCTTGAGCTGACGCATCTTGATTTGATGCGCGCTGCGCTCTTCGGGCGTCATCAGGCTCTGCGCCAGCTGGCGCTGACCACGCATGCCGGCATTGCCTTGCATGTCGCCCTGCCCCATGCCCTGCTTCATGCCATTCCCCATCCCCATGCCGCCGTTCTGTGCCAGCGCGGGCAGCGCCAGCAAGACACCCAGGGCGCCGATGAGTGCAATGTTGTGAATGCGTTTCATGATGAATCTCCAGTCTTGTTTGCGCGAACGGTGGAATACCGCTCTGTCGTAAGACGGATTCAAGCCCATGCGAATGGAAAAAGTGTTTCGCAGCCGCTGCCGTTTTGCATCGCTGTGTTGCGCCTTGCGGAGGCGTTACACTGCGTTACAAGACGCGTGCCCGAGGCGCCCCAAAGCGCGTTAAATCGGGCCATGAACAAGCGGTATGCAGAAGAGGTGGAGATGGAGCAGGCAGACAGCATCCTCATAGTTGATGACGACCCCGAGATCCGGCGTCTGCTGGTCGACTATCTGGTGCGCAACGGGCTCGATGCGCATGCCGCACGAGATGGGCGCGAGATGTGGCGCCTGATGGATCGCCACGCTTTCGATCTGGTGGTGCTCGACCTGATGCTGCCCGATACCGACGGCCTCAGCCTGTGCCGCGAGCTGCGCGGCCGCTCAGCGATACCGGTGCTGATGCTCACCGCACGCGGGGAGGAGACCGACCGCATCATCGGCATCGAGATGGGTGCCGACGACTACCTGGTCAAACCCTTCAACCCGCGCGAATTGCTGGCGCGGCTGCGCAGCATCCTGCGGCGCACACGTGCCCTGCCACCCAATCTGCGCCCGGAAACCGCGCGTTGCCTGGCCTTTGCCGGCTGGTGTCTGGACACCGCAACACGCGTGCTGGTGTCGGCCGATGGCGTCGCCGCGCCGCTGTCCGGTGGCGAATACCGCCTGCTGCGCATCTTTCTCGACCACCCCAATCGCGTGCTCAACCGCGACCAGCTCACCGAGCTGATCCACGGCCGCGAAGCGGAAGCCTATGACCGCGCCATCGACGTACAGGTCAGCCGCCTGCGCCAGCGCCTGCAGGACGAAAACCGCGAAGCCGGCCTGATCCGCACCGTGCGTGGCGAAGGCTACGTGCTGGCTGCGCCGGTCGAGGCACGCGAATCATGCAGCTGAAGCGCCCGGCCAGACTCCGGCAGTGTGCCGCGCTGCTGCACAACTGGCTCGGCAGCCTGTTTGCGCGCATCGCCCTCTTGCTGATCCTCGGCCTGCTTGCCGCACAAGGCGTCAGCCTGTGGTTGCAATCGGGCGAGCGTGCCAGCGCCGTCGCCGCAGCGCGGGGGGAAGGCATGGCCACGCGCATGGCGGAAATCGTGCGCGTGCTCGAAGCCACCGCGCCAGCCAATCGCCCCGGTCTGCTCCCGGCGCTCAACTCGCCGGCCATGCGCGTCAGCCTGATCGCGCCCGAGGCGCTGATCGGCAAACCGCCGCGTGGACAGATCGCCAAGCTGCTTGCCGAGCGTCTGGGCAGCCCGCGTGAGCTCCATTCGGTCGGCAATGGCATGCCGCAGCACGAGCAGACGCGCCGCGAATTCGAACTCCGCCTGGCCGATGGCCAATGGCTGCGCCTCGTCGCCGAGCTGGATGCCGCCACGCCCGCACTCTCCGGCGAGCTGCTGCTGCGCCTGGCGGCAATCAGCCTGATCGTCTTGCTGGTCGTGCTGCTGGCGGTCCGCCAGCTGGGCCGCCCGCTGCAGCAGCTGGCCAGCGCCGCCGATTCGCTCGGTCGTGATCTGGCCGCTGCCCCGCTGGCCGAACAGGGCACGCGCGAGATGCGCCATGCCGCCGCGGCGTTCAACCGCATGCAGGCCCGCATCCGCAGCCTGGTCGACGAACGCGCCCGTGCGCTGGCCGCCGTCTCCCACGATTTGCGCACCCCGCTGACGCGCTTGCGCTTGCGCGCCGAGCTGGTCGAGGACGATGCGCTGCGTGAGCAGATCAGCAGCGATCTGGATGCCATGACCACCATGATCGACTCGACCCTGGACTATCTGCGCAACCTGCAGGAGAGCGAAGCGCCGCGCCGCATCGACATGAATGCTTTGCTGCAGAGCATTGCCGAAGACAGCGCCGTGCTCGGCCGCCAGGTCGCCATCGACGCTCAGCTCACGCTGGCCTACAGCGGCCGCCTCGGCGCCTTGCGCCGGGCGCTGCAGAACCTCGTCGACAACGCCTGCAAGTACGGCAGTCAGGTGCGCATCCGTGCTGAAGACTCCTCCACACTGCTGCGCCTGATTGTCGAAGACGCGGGGCCCGGCGTACCGGAAGAAGCGCTCGCCAAACTCGCCGAGCCCTATTACCGACCGGATGTCGCCCGGCGCAGCGATACCGGCGGCGTCGGCCTGGGGCTGTCGATTGCGCGCGACATCGCCTTGCTCCATGGCGGCCGCCTGCTGCTCGCCAATCGCCCCGGCGGCGGCTTTGCGGCGACGCTGGAGCTGCCGCGCTGAGATCCGCGCTGAGCAGGCGCTACAATCTGCATTCGCCAAGCACTTGCGTCATGCCTCATGCAGCTCCCCCGCTTTGACCCCGCCCCGCACATCCGCCTCATCGCCTGCGACATGGACGGCACCTTGCTCGACGCCGAGCACGCCATCCACGACGAATTCTGGCCGCTACTCGACCAGCTCAAGGCGCGTGACATCCTGTTCTGCCCGGCCAGCGGCCGCCAGTATTTCAATCTGCTTGAATGCTTCGGCCCGCGCAGCGAGGAGCTGGCCTTCATCGCCGAGAACGGTTGCCTGGTCATGCAGGGCGGCCGCGAGCTGAGCGCCGACTGCATCGCCCCGGGCGAGCTTGCCGGCCTCAACGCCCAGGCGCGCGCCCTGCAAGCTGCCGGGGTCGAACTGGGCGCCGTGCTCTGCGGCAAGCGCTCGGCGTATATCGAAGCGCGTGACGCGCAGTTTGCGAGCATCGTCGCGCGCTTCTACCAGCGCCTGGAAATCGTGGAGTCACTGGGCGATGTGCAGGACGAGGTGCTCAAATTCGCCCTGCACCACGCCATCTCCTCGGAAGCCGCGCTGCAGCCACACTTCGCCCGCTTCCGTCCGGCGCTGCAAGTGGTGGTCTCGGGGCAGAACTGGCTGGACATCATGCCGCCGGCTGCCAACAAGGGGCGCGGCCTGCGCAATCTGCAACAGGCGCTGGGGATCGCGCGCAGCCAGACCATGGTCTTCGGCGACTTCCTCAACGACCTCGAAATGATGGACGAAGCGGACTACGCCTTCGCCATGGCCAACGCCCATCCGCAACTCAAAGCCCGCGCCCGCTACCACGCCCCGGCCAACACCGAGAATGGCGTGGTGCGCTGCATTCGTGCGGTGCTGGGGCTGAGCTAACAAGAAAACTGCCCTGCGCAAATGGCGCAGAGCCGTTCGAGCGAAGGCGCGCGCCATCAGGCGGCGTGCGGCACCGTCGATGGCGGCGGCAACTCGCCGACGACCGAGACACGGTTGCGCCCCTGCCGTTTGACATGAATCAGCGCCGAGCTGTCTTCCAGCAGGCAAAGCACTTCATAGCACCAAGCGATGATCATGAAGCGTTCCGCATGACCGCGAAGCAGTAGCCACATCAGGATCGTAGCCGACGTAAAACCAGCCATCGCACGTACATGAGCGGGCGCCAGCTGATTGACGCCCGACGTGGTGCCGATCAAAAACAGCAAGGTGAAAAACGCGCACGAAAGCATCACCACGCAGAGGAATTTGTAGCGGAACTCCTTGAGCTCCTCGCTCTCACCAAACTGCGTATCCCCGAAGACGAGGCGCGAAAATAAACTCATACAGAACCCCAGGCAGACTGCCAGCAAAGTGCCGGCATGTCTCACCCGCACGTATCCCGGCACCTTCCTACTTATGTCCTTGGGATTCAAGCTGGGTTTATCCCGCATCAATGACCGAATTCGCCCGGAATTTTTAGCGTGTATTCAAGGCATTGCACGCCTCGCCTGGGGTGCGGGACTAGTCAAACAGGGAATTTTTAGCGGACCAAGCTGGCCCGCGGGCAGCCGCAGAAGTGCGGCTGCAGACCGCCACACGCCAGTTTTGCATGCGGCGCAGACAACAAAAAACGCCCCGAAGGGCGTTCTGTGCTACTGCATAAATGGCGGAGAGGGTGGGATTCGAACCCACGGTAGGCTTGCACCTACGCCTGATTTCGAGTCAGGTACATTCGACCACTCTGCCACCTCTCCGCGAAGCCGCGCATTATAGCGAGGCTTTGGCTTTTTGCCTAGTTCAGGCAACAAGTTTTTCGAGGCCGCCCAGATAGGGGCGCAAAACGGTCGGGATCAGCACCGAGCCGTCAGCTTGCTGGTAGTTCTCCAGCACCGCCACGAGGGTGCGACCGACGGCGAGACCGGAGCCGTTGAGGGTGTGCACGAACTCGTTCTTGCCTTGGGCGTTCTTGAAGCGCGTCTGCATGCGGCGTGCCTGGAAGGCTTCGCAGTTGGAGACCGAGGAGATCTCGCGATAAGCGTTTTGCGCCGGCAGCCAGACTTCGAGGTCGAAGGTCTTGCTGGCGCCAAAGCCCATGTCGCCGGTGCACAGCGAGACCACACGGTACGGCAGCTCCAGCTTTTGCAGGATGGCTTCGGCGTGGCCGACCATTTCGTCGAGCGCTGCATAGGAGTGATCGGGATGGACGATCTGCACCATCTCGACCTTGTCGAACTGGTGCTGGCGGATCATGCCGCGCGTGTCGCGACCGTAGCTGCCGGCTTCCGAACGGAAGCACGGCGTGTGGCCAGTGAGCTTGATCGGCAGCTCGGCGGCATTGAGCAGATCGCCACGCACGCTGTTGGTGAGTGTTACTTCCGAAGTCGGGATCAGGTAGAGCGCTTCGCCCTCGCCTTCCTGGCCGCCTTTCTTGGCGGCGAAGAGATCAGCTTCAAACTTGGGCAGCTGGCCGGTGCCACGCAGGGTTTCTGCATTGACGATGTAGGGCGTGTAGCACTCGGTGTAGCCGTGTTCGCTGGTCTGCACGTCGATCATGAACTGGGCGAGCGCACGATGCAGGCGGGCGATGCCGCCGCGCATGAAGGTGAAGCGCGCACCGGAGAGCTTGGCGCCGGTGTCGAAATCGAGCCCCAGCGGCGTGCCGACGTCGACGTGATCCTTGACCTCGAAATCGAAGGCGCGCGGCGTACCCCAGCGGCGCACTTCGACATTGTCGCTCTCGTCCTTGCCGACCGGCACCGAGGCGTGCGGCAGATTCGGAATGCGGGCGAGGAAATCGTTGAGCTTCTCTTGCAGCGCGGCGAGCTTTTCTTCATTGGCCTTGAGTTCGTCGCCAATGCCGCCGACTTCGGCCATCACCGCCGAGGCGTCTTCGCCCTTGCCCTTGAGCATGCCGATCTGCTTGGAGAGGCTGTTGCGGCGCGCTTGCAGTTCCTGCGTGCCGGTTTGCAGCAGTTTGCGTTCATCTTCCAGAAGCTGGAAGGCGGCCGTGTCAAGGATGAACTTGCGCGCAGCCAGCGCCTGCGCAGTGGTGTCCAGTTGGGTACGAAGCAGTTGTATGTCGAGCATGAGTTCGCGAGAAAAAAGAAGAATTCCGGGCTAGATTGTCTCAAAAATCAGCGCTTGCGGCGCCACTATCGTCAGCTGCTTTGTCGATTGCAAAGCGCAACTGGCATTCCGCTATCGGCGGGCTAGGCTGAAATCATCGATGACAAGTTTGTGACAGGCGCTGGTGCCGATACGCGAGGCGCAATACCCCGCAACACGCGGCCCGGATGTCGATGTCAGCAGGGACACGTGGTTCCACGTGTATGTGCAGTTCCGTGCTGCGCAATTGCTCGCTTTGTTGATCTTGCCGCCTCGTGCGCGGCAGTCAAGCCTCTCCGGTAAGCGAGCATAACGGCGATCTTCGCCAACTCCCGCGACCAGGTGGTGCCAGCCAGCTGGTCGCGGGCTCCTCGCCCCCTGCCCGCCACCATCCCACGCTTTCACCCTGCTCGGCACGAGTGCCTATTTCTTGCCGGCCTCTTCGTCCCATTTGCGCAGCAGGGCGAGCTTTTCGGCGATCTTGCTCTCCAGACCACGCGGCACCGGCTGATACCAGCCCGGCTCGGGCATGCCATCAGGCAGATAGGTTTCGCCGGCGGCGTAGGCATTCGGTTCATCATGCGCGTAGCGGTATTCGTGGCCGTAGCCCAGCTCTTTCATGAGCTTGGTCGGCGCATTGCGCAGGTGCACCGGTACTTCACGGCTCTTGTCCTGCTTCACAAAGGCGCGTGCCTGGTTGTAGGCCATGTAGCCGGCATTGCTCTTTGCAGCAATCGCCAGATAGATCACCGCCTGCCCCAGCGCCAGCTCGCCCTCGGGGCTGCCCAAGCGTTCGAAGGTCAGCGCGGCATCATTGGCGATCTGCATGGCACGCGGGTCGGCCAGGCCGATATCTTCCCAGGCCATGCGCACGATGCGGCGCGAGAGATAACGCGGATCGGCGCCGCCATCGAGCATGCGGCACAGCCAGTAGAGCGCGGCATCCGGGTTGGAGCCGCGCACCGACTTGTGCAGGGCTGAAATCTGGTCGTAGAAATTGTCGCCGCCCTTGTCGAAGCGACGGCTATTGAGCGTCAGCGCGTTCTGGATGAAATCAGCATCGATGCGCTGGATGCCGGCTGCGCCCGCTGCGGTATTGCATTGTTCGAGCAGATTGAGGAAGCGCCGCGCATCGCCGTCGGCATAGCCGATGATGGTGTCGACCGCCAGCTCATCGAACTGCAGATGCCCCAGCACTTTCTCCTGCGCGCGGGCCAGCAGCTGGCGCAACTCGGCATCGCTGAGCGATTTGAGCACATAGACCTGGGCCCGCGACAGCAAGGCGGAATTGACCTCGAACGAGGGATTCTCGGTGGTCGCGCCGATAAAGCTGACCAGGCCGCTTTCGGCATAGGGCAAGAGCGCGTCTTGCTGGCTTTTGTTGAAGCGGTGAATCTCATCGACGAAGAGGATGGTGTGCTTGCCCTGCGCCAGATGCTGCTGGGCCTGCTCCATCGCTGCGCGGATATCCTTGACGCCCGAAAACACGGCCGACAGCGCGATGAAAGCGCAGTCGAAAGATTGCGCGGTGAGCCGCGCCAGCGTGGTCTTGCCAACCCCCGGCGGGCCCCACAGGATCATCGAATGCGGCTTGCCCGACTGAAACGCCAGGCGCAGCGGTTTGCCTTCGCCGAGCAGGTGCGACTGGCCGATGACTTCATCCAGACGCTTGGGGCGCAAGGCCTCGGCCAGCGGCGCGACGGGTTCGTGCGAGAACAGATCAGCCATGCTGCAGACTCAAAGCGGGCACGGTGCGCACAGGCAACTCACTCGCCCACCACGTCAGCGCCCTTGGGCGGCGTGAAGCGGAAACTATCCGCCGTGACGGCAGCATTGCGCTCGAAAGATGAAAACTGCAGCTGAGTGGTCTGGCCGAAGTTGTCACGCACTTCCATGGCTTGCGGCAAGCCGTTCTTGAAGCCGATGCGCACACGCTCAAAACCTGCTTCGCCATTTTTCGGCGTCGCTTCGAGCCAGGCCAGGCCGTCAGCTTCACCGCTGTCGCGCAGATTGAAGTTCTTCTCCATCTCGTTATCACCCGCCAGCAGCGCAGCCGGGCTGGCGCCAATGGCCTTGCCCATCGGCTTGATCACTACCTGATTGAGATCTTTGTCGTAGGACCAGAGCTTGCTGCCATCGCCCACAATCAGCTGGCTGTATGGCTTCTCGTAGTTCCAGCGGAATTTGCCCGGTCGCTGGAACAGCATGTCGCCGCTGGCTTTCTGGCCGGCCTTGCCGCTCTTGTTGATGACCACCTGGTTGAAGCTGGCGCGTGCGGTCTGGGTGGATTTGAGGAACTGATGCAATTGCTCGATGCCGCCATCGGCGGCGCTGGCCAGCGATGCGTGAGCAGCGAGCAGGCACAGGGAGACAGAGGACAGGGCGAAACGGATCTTGGTCGGAAACATCTTGGCTTTCTTGAAGCGAATCAATCTTCGCGGGGTGCGGGCGCAATGACTTCGCGGTTGCCATTGGCGCTCATCGCCGATACGACACCGGATTTTTCCATCTGTTCAATCAGGCGCGCAGCGCGGTTGTAGCCAATGCGCAGATGACGCTGCACCAGAGAAATCGAGGGGCGCCGCGTCTTGACCACGATTTCGACGGCCTGGTCGTAGAGTGCGTCGGACTCGCCATTGCCCTCGCCGCCGGCGTCGCCGAACAGATCGCCGCCACCGGCTGCGGCCGTGTTGCCGTCTTCGCTGGCGCCGGTGAGGATGCCTTCAATGTAATCCGGCTGGCCCAGGGTCTTGAGGTGTTCGACCACGCGGTGCACTTCCTTGTCATCGACAAAGGCGCCGTGCACCCGCGTCGGCATGCCGCTGCCGGGCGCAAGGTAGAGCATGTCCCCCATGCCGAGCAGGGATTCGGCGCCCATCTGGTCGAGGATGGTGCGCGAGTCGATCTTGCTCGACACCTGGAAGGCCATCCGCGTCGGAATATTGGCCTTGATCAGGCCAGTGATCACATCGACCGAGGGGCGCTGCGTCGCCAGCACCAGGTGGATGCCCGCCGCACGTGCTTTTTGCGCCAGACGCGCGATCAGTTCTTCGATCTTCTTGCCGACCACCATCATCAGATCGGCCAGCTCGTCGATGATCACCACGATCATCGGCATGCTGCTGAGCGGCTCGGGGCTCTCGGGCGTCAGCGAGAAGGGATTAGTGAGCGGCTTGCCGGCTTTTTGCGCGTCGGCAATCTGTTTGTTGTAACCGGCGAGATTACGCACGCCCATTGCCGCCATCAGCTTGTAACGGCGCTCCATTTCGCCAACGCACCAGTTGAGCGCGTGGGCGGCGTGGCGCATATCGGTAACGACCGGTGCGAGCAGATGCGGAATGCCTTCGTAGATCGACAGCTCCAGCATCTTCGGGTCGATCATGATCAGGCGGACCTTGTCGGCCTCGGACTTGTAGAGCAGCGACAGGATCATCGCGTTGATACCGACCGACTTGCCGGAGCCCGTCGTCCCGGCGACGAGCAAGTGCGGCATCTTGGCGAGATCGGCGATGATCGCATTGCCGCCGATGTCCTTGCCCAGCGCCACGGTCAGCGGCGAGTGGCTGTCCTGATAAACCTTGGAGCCAAGGATTTCCGACAGGCGCACGGTCTGCCGCTTGGGATTCGGGATCTCCATGCCCATGCAGGTTTTGCCGGGAATCGTCTCGACCACGCGGATGCTCATCACTGACAGCGCACGCGCCAGATCTTTGACCAGGTTAAGGATCTGGCTGCCCTTCACGCCGGTGGCCGGCTCAATCTCGTAGCGCGTGATCACCGGGCCGGGGTAAGCGGCCAGCACCTTGACCTCGACACCGAAGTCGGCCAGCCGCGATTCGATCAGGCGCGAGGTGTATTCGAGCGACTCCACCGAGGGCGGATCGACATCATAGGACGGCGGATCGAGCAAGGGCAGCGGCGGCAGGCTGCCCGTCGTGGCTTCGCCGAACAGGGTTTGTTGAACCGGCTTCTTGGCCTTCTCGATGTGCACCGGATCGACGCGCGGCGCTTCGATATGGATGCTCACCGGCGGCGCGTCTTCGCGTTTCTTGCGGGCGCGCTGCACTTTCTCCTCGCGCTGCACGGCGACCTCCTGGCCGACGCGGCGATCCTGCCAGGCCAGGTATTGCGCATGGCACCACAGCGCCGTCGCTTCCAGCGCATGGCCGAGTCGTTCAATCGCCACCACCCAGGAAAAACCACCGAAGATCGACAAGCCTGCCGCCCACAAGCTGAGCAGAATCATCGTACCGCCGGTAAAGCCCAGGTACTGCATGGCGGTCGCGCTCAGTTCCAGACCGATCACGCCGCCCGGCGCGCCCGGCAGATCAGCACTGCTGCTGTAAAAACGCAGGGCTTCAATGCCGCAGCTGGAGAGCAGTACGACGACGAAACCGGCGAGGACAATGAAAAACGAGCGCCGATCACCGGCCAGCTCATTGCGCAGGCGTGCACCAAAGAACAGGCCCCAGAGCAGGAATAGCACCAGCCACCACACCGAACTACCGAACAGCAGCAGCAGGATGTCGGCCAGCCAGGCGCCGAAGCGGCCACCTGGATTGTGGATCTGCGCCACCGCCACGGCGTGCGACCAGCCCGGATCGGCCTTGTCGTAGCCCCACAGGATCATCGCCACATAGGCGCCTGCCACCGCCAGCACCAGCCAGCGCGCTTCGCGCACCAGCAAGCTGATTTTTTCAGGCAGAGGCTGTGCGGCAGGACGGGATGCAAAACGGAAGAGCATGGAAGATGGGCATCAGCTGGGATGGCTGATTATAGCCTGCACAGGCTCCCCAGACCGGTTGGCGGCAACAAGCCAGCCGACAGCCGTCATTGCTCGCTGCACCACCACCATTCGATGCGGCTGATGACATCGTCCTTGAAGTTAAAGTCCAGCCGGTCAAAGCAAGAGGCCGAGGGGCGCGAATAGGACAGCCAGCCTTCCCCGCTGAAATCCGCTTTGCCGAGCAAGCCCAGCACCTTGTCGCGACTGCCCTGGCCGATCGCCAGTTCCAGCACTTGTTGCCCTGGTTTGGAGAGGCTCAGGCGTTCAAGGCTCAGCTTGTCGTGGGTTTTGACCGCATCGCTCCAGACGACTTCGACATCCGGCTCGGCGAGCCGGTAGCGCCCCAGCGCACCCTTGGCGTAATACTGCTCGGCTGGCTTGCTATGCGAAGATTGCGCTGACTGGCGGATCTTGGCCAAGGCGAAATCACGGCCGAAGCGATCAAAGCTGGGATAGGCGCTGAGCGTTGCGCCAGCGGGTGCAGCGGCGGGCGCACTTTGTTGCGCCAGTGCGCCGGTACTGGCCAGCGCCAGCAGGAAGAAAACCACGGATCTGTAGCTCGGACTGTTCATGCTCAATCACCTCAGCAGACTCAGATAAACCAATCAGAATCAAGCCATCGAGACAGCACGAGCAACATTCACCTGCAGTGCAAGCCGCACAGTCCGACGCGTGTGCGGGCAATCATAGCGCCATTTTCAAACTGCGTGAATCTGCTCGTGAAGCACCACGCCGGAGTCGGTTTCATCGATCAGACCACGCGTATGCAGGTCCTTCATCACACGGGAGACCATTTCCCGCGAGGCGCCGATCATCTTGGCGATGTCCTGCTTGGAAATCTTCTTGCGCACCACGGTCTGACCGCCGCTGGTCTCGGCCATGTCGAGCAGCAAACGGGCGACGCGGCCATAGACATCCATCAGCGCCAGGCTCTCGATCTTGCGGTCCGCTTCGCGCAGGCGCTGCGAGAGATTGCCCATGATGCGCAGACACAGTTCGAAGTTGTCCTGCAGGATCTGGCGGAAGTCTGCCTGCGAAATCACGATCAGATCTACGGCTGCGACGGCGGTGACAGTTGCCGAGCGCGGCTCCTTGTCGAAGACGCCCATCTCGCCGAATACATCGCCATGACTGAGCATGGTGAGGATCACTTCGCGGCCGTCATCGTCGCTGACGATGACCTTCAGGTTGCCGTTCATCACGAAATAAACATTGTCGGTACTGTCGCCGGCGAGAACCACGGCCGTACCGCGCGTTACGCGGCGCAACACAGCGCAGCGCGCAATCGCCTCAAGCTTGTCCATCGCAATGCCCTGGAACATCGGCAAGGTGCGCAAAGCAGTGACGGAGACATGATTGGCAAGCATTTGTTTCTCCCGTGAAATAGTCCTGGAAACCTGAGGGCTTGACAGGAAGGCACGACTATAGATGAACGGACAGATGTAAGAAATCTTTAAGTGCCAACAATGAGGATTGAGCGCCGCTATCGTACCGATCAGCCTTGGCGCTACGACAGCTCAGCTATAATCGCGCCACTCTTCGTCCTGCAGGAAGCACATCATGAGCACCGCCGCCCAGCACCACAGCCTGATCATCCTCGGTTCCGGCCCTGCCGGTTACACCGCCGCCGTGTATGCCGCGCGCGCCAATCTCAAACCGGTGCTGATCACCGGCATGGCACAAGGCGGCCAGCTGATGACCACCACTGAAGTGGACAACTGGCCGGCCGATGCCAACGGCGTCAATGGTCCGGACCTGATGGCGCGCTTCGAACAACATGCTGCACGTTTCAACACCGTACAGATTTTCGACCACATCCACACCACGCAGCTGACCGAACGCCCTTTTACGCTGATCGGCGACTCCGGCACCTACACCTGCGATGCGCTGATCATCGCCACCGGCGCAACCGCCAAATACCTTGGCCTGCCCTCCGAAGAGAAATTTGCCGGGCGTGGCGTGTCGGCCTGCGCAACCTGTGACGGTTTTTTCTACCGCAATCAGGAAGTCGCCGTTGTTGGCGGCGGTAATACCGCGGTCGAAGAAGCGCTGTACCTTGCCAATATAGCCAGCAAGGTGACCCTGATCCACCGCCGCGACAAGTTCAAGGCCGAGGCGATCATGGTCGACAAGCTGATGGAGCGCGTCAAGGAAGGCCGTATCGTCCTCGAACTCGACTCCGCCCTGGACGAAGTGCTCGGCGATCAGAGCGGCGTGACCGGTGTGCGCCTGAAGCACACCAAGAGCGGCGCGAGCAAGGAGCTGGCCCTGCAAGGCGTCTTCATCGCCATCGGCCATGCGCCGAACACCGAGATTTTCAAGGGCCAGCTGGAGATGGACGAGACCGGCTATCTGGTGACCCAGATGGGTCGCAATGGCAATGCCACGCAGACCAGCATTCCCGGCGTGTTCGCCGCTGGCGATGTGCAGGACCACATCTATCGCCAGGCCGTCACCAGCGCCGGCACCGGCTGCATGGCCGCGCTGGATGCCGAACGCTATCTGGACAGCCTGAAGTAAGCCCCGGCGCAGTTCGTCCCGTTCATGGCACGCAACAAAACCATCGCGCTCGCGGATCTCAAGCGCCATGTGCGTGCCAGCCCGGCCAGTGTTGCCGCACGGCCTGCGGCAGCTGCTGCTAAAGCAGTACCCGCAGCGCCGGGCAAGGACGACGCAGCCTTGTTCAAAGCAGCGGTGGAGGATGTGCGCAGCTTGCCAGCGAGCAATCGCGCCGAGATCAAGCGCACACTGCCTGCGCCTGTGCCACGGCCGCGCACCGAGCTGGCCGAATCGGCTCAAACCCCAGCCACCAAGGAAGCGGATCAATGGCTGCCGGCCCACTGGCTGCAGGATTCAGCGCAGCCTGCAGGTAACGCAACCGAACAGCTGATGGCCAGGGCGCTGCAAGGCGTGGTGCCGATCCGTTACGACAAGGTGCATGCCGATACGCCCAAGCCCTTGCCGGTTCCCCTGCAACACGAGCGCGATGAGCAGGCGGCGCTGGCCGAATCTATCTACGCGCCGACGCCGCTCGAACTGGTCCTCGAAGGCGGCGACGAGCTCTACTACCTCAAGGAGGGTTTGCCGCGCACCATGTTGCGCGATCTGCGACGCGGCCGCTGGGTCGTGCAGGCCGAGCTGGACCTGCACGGCGCCAATCGGGACGAGGCGCGCGACCTGCTGGCCGCCGCCTTCGCGCAATGGCGCAAGCAGGACATCCGCTGCGTGCGCGTCATCCACGGCAAGGGGCTGGGCTCACCCGGCAAGGAGCCGGTACTCAAGAAGCTGGTCGCTGGCTGGCTGATGAACTATGACGATGTGCTGGTGTACACGCAAGCCCGTGTCCACGATGGCGGCGCTGGCGCCTTGCTGGTACTGATGCGCGCAGCGCGCCGTTGAGATCCAGGCTGTTGCCGGGCAAATAAAAAGCCGCCCTGAGGCGGCTTCTTTGCGGAGAGATCCGAATCGCTCAGATGGCGGCTTCGCCAGTCTCACCGGTACGGATGCGAATCACCTGCTCGACCGTGGACACGAAGATCTTGCCATCACCGATCTTGCCCGTGCGTGCGGACTTGATGATCGCTTCGATTGCCTGTTCGACGATACCGTCTTCGATGATCACTTCAAGCTTGATCTTGGGCAGGAAGTCCACCACATACTCTGCACCGCGGTACAGTTCGGTATGGCCTTTCTGACGACCGAAGCCTTTGACTTCAGTCACGGTGAGGCCAGTAATCCCTACTTCCGACAAAGCCTCGCGGACCTCGTCGAGCTTGAAGGGCTTAATGATGGCTTCGATTTTCTTCACGGTCTTGCCTCCGGGGTATTGGGTTCATGCTGGCGCAACAAAGCAGGGATAGTAGCGCAATAATCGCCGTTTTAGCGCAGCGCGAGTTGTCAGAAATACATCGCCCGTGCAACACGCTCAGGCTCCGGCATGAATATTCTCTGGCGGGCAGCTGTGTGCTGGCGCGGCGCTTGCGTAGCGAAGAGGCGAAGCCGTATCCAAGCAGGCTCGATAGACACGGCCGCCCAGTAAGCCCCCTGCTCCACCGAAAGCCATCCGAGCACTGATCCATGTTCCGCATCCTTCACAGCATTCACGAAGTCAGCGCCCCGCAATGGGACGCCTTGCACGATGGCCAAGTCTTCGTGCGCCACGCTTTTCTCGCTGCGCTGGAGGATTCCGGCAGCGTCGGCGGTGCCAGCGGCTGGACGCCGGCCTACGCCAGCCTCTGGCAAGACGATCAGCTGATTGCCGCCGCTCCGCTCTACGCCAAGTCACATTCCTGGGGCGAATACGTCTTCGACTGGGCCTGGGCCGAGGCCTACACTCGCCACGGCCTGGCCTATTACCCCAAGTGGCTGTGCGCCGTGCCGTTCTCGCCAGTGCCGGGCGCGCGCCTGCTGGCCCGCGACGCAGCGCATCGTGCGGCGCTGCTGCAAGCGATGCTCGCGCATGCTGAACGTAGCGGCTATTCCTCGCTGCACCTGCTGTTTCCCGATCGGAGCAGTCTAGACGCCGGACTCGCGCAGGCTTTGCTCCAGCGCAGCAGTGTGCAGTTCCACTGGCACAACCAGGGCTACGCCAGTTTCGATGCCTTCCTGGCCACTCTCTCGCATGACAAACGCAAGAAGATCAAGCAAGAGCGGCGCAAGGTGGCGGAAGCCGGCGTCCGTATCGAGGTACTTGAAGGTCGGCAGATCACGCCGGAGCACTGGCGCTATTTTCATCGCTGCCATCGCAACACCTACGCACTGCATGGCGGGCGGCCCTATCTGAACGAGGACTTCTTCCAGCGCCTGGGGCAAGCGCTGCCCGAGCACTGCGTCTTGCTGCTGGCGCAACGTGATGAGAGCAATGTGGCGTGCAGCCTGCTGCTGCGCGACGAGCAGCAGCTCTACGGTCGCTACTGGGGCGCGACCGAAGCAATCTCTTGCCTGCATTTCGAAGCCTGTTATTACCGCCCGATCGAATACGCCATCGACCAACAACTGCTGCGCTTCGAAGGCGGCGCGCAGGGCGAGCACAAACTCGCACGCGGACTCGATCCGGTGAGCACACATTCCCTGCACTGGATCGCCGAGCCACGCTTCCGTGAGGCCATCGCGGACTTCCTGCAACGCGAGGCCAGCGGCATCAGCCAGTACGTCGACGAACTCAACGAGCACTCCGCTTATCGGAATTCCTGAGCCGCTCATTCGCGCCGCTTCAAGCCCGCTCCGTCGCGCGCCGTTATGCGCCAAACCACGTCCATAGCGCGTGGCGCCATTCAAAACGGAAAGGGAGTGAGATGAAGAAAACCCTGCTGCACATTCTGCTCGGCAGCGCTGGCCTGATCACCATGCATTGTGCGAGCGCCGCCAATCAAGGCGTATCGCTCGGTATCTCGACCCTTGGCGCGGGCGTCGCCTACACCTACGGATTCACTCCATCCGCATCGCTCAGCGTCGGCTACAACGCATTTGATTTCAATCGCAAAGCCAGTGAAAGCGGCGTCAATTACGATGGCAAGGTCAAGCTGCGCACGCTTGAGCTGCTCGGCGGCTACCATCCCTTCCAGGGCAGCTTCGCGATCCAGGCTGGCGCCCTCTACAACGACAGCTCGATCAGCGCCAATGGCACCAGCAACGCGACCTCGATCACCATCAACAACGTCACCTACACCGGCACGGCGCCGCAAGCGCATTACGAAAGCAAGTTCTCCAAGAGCAAACTGTCGCCCTATCTTGGCGTCGGCTGGAGCGCCAATCCGCCCAGCAAGCCGGGCCTGGCTTTCAATGCGCGCATCGGCGTGCTGTATCAAAAATCATCCGGCACGCTGACGGTCAGCGGCGTGACGGACTCGACCGGTACGCTGGAGAGCAACCGCGCAGCGGCCGAAAAGAAGCTCAATGACGACGTCAACAAACTGAAGTGGTATCCCGTCGTCGGCATCGGCGCCTCCTACAGCTTCTGAGGCGCTCCGCACAAACAACAAAGGCCGCAATTACAGCAATACAGCTCGGTTACGGCGTATCCAGTTTTTAAGCGCTGGATATTTCGTCGCAAAGGCCGCCGAGAAAGACAGAAGGTCCGCAAAGGAAAGCAAGCGTCGCTTTTCTTTGCGGACCTTTGCTTCTCCTTCGCGCCCTTCGCGTCTATATATCGGCGGACAAAAATGCAAACTGCCTGAATCAACGGTATAGCCTGCAATTGCAGGCCTTCGTTTTGGCTGAACGCGCTGATCAGGCGCCCAGGCGAGCGAGCACGCGCTCGCGGCCGAGCACTTCGAGCACCGCATCGATGGACGGCGTCTGGGTCACGCCGAGCAGCTTGACGCGCAGGGGAATCGCCACCTGCGGCATCTTCAGTCCCTTTTCAGTGCAAGTCTCCTTGATCGCGGCGGACAGCGCGGCCTTGTCCCATTCAGCTCCCTGCAAGCGTGCAGCCAGCGCGGCCAGCGCATCCTGCGCTGCTTCGCTCAGGTGCTGGGCGATCAGCGCTTCATCTGCCTGCACGGCGCTGTAGTACGGCGCCACGGCATCCGCAATCTCGACCAGGGTGGCGGCGCGCTCGCGGTAGAGCGCGATCACTGCGGCCAGATCCGGCCCGCCTTCGATCGTCACATCACGCTTGGCAAGACGCTCGGCGATGTCTGCCGCCAACACCTCCGGCGCCGTCTGCTTGATGTAATGCGCGTTGAGCCACTTGAGCTTCTCGGTATTGAACTGCGCGGCCGAGGGCGTGATGTGGTCGAGGTCGAACCATTCGACGAACTGCGCACGCGAGAAGACTTCGTCATCACCGTGACTCCAGCCCAGGCGCGCCAGATAGTTGATGACGGCTTCCTTGAGGTAGCCGTCCTCGTGATACTGCATCACGCTCACCGCGCCATGGCGCTTGGAGAGCTTGGTGCCGTCGTCGCCAAGAATCATCGACAGATGCGCGTATTGCGGCACCGTCGCCCCCAGCGCCTTGAGGATGTTGATCTGGCGCGGCGTGTTGTTGACGTGGTCGTCGCCGCGAATCACCTGGGTGATGCCCATGTCCCAGTCATCGACCACCACGCAGAAGTTGTAGGTCGGTGTGCCGTCGGCGCGGGCGATGATGAGGTCGTCCATCTCCGCATTGGCGATCTCGATGCGGCCCTTGACCAGATCGTCCCAGGCCACCACGCCATCGGCCGGGTTCTTGAAGCGCACCACCGGCTGGATGCCTGCCGGCACAGCGGGCAAGGTCTTGCCCGGCTCGGGACGCCAGCGACCGTCGTAACGCGGCTTTTCGCCACGTGCGCGCTGCGCTTCACGAATCGCCTCCAGTTCCTCCGGCGCCATGTAGCAGTAGTAAGCCGTGCCCGCCTCCAGCATCTGCGCAATGACTTCCTTGTAACGCTCCATGCGCTGCATCTGATAGAAAGGACCTTCGTCGTGCGCGAGCTCCAGCCAGTTCATGCCATCGAGAATGGCCTGCACGGCTTCCGGCGTCGAGCGCGCGACATCGGTGTCTTCAATGCGCAGGATGAATTGCCCGCCATGGCGACGTGCATAAGCCCATGAAAACAAGGCGGTACGCGCGCCACCAATATGAAGATAACCCGTCGGGCTGGGTGCAAAACGGGTACGGACAGGAGTGCTTGAGGTTTGGCTCATGGGATCAGAATCGGGCTGCGATGCAAAAAAAGCTATTTTACGGCAGAAGACCTTTGACGAACGCGAAAACCCTCTCTATAATCGCGCCTCTCTGATGACGAGGCAGCAATTGCTCCTCAGTTATTTAGGCGGTTAGCTCAGTTGGTAGAGCACGTCCTTCACACGGACGGGGTCGTTGGTTCGAGTCCAATACCGCCTACCAGATTCCCGAAAAGCCCGACGCGAAAGCGCCGGGCTTTTTCATTTTCAAGCCGCGAAACCGCCCACGACCGGTGTACATGCGCTCGGTGTGCCAACGCACCGAAATCCCTCCCGTATTACGCGAGCATGGCCTTACTGAGCCCTCCGGGCTCGCGACGCGGGAGCTCCGAGCATGAACAGCAGATCAAATAGCCAGCGCACGTTCGTCAAGCTGTTGTGCGCCCTCAGCAGCAGCACAGCCCTGCTCCTGAATCCGGCCGCCAGCAGTGCCCCAACGACCAGCTCGCCAACCGTGCCGGCCACACCGCGCAGCGACGGGCTCGCCTCCACGGCCAGCGATGCGGCTATCACCAGCAAGCTCAAGCTCAAATTGGCAGGCAATAGCGCGCTCAAACAATCCGACATCAGCGTCAGCACCTTCAATGGCGTTGTCACGCTCTACGGCGTGGCCAGCAACCGCGCAGCGAAAACACTCGCCGAGGCAGAGGCCACCCGCATCGAGGGCGTCAAAGGCGTCGATGCCAGCGCGCTGCTGATCGGTAAATGAAGCCGCCGGCGCCACTTCACTCTGCGACTCATCGGGACACCATCGCCATGCACATCAAATCCACACTGGGCATTGCCGCACTCCTCGTGAGCGCGCAAGCCATGGCCCAGATCACATTCTATGAAGGTAGTGACTTTCGCGGCCGCGCCTTCACGACCAGCAAATCGCTCAGCAATTTCCAGCGCGGCGGCTTCAATGATCGCGCTTCCTCGGTGGAGGTCAGTCGCGGTCGCTGGCAGGTTTGCTCCGATGTCGGCTTCAAGGGGCATTGCGTGATCCTGCGCCAAGGCAGCTACGATTCCTTGCAGGGCATGGGCATGCAACGACGCATCTCTTCAGTACGCCCGGCCAGCGCCGCTCAAGGCCGCAGCGGCAAAACGCCGGAGCCGCTGGCGCAGGCGGATTACGCCTATCGGCGGCGTCCGGATGAGCGCACTTACACGATAGCCGTCAGCTCGGTCCGTGCCGTGGTCGGCCCGCCGACCCAGCATTGCTGGGTTGAGCGCGAACAGGTGACGCGGCCGCGCGCAGAGGCGAATGTCGGTGGCGCGATTGTCGGCGCCATCCTGGGCGGCGTACTCGGTCATCAAGTGGGCGGCTATCGGCTCACGCGCCGGTCGGGAAGACGAAGTCGGCAGTCGCGAGATCCGCCGCTGCGAACAAACGCCCAGCGGCCCGCCCGACTACTGGGACGTCAGCTATCACTTCCGCGGTCAGGAACATCGCGTGCAAATGAGTGCGCCACCGGGACCGACCCTGGTGGTTAATGCCGACGGCATTCCGCGCCAGTAAGCCTGCACAGCGAAGCTGCAGAGCAGCCACTGCCGCGTGCCAAGAGAGCGACAGACTCTGGCCCAAGCGCTCAGGCGCGGCTTGCGACAGCGCTTTTGCGGCGGTGGATCAAGCGCGACAGCCCCAGAACCAGCACATCGAGCATGCAGTAAAACGCACCGGCGGCCAGGGGCGGATTGGTGGTGGGGATGTGCAACAGCGGCACCTCGCTGTGCCAGCGCCAGTTACCGACCCATGTCGCGAAAACCTCCATGATGAGGGCGATGAGGAACATCCAGACGTAGAAACGCCGGGCGCTGCGGCTGTAGTACCAGCAGACGAAGAACATCAGCCACAGCGGCAGACTCAGCTGATCGATACCGCTGATCGCCAGCACGGCGACCACGAGGCCGCTGAGCAGCGGCATCGCGTCGAGCAGGCGTGCGGGCACGCGCACAACAGTGTTGAGACCGAACCAGAACAGCAGCACATGACCAGGCGGCACGAAGAGCGGGATGTTGTGCAGGCGGTAGTCGTACAGTCCCCAGACCAGGGACAGAATGACTTCACCGGTGGTGGCTAGAATCAGGCAGGCGATCAGCGCCGGCCGCGTGGCGGGCGCTTCCAGCACCAGCAGCGCAAGATAGAGCAGCCAGATGAAGGCGCTGACAGCGCCCTGCCCCCAGGGCGCGCAATACTGATCGATCAGCGCGCCACAGGCGATGCTCGGCGGAATCAGCCAGAGCAGGACGCGCGCCAGACCAGACGTACTGGACGATGGCGCGCCGGCGATCAAAGATCAGCCTCGACCAGATTGCCCTTGGCTTCCATCCAGGCGCGGCGGCCCGAAGCTTCGCCCTTGCCCATCAGCAGATTGAACAAGGCATTGGTCTGCGAATTGGCGTCGATATCGACGGTGACCGGCAGCACGCGGCGTGTGGCGCGGTCCATCGCGGTTTCCTTGAGCTGGTCGGCGCGCATCTCGCCCAGGCCTTTGAAGCGGCCGACTTCCAGCTGCTCGGGCTTGTAGCCTTCTTTGAGCAGGCGATCGCGGAAGGTGGCGAGTTCTTTTTCATCGAGCGCGTAAAAGCGCCGCGCCGGGCGCTTCTTGCCCTGCGCCGGCACGTCAACGCGATACAGTGGCGGCAGCGCAATGAACACATGGCCGCGTGCAATGAGGCGCGGGAAGTGGCGCAGCAGCAGCGTGAGCAACAGGGTCTGGATGTGCGAGCCGTCGACGTCGGCATCGGCCATGATGATCAGCTTGCCGTAGCGCAGATTGGCCAGCACGCTGTCGGGCGCATCGGCGGTGTGCGGATCGACACCGATGGCGACCGAGATGTCATGGATTTCAGCATTGGCGAACAGGCGGTTGGGGTCGATTTCCCAGGCGTTCTGCACCTTGCCGCGCAAAGGCAGAATCGCCTGCGTTTCGCGGTCACGCGCCATCTTGGCCGAGCCGCCGGCCGAGTCACCTTCGACGAGATAGAGCTCGTTCTCGGCGATGTTCTCGCTCTCGCAATCGGAGAGCTTGCCTGGCAGTACGGCGACGCCGCTGCTCTTCTTCTTTTCGACTTTCTGCGCATCCTTCAGGCGCGACTGCGCCTGCTTGATGGCCAGCTCGGCAATCGCCTTGCCGTGTTCGACGTTCTGGTTGAGCCAGGCTTCGAAGGGATGCGTCAGCATCGAAGAGACCAGCTTGACCGCCTCACGCGAGTTGAGCTTTTCCTTCACCTGCCCCTGGAATTGCGGGTCAAGCACGCGGGCCGAGAGCACGAAGCTCATCTTGCCGCAGACATCGTCCTGCTGAATCTTGACGCCCTTGGGCAGCAAGCTGTGGTGCTCGATGAAGCTCTTCACCGCATCGAACACGCCGGCGCGCAGGCCGGATTCGTGCGTGCCGCCCGCCACCGTGGGGATCAGGTTCACATAGCTCTCGGAGAGCTGCACGCCATCGAACCAGCCAAAGCACCAGGCGGCACCCTCGCCTTGCGCGTAATCTTCGTCCGCGCCGGCATAGGCCTCGCCGGTGTAGAGCGGTGCCAATGCTTCGGCGCCGGCGGTCATTTCGCGCAGGTAGCCGGCCAGGCCGTCGACGTAGCGCCATTCCTGGCGCGCCATGCTGCCATCGGCCTGCTCGACATCGAGCGCCACCTTGACACCCGGCAGCAGCACCGCCTTGGAGCGCAGCAGGCGCTCGATCTCGGCCAGCGGCACGCGCGGCGAGTCGAAATATTTACCGTCCGGCCACACGCGAACCCGCGTTCCAGTCTGCTTGCCGCAGGTGCCGGCATCGACCAGCTCACCGATCTGGCGGCCGCCGTCGACAAAGGCGATCTGGTGCACACGCCCTTCGCGGCGCACCTCGACTTCGACCCGTTGCGACAGCGCAGTGGTCACCGCCACGCCGACGCCGTGCAGGCCGCCGGAGAAAGCGTAAGCCGAATTGCCGCTCTTCTTGTCGAACTTGCCGCCGGCGTGCAGCACGGTATAGGCCAGCACCACCACTGGCAGACCTTCAACCGGATGCAGGCCGACCGGAATGCCGCGACCATCATCGGTGACGGCCACCGAACCGTCACGGAACATGGCGACATGGATGTTCTTGGCAAAGCCGGCAAGCGCTTCGTCGGCCGCGTTGTCGATGACTTCCTGCACCATGTGGCAGGGCGAATCGGTCCGCGTGTACATGCCGGGCCGCTCGCGCACGGGCTCCAGGCCCTTGAGAACGCGGAAGGAAGATTCGTCGTATTGTTTCTGGCTCATGGCAAGACTGTGTGGCGTGAAGGCGGTGATTGTTTCATAGATTGCCGGCCTGACCACGGGGCGCGGCAACTTGCGGCAAAGACCTCAGCTCAAGCGGGCAACCACAGGCAGCGCGCTTTTTTGGCAATGTCCTGCAGCAGCTTGTCGTGCTCGGCCATTTCCTGCTCGCTGGCGCGCAGGATGCGCATTGGCGGCCGTTCGGCGGCATGCGCACGGCGCTCGGCCTGGCTGTTGGCGGCAGGCTCTTCGAGGCCGATGGTGAGCGTCTCCTGGCCACGCGTCATGGCCAGATAGACTTCGGCCAGCAGCTCCGCGTCGAGCAAGGCGCCGTGCAAGGTGCGGTGCGCATTGTTGATCGCGTAGCGCTCGCACAAGGCGTCGAGCGAAGCCTTCTTGCCCGGGAACATCTCCTTGGCCATGCGCACGGTGTCGATCACGCTGGGGCATAGCGCGCTCAGGCGGCTCATTTCCAGACGTTCGAGTTCCATGTTGAGGAAGCCGACGTCGAAGCTGGCGTTGTGGATGATCAGCTCGGCGCCGCTGACGTAATCGACGAACTCCGCCGCAATCTGCGCGAAACGCGGCTTGTCGCTCAGAAAATCATCCGACAGGCCGTGGATGCGTTCGGAGTCGCCCACCTCGCGCTCGGGATTGAGGTAGATGTGATAGTTGTGACCGGTGAGCTTGCGATTGGCAAGCTCCACACAACCGATTTCAACGACACGGTCGCCGGTCCGCCAGTCCAGGCCGGTGGTTTCCGTGTCGAGAACGATCTGCCGCATCAGTCAGCCCGCGATTCGCAAGTCTTGACGAGCGATTGGTAGATCGCCACGAAGTCCTCGGCATTGAGCGCAGCCGAACCGATCAGGCCGCCATCGACATCGGGCATAGAGAACAAGCTGGCGGCATTGCCAGGCTTGACGCTGCCGCCGTAGATGATCGGCATGCGAGCGGCAAAGCTGGGGTCGCGCTGGGCGACACGCGAGCGCAGGAAGGCGTGCTCGGTCTGCACGATCTCGGGCGTCGCGGCGATGCCGGTACCAATGGCCCAGATCGGCTCGTAGGCAATGATGACCTGGTCATGCGCGGTGCGGATGTAGCCGAATGCAGCGTCGAGCTGACGTGCCAGCACTTCGTGGGTGCGGCTCTTGTCGCGCTCTTCGGCGGTCTCGCCGACGCAGATGATCGGAATCAACCCGGCATCGATGGCGGCCAGCGCCTTGCGGCCCATCAGACCGTCGTTTTCGCCCTGATAAATACGGCGTTCGGAGTGGCCGATGATGACGTAGCCGCAACCGAGTTCCTTGAGCATGCGCGGCGAGGTTTCGCCGGTGTAAGCGCCTTGCAGGTGATCGGAAGCGTTCTGTGCGCCAAGCTGGATGCCGGTGCCTTCAACCAGGCTCGCCATTTGTGCGATGTAGGGAAAAGCCGGGCACAGCACCATGTCCACATAGGGTGAGAGCGCCGGCTGACGCTCACGAATGGCATTGAGGAGCGTGGCATTGGAAGCCAGGCTGCCATGCATTTTCCAGTTGCCGACAAGCCAATATTTCTTCATATATTCACCTGGTTGATGTCAATGCTTGCGGAAGAACAGCGGCATGCGCGCCTTCCTGAATCCGTAATTCTATCGGGCTTGGCGCCGTTTCCCTACTGCGCCTTTCACTGATCCCGCCATTCGCGCAGACAGGCCAAGGCCTGTTCGATGCGGTCGACCGCGCGCACCTCGATGCCGGCAATCGGCTGCTTGGGCGCATTGGCACTGGGGATCAGCGCCAGTTCGAAACCGAGCTTGGCGGCCTCGCGCAGGCGCTCCTGACCACGCGGCGCGGGGCGGATCTCGCCAGCCAGACCGATCTCGCCAAAGATCACCAGCTTGCGCGGCAGCGCGCGGCTGGTCAGCGAGGAGACAATCGCCAGACACACCGCAAGGTCGGCCGCCGGCTCGCTGATTTTCACCCCGCCTACCGCGTTGATGAACACATCCTGATCGGCGCAGACAATGCCGGCATGGCGATGCAGGACGGCCAGCAACATCGCCAGACGGTTCTGCTCCAGCCCCACCGAGAGGCGGCGCGGGCTGGGACTGCTGGCACTATCGACCAGCGCCTGGATCTCCACCAGCAAGGGCCGTGTGCCTTCCTGGGTGACCAGCACGCAACTACCCGGCACCGGCTGCGGATGCTGCGAGAGAAACAGCGCGGAAGGATTGCTGACGCCGCGCAAGCCCTTGTCGGTCATCGCAAAAACGCCCAGCTCATTGACCGCGCCGAAGCGGTTCTTGAAGGCGCGCACCAGACGGAAGCTCGAATGCGTGTCGCCCTCGAAATACAGCACCGTATCGACGATATGTTCGAGCACGCGCGGCCCGGCCAGCGCACCATCCTTGGTGACATGGCCGACGAGGATGATGCAGGTGCCCGTTGCCTTGGCGTGACGCGTCAGCTGGGCCGAACATTCACGCACCTGGGCCACCGAACCGGGCGCGCTTTGCAGCGCTTCGGAGTACAGGGTCTGGATCGAATCGATCACCGCCACCGCGGGCTTGGCCTCGCGCAGCTGGGCGAGAATCTTCTCCAGCGAGATTTCCGGCAACAGCGGCATTTCGCCGCAATCGAGCTGCAGGCGCCGCGCACGCATCGCCACCTGCTCGGCCGATTCTTCACCGCTGACATAGAGCACGCTCTGCGTCTTGACGATGCACGACAGCGCTTGCAGCAACAGCGTGGATTTGCCGATCCCCGGATCGCCGCCGATCAGCACCACCATGCCCGGCACCAGACCACCGCCGAGCACGCGGTCGAGTTCCTCGACGCCAGTAGGCTGGCGCGGTGCTTCGCGCGGATCGATCTCGGCGAGCTTCTGCAGCTTGCCACTGCCATCGGCCAGCGAGGCAAAACGCGCTGTCGCAGCAGTTTCGGCGACGCTCTCGACCAAGGTATTCCACTGCCCGCAGCCGGTGCACTGCCCCTGCCACTTGGGACTTTGCGCACCACACTCGGTGCAGACGTAGACGGACTTGGCCTTGGCCATTCAGTCCCTCACCGGCACGCGCGGCGCCAGGGCACAGAACAGTTCATAAGAAATGGTGCCGGCAGCCGTTGCCACTTCGTCAGCCGGCAAACCATCGCCCCACAGCACCACGCGGGAGCCGATCTGCGCGGCAGGAATGCTGCTCAGATCGCAGGCCAGCATGTCCATCGAAACGCGACCGAGGGTGCGCGTGAGAATGCCATCGACGAGGATCGGCGTACCGGTGCCGGCATGGCGCGGATAACCATCACCATAGCCGCAGGCGACGATGCCGACGCAGGTCGGCTCGGTCGCTACGAAGCTCGCCCCGTAACCGAGCTGGTCGCCCGCTTGCAGGTACTGGATCGCAATCAGCTCGCTCTCCAGGCTCATCACCGGTTTGAGCCCCAGCTGCACAGCAGATTCAAGCTGCGGCATCGGCGACGCGCCGTACAGCACGATGCCCGGACGTACCCAATCGGCATGGCTGTGCGGAAAGCGCAGCAAGGCGGCAGAGTTGGCGGCACTGCGCGGCAGATCGCTGCCTGCCAGCGCCTGCTCGAAGCGCGCCCACTGCGCATCGATGCCGGCACCATCGGCGCAGGCAAAGTGCGTCATCGCGGTGATGCTGCGCACTGCGCTGCAGGTACGCAGGCGGGCAATCAAGGCCGGCACTTCCTCCGGGCGAAAACCCAGACGGTTCATGCCGGTATTGATCTTGAGGAAGACATCCACGCTGCGCGGCAGCGCCTCTGTCTCAAGCAGGCGCAGTTGCGGTGCCGAATGCAGCACCACACTCAAATCGTATTCAGCGGCCTGCTGCAAACCTTCGGCATCGAAGAAACCTTCGAGCAAGAGGATAGGCTGGGCAAACTGCGCCTGGCGCAGCTGCAGCGCTTCGCTGATGTCGAGCAAGGCGAATCCGTCGGCAACATCGCGTACTGCTTCGGCACAGCGCAGCAGGCCGTGTCCGTAAGCATTGGCCTTGACCACACACCAGGCACGCGCCTGCGGTGCCCGCGCCTTGGCCAGCAGGTAATTGGAGCGGAAGGCGGCGCGATCGATGCGCGCGAAAATCGGACGCATGAGCTCAGAGCAAGGAGGCCGTGGGCGTAACGTCTGCGGGCGCTTCACTGAGCTCGCGCATGTGGCTCACCACGTACTCGGCAAAGGTGGAATGCAGGCGCGCACGGAAACGATCCTTGGGCACCAGCACATTGAGCTTGGAATACAGGCGCGGCTCCAGCGAGATCGCCACCAAGCTGCCCTCACGCAGATCGCGGCGCAGCGAGGCACGCGAGACGATGGCGAAACCGGTGCCTTCACGCACCAGGTGCTTGATGATGGTCAGGCTGCCCAGCTCGGCCGTGCGTTGCAGGGTTTCCGGCGGCACATCGCCATCGCGGAAGAACTGCTCGGCCAGTGCGCGGATCGCCGCCCCCGGATCGCGATCCACAAAGGGGAAGGGTTGCAGGTCGATCGGCCGCAGCGAGCTGGCCGCAGCAAGCTCATGACCCGGCGGCACGACAACCATCAGCTCGTCGCTGAACGCCAGGGTGCACTCGAGATCGGGATTGCTCGAATCGCGTTCGACCATGCCGACATCCAGCTCGTGCGCGGCGACGCGGTTCTCGATGTTTTCGGAGTTACCGACGAACAGACGCGGCACCACGCGCGGATACTTCTGCTTGAAGTTACCCAGCAGCCGCGGCAACCAGTAAGCGGCAATCGTCGGGCTGGCGCCGATGGTCAGCACACCGGTGAGCTCGTCAGTGAGCTCATTGATGCGCACTTCCATTTCGTCGGACAGGCCGAGTATTCGCTCAGCATAGGCAAACACGATGTCGCCAGCGGGGGTCAGGGACACCTTGCCATGGCCACGGTCGAGCAGTCGCGTGTTGAACTGCTCTTCCAGCTGCTTGACCTGGAAGGTCACCGCCGGCTGCGTCATGAACAAGGTTTCAGCGGCACGGGTAAAGGACCCGAGACGCGCCACGGCATGGAATACCTGCAGTCTTCTATCGGCCAAGGTGCTGCTCCGCAACATAAACAATGCTTATCGCGAATTGCATCACAAAGCCCGCCACAAGGAAAGCCCCGCCGACAAGTAAAGTACAGCAAAGGGCCGCATTTCCTGCACTGCGCTACGGGCGGCACGAACAGCTGTGGTATAAACGCCGATCCGTACCTGAACCGGGCTACGCGACCCTGCATCTGCAAGGGCGCGTGTTGTAGACGAGCCGAGCTCCGGCAGTACACACAAAAGGTTTTCGATGGGCTTTGGGTTCTATATCGTCATGGCAGCGCAGTTCTTCTCCGCGCTGGCCGACAATGCGCTGCTCATCTGTGCCATCGCCTTGATGCGCGATCTGCAGGTACCAGCTGAGTACGATTCACTACTGAAGACTTCGTTCACGATTTCTTACGTCGCGCTCGCCGCCTTCGTCGGTGCTTTTGCCGATTCGATGCCGAAGTGGCGGGTTATGTTCATCAGCAATGGCATCAAGATCGTCGGCTGCACGATGATGCTGTTCAGCGTGCATCCCCTGCTCGCCTACGGCATCGTCGGCCTGGGCGCTGCAGCGTATTCGCCCGCCAAGTACGGCATCCTCACCGAGATGCTGCCGCCAGCCAAACTGGTCAATGCCAATGGCTGGATCGAAGGCTTGACCGTCGGCGCCATCATCCTCGGCACCTTGCTGGGTGGCCAGCTGATCGAAGGCAGCTTCCACGACTGGGCGCTGTCGCTGAACCTGCCCTTCATTACCTCCAGTGCCCAGGTCAGCATCCTGGTGGTCGGCGTGCTCTATCTGCTGGCCGCCGTGCTCAACCGCTACGTGCCCGACACCGGCGTGACCTGCAAACCGCTGCGCAATGACCCGATCTACCTGATCCGCGAATTCGCCCATTGCACCAGCCTGCTGTGGCGTGACCGTCTCGGTCAGATCTCGCTGGCAGTCACCACCTTGTTCTGGGGCGCTGGTGCGGCCCTGCAATTCATCGTCATCACCTGGGCCACCTCCGGGCTCAACCTCAACCTCTCCCAAGCCGCGCGCCTGCAAGGCGTGGTCGCCATCGGCGTGGCCATCGGTGCGGTATTCGCCGCCCGCCTGCTGAGCCTGCGCCGCTCGACCACCGTCATTCCGATCGGCATCGCCATGGGCTTGATCGTGCCGCTAATGGTCTTGCTGCCGCTTATCCCGCACATCACCCTGCAGGGCCCCAGCTTCGAGCTGTTTGGCTACAGCTTCAACTGGGAATTCCATGTGCGCATGCTGGCAGTGATGTTCATGATGATTGCCGTCGGCGCGCTGTCCGGTTATTTCGTGGTGCCGATGAATGCGCTGCTGCAGCACCGTGGCAACAGCCTGATGGGCGCCGGACACTCGATCTCGGTGCAAAACTTCAACGAGAACATCAGCATCTTGGTGATGACTGGCACCCTTCCGCTGCTGCTGGGCGCCGGTATCTCGATCAATGTGGTGATCGTGCTGTTCGGCAGTTTCGTCGCCGGCATCATGTACTTGATCAAGCGCTGGCACGAAGCGAATCAGCGCCTCAGCGACGATCTGGCCAAGCTGCCCGACAACTGCTCGCACTGAGCAGGGTGGGGCCGCAAAGCGGCCCGCTCAGCCTGCTGAACGCTGCTTGGCCATCACATCCATGGCAAAGCAAAGATCTTCCCAAGCCTTGGCTTTGTCCGGCAGATTGCGAAGCAGGTATGCCGGGTGATAGGTCACCACCAGCGGAATCCCGGCGTAGTGATGCAGCTTGCCACGCGCGGCAGCAATGCTCGTCTCGCTGCCAAGCAGGGTCTGCGCGGCCGGCCGGCCGAGCGCGATCAGCACACGCGGCTTGACCAGTTCGATCTGCTGCACGAGATACGGCCGGCAGGCAGCGATCTCCTCGGCCTCAGGCGTGCGATTGCCCGGCGGGCGACATTTCACGGCATTGGCGATATAGACATCCTTGTCACGCTTCAGGCCAATCGCCTGCAGCATCGCATCGAGCAGCTTGCCGGCCTGGCCGACAAAGGGCTCGCCCCGTTCATCTTCTTCCGCGCCCGGGCCTTCGCCGACGAACATCCAGTCGGCCTGACGATCACCGACGCCGAACACCGCCTGCTTGCGCGCCTTGCACAATCCGCAGGCGCTGCAACCCGCAACTTCTGCGGCCAGGCCATCCCAGTCGGTCGGTATGCGACGGCGCTCGCTCGGCAGTGCATTCAGTGCGTCATCGGGCACGTCGATGATCTGCTCAATCAGCAGCTCACGGCTTGCCTCCCGTGCCAGATCATTGATCAGCTCATCTGCCGGATAGTCGGCCAGCTGCGCCATCGCCTGCTCTGCAACACGCGGAGCAGGCGCAGGTTCAGGCGCAGGTTCAGGCGCTGATTCGGGCGTTGATTCGGGCGTTGAGCCCAGCGCGACGGCCACTTCAGGCAAGGATGGCTGCGGCGCGGCCTGGCGCAAGCGCCACAGCGGTTTGATGCCCATCTCGGCCAGCACACGGGTTCGATCGATCACAGCGCTCTTCTCATCACGATGGCGTCTTCACGCCCCTGGGGCGCCGGATAATAGCCTTTGCGTACGCCAATTTCGCTAAAGCCCCACTTTTCATACAGCCGCAAGCCCGCCGCATTGGAGCGGCGCACTTCGAGAAACATCTGCGTCGCGCCGCCCTGGCGTGACACGGCACAGAGCTGATCGAGCAGCAAAGAGCCCAGCCCGCGACCACGCAATGCTTCCAGCACGCTGATGTTGAGCAGATGCGCTTCATCGAGCACCAGCATCAGCACCGCGTAACCACAGGCTTCGCCTTCCAGCTCGGCGACCCAGCTGCTATAGCCGGCGTGCAGCGAATCCGCGAAGTTTTGCCGACTCCAGGGAAAAGTGTAAATCTCGCGTTCGGCAGCGCTGACCCAATCAAGATCGGCGCCACTCATCGGACGGAAGGCCAAGCTCACGCGCGGCCTCCGGCCGCCAGGCGCTCGGCCGTAGTCAGGGCGATGCGATTGCGCACGTAATCGGGGGCGGCCAGCGCGGCATCCAGCCAGTCTTGCGGCGCACGTGCGGCCAGCGCGGCGACACTGCGCGCACGCGGCACGGCCTGCGCGTCAATCACCGTCAGATGCGGGCCGAGACGTTCATCCAGCGCTGCAGCATAAGCGCTGAAAGCCGAACCGATGCCCTGCCAGCCAGCACCTGCCGGCAGCGGTACGGAGCCCGGCGGTACGCAGCAGATCTCGCCCAGTGCCTGCGGTATGCCCTCCTGCAGCTCGAACAGCGCGCAATACACTTCGCTCATGCGCGCATCGACCGCGCAGTAAAGGCGTTGGTGCTCGGCAGCAAAAGACCAGGCCAGGGCCTGCAAGGAACTGATCGCTGCGACCGGCAAATCGGCCCCCAGCGCCAGGCCTTGGGCCACGCCACAGGCCAGGCGCACGCCGGTAAAAGCGCCCGGCCCGCAGCCGAAGGCGATCGCATCAAGGGCCTGCAGTCCCTGCCCGGCTTCAGCCAGCAGGCGATGAATCGCCGGCAGCAAGCTCGCCGAATGCGTGTTGCCGCCGCGCGGCAAGTGCTGTTCGAGGCACTCGCCCTTGATCCACAATGCGACCGATGCTTCCTCGCACGAAGTTTCGATGGCGAGAATGCTGCAAGCACCCGCCTGATGATTGTTTGCCAGATTGCCCATGCGGGCATTGTAACCGCGCATCGCAAATCCTCGTGCGAAGCTCGGCCGCCGGGCATCTGCCCACACACAGGAGGAAGACAATTGACCACTCTCGCCACGCTGGCCGTCGCAGGCATTGCTGCCCTGCAAACCTATATCCTGTTGCTGGAAATGTTTTTCTGGGACAAACCGCTGGGGCTGCGTAGTTTTGGCCACAGCGCCGAGCAAGCTGCGGCCTCACGCGTGCTGGCGGCCAATCAAGGGCTTTACAACGGCTTTCTAGCGGCAGGCCTGATCTGGGGCCTCAGCCTGGGTGAGGCCGGGCGCGACATCGAACTGTTCTTCCTCGGCTGCGTGCTGAGCGCCGGCGTGTTCGGCGCCCTCACGGCGCACATCAAGATCCTCTGGGCGCAGGGGCTGCCCGCAGCGCTGGCCATGATCCTGGTTTTGCTGGCATCCTGAGCGGATGAGTAATTCTTCGAGATGGCGTCCGCCGCCCCTGCTGCTGGCTTCCTTGGCCCTGCACGGTACAGTATTGGGCGTACTGATCGCCCAGCCGATCTGGTGGCGCGGCGCCCTGCTGGCCCTGATCATCAACCATCTGCTGCTGGCCGCAGTCGGGCTGTGGCCGCGCTCAAACTGGCTCGGCGTTAATCTGACGCGTCTGCCTGCGACGCCGGCAACGCACAACGCTGTCGCCATCACCATCGACGATGGGCCCGATCCGCAGATCACGCCGCAGGTGCTGGAGATCCTCGCGAAGCACAAGGCGCAGGCCAGCTTTTTCTGCATTGGTCGCAAGCTGCACGATCAGCCCGCGCTGGCACGCAGTATTGTAGCGGCGGGACACGCCATCGAAAATCATTCGGAACATCATCGCCACAATTTCTCACTGCTCGGACCCGCCGCAATGGAGCGCGAGGTGGCCCAGGCGCAGGCAAGCATCAGTAGCCTGAGCGGGCGTCGGCCGTTTTTTTTCCGGGCGCCGGCAGGCTTGCGCAACCCCTTTCTCGATCGGGTACTGCACCGTCAAGGCCTGCGTCTGGCCAGCTGGACCCGGCGCGGCTTCGACACCCGCGAGCGCAATGCGCAAAAAGTGCTCGCGCGGCTGCTAGATGGATTGCGTGCGGGCGACATTCTCCTGCTGCATGATGGCAATGCCGCACGCGACGGAAGCGGGCGAGCGATCATCCTGGAGGTACTACCTCAGCTGCTCAAGGAAATCGAGGCGCGCGGTTTACGGACAATCAGGCTGGATCAGGCGCTGGACGCCGATGGCAGTCTCGTCGCTCAATCGCGATAGGCATCACGCAATTCGCGGCGCAACTGACGGCGCTCTTCTGGCGTCAGGCGACGCAAGGCGCCCGCCTCTTGTGCGGAAGGCGCGACAAAGCGCCCCATTTCGTGACGCTCGACAGGCCTGGGGCGAAGCTCTTCGGGCGACTCACGCGGACCTGGACGCGGCCCGTACTGGCGCAACTCCTCGCGCAAGCCTTGCAAGCGCTCGCGCCGCTCGGGCGCCATAGCAGGACGCTCGCGCCGTTCAATCGCGGGCGGGCGCACATAGACCTCGCGCTCGCGTGGCTGTGCCTGCGCAGCGGGCAAGACGCCCATCAGCACACACCACGACACACCCAGCCAGACTGCCCGATTCTTCATTACCACTCTCGACGTTTGGGGCGTGAAAGCCACAATTGAGCTTTGAACCCTATACCTGCATCTTCGTCCACACGCAGGAAAGCTGCTGTACCACGTGGTAGCAGCTTGTAAGCAAATGTAATCAAGCCGCCGCCAGGCAACAGATCCTCACACTTGAGCGGCAAAGACGCTGACACAAACGCAACAAGTGCTTAGGATGGCGCCATGGACAAAGATCGTTTCCGCATTCTCGTCATCGATGATGACGCCCGCCTGCGTAGTCTGCTAGACCGTTATCTTGACGAGCAAGGCTTTACCGTCAAGGCTGTTGCAGATGCGCCACAGATGGACCGCGCCCTGGCGCGTGAGCACTTCGACCTGCTGGTACTCGACCTGATGCTACCCGGCGAAGATGGCTTGTCGATCTGTCGCCGCCTGCGCGCCGCCAACAATCTGGTGCCGATCATCATGCTCACTGCGCGCGGTGATGAAGTTGATCGCATCGTCGGGCTGGAGGTCGGCTCCGACGACTACCTGCCCAAACCCTTCAACCCGCGTGAGCTGGTGGCACGCATCCACGCCGTATTGCGCCGCCGCCCCAAGAGCCTGCCTGGCGCACCGCTGGAAGAAGATGGCATGGTCAGCTTCGGTCAGGTCAGTGTCGATCTGGGTGCCCGCCGCATGGAACGCGCGGGCGAAGACGTGCCGCTGACCACCGGCGAATTCTCGCTGCTCAAGGCACTGCTGCTGCATCCACGCCAGCCGCTGTCGCGGGACAAGCTGATGGAGATGGCACGCGGCCGCGAATACGATGTCTTCGATCGCTCCATCGACGTGCAGATCTCGCGCCTGCGCAAGCTGGTTGAGGAAGATCCGGCCAAGCCGCGCTACCTGCAAACGGTGTGGGGCTTTGGCTATGTCTTCGTGCCTGACGGTAGCAAACACGCCGGCAAGGACTGATGCCCCGACTCCGCTTTCCCTGGCCACGCACCCTGTTGTGGCGGACCTTCCTGCTCATCGTGCTGCTGATGGGCTTGTCGCTGTTCGCCTGGTTCCAGATCTATCAGCAATTCGCGATCAAACCGCGCACGCATCAGACGGCGCAAATGGTCTACAGCATCGTCAATCTGACCCGCGCAGCGCTGCTCGCATCGGATGCCACGCAGCGCACGGCCTTGCTGCAGGATCTCATCCACATGGAAGGCATCCGCGTCTATCCGGCGGAGAGCACCGACCAGATTGTCGCGGCGAATGAATCGGCTTTCATGCGCGGCCTCGCAGATGAACTGCGCCTGCGCCTGGGGCCGAGCACGATCACCGCATCCTCACTCGAAGGACAAACCGGCTTCTATGTCAGCTTCATTCTCGACCCCTACGCACCGGATGATCGCTACTGGCTGATGATTCCCGCCGAGCGCGTGGCACGGGGCGATGTGGTCGGCTGGATCGGCTGGGGGCTCGCGGTCGCCCTGCTGTCGATGATCGGCGCCTACCTGCTGGTGTTCGGCATTACGCGGCCGCTCAAGGCACTGGAACAAGCGGCGCGCAGCGTAGGCCGCGGTGAGTTGCCACCGCCACTGCCAGAGAAAGGCTCACGCGAAATGGCTGCGGTGGCCAATGCCTTCAACCAGATGTCACGCGACCTCAACCAGCTCGAATCCGATCGTGCGCTGATCCTTGCCGGCGTCTCGCATGATCTGCGCACGCCTTTGTCGCGCCTGCGTCTGGGCATCGAGATGTCCGGCGCCAGCGCCGCCGATATCGCAGCGATGAGCACCGATATCGACGACATGGATCGGGTGATCAAGCAATTCCTCGACTTCGCCCGCGATGCGCATTCCGAGAGCAGCGAGCCTTGCGAACCCGGCGCCCTGCTCGACGAGCTCGCCGAACGCTATGCACGGCGCGGCGCCCGCATCAGCGTCAGCCGCCACACCAGCGTCACGCTCAATCTGCGCCCGCAATCGATTCGCCGCGCCGTCACCAATCTCATCGATAACGCATTGCGCTACTGCCCGCCCGACACCCCCATCGAGCTGCGCCTGGACGTGCAGGCCACGCAGATCTTCATCGATGTGGTTGATCAGGGGCCGGGCATTCCGGCCGATGCCGTCGAGCGCCTCAAACGCCCCTTCACTCGCCTGGAGTCCGCCCGCAGCAATGTGCAAGGCTCGGGGCTCGGACTGGCCATCGTCGAACGCATTGCCCGCCTGCATGAAGGTGCGCTCGACCTGCTGCCCAATCCGGCCGGTGGCCTGATTGCCCGCATCCAGTTGCCGGGCAAGCTTCGCCACAAGGCAGGCCTCGTACGAAACCCGCTGACAGAGCAGTCGACTATAATCGCGCGATCATGAAATTTCTTTTCGACTTCCTGCCCATCGTGCTGTTCTTCGTCGCCTACAAGCTGGGCGACATCTACATCGCGACCAAGATCACCATGCTGGCCACGCTGGCGCAGCTGCTGATCAGTAAATTCATACTCAAGCGCCTGGACAAGACCCTGCTCAGTTCGGCCGCCATCGTGTTTGCCTTGGGTAGCCTGACGCTGATCTTCCACAACCCCAATTTCATCAAGTGGAAACCGACCCTGGTCTATGCTTGCATGGCGCTGGCGCTACTGGTCAGCAACAGCGTCTTCAAGCGCAACCTGATCCGCGCAGCCATGGAAGAACACCTCAAGCTGCCCGAACCGATCTGGGGTCGCCTGAATCTCGCCTGGATCCTGTTCTTCGTCGCCATGGGCATCACCAATATCGTGGTGGCCTACTCGGTGTCTGAAGCCATGTGGGTCAATTTCAAGCTCGCCTGCATCGGCATCACCCTGCTCTTCTGTATCGGACAGATGCTTGTACTGGCACGCTATCTGCCAAAGGAACCGACATGAGCAACACCGCAGACAAGATCCGCCAGGCGCTGAGTGCATTGCAGCCGAACACCCTTGAACTCAGTGATGACAGCCACGAGCACGCTGGCCATGCTGGCAACCGTGGCGGCGGACATTACAGCGTGCGCGTGGTGTCCAGCCAGTTCGAGGGCTTGTCCACGGTAGCGCGCCACCGCCTGATCTACACGACACTCGGCGCGCTGATGAAGACCGAGATCCACGCGCTGGCCATTGCAGCCCAAACGCCTTCTGAAGCATCGACGACTGCGTAGTTGTCACCGACTCCTGCCTTTGCAGGTTTTTCACTCTCTGCTTTTTTAACAGCCAGGTCACTCAATGAATTACAAAATTTCGCTGCTCGCACTTGCCCTTATCGCCTCCGTTGGCACCGTTTCGGCCCAGACGCCGGCCGCCAAGAAGGCTGCACCGGCCGCTGCTGCCAAGCCCGCTGCGGGCAAAGCCGCTGGCAAGATCGCCACCGTCAACGGCAACCCGATCAGCGAGAGCCTCGCGCAATTGCTGGTTGATGAGCAACTCTCGCAAGGCCAACAGGATTCGGCCGACCTGCGTGCTGCCGTCAAAGACGAGCTGATCAAGCGCGAAGTCCTCGCGCAAGAAGCCCGCAAGCTGAACTTCGAAAAGACCGAAGCCGTCGCTTCGCGCATCGAACTGGCCCGTCAAAGCATCCTGCTCGGCGCCTATCTGGACGACTACGTTGCCAAGCACCCGGTGCCTGAAAGCGCCATCAAGGCCGAATACGACCGTCAGGTGCAACTGGCCGGCGACAAGGAGTACAAGGTCCGCCACATCCAGACGGAAAAAGAAAGTGATGCTGTTGCAATCATCAAACAGCTGGACAGCGGTGCCAAGTTCGACACGCTGGTCAAGGAAAGCAAGGACCTGGGCAGCAAGGACAACGGCGGCGACCTCGGCTGGATGCGCCCGCAAGGTAGTTTCAAGGACGCTATCGTGCTGCTCGACAAGGGCAACTACACCAAGACTCCGGTCAAGACCGAATTCGGCTTCCACGTGATCCTGCTGGAAGATGTGCGCAAGCCTGAGATCCCCGCCTACGACCAGGTCAAGGAGCGCGTGCGCCAAGCACTGGTGCAACAAGTGATCCAGAAGCACGTGGCAGAACTGCTGTCCCGCGCCAAGATCGACTAAAGCTAAAAACATCAAAACAAAGGGGCCGGCAGGCCCCTTTGTTTTGACTGCATGCGCAAGCGCTTGGCAGCCAGCTATAATCGCGGTTTTTTCGCAGTGGAGAACTCAATGGGCTTTCTGTCCGGCAAACGAATCCTGATTTGCGGATTACTCAGCAATCGCTCGATTGCCTACGGCATTGCTAAGGCCATGCATCGTGAAGGCGCCGAACTGGCCTTTACCTATCAGAATGACCGCTTCCAGGAGCGCGTCACCAAGATGGCTGCAGAATTCGGCAGCGAGCGGGTCTACATCTGTGATGTTCAGGATGACGCGCATATCGCAGCATTGGCTGAATCGATCGGCAAAGACTGGGACGGCCTTGATGGCCTGGTGCACTCGATTGCCTTCGCCCCTGGCGAAGCGCTGCAAGGCAACTTCCTCGAAGGCCTCAGCCGTGAAGCGTTCCGCATCGCGCACGACGTCAGCAGCTACAGCTTCGCAGCGCTGGGCAAGGCACTGCGCCCGCTGATGCAAGGCCGTAATGGCGCCATGCTGACGCTCTCCTATCTGGGTGCCGAGCGCACCATGCCCAACTACAATGTGATGGGTCTGGCCAAGGCCAGCCTGGAAGCTTCCGTGCGTTACATGGCAGCGGCCGTCGGCCCCGAAGGCATCCGCGTCAATGCGGTGTCCGCCGGCCCGATCCGCACCCTGGCAGCATCTGGTATTGGTGACTTCGGCAAGCTGCTGAGCTACAACGAGCGAAACGCACCGATGCGCCGCAATGTGACCATCGATGAAGTCGGCAATGCTGCAGCCTTCCTGTGCTCGGATCTCGCATCGGGCATCAGCGGTGAAGTGCTGTACGTCGACGCAGGCTTCAACAATGTAGCCGTAGGCAGTGTCGAAGCCACACAAGGCTGATATCCGTGCGCTGATACAGCGCGCTTCAGCACCATGAAAAACGCTGCCCTCGGGCAGCGTTTTTTTATGTCTTGCTGATGCGCAATTCTTGCATCATTCAGCTGCGCTGCTGTTGGACGGCAAGCGATCCTGATAGATCTCGACCCCCAGGCGATTACGCATGCCGGTCTGCAGCTGACGCAGATCAGACACGGCATAGATCTGATTGAGCTGGCGGGCGAGACCATCGATTCGCGGATCATTCAAAGCCACCTCCGGCTTGTTGATCTGCTCAATGCGGTAGATCGAGTATCCGTCCGCTGTGGTGGCACCCACGTAGGCCGGCAGCTTGGCGGATTTGGCCGCGAACACAGCGCGACGCACTTCATCGCTAGGCATTTCGCTACGCTTGAGCGCCTTGGCTGCACTCCAGCTGGCCTCAACGGCAGTTCCGGCATTGAGCTTGGCCAGACGCGCTTCACCTTCAGCCTTGGCGAGCTTATCTGCCTCAACAGCACGCAGCTGAGCTTCAATCGCTGGGCGCACTTCATCGAGCGGACGTTGCTTCTGCGGCTGATAATCGGTCACGCGTACCGAGACCAGCACACCCTTGCCCAGGTCAATCGCTTCAGAATTGCGACGATCATTCACCGATTGCTCGGCGAAAATGGCAGCAAGCACTTTCGGATTTGCCAGCACGCCGGGCGCCGCGGCACCACCCTTATCGATCCAGTCGCTGTGCTGGACACTCAGGCCCAATTTGTCGATCACACCCTTGAAAGTATCAGGCTGCTCATACACCAGATTGCCGAACTGATCCGAAGCCTCCGCCAGACGCTTGGCACCGGCTTGCTTTTGCAGTTCAGCCGAGATCTCACCGCGCACCTCTTCGAAACTACGCGTCTTGCCACCGCGCACATCGGTCAGCTCGATAATGTGAAAACCAAACTTGGTCTCGACAATATCGCTGATCTGATGCGGCTTGAGGGCAAACGCCGCGGCTTCGAATTCCGGCACCATCGCGCCCTTGGCGAAATAACCCAGGTCGCCGCCCTGCTCGGCTGAACTATCCGTGGAGTTTTCCTTCGCCAGTTTGGCAAAACTGCCCGGCGCGGCCTTCAGCTTGGCAAGCAGCTCTTCTGCTTTTTTCTTCGCAGCAGCCTTCTGCTCCGCTTTGGCTCCTTCCGGCACACCAATCAGAATGTGGCTGGCACGGCGCTCTTCGACACCGATGTAATCCTTCTTGTGCGACTCATACCAGTCGCGAGCCTCCTTGTCACCGACCTGGACCTTGCTCGCCAGCTGGTCAGCATCAAGCACCACGTATTCGACCTTGGCACGTGCCGGGCTCTCGTATTCCTTCTTGTGAGATTCGTAGTGCTTCTGAATCGCCTCCGGCGACAGCTGCACCTTGGCATTGAAACTGGCGCGATCAAGCTTCCATTCTGCAACCGTACGTTGCTCCTCGGTCAGTGCGATCCAGCGTGCAACAGATTGACGGGGCAAGGCGCTGATCTGCGCAAGCGGCGTCATCAGCAGACGCTGACCAAGCGATTCGCGCACACGCGCTTCATAAGCCACCTGAGTCAAGCCATGCGTCTGCAACACGTACTCGGCTTTCTTCGGCGAGAACTGACCGTTCTCCTGGAATTCGGGCTCGTTGACGTAGGCATCCTTGATCAGCACATCGGGCACAAAGAGACCAGCACCCTCACTCGTCAAACCGATGGCGCGTTCATTGATCATCATGTCCAGCACTTGTTCGCGATAACCGGGACGGCTGGCAATGGACGGGTCTTGCTGGTCGCTGGCGATAGTGCGCATGCGGTCGAGCAGCGAACCCGCGACAATTCGCTCGCCGCCAATCTTGCCGATGACGTCGGCATTGCCCGGCACCTTCTGCATATCACTCAGAATGCCCCACAACGCGAAGGGCAGGATGATGACCGCAAGAACGATCTGGACAATTCTTCGATTGTTTCGGACAGCTTCAAACATTGCACACTCGATTCAGAAAATGGAAAGCTGAAGATGGCATCACGCACCATCAACAAAAATTTGACCATGCTGCAGATACGAAAAAGGCGAACAGAGTTCGCCTTGAATCGTGTTGGCGGAGTGGACGGGACTCGAACCCGCGACCCCCGGCGTGACAGGCCGGTATTCTAACCGACTGAACTACCACTCCGCGCTTGCATGTGCGCTCACAATCATTTGAGAGCATGCTCATTTGGTGGGTGCTGAGGGGCTCGAACCCCCGACATTCGCCTTGTAAGGGCGACGCTCTACCAACTGAGCTAAGCACCCGCACTGCGCAGCTGAACCTGCTTTGTCCAGCTGCGAGGGAGCATTAGTTTACAGCATCCTTGAGCGCTTTGCCCGGACGGAATTTCGGCACCTTGGCGGCCTTGATCTTGATGGTATCGCCGGTGCGCGGATTGCGGCCCGAGCGAGCAGCGCGCTTGCCCACGGAGAAAGTACCAAAACCAACGAGCGTCACGTCGTTGCCCTTCTTCAGGGATTGCTTGATGGCTGCAATCGCAGCATCCAGTGCGCGACCCGCTGCAGCCTTCGAAATTTCAGACTGCTTGGCGATCACGTCGATCAGTTCGGATTTGTTCACGTAAACCCCCTCAAGTGTTGTCAATACTTCAACGGACAGAGCCGTACTCGCATTTCGTTACTTAGCGGAACTGCTTTGTAACGTTCATTCTTCAGTCAGCGGGAAATCTTATAACAAGCCGCAAAACCTTGTGTCAAGCCGCTTTGCAGCGAATGATGCGCTATAGCAGACGAGTGATGCAAGTCTCACAAAAAAAGGCGCACTTTGCGGTGCGCCTTTTCGGGTGATGCATCAAACAATGTCCGTCAATGCGTCACCACACCCGTTGCCGGCGCGGGGTCAGTGGTCGCCGCAACTTCTGCGACCGCGGGCACCACAGGCTCCGGCAAGGCCACTGGCGCACGCTCCAGCGCGAGTTCAAGCACCTGATCGATCCAACGAACCGGAATGATCTCGATCTTGTCCTTGACACCAGGAGGCAGCTCGGTGAGGTCCTTGACGTTCTCATGCGGAATCAAGGCACGCTTGATACCCCCACGCACTGCCGCCAGCAGTTTTTCCTTCAAACCGCCGATCGGCAACACCTCGCCACGCAGGGTGATTTCACCCGTCATGGCGACATCGGCGCAGACCGGAATACCGGTGAGCACCGACACCAGCGAAGTTGCGATGGCGATCCCTGCGGACGGGCCGTCCTTCGGCGTCGCACCTTCCGGCAAGTGGATGTGGATGTCGCTCTTCTGGTAGAAGTCCTCTTCGATACCCAGCTGACGCGAGCGCTTGCGCACCACCGACAGCGCGGCCTGGATGGACTCCTGCATCACCTCACCGAGCTTGCCGGTGGTCATGATCTTGCCTTTACCCGGCAGGACCACCGCTTCGATGGTCAGCAGCTCGCCGCCCACCTCGGTCCACGCCAGACCAGTGACCTGACCAACCTGATTCTGCTTCTCCGCCACGCCGAAGCTGTAGCGACGCACACCGAGGAACTTGTCGAGGTTCTTGGCATTGATGATGATCTTGCTGCTGCGCTTCTTCATCACCAGCGACTTGACCACCTTGCGGCACAGCTTGGACACCTCGCGCTCCAGGCTACGCACACCGGCTTCACGGGTGTAGTAGCGGATGATGTCGCGCAAAGCGTCTTCGGTGACGGTCAGCTCTTCGAGCTTGACACCATTGTTCTTGAGTTGCTTGGGCAGCAGGTAGCGCTGCGCAATGCCGACCTTCTCCTCTTCGGTGTAACCGGAGAGACGGATGATTTCCATCCGGTCCAGCAGCGGACCGGGAATGTTCAGCGAATTGGCAGTTGCCACGAACATCACTTCGGAGAGGTCATATTCGACTTCAACGTAGTGGTCGACAAAGGTCGAGTTCTGTTCGGGGTCCAGCACCTCGAGCAGGGCCGAGCTCGGGTCGCCACGGAAATCCTGGCCCATCTTGTCGACTTCGTCGAGCAGGAAGAGCGGATTGCGCACGCCGACCTTGGTCATGTTCTGCAGGATCTTGCCCGGCATCGAACCGATGTAGGTACGGCGGTGGCCACGAATCTCAGCCTCGTCACGCACGCCGCCGAGCGACATGCGCACGAACTTGCGATTGGTCGCTTTGGCGATGGACTGACCCAGCGAGGTCTTGCCCACGCCCGGAGGTCCGACGAGGCAGAGGATAGGCGCCTTGAGCTTGTCGACGCGTTGTTGCACGGCAAGATACTCAAGGATGCGTTCCTTGACCTTGTCGAGGCCGAAATGGTCCTTGTCGAGCACCTTCTGGGCTTCGCCCAGATCCTTGCTGATGCGCGACTTCTTCTTCCAGGGCAGGCCGGTCAGGGTCTCGATGAAATTACGGACCACCGTCGCTTCAGCCGACATCGGCGACATCAGCTTGAGCTTCTTGAGCTCCGCCAGTGCCTTGGCCATGGCTTCCTTGGAGAGGCCGGCCGTCTTGATCTTTTTGTCATACTCTTCCAGATCGGCACCATCTTCACCCTCGCCGAGTTCTTTCTGGATCGCCTTGACCTGTTCGTTGAGGTAGTACTCGCGCTGGCTCTTCTCCATCTGGCGCTTAACGCGACCACGGATGCGCTTTTCAACCTGCAGGATGTCCAGCTCGGTTTCCAGCTGAGCCAGCAGACGTTCCAGACGCTGCGCAATATCCAGCAGCTCGAGCACCATCTGCTTCTGTTCAAGCTTGAGCGGCAGATGTGCGGCGATGGTGTCAGCCAGGCGGCCGGCTTCATCGATACCGGCCAGCGAGGTCAGGATCTCGGGCGGAATCTTCTTGTTGAGCTTCACGTACTGATCGAACTGGCTGATGATCGCGCGACGCATCGCTTCGATCTCGTGGTTCGTCGTCTCGCCGCTGGGCATCGGGCGCACACGCGCCATGAAGACATTGCGCAGATCGTCTACGTCTTCGATACGTGCGCGTTGCGTGCCTTCGACCAGAACCTTGACGGTACCGTCGGGCAGCTTGAGCATCTGCAGGATGTTGGCGATACAACCGATGTCGTAGAGATCATCGGTCGAAGGCTCATCCTTGGCGGCTGATTTCTGGGCAACGAGCAGGATGCTCTTGCCGGATTCCATCGAGGACTCGAGCGCCTTGATGGATTTGGGACGCCCGACAAACAGGGGAATCACCATGTGTGGAAAGACTACCACGTCACGCAACGGCAACAGCGGCAGTTCAATCACTTCGGGAGGGAGTTCGGGCTTGCTGGACATGATTGTTCCTTTTAAGAGCTCCCTGAGAATATGTGGCTCGTCCTCGGCTTTTCAAGCCTTGGACGAAACCACCCTGGCCTCAGTTCGAACCAGACACCTTAGGCTGATCTGCGTAAATGAGTAGCGGCTGAGCGCCGGCTTCAATCACGCTTTCTTCAATCACGACTTTTGAAACACCTTCCATACCAGGCAGCTCGTACATGATGTCGAGCAATGCCGCTTCGATGATGGAACGCAGACCACGCGCGCCAGTCTTGCGTTTGATCGCCTTGCGGGCAATCGAATGCAGGGCAGCCTGACGCACTTCGAGTTCGACACCTTCCATCGCGAAGAGTTTCTGGTATTGCTTGACCAGCGCATTCTTCGGTTCGACAAGAATCTGAATCAGCGCGTCCTCGGTCAGCTCGTGCAGCGTTGCCACCACCGGCAGACGACCGATGAACTCAGGGATCAAACCGTACTTGATGAGATCTTCGGGCTCCACCTGACGCAGCGCATCCGCCACGCTGCCGGCAGCACGACTCTTCACTTCTGCGCCGAAACCAATCCCGACCTGCTCGGTACGATTGCGAATGACCTTGTCCAGACCATCAAAAGCGCCGCCGCAGATGAACAGGATATTGGTCGTATCGACTTGCACGAAGTCCTGATTCGGATGCTTGCGACCACCTTGCGGCGGCACCGCGGCGACCGTACCTTCGATCAGCTTGAGCAGTGCTTGCTGCACGCCCTCACCCGAGACGTCACGCGTGATCGAGGGGTTGTCGGACTTGCGCGAAATCTTGTCGATTTCATCAATGTAGACGATGCCCTGCTGAGCCCGCTCGACATCGTAGTCGCACTTCTGCAAGAGCTTCTGGATGATGTTCTCGACGTCCTCACCGACGTAACCGGCTTCGGTCAGCGTCGTCGCATCAGCCATCACGAAGGGAACGTTGAGCAGGCGCGCCAAGGTTTGTGCAAGCAAGGTCTTGCCCGAACCCGTCGGCCCGATCATCAAGATGTTGCTCTTGGCCAGTTCGACTTCGTCGGTCTTGGACAGATGACGCAGACGCTTGTAGTGGTTGTACACCGCCACCGACAGGCTGCGTTTGGCGCTGCTCTGGCCAATCACGTACTGATCAAGGATTTCGCCAATTTCCTTCGGGGAAGGCAAATCGCTTTTGTCCAGACGCGCGCCCGCCTCGCCACCGATTTCATCGCGAATGATGTCATTGCACAATTCGATGCATTCATCGCAGATGAATACCGAAGGACCGGCAATCAGTTTGCGGACTTCGTGTTGGCTCTTGCCGCAGAAGGAGCAATAAAGCAGTTTTTCGTTACCGCCAGACTTTTTGTCTGTCATCTCCGCTCCCTTTATTTCGCCTTGTGCTTCAAGCCGTGGCTTCGCTACGGCTGGTGAGCACCTTGTCAATCAGACCATATTCCAGCGCGGCCGTTGCCGACAGGAAGTTGTCACGATCGGTATCGCGCTCGATGCTCTCGATCGGCTTGCCGGTATGTTCGGCAAGCATTTCATTGAGACGGCTGCGCAGATAGAGGATCTCGCGCGCATGGATCTCGATGTCGGACGCCTGACCCTGGAAGCCACCGAGAGGCTGGTGGATCATGACGCGCGAATTGGGCAGGCAATAACGCTTGCCCTTGGTGCCGGCCGACAGCAGGAATGCACCCATGCTGGCAGCTTGCCCGATGCACAGCGTGCTGACATCGGGCTTGATGAACTTCATCGTGTCATAAATCGCCATACCGGCGCTGACCGAGCCACCCGGCGAATTGATGTAGAAGTAGATGTCCTTGTCGGGATTCTCGGACTCCAGGAACAGCAGCTGCGCCACGACCAGATTGGCCGTGACGTCATTGACGGGACCGACCAGGAAGATCACCCGCTCCTTCAAGAGGCGCGAGTAGATGTCGTAGGCGCGCTCGCCACGCCCGCTTTGTTCCACCACCATCGGTACCAGACCGAGACCCACCGGATCCCACTCCTGACCAGATTGCATGCTTGATCCAAATTGTGTCATTACTCGCTACCCCTTCAAACGCGACAATTACTGCTTCATTACACCGGGTCAAGCAAGGATCAAGCCGTTTGCTGATTGTTCATCAGTTCATCAAACGATACGGCCTTGTCGACGACTTTCAGTTGCGTGCTCAGCCATTCGACGACATTGTCTTCGACGGCCAGATCTTCGATGTTCGACAGACGTTCCGGATTGGCGTAGTACCACTTGATCAGCTCTTGCGGATTTTCGTAGCTCTGCGCCAGCTCCTCGACTTGACGACGCACCTGGTCAGGCGTTGCGTTCAGCTTGTTCTTGGCGACGATGTCGGAGACGATCAGGCTGATCTTCACGCGACGCGTTGCCTGCTCGACAAACCATGCCGGCTCGACCGGCACATTTTTCGGGTCCATGCCGCGACGTGCCAGGTCTTGCTTGGCCTCTTCGGCCATGCGTGCCGATTCCGATTCGATCAAGGCCTTGGGCACATCCAGCTGCACCACGCGGTCGAGCACTTCAAAAACGTTGCCACGCACTGCATTGCGGATACGACGCTTCACTTCGCGTTCGAGGTTGTTGCGGATCTCGGCGCGCATCTTGTCGACATCGCCATCGGCCACGCCCAGCGAGCGCGCGAATTCGGCATCGAGCTCGGGCAACTTGGCTGCTTCGACCTGCTTGACAAGGATTTCGAATTGCACGGTCTGGCCAGCCAGATTCTGTGCGTGGTAATCCTCGGGGAAAGTCAGGTCGAAGGTCTTGCTGTCACCGGCCGAAACGCCATGCAGTTGCGCATCGAATGCCGGCAGCATCTGACCGCCGCCAACCACCACCGGGAAGTCCGTCGCCTGACCACCTTCGAACACTTCACCATCCTTGCGGCCAGTGAAATCGATCACCACGCGATCAAGTTCTTGCGAGGCACGAGCAGCCACTTCGTAGGTCGTGCGTTGCTTGCGCAGCACGTCCAGCGTCTTGTCGACTTCGGCATCGCCAATGCTCAGCGTCGGGCGCTCGACCGTGTTGTCGCTCAGGTCGCCAACGACGACTTCCGGATAGACTTCGAAGGTTGCGCTGAATTCGATCTGGCCTTCAGCTGAATCGGCCTTCGGCTCGATGCGCGGGTAGCCGGCAACGCGCAGATTCTGTTCGCGCACCTTCTCGCCAAAGCTGCGCTCAACAGCGTCACCGAGCACTTCGGAACGCACTTGCGGGCCATAGGTTTGTTCGACGATCTTCAGCGGCACCTTGCCGGGGCGGAAACCCGCCATCTTCACGGTGCGCGCCATGTTCTTCAGGCGTGCGCCCACGTCACGTTCGATATCGGCCTGCGAGACTGCCATGTCAATACGGCGCTCCAGCGCGCCCAGCGTGACTTCATTCGTTTGCATCAGGAATTTCCTTGATCAAGTGTGGGCCGGTGCGCTGCATCGAGAGCTTGACGCGCCGGCATGGTTCAGAGCACAGGCAGCTTCCGCCTAACAACGGTTGCCTTCCCGGCATTTGTTAAAAGACAAGTCAGCTGATTTTACCACAAGCTCCGAATGAGCTTTGCCGCCCCACGACTGGCACGTTACATGCATCTGCTTTCGCATCATGCAAGGCGTGCGCAGAACGCAGCAGCTTCGCTCGCGAGCCCGCCCCGAACCTCGATACAGCAGGGAATTCTAGTGCGTCGCCGCAGTCAGACAAGGATGGATAAGAAGCCAAAATACAGTTCGCTCTGAGCACAAGCTTTGTCGCGGGCAGCGCTAGCCTGAGTCCAGAGTTGTTGGTTTACGCAGCTTTACACGTAGCGAGGAGGTGTTGCATGAGCATTTTCAGTGCGTATCAAGCCCGTTTCGAAGTGGACAAGGAAGAGGAATTCTCGCTTCAGGAATACCTCGAAATCTGCAAAACCGATCGCAGCGCCTACGCCACGGCGGCCGAGCGCATCCTGATGGCGATCGGCGAGCCGGAAATGCTCGACACCCGCCTCGATCCACGCGCCTCGCGCCTGTTCTCCAACAAGGTGATCAAGATCTACCCTGCCTTCCGTGAGTTCTACGGCATGGAAGAGGTGATCGAAGACATCGTCTCCTACTTCCGCCACGCTGCTCAGGGGCTCGAAGAGAAGAAGCAGATCCTCTACCTGCTGGGCCCGGTCGGTGGCGGCAAAAGCTCGCTGGCCGAAAAGCTCAAATCGCTGGCCGAGAAGCTACCGTTCTACGCAATCAAGGGCTCGCCGGTGCATGAGTCGCCGCTCGGCCTGTTCGATCCGGCCGAAGACGGACGCATCTTCGAAGATGACTACGGCATTCCTCGGCGCTATCTCAACACCATCATGTCGCCCTGGGCGGTCAAACGCCTGCACGAATTCAATGGCGATGTGACCAAGTTCCGCGTCGTCAAGCTGCGCCCTTCTTCGCTGCGCCAGATTGCGGTCGCCAAGACCGAGCCCGGCGACGAGAACAACCAGGACATCTCCTCGCTGGTCGGCAAGGTCGATATCCGCATGCTTGAACAGTTCTCGCAAAACGATCCTGACGCCTACTCCTATTCGGGCGGCCTGTGCCTGGCCAATCGCGGCATGCTTGAATTCGTCGAAATGTTCAAGGCGCCGATCAAGGTGCTGCACCCGCTGCTGACCGCCACCCAGGAAGGCAACTACAAGGGCACCGAGGGCTTCGGCGCGATTCCCTTCGACGGCGTGATTCTCGCCCACTCGAACGAATCCGAATGGCAGCAGTTCAAGAACAACAAGAACAACGAGGCCTTCCTCGACCGCATTTTCACGGTCAAGGTGCCCTACTGCATGCGCGTCTCGGACGAGGTGAAAATCTACGAGAAGCTGCTGCAGCACAGCTCGCTGACCGAAGCGCCCTGCGCGCCCGATACGCTCAAGATGCTGGCCCAGTTCGCCGTGCTCTCGCGCATGAAAGAGCCCGAGAATTCCAGCATTTTCAGCAAGATGCGGGTCTACGACGGCGAGAATCTCAAGGACACCGACCCGAAGGCCAAGAGCTACCAGGAGTACCGCGACTACGCCGGCGTCGATGAAGGCATGACCGGGCTGTCCACGCGCTTTGCGTTCAAGGTGCTATCGCGGGTGTTCAATTTCGACCATCGCGAGGTGGCTGCCAACCCGGTGCACCTGATGTACGTGCTGGAACAGCAAATCGAGCAGGAGCAGTTCCCGCCCGAAATCGACCAGAAGTACACCGCCTTCATCAAGGAATACCTGTCGCCGCGCTACGCCGAGTTCATTGGCAAGGAGATCCAGACCGCCTACCTCGAATCGTATTCGGAGTACGGCCAGAACATCTTCGACCGCTACGTGACCTATGCCGACTTCTGGATCCAGGATCAGGAATTCCGCGATCCCAACACCGGCGAGATCTTTGATCGCGCCTCGCTCAATGATGAGCTGGAGAAGATCGAGAAGCCCGCGGGCATCAGCAATCCCAAGGACTTCCGCAACGAGGTGGTGAACTTCGTGCTGCGTGCCCGCGCCAAGAACAACGGCAAGAATCCGAGCTGGACTTCGTACGAAAAGCTGCGCGCCGTGATCGAGAAGAAGATGTTCTCGAACACCGAGGACCTGCTGCCGGTGATCTCCTTCTCGCCCAAGGCCAGCGCCGACGAGCAGAAAAAACATCAGGACTTTGTCAATCGCATGATCAGCAAGGGCTATACAGAGAACCAGGTGCGCCTGTTGTGCGACTGGTACCTGCGCGTGCGCAAATCGTCTTGATTTTTTGAGGAGAAAGGCGCGAGCCGAGGGCTCTGCGTGTCTTGCTGGCGGTGGATCAGCGCCTGCAAGACAGCCAGAAGCGCTCGCCTCGTACCTCACCAGACCATGGTTCGCATTGTCGATAGACGTTTTGACAGCAAGAACAAAAGCGCGGTCAACCGCCAGCGTTTCATGCGCCGCTTCAAGGGGCAGATTCGCAAGGCGGTGGCTGACGCCATCGATGGCCGTTCGATCAAGGATCTGGACAAGGGCGAGAGCGTTTCGATCCCAAGCAAAGATCTGTCGGAACCGCACTTCCAGCATGGCGAAGGCGGCGTCTGGGATCAGGTGCACACCGGCAACGACCAGTTCTCCAGCGGCGATGAAGTCAATCGCCCGCAAGGTGGCGGTGGTGGTGGTGGGGGCGGCTCAGGCGCCAGCGAAGATGCCGCCTCGGAAGACGACTTCGTGTTCCAGCTCTCACGCGAAGAGTTTCTCGACATTTTCTTCGACGATCTGGCCCTGCCCAACCTGGTCAAAACCCAGCTGGCCAAGATTCCTGAATACAAATCGCAGCGCGCGGGCTTTTCGGCCGACGGCGTGCCAGCCAATCTCAACCTCGTCCGCTCGATGCGCAGCGCGCTGGGGCGGCGGCTGGCGCTGGGCTCGCCCTACAACGCCCGGCTGCGCGAGCTGCATGCCGAGATCGCCGAACTCGAAGCGCTCACGCCGCGTGACGAGGAGCGCATCCTGGCGCTCAAGGAAGAAGCCGGGCGCTTGCGCGCCAAGCTTGAACGCATTCCCTTCCTCGACACCTTCGACCTGCGTTACAACAACCGCATCCGCCTACCACAGCCCTCGACTCAGGCCGTGATGTTCTGCCTGATGGATGTCTCCGGCTCGATGGACGAGGAGAAGAAGGCCACCGCCAAGCGCTTCTTCATGCTGCTCTACCTGTTCCTCACCCGCACCTACGAGCAGATCGAAGTGGTCTTCATCCGCCACCACACGGTCGCCAAAGAAGTCGACGAGGAGAATTTTTTCCACTCACGGGAATCGGGCGGCACAGTGGTCTCCAGCGCGCTGGACCTGATGCGCGACATCATCCAGGAGCGCTACGCCTCAGGCCTGTGGAACATCTACGGCGCCCAGGCCTCGGACGGCGACAACTGGGAGAACGATTCGCCGCGCTGCCGCGAGCTGCTCTCCAGCGCCATCCTGCCTTTCGTACAGTTTCTCGCCTATATCGAGATCACGCCGGGCGAGCCGCAGAACCTGTGGCGCGAGTACGAAAAACTGCTCGGCACGCACAGCAACTTCGCCATGCAACGCATTGAAAACTATGGCGACATTTACCCGGTGTTCCGCGAATTGTTCAAAAAGACCCTGCTTTGACTGAGGCGCTGCCGGGGCAAGCCCCGACAGCCCGATTTGTGATGAAAGGCGGCAGCTGATGGTCACCAAGAAACGTACGCGCAAGCCCCTGCCCGCTCCCTCGGAGTGGACGTTCGAGCTGATCGAAACCTATCAGAAAGAGATCCAGCGGGTCGCCGAGGCTTACGGACTGGATACCTATCCGAACCAGATCGAGATGATCACCGCCGAGCAGATGATGGATGCCTACGCCTCGGTGGGCATGCCCGTCAATTACCACCACTGGAGCTTCGGCAAACAGTTCATCGCCACCGAGAAGAGCTACCGGCGCGGCCAGATGGGTCTGGCCTACGAGATCGTCATCAACTCCAACCCCTGCATCTCCTACCTGATGGAGGAGAACACCTTGCCGATGCAGGCCCTGGTGATTGCGCACGCGGCGTACGGCCACAACTCCTTCTTCAAGGGTAACTATCTGTTCCGCACCTGGACCAATGCGGACGCGATCATCGACTACCTGATCTTTGCGCGCAATTTCCTCTCCGAATGCGAGGAGCGCTACGGCGAAGAAGCGGTCGAACTGCTGCTCGACTCCTGCCACGCCTTGATGAGCGTGGGCGTGGATCGCTACAAGCGCCCGCCCAAGCTGTCGATCGAGAAAGAGAAAATGCGCCAGAAGGAGCGCGAGGACTATCTGCAATCACAGGTCAACGATCTGTGGCGCACCTTGCCGCAGCTGGAAGCCCGCGCCTCGCAGCAAAACGAGCGACGCTTTCCGCCGGAGCCGGAAGAGAATCTGCTCTACTTCCTCGAAAAGAATGCGCCCCTGCTCGAACCCTGGCAGCGCGAAGTGGTGCGCATCGTGCGCAAGGTCTCGCAATACTTCTTCCCGCAGCGCCAGACCCAGGTGATGAACGAGGGCTGGGCCACGTATTGGCACTACACCTTGCTCAATACGCTCTACGACGAGGGCTTGCTGGCCGACAGTTTCATGATGGAGTTCCTTCACTCGCACACCAATGTGGTGATGCAACCGCCTTATAACGCCGCCTGGTATCGCGGCATCAATCCCTACGCGCTGGGTTTTGCGATGTGGACCGATATCCGCCGCATCTGCGAATCGCCCAGCGATGAAGACCGACGCTGGTTCCCCGATATCGCCGGCTCCAACTGGCGCGAGACCTTCGACTTCGCGATGCGCAACTTCAAGGACGAGAGCTTCATCGCGCAATTCCTCTCGCCCAAGCTGATGCGCGAGCTGCGCATGTTCGCGATTCAGGACGACGATCGCGAGGCGCGCCTGAAAATCACCGCCATCCATGATGATGCGGGCTATCAGCGCCTGCGTGAATCCCTCTCCGAGCAATACAACCTCGGCGCGCGCGAGCCCAATGTGCAGGTCTGGAATGTCGATGTGCGGGGTGACCGCACACTGACCCTGCGCCATCAGTCCTACAAACGTCGCCCGCTGGGCACCACCAGCCCGGAGATGCTGCGCCACATCGCCCGCCTGTGGGGTTTCACGGTCAAGCTGGAGACCGTGGACGACGACGGCAAGGTGCTGCTGGTGCGCGAATGCCGGCCGGACAAAACCGCGGATCTCTCACGCGCAGCCTGATCCAGCCAAACGTGCTGCGGCACGCACCAGAACAATGCACCGCAGCGCACATTATTGAAACATGGCGATCCCGCCGCGCTTCAGTTCAATGCGCATCGACGGCCTGATTCATCAACAAACCGAATCAATTCAGGCCCCCACGCGGCTATTTCCGTATGTGCCACGGCGATCTGCGCATGATTGACAGCGCGACGCATAAATGGGTATACGAAGCCTTGACGCCGCTGGCCGGATTAAGCCACCTGCGCAGAGATCATCCAAATCCGTGCACGTGGAGCCTTCATGTCAAGCCAGTTTCGTATTGTCTTTTCCGGGAAAGTTCTTGAAGGCTTCGATTATCCCGAGGTCAAACGCTCGGCCGAGCGCAAGCTGCAAGCGGGCAGCGAGCAAGTCGAGCGCCTGTTTTCGGGCAAGCGTGCGACGATCAAGAAAGGCCTCGCCGAAGCACAAGCCAATCGCTACTACGCCGCCCTACGTCGCATCGGCATGGATGTCTCGGTCCAGCCCGAGAGTCAGAGCAGCAGCGACACTCTCGCGCCAAGCGAGCAAGTCCTCAGCGCCGCAAATGATCCGTCTGCGGACACCAGCAAAGCCTATTCGCTACCGACACTAGAGCACTCAAGGCCTGAGCGCGCTGATGAAAATGCGGAAAATTTCGATAGCAGCAAGACCCTTATCGCCAATGGCGACATCCTGACCGAGCTGGTGCCTGACCATGCTGACTGGCCCAGCATTTCGCTGACGGACGAACCGCTGCCGAACTTTTCCGCCCTCGAAGCCGCGCCAGGTGGATCGAACGAGGCGGCGGATGCCACCCCTGCCCTCGATCCCCTGCTCGACCCCACGATCAACACCGATGCGCTGGACGAAGAAGCAAGCGCGCCAGAACCCGAATTGCTGGTGTCCTGCCCGACCTGCGGCAGCCATGTTCCCGCCGAGAAAATTCGCACCGTTCCGACGAACGTATTTGCCGAAGACCAGCTGATTGCGCCACGCGTCGAGCGCGAACTGCCGATGCAGGTAACAACGCCCAAACCGGCTGCGCCTGCTGTAGCCAAGGATCGTCGCGGGCTCTACCTGGTGGGCGGTGTCGTCGCCGTTCTGGTCGTGCTGACGCTCTGGGCCATCCTCAACTAGGCGTAAAAAAGCCCGCTTGCCGGCGTGCGGCAAACGGGCTGTTCGTCAGGGCGCTGCCGCCGGTCAGGCGGCGCGCTTGAGCGGGTAGATGAACTTGATGTCCGTGATGTTCTTCTTGCCGATTTCCGGCAGCAGTGCATCGCCATGGATATAACCGCCCTGGCTACGGAACACCGGCATCTGCGCGCCTTTGCCTTCCAGCGTACCCAGCAAGGCCGCCAGTGCCAGCGGTTCAGCATCGTCAAAGCGGGCGTGGATATGCTGTTCGCTTGGCAGGAAGAAGCCGCGATGTGCGCGCTGGCGGAAGATGCTCTCACCAATCGCCTTGGCCAGATCGATATACGCTGCGGCCCCCGTGGTGCGTGCAACTTCCAGCACAGCAAAGAGCAGGATCGCGTCATTGGCGCGGGTTTCCAGATTCACCTCCGGACGCGCCGGATCAGCCGGATTCCAGTTGCCCAGACCGAAGTGACGCGCCATCGCGGCCACCGTCGGCCACAGACTTTGCTTGCCACTCGCCGCCCAGGCCGTCGCGTAGGACAAAAGCATGATCGGTGAAATCTTTTCGCGGCGGAATTCGATGCCTGCCTTGCCGTAGTAACCGTAACGCGGGATGTGCTGACCAGTCAGATCCTTGCCATCGGCAAACATCGGCTTGATTTCATTGCTCGCCGGATCGTAGGCGTATTGGGCATACGCTTCGAGCCCGGAGACCGTCCAGTCCATCAGCTTCTTGCCGCGTTCGCCGAGCTGGCGGGCCATCGAGACCTGGGCCAGCGAAGCATCGCCATAGATGCCTTGCGGGCCGTTGAGCGCCTCTTCATCCATCTTGAAGAGCACCCAAGCCTCCATCGCCACCTTGCCGTATTCAGGGCCGAACTGACGCTGCGCACGGTCGCCAAAGAAGGAGAAGGTGTACTTGGGATCGTTCTCGTCAGTCGGCGGCTCTTCGCGCTTGGTCGGGCGATTGAATTGATAACAGCCCAGGCCGGTTTCCGGATAACGCGAACGCACATACTGCCAGGACATGAACTCGGCCCAGTTCAGCGCGCCCTGATCGCCTTCGGCGAGGAAGGACTGACAGGCTGCATAGATCAGATCATTGCCGACATTCACGAAGGACAAACCCTTGGCTTCGCGCAGGATCTCGAGATTCTCGTTGCGCGGCTTGTCCCAGAAGCCCTCTTCCACCAACTCCTTGCCGTACTCGCCGTGGCGCGAGAGCTCGATGGTGTCCCAGTCGAGGATGTGGCTGTTCCACACTGCCTTGACCAGACGCGAGGTCGCCGCGGCATTGGTCTCGTACATCAGCTCATAGAAGGGATAGTGGTGCTTGAGCTCATGGACCTGGTTCTTGTTTTCCGGTCCGACAGCCTTGAGCGTCTTCATGTCGAGGAAGGAATGCCCGCCCCAACAAAGCAGGCCGCTCTTGTCGGCGTGCTCGAAATGGTAGGCGATGGCATCCTTGGCGGCCTGCTTGTAGTCCGCGCGGCCGGTCAGCGTGCTCAGTCCGCTGAGCAGGCGAAAAAGGTTCTGCTGCGAAGCAATATTGGACGGCTCCCAATCCGTGCCATCCACATTGCGCCAGGTCACCGGCTTGCCCGTAAAACTGTCACAACCATCGAAGAACAGCGGCGTGCCGTGGTAGGGGTCGCGATACTTGCTCAACACGGTATCGGCGTACCCACAAAGGTAATCGTGTATATGTCTCATCTAAACCTCTGATCTGGCAGCGCTTTGGCAGCATGCCTTGCGCCATTCTAACATTCACGGCAGCGCCCCGAAGCGCGACACCGTCTGCTTTTAGTGGCCCGGCTTGCCTTGCATCAATCACGTGATGCCACGGCGGGCAGGCAAAGCCCTGTCTGGATTACGGCAAATCGCGTGTTTTCCTGAACAGGCTCAAGCTGCAGCGCTGAAGGCTGTGGAATCATTGAAACGATTGTGTAAAATCGCACAACTACAAAAAACGAGGTTCCAAAATGTTTGTATATGCTTCCGATTGCAAGCTCGAAGACCTGGGTGGCGGCGTCAGCCGTCGCATCCTGGCGCATGCCGGCACGATGATGCAGGTCGAAGTGCACTTTGAAGAAGGTGCCATCGGCCCGCTGCACAACCATCCGCACGAGCAGCTGACCTATGTGATGTCGGGCGAGTTCGAATTCACCATTGGCGACGAAGTCAAAATGGTCAAGGCCGGCGACACGCTCTACAAGCGCTCGGGCATCATGCATGGCTGTGTCTGCCGCAAGAAGGGCATGCTGCTGGACACCTTCACCCCGCAACGCGAAGACTTCCTCGCTTAAGTCTCAGCATTGCCAGAAAAGCCGGTCCGTGTGACCGGCTTTTTCTTGCCTGTTTATTGCCTCCTTCCAAGACCCACCCGCTGTGCTCACCCGCAAGCATCTGCCGCTGCTGCTCGACCTCGCATTCAATCTGCTGCTGCCCTGGCTGGCGTATACGGCGACCCGCGATCACTGGGGCGAATTCAATGCCCTGCTGTGCTCGGCCGCGCCACCGATGATCTGGAGCCTTGGCGAATTGCTGCGCCACCGCCGCATCGACGCACTGAGCATTTTCGTACTCGGCGGCATTGCGCTCTCGGCTATCGCCATGCTGCTCGGTGGCAGCCCGCGCATGCTGCTGCTGCGCGAATCGCTGATCTCGGGTCTATTCGGCGTGCTGCTGCTTGTCTCTGCAGCCTTCGCCAAGCCCCTGGTCTATTACCTCCTGCTCGCCAACGCAAAACGCCAGGGTGAAGCGCCAGCACAGACATTCCAATTGCAATGGCATGAACAGCCCAAGCTGCGCGCACGCGTACGCCTGATCAATATGGTGTGGGGTGTGGGGCTGACGCTCGAAGCAGGCCTACGCAGCTATCTCGCCTGGCACTGGAGTGCGGAACGCTTTCTCGCCATTTCGCCTTTCATCAGCTACGGCCTGTTCGGCCTGCTGGTGCTGTGGACCTTCAGCCTGCGTCGCCGCTAAGTAAAAATACTTAGCAAAATTTAAAAAAATGCTGCATTGCACCTTTGCCTGTGGTCAACCCTGATTTTTTTCAGAGGACAACAATTGCATAAGGCGGCAGAGTTGTTTTGAATTTCGGACCCACGGAGACAGATGCAAAAAAATGGGCCCCGAATGCACAAAGCATGGTCTTCCAGCCGCCGATCTTTCGACAAGCGTATCGGTAAGTCCCGTGGAGGAACACCATGTCAGTCATGATTCATCGCGTCCGTCGTCATGCAAGCAAATTGCTAGGCGGCGCACTCTCAGCATTTTCACTACAGGGCGCTTCTGCGGCTGAAACCATGCAACATGCAGGTGAAGCCAGCCTGGTCCTGCCTTCCCTGCACGATCCAGCCCTGGCTACCTTCATCGGCGGTTTCAGCGGTTGGCAATTATTGTTTGCCGGTCTGCTGATCTGTATTGCAGGTCTCGCTTTCGGCGCCATCATCTACCGCCAGGTTCGCGATATGCCGGTCCATCGTTCGATGGCCGAAGTCAGCGAACTGATCTATGAAACCTGCAAAACCTACATGATCACGCAGGGCAAGTTCCTGCTGATTCTCGAAGCCTTCATCTCGGTCATCATCGTTGCCTACTTCGGTTGGGTGCAGCAGATGCAGACCTATGAAGTGCTGACCATCCTGCTCTTTTCGCTGATCGGTATCGCCGGCTCCTTCGGTGTGGCCTGGTTCGGTATCCGCATCAACACTTTCGCCAACAGCCGCACCGCCTTCGCTTCGCTGGCCGGCCGCGCCTGGCCCTGCTTCTCGATTCCGATGAAGTCAGGCATCTCGATCGGCATGCTGCTGATCTCCACCGAACTGCTGATGATGCTGGGCATCCTGCTGTTCATCGATCCTGCGCTGGCCGGCAAGTGCTTCATCGGCTTTGCCATCGGCGAATCGCTCGGCGCTGCAGCGCTGCGGATTGCCGGCGGCATCTTCACCAAGATCGCTGACATCGGCTCCGATCTGATGAAGATCGTCTTCAAGATCAAGGAAGACGATGCCCGCAATCCCGGCGTCATCGCCGACTGTGTCGGTGACAACGCCGGTGACTCGGTTGGCCCGACCGCTGACGGCTTCGAGACCTACGGTGTGACTGGCGTTGCGCTGATCAGCTTCGTGATGCTGGCCGTGCCGACGCCTGCCATGCAGGTGCAGCTGCTGGTGTGGCTGTTCGTGATGCGTCTGATGATGATCGTCGCCTCAGGTATTTCCTACCTGATCAATGATGCCGTCGCCAAGCGCGCACTGGCGCACAAGGCCCGCTTCAATTTCGAGCATCCGCTGACCTCACTGGTGTGGCTGACCTCGGCCGTCTCGGTGGGTCTGACCTTCCTCGTGTCGTGGATGCTGATCGGCCACCTGCAAGCCGGTGTGCAAACCTTCCCGGATCTGTGGTGGCAACTGTCGCTGATCATCAGCTGCGGTACCGTTGCGGGCGCGCTGATCCCTGAACTGGTCAAGGTGTTCACCTCCACCAGCTCGGGTCACGTGCGTGAAGTGGTGGCGTCCTCCCGTGAAGGTGGCGCCAGCCTGAACATCCTCGCCGGTCTCACGGCAGGCAACTTCTCGGCCTTCTGGATGGGCAGTCTGATCGTCACACTGATGTCTTTCGCCTATCTGGTGTCGCAACACGATCTGCTGCTGGCGATCAATCCTGATCCGCTCAAGGGTGCCGTGATGGCTGCCGTGTTTGCCTTCGGCCTGGTCGCCTTCGGCTTCCTCGGCATGGGCCCGGTGACGATTGCGGTCGATAGCTACGGCCCGGTGACTGACAATGCACAGTCGGTGTATGAGCTCTCGGTGATCGAAACCCTGCCTGGCATCAAGGAAGAAATCCAGCGCGATTTCGGCTTCACGCCTGACTTCGAAGTCGCCAAGGAACTGCTCGAAGAAAACGATGGCGCCGGCAATACCTTCAAGGCAACGGCCAAGCCGGTGCTGATTGGTACTGCGGTGGTCGGCGCGACGACGATGATGTTCTCCATCGTCATGCTGCTCACCCATGGCCTGACGGTGAATCTGGACAAGCTCTCGCTGCTGCACCCGCCCTTCCTCCTCGGTCTGGTGTCCGGTGGCGCGATGATCTTCTGGTTCTCCGGCGCCAGCATGCAGGCGGTGTCGACCGGTGCTTATCGCGCAGTGGAATTCATCAAGCGCCACATCCACCTCGACAGCAGCGCCAAGGCTTCGGTCGAAGACTCCAAGCGCGTGGTCGAAATCTGCACGCAGTACGCGCAGAAGGGTACCTTCAACATCTTCCTCGCAGTGTTCTTCGGCACGCTCGCCTGCGCCAGCTTCGAGCCCTTCTTCTTCATCGGCTATCTGATCTCGATCGCCATCATCGGTTTGTATCAGGCCGTGTTCATGGCCAATGCCGGTGGCGCCTGGGATAACGCCAAGAAGATCGTCGAGACCGAACTGCGTGCCAAGGGTACCGACCTGCATGCTGCCAGCGTGATCGGCGACACGGTGGGTGATCCGTTCAAGGACACCTCCTCGGTGGCGATGAACCCGATCATCAAGTTCACCACCCTGTTCGGCCTGCTCGCCGTGGAAATGGCCGTCGGCATGGCAGAACAAGGTCACCAGCAGCTGATGCTGGGTCTGGCCACACTCTTCCTGTTCGCCTGCATGGTTTTCGTGTGGCGCAGCTTCTATTCGATGCGCATTGGCTCGACGGCCAAGCTGCTCGAAGAGGAAAGCGATCAACAGGCCACCGTGGGCGCCAAGCCGGCGGTTGCATCCCTCAGCTAAGCCAGAACGGATTCTGTTCTTCACGACAAAGGCGCACTGCGGTGCGCCTTTGTGCTTTCTGAACAGCATCCCGTAGCAGCAAGGCTTGACGGCAGCCCGCCAAGCCTTGCGGGCAGAATCCTCCGCGATCCGTGGCATAACACGATAAAATCTGCCATCCACGTTTCCTTTGCTTGCCCTCCCTTGCACACACCCACGCCGCCCCAATTCCCTCTGCTGGACGCTCTCGATCACGAACTCACTGCCCTCGATGCCCAATCGCTACGTCGCCGCCGGCGCACCGTAGAGTCGGCGTGCGGGCCGCGTGTCGAGGTCGCAGGAGAGACGCTGCTGGCCTTTGCCAGCAATGACTATCTGGGTCTGGCTGCCGATCCGCGTCTGGCCCAGGCGGCGGCGCTCGCCGCGCAGCGCTGGGGTGTCGGCGCCGGCGCCTCGCACCTGGTCAGCGGGCACAGCCGTGCGCACGAGGCGCTCGAAGAAGCGCTGGCCGAATTCACTGGCAACCAGGCGGCGCTGCTGTTTTCCACCGGCTACATGGCCAATATCGCCGTGATGCCAGCGCTGCTCGGCCGCAATGGCGATATTTTTGCCGACCGCCTCAACCACGCCTCGCTGGTCGATGGCGCCCAGCTCGCACGCGCCTCGCTCAATCGCTACGCCCATGTCGACATGGGCATGCTCGCCGCCCAGCTGGCCGCCTCAACAGCGCGCGAAAAGCTCATCGTCAGCGATGCGGTGTTCAGCATGGATGGCAATATCGCGCCGCTGGCGCAGCTGCTGGAGCTGGCCGAGCGCCACAACGCCTGGCTGCTGCTCGACGATGCACACGGCTTCGGCGTGCTCGGCCCGCAAGGGCGCGGCAGCGTGGCCGCAGCGGGTCTGAAGTCTGAGCGCCTGATCTACATGGGCACCCTGGGCAAGGCGGCGGGCGTCTCCGGCGCCTTTGTTGCCGGCTCGCGCAAGCTGATCGACTGGTTACAGCAACGCGCCCGACCGTACATTTTCACCACCGCCATGCCACCGATGCTGGCCGAGGTATTGCTCAGCGCACTGCAGCTGATCGAGGCTGCCGATGATCGCCGCGCCCATCTGACGGCGCTGATCGCGCAGCTGCGTACAGGGCTCGCCGCCCAGCAGAGCCGACTGATGCCGTCGAGTACACCGATCCAGCCGCTGCTGATCGGCGACAATGCCGCCACCCTGGCCGTTGCCGAGGCCCTGCATGCGCGCCAGCTGTGGGTGCCGGCGATCCGTCCGCCAACCGTCCCGGTCGGCGCCGCACGCTTGCGGATCTCGCTGTCGGCCGCGCACAGCCTGGCTGATGTCGATACGCTCTGTCAGGCGCTCAGCGAGATCCTGCCGGCATGAGCAGCCTGGTTCTGCTGCACGGCTGGGGCCTCACACCTGCCGTGTGGCAAGCGCTGCAAGCGGCCTTGCCCAATCAACACAGCATCGCCCTGCATTGCCGCCCGCCGGCGGGCAGCCTCGCTGACTGGGCCGACGCGATCAGCGCAGAGATTCCGCCCGGCAGCGTAGTGCTGGGCTGGTCGCTCGGTGCAATGCTGGCCATGAGCCTTGCCGCACGCCACCCGCAGCACGTGGCCAAGCTGATCCTGATCGCCGCGACGCCACGCTTCGTCCAGTCGGCCGACTGGCCACATGCGCTCGACGCTGCCACGGTGACTGCTTTCCGCCAGAGCTTCACGGCGCAGCCAGCGCGCACACTGAGTCGCTTCATTGCGCTGCAGGCATTCGGCGACGAGGCACGTAGCCAGGTCGCCGCCCAGCTCACGGCAGCGCTGGCTGACGCGCAAGCCGAACACGCCGCGCTCGCCCATGGCCTGCGCCTGCTGGAAGAAAGTGATCTGCGTAGCAGTCTGCCCTCCTCCGGCCTGCCCTGTCTGCTGATTCACGGCCAAGCCGATGCGCTGATGCCGCCGGCGGCCAGCGAATGGCTGGCACAACGCTGGCCGCTGAGTCAGCAGCTGATCCTGCCCGCTGTTGGCCATGCGCCGCATCTCTCCTGCCCGGCGCGGCTGGCGCAGGCTATCGAGTCCTTCCTCAATGCCCAGCCCCGCTGAGAAGCGCAAGATCCGCCAGGCTTTCTCGCGCGCCGCGGCCAGCTACGATCGCGTTGCCCGCGTGCAAAGGCGCATCTGCGACGCCCTGCTCGCACGCCTGGAGCCCGGCGCCAGCGGCATCGCGCTCGACGCTGGCTGCGGCACGGGCTACGCGCTGCCTGCCTTGGCGGCACGCGGCCAGCAATGCATCGCACTGGATCACGCCATCGGCATGCTCAGCGCGCAACACAGCGCGGGCATGTGTGCCGACATCGAACAGCTGCCGCTGCGCGATGCCTGCGTCGCGCAATACTTCAGCAGTCTGGCCTGGCAGTGGATCGATGCCGAAGCTGCGATCCGGGAGGCAGCGCGCGTGCTGCGCCCCGGCGGGCATCTTGCCGTGGCAACGCTGGCACCGGACAGCCTCGCGGAATTGCGCCAGGCGATGCGCCAGGCCGACGGTCGCGAACACGTGCGCAGTTTTGCCGCCGCCGAGCCCTACGCCGCGATGCTGCAAGCCGCTGGCTTCAGCGAGATCCGCATCGAGCGCCAAGTCTTCCAGGATCATGCCGACAACCTGCTGAGCCTGCTGCGCGACCTCAAGGCACTCGGCGCACACACCCTCGATGGCGCGCGCAGCGCCGGCTTCCTGCCACGTGCCGCCCTGCAACGCGCCGCAGCATTTTACGAACAGTACCGCGTCGAGGCCGGCTTGCCGCTGAGCTACGATGTGGTCTTCCTCAGCGCACGACGTACTTCATGAGCCGCACACCGCAATCCCTGTTCGTCACCGGCACCGACACCGATGTCGGCAAAACTTTCATCAGCTGCGCCCTGCTGCATGGCTTTCGCGCGCGGGGCCTGCGCGCGGTCGGCTACAAGCCGGTCGCGGCGGGCGCCAGTCTTTTGGACGGCCAGCTCTGCAATGAAGACGCCCTGCGCCTGCAAGCAGCAGGCAGCCCCGGTTTCAGCCTCGCAGAGATCAATCCGGTCTGTCTGCCCGATGCCTGCTCACCGCACATTGCAGCAGCACGCGCGGGCGTCGTTCTCGAACTCGATCAGCTCGTCGCGGGCTACCAGCAGCTGGCAGCGCAAGCCGACGTGGTGCTGGTCGAGGGCGCCGGCGGCTTCATCGTGCCGCTGAGCGAGACGCTCGACGCCGCGCAGCTGGCGCAAGCGCTGGCGCTGCCGGTGGTGCTGGTGGTCGGCCTGCGCCTGGGCTGTCTCAACCATGCGCTGCTGAGCGCTGAGGCAATCCGCGCACGCGGTCTGCGCCTGGCCGGCTGGGTCGGCAATCTCGTCGATGCGCAGATGCCTTTTGTCGACGCCAATATCGCCACCCTGCGCAGCAAACTCGACGCGCCTTGTCTGGGCATCGTGCCGCGCCTGTCGCAGCCAGATCAAGCCGCCGGCCTGCTCACGCTGCCCTGAAGCGGCGCGCAGGTATACAATCGCGCCCAACTGAAACGGCGGACACGCATCATGAAAAGATCAAGACTGGGGCGCCGCAACGGCTTGCCGCAAGAAGCCGAACAATTGCTGTGGCTGGCCAGCGGACTGGCCGAATCGGGCAGCCGCGCTGAAGACATGTTCTGGGATTCACGCCTGGGCGAGCTGGTCGACAGCCTGCTGCAAGCTGGCGATGAAGAAGTGCTCAATGCTGCGCTCGACCATCTGTTCGCCGCCAATGCCGGCGCCCATGACGCACTGGCCGATGCCATCGAATCGCGTGCCGAGAGCGGCGCCGCCGACCCCTCACATCGTCAGGCCCTGCTGATCGCTGCGCCGGTGCTGTGCTGGTCGCGCTTCAGCATTCCGGCGGCCACCCTGTCGCCGGGCGCGCTGGCCAATCTGCGCGTGCAGCTCGGCGCGCATGTGCTGGCCGACAAGGTCAAGCTGTCGCTGGCCAATGTGCTGTTCAGCCCCGATCAGTTACCGCAGGGCTATTGCGAAACGGCGCGCTTCACGGCCGAACTGGCGCAAGCGGCCGAACGCAACCAGGACTTGAAGATCGATCCGGAAACCCTGCCCGAGACCGCACGCTTTCTCTCCGATGTGCGCTACCTCGTCGGCACCGTCATCGCCGAAGCGGGTGCGCCGATTTTCCGCTGGCAGGAAAAGGACATCAGCCGCGAGCTCGCCGCCACGCAATGGCGCAGCCAGGGCGGCGCCTGCCTGAGCCCGCTGCTGGCCGGTTGCGCGACCGAGCTGGTGCTGCCGGAGGCGTATTTTGCGGCCTGCCGGCAAGCTGATCGCGCCTCGCGTCCGTATTCGGTGCGTGCTTCGGTGGCTTTTCTGGCAACCACGCTCGACATTCCGCCGGCGCGCCTGCGCGCCGTCGTCGCGCCCTTCTTCGACCGCCAGCTGGAGGAATACCGCATTTCCTTCACCGCGCTGGACAACGGCAATGTCATGCACGGCGTGGTGTGGCCGCTGCTCGGCGCCGAAGACGACAACTCCGATGTGCCGCAGCAGATTCAGCAGGTGCTGCGCGACTGCGGTGTGAACGTGATCTTGCAGCTCGATCAGCGCTTCCCGATGGAGTATTGCGACGACTGCGGCTCGCCGATGTACCCCTCACCCGATGGCGAGGCCGTGCATGCCGAGCTGCCGGAGGAGTCGGCCGAACAGGTGCCGCGCCACCTGCACTGAGCGCGGCAGCCCGCACGGCATTTACTTGGCGTTGAGAACCTCGGCGAGGTTCTTGCCGCTCACGCGCACCTGGGCACGCACGGTGCCGCTGTCATCGACCGATTCCGGCTCCACGGCCACCTGGCCGCTGTCGAGCGCCAGTTGCAGGCGCTGCTTGGCCAGATCGCTGCCGGCCGGTACCAGGCTCTCGTCAATACCGAGGACGCGGTACTTGCGCCCTTGATGAAAGAAGGTATAGCCGTCGACGGCATAGGCGCGATCCGGAATCGTGCGCGCCTTCAGATCCGCGCTCTTGCCGCTATCAAGCGGATCTGTCGCCCCGCCATGCAAGGCTGCAGCCTCAGCACCGCTGCACTTGCGCTGGGTGCGATAACCCTTGGAGGTCTTGACCCGCACGTTGCGGCAGCGCGGCGTCTCACGCTCGCTCGCCACGCTGTTATCGGCCCGGGGCACGCTTCGCCCACCCGAACCGCCGGTACTAGCCTTGGATTTGCTGGTTTTCTTGCTTGTCGTGCTCTTCTTGGTGCCGGTCGCCTTCTTGCTAGCCGTCGTCGGCTTTTTCACGCTGGCGGCGCTGCTTTTCTGACTGTTCTTATTGGCCGCTTCGGCCGGCACGCCGGCGGCAAGCGCCAGGACGCAAGCCAGCTTGAGCAGGCAGGGAATGATTTTCCGCATCGAATTCAGATCTCCGCTCAGACGGACTGAGCATTGCTGTGGCTGGAGCTTGCCAGCTCCACCACATTGGAAGTTTCAGTGGACTCGCCAAGCTTGGTCAGGCGGCCATCGACGGACGCACCGCAATCCATGCGCAGCTGACGGTAGCTGATATTACCGGTGACGCGCGCATTGGCCTGCAGTTCGAGAAAGTGTTCAACTTCCAGGTCACCAACGATCACACCATTGATCACCGCATCGTGGCTGCGCACATTGCCGGTGATGCTGCCATGATCGCTGAGCACCAGCAGACTCTTCACACCCGGACGGCTCTGCACATTGCCACGCACATTGCCATCGATGCGCAAACCATCGACGAACACCAGGTCGCCATGTGCTTCCACATTGCTGGCAATGAGACTGGAGAGCTTGGTCAGTTCGATCGATGCGTCTTTCTTTTTGCCAAACATGGTGTGCCTCTGAAGGAAGTGCCCGAAGGTGCGGCGATTTTACTTGGCGGCGCTCTTGCCGCGCTGGCTACGGAAAAAATTCAGCTCCTGCTCAGCCTCACGCAGCGCCTGGGTTTGGGCGTCAATCTGCCGCGCAAGTTCCTCACGCGTCGCCAGCTCCTGCTGCAGGCGCAACTCGCCGAGCTTGAGCTGGCTCTGCAAGGCCTCGATCTCGCGCTGCAGCCTGAGCGGGTCAAGCCCGCCGGAGACGCCACGCAGATCGTGCAGGAACCAGCCGGCGGCCAGGCCGATCAGCAAAGCCAGGGCCAACACCCAGGCGGCACGCTGACGGCGCTGCGGCGACAGTGTGAACACTGCGCTGCTCAGCCGCTGCGTGAGCCGTTCAGGAGCGCGGCGTGGCAGACGCACGAGGGAGCACGCTCGAAAGGTATTGCATGGGATCAATGTAACGACCGTCACGGATAATCTCGAAATGCAGGTGCGGGCCAGTCGAACGACCGGTCGAACCCACGGCGGCAACCTGCTGGCCAGGCACCACGATATCGCCCTCCTTGACCAGCAGACGGGAGGCATGGGCATAGCGGCTGATCAGGCCATTGCCATGGTCGATTTCCAGCACATTGCCGAATTCGTTGTGCCAGCCGGCAAAGCGCACCGTGCCGCCACCGGCCGAATGAATGGCGGTGCCAAGCTCGGCGCGGAAGTCCAAACCGGGGTGAAAGGCCAGATGGCCGGTGATCGGATCGATACGATTGCCGAACGGCGAACCCAGCTCGGCCCCCTGCACCGGGCTGCGGTTGGGCAAGGCCATGTAGGCCACGCTGCGCGGGCTGGACTTCTCATCAATGTGCTGGAGCAGGGTTTTCAAGCAGTCGAGCGAGCCCTCGGCGCGCTTGACGCTCTCCGCACCGGCATCGCTGAGCGAGGCTTTCAGGCCACTGATGTCGCACACCGGCGCCAGCTCAGGGCCACCGGCGGCATCCTTGGGACGTGGTGAGGGGGCAAGAGGGGGTTGTGGCGGCGCAATGCCCGCCTTGTCCAGCTTGTACAGGCTGCCCTGGATCTGTTCGATCCCGCTGAGTTTCTTGAGCAGGCCGCTGGCGTTTCCCTCCAGGGCCATGATGCGCGCCGAGATTTCACCGAGGCGTTGCACGGCGAAGCCGTCACGCTCGGCATCCGCCTGGATCGGGTTAACCGTCTGCTGGCGACCGAGCGCCAGACCGGCGGCAAAAGCCAGGCAACCGACCAGCAGGCAGGCAGCGGCCGCCATGCCGAGCACGCCGTGCAGGCTCACCGCACGCACACCGGCACGCGTAAGGGATCGACTGGATAGCAGAAGCAGTGCCATGTGGCTCCTTCCCCTGGAATATCGAACGCCGAACGGTCAATGACCGTCGCGCCCGGACAGGTCCAATCCGGTACAACCGGATCAGGGCTTGGTTCGGGTAAGCGCGCATTGCCAGACGCAAGTCTGATGCGCAACTACGGGGGCGGAGTTTAGCACGACTCCCGAACTTGGCTTTTAAGGGCGCACAGAGGAGGAGTCCAGCGCGCCGGGCATGAGCGGTCCGTCGTGCGGACCAGCGCATGCCCGGCGGGCGCGTCGATCAGCGCGACGCGTGACTGGCCAGCTTGAGCCAGGTGGAGACGACGGTGTCAGGATTGAGGGAGATGGTCTGGATGCCCTCGTCCATCAGCCACTCGGCGAAGTCGACATGATCCGAAGGGCCCTGACCGCAGATGCCGACATACTTGCCCAGCTTGTTGGCCGACTTGATGGCCATCGACAACAGCTGCTTGACGGCCGGATCACGCTCATCGAAAGCATGGGCGACGAGGCCCGAATCACGGTCCAGGCCCAGGGTGAGCTGGGTCAGGTCGTTGGAGCCGATCGAGAAGCCATCGAAGAATTCGAGGAAGCGATCTGCCAGCAGGGCATTCGACGGGATCTCGCACATCATGATCAGCTTGAGGCCGTTTTCGCCACGGCGCAGGCCATGATCTTCGAGCAGTTCGACTACGCCGCGGGCCTCGTCGAGATTGCGCACGAAGGGCACCATCAGCTGCACATTGGTGAGGCCCATCACATTGCGCACCTGCTTCATGGCCAGGCATTCGAGCTCGAAGCAATCGCGGAAGCTGTGCGCGATGTAGCGCGAGGCGCCACGGAAACCGAGCATCGGATTCTCTTCCTCCGGCTCGTAGGCCTTGCCGCCAAGCAGCTTGCGGTATTCATTGGACTTGAAGTCCGACAGGCGGACGATCACCGGCTTGGGCCAGAAGGCTGCGGCAATCGTCGCCACGCCTTCAGCCAGACGTTCGATGAAGAACTGGCGCGGCGTCGCATAGCCACGCGAACGACGCTCGATTTCCTCGGCCAGGCTGGGCGTGGCCTGGTCGACTTCGAGAATCGCCTTGGGGTGGATGCCGATCATGTTGTTGATGACGAACTCCAGGCGCGCCAGCCCTACACCGCCATTGGGAATCTGCGAGAACTCGAAGGCCAGCTCGGGATTGCCGACGTTCATCATGATCTTCAGCGGGATCTCGGGCATCGCGCCCATGTCGGTGGTCACCACCTCGTAATCGAGGCGGCCACGATAGACGTAGCCGGTGTCGCCTTCGGCGCAGGACACGGTGACGCTCTCGCCTTCTTCGAGCACATCGGTCGCGTCGCCACAGCCGACGATGGCCGGAATGCCCAGCTCACGCGCGATGATCGCGGCGTGACAGGTGCGCCCGCCGCGATTGGTGACGATGGCTGAAGCGCGCTTCATCACCGGCTCCCAGTTCGGGTCGGTCATGTCGGTGACCAGCACATCGCCATCCTGCACGCGGCTCATCTGCGAAGCATCGCTGACCAGACGTACCGGCCCCTGGCCGATCTTCTGCCCAATGGCGCGACCCGAAACGAGCACGCGGCCGTGATGCTTGAGGCGGTATTTCTCCATCACCAGCGAGGAACTCTGCGACTGCACCGTCTCCGGCCGCGCCTGCAGGATGTAGAGCTTGCCATCCTGCCCGTCCTTGCCCCACTCGATGTCCATCGGACGCTCGTAGTGCTTCTCGATGATGCGTGCGTAGCGTGCCAGCTCCAGCACTTCCTTGTCACTCAGCGAAAAGCGGTGACGATCTACTTCGGCGACATCCTGCAGCACCGTGGATTTGCCCGCTTCGCGCTTGTCGGCAAACACCATCTTGATCATCTTGGAGCCGAGGTTACGGCGGATCACCGCCGGATTGCCCAGATCGAGCATCGGCTTGTGCACATAGAACTCGTCGGGATTGACGGCGCCCTGCACCACGGTCTCTCCGAGGCCGTAGGACGAAGTGATGAACACCACATCCTTGAAGCCCGATTCGGTATCCAGCGTGAACATCACGCCGGCCGCGCCGGTGTCGGAACGCACCATGCGCTGCACGCCGGCCGACAAGGCGACTTCGGCGTGGCGGAAGCCCTTGTGCTCGCGATAGGAAATCGCACGGTCGTTGTAGAGCGAGGCGAACACTTCCCGCATGGCGTGGAGGATGTTCTCGAAGCCTGAGATGTTGAGGAAAGTCTCTTGCTGGCCAGCGAAAGATGCGTCGGGCAGGTCTTCTGCCGTCGCCGAGGAGCGCACCGCGAAGCTGCCCTCGCCTTCGGCCACCAGACGTTCGTAATGCGTGCGGATGTCCGCTTCCAGTTGCGCCGGCAGCGGCGTTTCCATGATCCATTGGCGGATCTGCGCGCCGGTCCTGATCAGCGCTTCAACATCGTTGATGTCGAGCGACTCCAGCGCGGCGCGGATGCGCTCGGCCAGGCCATTGGTGGCGAGGAACTCGCGATACGCAAAAGCCGTGGTCGCAAAACCACCGGGAACCCGCACACCCGCTGCCGAGAGCTGGCTGATCATCTCGCCCAGCGAGGCATTCTTGCCGCCTACCTGCTCCACATCGGTCATGCGGAGCGATTCAAAAGGAATGACGTAAGAACTCATGCGGGCACCTCGATCTGGGGTCAAAAAATGCCGGTTATATGCTTCAATCAGTTGCATCCGGCTCTGATCGCAAGCATTCTATAGATCTATTTTTGTGCACTGCATGAGAGCTTACCCCAACCGCCGTGCCATGAAGCCCGTCTAGTCCAGATAGAGGATATACACGATGGACAACAAGCCAAGAAGGACCGTTTTCTTCGTTTCCGACGGTACGGGCATCACCGCCGAAACGCTCGGACACAGCCTGCTGGCGCAGTTTCCGGACTGCAGCTTCCGCCAGGTGCGGGCACCTTTCATCGATTCGCTGGACAAGGCCATCGACTGTGCGCGCAGCATCCGCGAGGCGATGAAGCGTGACGGCGCCCGGCCAATTGTGTTCAGCACCCTGGTGCAGAACGACATCATTGCTGCACTGCACGAAGGTGATGCGCAGTTCATCGACCTGTTCGGCACCTTCATCGCGCCGCTGGAAGTGGAACTCGGCGTCAAATCCACCCATGCGGTCGGCCGCTTCCACGGCATCGCCGAGAGCGAGGATTACAAGACGCGCATCGAAGCGATCAACTTCACCCTCGCGCATGATGATGGAATCACCGACAAGAACCTCGAAGAAGCCAATGTCATCCTCGTCGGTGTATCCCGTTCGGGCAAGACGCCGACCAGCCTTTATCTGGCCATGCAATACGGCGTCAAGGCGGCCAACTATCCGCTGATCCCCGAAGACTTCGAACGCAACAAGCTGCCCGGCGAGTTGCAGCGCTTCCGTGGCAAGCTGTTCGGGCTGACCATCAACCCCGAACGCCTCTCGCAGATCCGCCAGGAACGGCGCCCCAACAGCCGCTACGCCGCCATCGAGAACTGTCAGTCCGAGATCGAATCAGCGCAGCGCCTGATGCGCCGCGAAGGCATTCCCTTCCTCGATTCGACGACCCGCTCGATTGAAGAAATCTCGGCCAAGATCCTGCAAGAAATCCGCTTCGGCAAGCCGGTTTACTGAATCGCCGCTGCGCCTGCGGAAAACCCTTAGCACTGCAGCATCGAGCAGCTGGGCGCACTGCTTTGCTTGATCCGAATCAAGCAGGCTGTGCCAGAATCATTGACAGTTAGCTGCTACAGGAGCCGGGGGCCGCCTCATGGATGAGAAGCACTATCTTTCGCCGCTTTTCGAACCACAGAGTGTCGCCATCATCGGCGCCACCGAGCGTGAGGGCGCGCTGGGCCAGGTGCTGATCCGCAATATGCGCCAGGCGCAGTTCAAGGGCACGCTGTACGCCGTCAATCCCAAATACACGGCGGTGCAGGAGGTCAAGTGCTATCCGCATATCGGTGATGTGCCGGGCAAGGTCGATCTGGCCGTCATCGCCACGCCGGCCAGCACGGTGCCGGATGTCATCGCCGAATGCGGCAAGGCCGGTGTGCGCTCTGCGGCGGTGCTCTCCGCCGGCTTTGGCGAGAGCGGCGCCGCCGGCGCCCGGCTGGAAATGGATGCCGTGCGCAATGCGCGCAAATACGGCATGCGCCTGCTCGGGCCCAACAGCCTGGGCGTCGCCCGCCCCGCGCGGGGCCTCAATGCGACTTTCGCCCATGGTCAAGCAATCAGTGGCTCGATCGGCTTCATCTCGCAATCGGGCGCGCTCTGCGCGGCAATTCTCGATTACGCGCAGCCCAACCAGGTCGGCTTTTCGAATGTGGTCTCGCTGGGCATGTCCAGCGATCTGGATTTCGGCGAAATCCTCGACTACATGGTCTGGGATTTCCGCACCGAGAGCATCCTGCTCTACATCGAAGGCATCCGCGATGCGCGTCGTTTCCTCTCCGCCCTGCGCGCGGCTGCACGCGCCAAACCGGTGATGCTGCTCAAGGTCGGCCGTCACCCGGTCGGCCTGCGCGCAGCCCAGGTACATACCGGCGTCAATGCCGGTGACGATGCGGTGTTCGACGCCGCCCTGCGCCGTGCCGGCGTGATCCGCCTGTACAACCTCAGCCAGCTGTATGCCGCCAGCAAGGCGCTGTTTGCGCACTTCCGCCCGCGCGGCAATCGCCTCGCCATCATCACCAATGGCGGCGGCCCCGGCGTGATGGCGGCAGACCGCGCCGGCGATCTGGGCATTCCGCTGGCCGAGCTGTCGACCGCCACGCTGACTCGGCTCGACAGCATCCTGCCGCCGCACTGGTCGCTCGATAATCCCATCGATCTGATCGGCGATTCGGATCCGGACCGTTACGCCGGCGCGCTGGCCGCCCTGCTCGACGATGAACATGTCGATGGCGTACTGTGCCTGCTCACCCCGCAGGCGATGACACGGCCGACCGAGGTTGCTCAGCGCGTCATCGAACAATACAAGCGCACCGAAAAGCCCATCCTCACCTGCTGGCTTGGCGACGACCAGACGCGCGAAGCACGCGAAGCTTTCCGCATCGCCGGCATTCCCAGCCTGCGCACGCCGGAGACGGCGGTCGAGCTGTTCTCGCACATCAGCGCCTATTACCGCAACCAGCGCCTGCTCACCCAGGCGCCCGCCCCGCTGGTCGATGCGCACGAGCCGCTGACCGGCGCGGCGCGCCTGATCATCGACACCGCGCTAGCGCGCCGCCGTACCACCTTGCTGCGCCAAGAGACGATGGCCATCCTCGCCGCCTTCCACATGCCCATCGTGCCGATGCAGGTCGCGCACTCGGCCGAAGAGGCTGGCGAGATGGCCAAGCAGGCCGGCTTTCCGGTGATCATGCGGCCCAATCTGCCGGTGCCCGGCACGCGCGGCGCGGTGCTCACGCGCAAGAACCTCGCCAGCCTCGCCGCCACCTACATGGCTTACGAAGAGCTCACGCTCGAACTGCGCGGCCGCATGCCCGAGGCGCTCGCGCACGGCATCTGCGTCGAGACCATGGTCGAGCGCGAGTACTCGCGTTCGCTGATGCTGCGCGTGTGGCGCGATCCGGTGTTCGGCCCGGTGATCGGCTTCGGCGAGCGCAGCCTGGACCCGCAATACTGGCCCGACCGCGCCGTCGCCCTGCCGCCGCTCAATGCCTTTCTGGTGCACGACCTGATCAGCGGCACCCGCGCCGCCAAGATCATGGGCCCCTACGCCGGCATGCCGGCGGCGCGCATAGATTTGCTCGAAGACATCCTGCTGCGCGTCTCCGCCCTGGTCTGCGAGCTGCCGTGGATTCGCGCGCTGGAGATCAACCCGCTGTTCGTCGACGAGCGCGAAGCGATGATTGCCGATGCCAGCATCGAAGTCGGCCAGATTCCGCCCGGCGCCGGCGCCTACGACCACATGGCGATCCACCCTTACCCGAGCACCCTCATCTCGCACTGGCAGCTGCGCGACGGCACGCCGGTGCTGATCCGCCCGATGAAGCCCGAGGACGCCGAGCTGGAGCAAGACTTCGTGCGCAAGCTCTCGCCCGAGACGCGCTACTTCCGCTTCATGAGCGCGCTGCGCGAACTCTCGCCCAGCCTGCTCGCCAAGCTCACCCAGATCGACTACGACCGCGAGATCGCCCTCATCGCCCTGATCGAACAGGAAGGCGAAACGGTGCAGGTCGGCCTCAGCCGCTACGCCACCAATCCCGACGCCACCAGCTGCGAATTCGCCGTCGTCGTCGCTGACGAATTCCAGCACAGCGGCGTTGGCCGCTACCTGATGGAACGCCTGATCGACACCGCCCGTGCGCGCGGCCTGCAGCAGATGAAGGGCGTTTTCCTGTCGAGCAACGAGCGCATGCTGCGCTTTGTGAAGCATCTTGGATTTGAATTGCACAGCGACCCGGAGGATCATTCGCTCAAGCACGGCGTGCTGCAGTTGCAGCAGCGCTGAATCGAGCCCACGAAAACAAGGAACTCCTGGATGAGCACACGCTGTACATGGCCCGGCAATGACCCGCTTTACCTCGCCTACCACGATGAAGAATGGGGCGTACCGGTCCACGATGATCGCAAGCTCTTCGAATTCCTGATTCTCGAGGGCGCGCAAGCCGGCCTCTCCTGGATCACCGTGCTGCGCAAGCGCGAGAACTACCGTAAAGCCTTTGCCGGCTTCAACCCGCAGCGCGTGGCCAGCTTCAACGACACCGACATTACCCGGCTGATGGCCAACGAAGGCATCATCCGCAACCGCCAGAAAATCCAGTCGGCCATCCTCAACGCGCAGGGCTTCCTCAAGATCCAGGCCGAATTCGGCAGTTTCGATCAGTACCTGTGGGGTTTCGTCAGCGGCAAGCCGATCATCAATCACTGGCAAAGCGGCCAGGTTCCGGCGCGCAGCGAGATCTCCGACGCCCTCTCGCGCGACCTGCAGCAACGCGGCTTCAAGTTTGTCGGCAGTACCATTTGCTACGCCTACATGCAGGCCATCGGCATGGTCAATGACCACACCACCGACTGCTTCCGCCACGCCGAGCTGGCCTAAGCTCGCCTGCAGCACTCCAGCGCCCGCCCACGCAGCCAGAGCGGGCGCGGCCGGCACCGCAGGTATAATCGGCCGCATTGCCGCACCCATCCGCACGGAGCCACACCCGCATGAGCAGTCCAGTCAGCCAGCCGCAACGCATCGATTTCCACGGCATGCCCGCCATCCACCTGCGCGCGCCCGACGGCGCCGAAGCCATCGTGATGGAGCACGGCGCCCACATCGTGTCCTGGAAGCCCGCCGGCGGCGTCGAACGCCTCTACCTCTCGCCCGATGCGGTCTTTTCCGAAGGCAAGGCGATCCGTGGCGGCGTGCCGGTGATCTTCCCGCAATTCGGTGACCGTGGCCCGCTGCAAGGCCATGGCTTTGCGCGCAACCAGGTGTGGGAAGTGGTCGCCAGCCGCGCCGGCGAGGATCACGCCATGGCCCACCTGTGCCTGCGCGATTCCGACGCCAGCCGCGCCCTCTGGCCGCATCAATTCCTGCTGGAGCTGACGCTGAGCATCTCCGGCGCGCGCCTCGACATCGAACTCGAATGCAGCAATCCCGGCAGCGAGCCCATCTCCTTCATGGCCGCGCTGCACACCTACCTCGCCGTGCGCGAGGTCGAACAAGCCAGCCTGCAAGGTCTGCACGGCCAGCGCTACTACGACGCGGTGAAGAAGAAGGACATGCGCGAAACCGGCACCGAGCTGGTGATCGAAGAGGAAACCGACCGCGTCTACTTCGACACCCGCAACCCGCTGCTGCTCAAGGAGCCACATCGCGCACTGGCCATCCAGTCCGAACGACTCCCCGACACCGTGGTCTGGAATCCCTGGGTGGAACGCAGCATCAAGTTCAGCGACTTCCCCGACAAGGGCTTCCGCCACATGCTCTGCGTCGAAGCCGCCACCATCGAGCACCCGGTCCAGCTCGCCGCGCAACACAGCTGGTGGGGCCGCCAGACCCTGATGGCGCTCTGATCCGCCCGCCCGCGCTCACGCAGGCATGAGCCCGCCCATCCTGCCCGGCGCCGCCGCCAACGTACAAGACGCGCCGCCCGCTGAACACGGCGCGGCGCTCGCCCAGCCGCACGGCCCGGCTTTCATCTACGCCGGCAACGGCGCGCAGTGGGACGGCATGGGCCGCGCCCTGCTCGACGAGCCCCTGTTTGCCGACAGCCTGCGCGAGATCGACGCCCACTTCACGCCGCTCGCCGGCTATTCACTGACGGACGAGCTGGCCGGCCGCAATGGCGCCGCCCGCTACGCGCTGACCGAAGTCGCCCAGCCGGCGCTGTTCGCCATCCAGGTCGGCATTACCCGCCTGCTGCAGCACCACGGCTTTAGCCCCATCGTCGTCGCTGGCCACAGCGTCGGCGAAGTCGCCGCCGCCTGGGCCGCCGGCGCGCTGACACTGCGCGACGCCATCGAGCTGATCCACCGCCGCAGCGCCCTGCAAGCCACCACACGCGGCGCCGGCCAGATGTGCGCCGTAGCGCTCGACGCCGCCACCACCGAGTCCCTTCTGCGCGCCGAGCTGCTGCAAGGCGAACTCGTCATCGCTGGCATCAACAGCCCGCAAGCCGTCACCCTCGCCGGCCCCGCCGCCGCGCTCGACGCCTTTGAAGCACGCCTGCGCGCAGACGGCATCCAGCACAAACGCCTGGCTCTCGACTACGCCTTCCACAGCCCGGCGATGGACGCCACGCGCCAAGCCATCCTCGACGCGCTGCGCGAGCTGCCGCGCCACAACACAAGCATTCCTTTCGTCTCCGCCGTCAGCGGCGGCCCGCTGCCCGGCAGCGCGCTCGACGCCCAATACTGGTGGCAAAACATCCGCCAAGCCGTGCTCTTCAACGCCGCCATCAATCAGCTGATCGCCGACGGCATCAACATCTTCGTCGAAATCGGCCCCCACCCCATCCTGCGCGGCTACATCAACGACTGCTGCGCCCACACCCAACACCCCGCCACCATCCTCGCCACCCTCAGCCGCAAACACGACAACTTCAGCGCGCTCGAAAGCTGCATGGCGCGCATGCGGACTGCGGGGGTGGTGCCGATGGGTGATGCGGACTCCGCGCAGCGCTGACGCAACACGCCGGCGTTCTCGCCCAGACTGAATATTGATCAAGCTTAAACGCTGAGCGTTTTACGGCGCAGGTGCGCCCTTGCGCCGCCGCCCCGGATGCCAAGGTGATACATTCGCTACGCCTGCCATCAGCACCGTGCAAACGCTTGCAAGGCGAAGTCTTGCCCAGCTAGCGATGCCATCGGTAGCGCACTCAAATACACGAACTGACAAAAAGGAAAATGGAGAAAACATGAAACCAATGCTCTTGGCCCTCGCGGCCTCCGCAACTTTTCTGGCAGGCTGCACCTACAACGTTGCGCCTTACGGAGCTTCGGTAGAGAACGTGGGCGCCATCAAGGCCTACAAGTTGAAACCGGTTTCTATCGGCAAGTTTGAATCGAGCCGCCCCGGAAACGCCTCGATCACCTGCCGCGCAGCCGGCCCCGTCACGGTCTCCCCCAGCTTTGAGTCCTATATCGAAAAAGCCTTTGTCGACGAATTAAAGCTCGCCGGTATTTACGACCCCTCCTCGCCATTGGTACTGAGCGGAAAACTGGAGAAGGTGGACTTCAGCTCGGGCATCACCGATGGCAGCTGGAGCTTTACCCTGACCGTCACCAATGCACGCAAGGAGAGCTTCACGACCGAATCGAAATTCAGCTTCTCCGGTAGCTTCGTCGCAGAAAAAGCCTGCCAGGAAGTCGCCCAAGCCTTTGGCCCGGCTGTTCAAAAGCTCGTCAGCGACGTCGTCCGCGACCCCAAATTCCCGCGCATCGCCAACTGAGCACGTCACAGCAAATCCCGAATCCTCGGACGGCGAAATGAAACACATTCCGAGATTCGGGAACGATGGGGGCGATGGTTTGAGTCAGGTGCAATAACTGAAGGGCATTGCACCGGATGCTGATTGCAAAGATACTGGGGTGAAGTGCGCCGAAATCTGGTGCAATGCGCTAGCGCTTATTGCGCCCTACGGGCTAAAGAGAGAACTTGTTCGAGGCGACACCTTTGGCGCGGCCTTAACTCCACCGTTAGCAGCTACAGGTACCACTGTGAGTATTCTAAAGAACGCTGTCGATTCAATAGCCATTGGCCTTGAAGACTATTCCTCGCCAGATCAACGACGAATTCTTTCTTGCACGAGAAATGTATTCGCAGGAATCTTACTTCTGTTTAAACACAAGCTGAGCCTTTTAAGCCCCCTAAGCTCTGACGAGGCCCTGATCAAGCAGCGAGTTTTGCCCGTTCTTGATGAAAACGAACACGTGGAATGGAAAGGAAAAGGCAGCAAAACAGTTGACGTACAAGGCATTAAGGAGCGATTTGAGTCGCTAAAAATAGATGTCGATTGGAAGCGAATCGAAAAGATAAATAGCTTTCGCAACGACATCGAACACTACTTTAGCAATTTGAAGCACGAAGCCATTCAATCATTGCTCTCTGACACTTTTTTAATCATTAACGACTTCATACGAAAACATCTCAATAAAGACCCGAAGGAGTTGTTGGGAGACGAGGCATGGTCTGTGCTGATTGAAGTAAATGAGGTGTACGAAAGGGAGAGAGAAGAGTGTCTTTCAGCACTCCAATCGCTTAATTATTTTGATGATGAAATCCTCGTCGCATTTGAAAAATACTCTTGTGAAGAGTGCGGTTCTGGTTTGATCTTGTCATCCGTTGCCGGAAGCGAAGCCATAAACTCTAATTTCACATGCAAGTCGTGTGGAAAAATGCTTACCTATGAAGAGTTGGTAAACAAGGCTGTCACTGACCACTACAGCTATGAGGTTTATTTGTCTCACACTGACGGAGGGGGCTCACCGTTGGCGGATTGTCCTCAATGCGGGGGTTCGTACCTGTACGAGCGAGGCATATGTGCATCCTGTGGGCATACGTCAGAGCACACCTGTCAGCGATGTAGTTCAACAATTGCGCCCGAAGAACTGTTTTTCGCTCCTTTTTGCGGGTACTGCGCACATGTGATGTCAAAAGATGACTGATGCTGCTAACAATTCAATCCAAGGCCGTAAGTCGGGATGATTAAAACACTGCGGCAGGTCGGAAAAGCGAAACGCCTTCCGACATTCGAGAATGATTTGTAACGCAGACCTGAATTGGATGGCACAAACGTCGGAAGGCGCCTGCGGCTTTTCCGACCTACCGCCGTCATGGTCTGCTTTCTATTCTTCGACCGTCCCTACTCAGCTTGGCAGCCCTCTCCCGGCGCTCTCGCGCCACCCGCTCGCGGGAGAGGGGAAAAGCCGCCTCTCTGCGGCCCGCCTCACAGCCTCATCGCATCTGCGCGAGCACCCGCAGAAACAAGCACCTTCGCGGCTCTTTGCGGGCCTTCACGCCTTTGCGGTGAAGCCTTTGTTTTCAAGCTCAGCACACCACAAGCCGTTCGTGCAGAGTGCCGGGCGGAGCCCGGTGTATCGAGGCACGCGATCAATGAAGTTAGGCTCCGCCGGCAGCCCTCGATACGCGCCTGCAGCGCACTCGGGCCGAACGGGTGTTTGTATGTGCAGGCCGAATGCCCTCCCGGCGCTCCGCGCCCCCCTCTCCCGCTCACGGGAGAGGGAAAAATGTCCTTCTCTGCACCCCCGCCTCACAGCCTCATCGCATCTGCGCGAGCACCCGCAGAACAAACACCTTCGCGGCTCTTTGCGGGTCTTCGCGCCTTTGCGGTGAAAGATTTTAAGCTTGCACTCCACGAGAGCCCGTGCAGTGCGCCCCAGGCACCTGCCCCATGGCAACGAGGGCTCAGCCAGCGCTGGTCTGGATGGTGGCGAGGCCGCGGTCGAGGTGGGTGTTGAGTTCGTCGATCATCTCGCTGAGGCTCTCGCCCAGGGCGCAATCGAGGAAGCGGCGGTGATTGGCTTCGAAGTCGGGTTTGGGGGCGAGCGAGATCTGGCAGATGGCGAAGCCGAGTTGGATTTTCTGGCTCATCTGTTGCCAGAAGCTGGGCATCAGGTGGTTGCCGCACATCTCGAATACCAGGCCGTGAAAATCGGCTTCGGTGCGGATTTTTTCGCTGAGTTCATCGCGCCGGATGGCGTCCTGCATGCGTGCGAAGCGCTGCTGCAGCGCGTCGCGGAAGCGCTCGTCGCGCTGCGGCCAGATCCGTGTGTAGGCCTGGATTTCCAGGGCGCGGCGCATCTCGTAGACGTCGTGCAGCATCTGCGCATTCATCCCCGCGACAAAGGCGCCGGCATACGGGCGATTGGTCACCAGGCCGGCCTCGACCAGCTCGCGAATCGCTTCGCGCAGCAAGCCACGGCTGACGCCCAGTTGCGCTGTCAGGCGGCTTTCCACCAGCTGGGTGCCGGGTACGATCTGGCCGCTGATGATGGCCTGGCGCAGCGTCGCGGCGACCTGGTCGCGCCGGGTCTGCGCTGGGACGGGGGCAAGGCTTGCGAAGAGATCGTTCATGTCAGGCGCGCTGTGAGGCAAAGCGCTTTTCCAGTCGTGCGGCGAGGTAGCTGCCGGGGTAAATCAGCAGGAAGTAGATCAGCGCCACGGCGCTGAGGATTTCCAGCGGGCGATAAAAGGCGGATGACAGGGCGCGGCCCTGGTACATGAGTTCCTGCACCGTGATGACCGAGGCGATGGACGTATTTTTGCACAGTTCGATTGCGCGGTTGGTGAAGGCTGGCAGCATGCGGATGAAGGCTTGCGGCACGATGATGCGGCGCAAGGCCTGGGTGCTGCTCATGCCCAGCGCACGTGCGCCTTCCCATTGCCCTTGGGGCAGCGAGGCGATGCCGCCGCGAAAGATCTCCGAGCAGTACGCCGAGGCGTTGAGAATCAAGCCGGCCAGCGCAGCGCTGACCGGACTGAGCTGAATGCCGGTGATGATCGGAAAGGCATAGAAGAACCAGATCAGCTGGATCATCACCGGCGTATTCCTGAAGATCTCGACATAGGCTCGGGTCAGCAGCCGCAGGCTGCGGTGCCGGGTGCGACTCCCCAGGGAGAGGATCAGGCCGATGCACAAGGCAGCCGGAAAGGCGATGCTCCACAGCAAGGCGGTCATGCCGACGCCCTTGAGCAGCACCGTGTAGTTCTGCACGACGGCCGAGAAGTCCCAGACGAAGTCCATGGCCTAACTCGCGAGCAGGCCGCCGGCCCGCGCCAGGCGTCGTTCGATGCAATGCGCGCCGAGGCTGAGGACGAACAGGGCGATGAAGAAAATGGCGGCCACCACGGTATAGACCTCCAGCGGGCGGAAAGTGATCGAATTGACCTGCATCGCCTGATACAGCAGATCGGAGTACGCCAGGGTCGAGGCCAGCGCCGTGGTCTTGATCAGCTCGAAGCTGCGTTCCATGAAGGGGGGCAGCATGCGCTGCAAGGCTTGCGGCAGGATCACCCGCCGCAGCGCCTGGGCGCTGCGCATGCCGAGCGCGCGAGCGCCTTCCCACTGCCCGCGCTCAATCGACTGGACGCCGCCGCGAAACACCTCGGCATAGAAGGCGCCCGATTGCGTGGACAGCGCGAGAATCGCGGCCAGATACGGGTCAAGACTGACTTTGAGCAGCACCGGCAAGGCGTAGAACGCCCAGAAGAAATGCACGATGGGCGGTGTGTTGCGGTACCACTCGATGAAGGCCAGCGCCGGCCAGCGCAGCAGCGCGCGGCTGGACATGCGCATCGCCGCCAGCACGGCGCCGATCAGCACCCCGACGAGGATCGCCACCACGGCAATGCGCAGCGAGCCCAGGGCGCCGTCGAAGAGCATCTGGCGATACTCCCAGACGGCGGCGAAGTCCCATTGATAATTCATCTGAGCGCGTTCCGGCGAGGGTCCGGCTTATTTCTCGAGCGCTTCGCGGGTCACGCCCGGTTGCTTGCTCGGGTCCAGGCCCTTGGACTTGAGGTACTGCGTGTACAGGCTCTCGGTGGTGCCGGAGTTGTAGAGCTTGTCAAACTGCACATCGAGCAGATCCTTGAAGGCGCTGTCGCTCTCCTTGCGGATGCCGGCACTGGTCGGCAGCGCGACTGCGGGTTTGGGGATGTACACGGCACCCTTGTGGATCTTCGAATAGGCAATGGCCAGCGCCGGATGGTAGAAGCCGATGGCATCAACACGACCGGCATTGAAGGCGGCGACCGTCTCGTCGGTATTTGTGAAGCGCTCGATCTTGGCGTTCGGCAGGCGCTTGGTGAGATCACGGTCGGTTGCCGTACCCAGCGCCACGCCGATGCGGATATCGGCCTTGTTCAGGTCTTCCCAGTTCTTGACGACCAGGCCATCCTTGGCCAGCACACCTTGCGCGTACCAGAGCAAGGGCTTGCTCGGGAAGTCGATGGCGCGCTTGCGTTCCTCGGTCGCGTCGAGCACCAGCATGATGTCGATCTGGCCGGACTGCAGCGCGGCCACACTATTGCCCCAGGTCGTTTCGACGGGCACCAGCTTCACATTCAGGCTCTTCGCCAGCTGCTCGCCGATGAGCACACCGAGGCCGGTCCACTGCCCGGAATTGGGATCGCGGAAATACCAGGGATCGCCCGGCGCAACGCCGATGCGCAGCTCACCCGTTTGCTTGATTTTCTGCAGGCTGGAGCTTTGCGCCATCACCGGCGCAGCCAGGCTCAGGCTCAGCACGGCCAGCAGCGCCAGTGCCAGACGCCGCCAGAGCAGCAAAGCGAAATTCGTTTTCATGCGTGATCTCCCAGAAAGAAACAAAGGCTCAGAAGGTGCAGGATCGGCTTACTGTGCGGCACCGATCTTGCGCAGATAAAGTTGGTACAGGCGTCGCGTCAGCGGCCCCATCCCCGCGCCGGGCAAGCGACGTCCATCAATCGAGGCAACCGGCGTCAAACCGCCCAGGGTGCCGGTGACAAAGGCCTCATCGGCCGCGTAGACCTCGGCCAGGGTGAAGTCCCCCTCGAATACCGGAATGCCTGCCTCCCGCGCCAGCGCCAGAACGCTGCCACGCGTGATGCCCTTGAAGCAGTAACGCCCCGACGAGGTCCACAGCGCGCCGCCACGCACGATGAAGAAATTGGTGGAATTGCAGCTGGAGACAAAGCCGTTCGGATCGAGCATCAAGGCCTCGTCGGCGCCGGCGTTGATGGCCTGGATCAGCGCCTGGATCAGGTTCAGGCGACTGTGGGAATTGATGCGCAAATCGAAGACATCCGGTCCGCTGCAGCGGATCGTCGAGGTCTGCAGACGCAGGCCTTTCTCCTTCGATTCCGGACTCACCACCTTGTGCTCGGCCACGCAGACGATGGTCGCGCCGCCGATGATGAAACGCGGGTCCTGGTTGGCCGTCTTCTTGATGCCGCGCGTGATCATCAGACGGGCATGGGCGCCGTCACGCATGCCGTTGATCTCGAAGCAGCGCAGCACGATGTCCTTGATCTCCGCCTTGCTCAGGCCAATATCCAGCGCGATGCTCAGCGCCCCTTCGAACAGGCGGTCGATATGCGCATCGAATGAGACGACCTGGCCATTGACGATGCGCAGCCCCTCCCAGACACCATCGCCGCAGACATAGCCGGAATCGAAGATCGACACCTTCGCTTCATGGCGCGCGACGAATTCGCCGTTCAGATAAACCAGCACCTGCTCATTGCGCGGATCTGGCATATAGGCTTGCGAACTGCTGCTGGAGGGATCGGGAGAAATGGATGAGGACATCAGGGTCAGGTCCGGAGTAGAAATGCGTGCTCAGAAGTTGAAGGCCGTAAAGCGCTCGATGAAGCGCTGCGTGCGTTCTTTTTGCGGATGCTTGAGGACTTGGTCGGGCGTGCCGGCCTCGTGGATCTGGCCGTCGGCGAGGAACAGGATCTTGTTGGCGTAGTGGTAGGCAAAGCCCAGCTCGTGGGTCACCAGCAACATGGTGCGGCCCTCCTCGGCCAGACCACGGATCACGCCGAGCACTTCGCCCACCAGCTCCGGATCGAGCGACGAGGTCGGCTCGTCAAACAGCAGGACTTCGGGCTCCATCGCCAACGCGCGAGCAATCGCCACCCGCTGCTGCTGACCGCCGGAGAGCTGCGCCGGAAAAGCTGTGGCCTTGTCGGCAAGACCCACTTTTTCCAGCTGCAGCAGGGCCCGTCTGCGCGCTTCCTCGCGCGGCTGGCGCAGTACAGTCAGCAGGCCCTCCATCACATTGGCCAGCACACTCATGTGAGGAAACAGATTGAATTGCTGAAACACCATGCCCACCGACTTGCGCACTTCGCACAACTCGGCCTGCGCATAGCTGCGCTGGCGCGCGCTGCCCTGGCCGCTGGGGCGACCGATCGGACGCGCCTTGAGGCTGATTTCGCCCTCGCTGGGCAGCTCCATGAAGTTCAGGCAGCGCAGGAAGGTGCTCTTGCCCGAGCCGCTGGCACCGAGAATAGCGATGCGGTCACCGGGCTGCACATCCAGATCGATGCCACGCAGCACATGAAGATCGCCAAACCATTTGTGCAAGGCGCGTATTTGGAGGATAGGCGCCTCGGTGGCGGCCAGGGCTTGCTGCATTTTGTCTGATTATTCGACAATTATCGGAAGCCGACAAAGTAGCACCGCGACCACCAGTGCCGAACAACAGAATCTTTATAAGCTTATGAGAGGCGCACCAAGGCCCTGCTTGCAGCGACGCTAGGCCGAGCCCGGATAAAAAATGCGCCACACAGGGCGCACTTCAGTGTCCCGCACGCAAGCGGGCAGCAGGCGGCGAGTAATGTGGCAGGCGCTGGCCTGCAGACGCCGTCCGGGGTTCGCCCGGACGACTTCAGTCAAGCCGCCAGGCCGCGTTGCAGGTCGGCGATGATGTCGCTGACCGACTCCAGACCCACCGCCAGACGCAGCAGATTGTCGTGGATGCCGGCGGCGGCGCGGGCTTCGGGGCTGATGCGGCCGTGCGTGGTCGTTGCGGGGTGGGTGATCGTTGTGCGCGTGTCGCCGAGGTTGGCGGTGATCGACAGCATGCGGGTGGAGTCGACCACGCGCCAGGCTTCATCCTTGCCGCCCTTGACCTCGAAGGCGACGATGGCGCCGCCGCTCAGCTGCTGGCTGCGCGCCAGCTCGTACTGCGGGTGCGAGGGCAAGCCGGGGTAGAAGACACGTTCGATGCCGGGCTGCGCTTCGAGCCATTGCGCAACGGCCAGGGCATTGGCCGACTGCGCCTGCATGCGGATATTGAGTGTCTCCAGACCCTTGAGGATGACCCAGGCGTTGAAGGGCGAGATGCTCGGGCCGGCGGTGCGCAAAAAACGCAGCACTTCTTCGAGCAGCGCTTTGCTGCCGACCACCGCGCCGCCGAGCACGCGGCCCTGGCCGTCGAGGTACTTGGTCGCCGAGTGCACGACCAGATCGGCGCCCAGTTTGAGCGGCTGTTGCAGCGCCGGCGAACAGAAGCAGTTATCAACCACCAGCAGCACGCCGGCCGCCTTGGCGACGCGCGAGAGTGCGGCGATGTCGACCAGCTGGGTCAGCGGATTGGACGGCGTTTCGACGAAGATCATCCGCGTTGCCGGCGTCAGCGCAGCCTGGTAAGCCTCGATCGAGCTGGCTTCGACATAGCTGGTCGTGACGCCAAACTTGCTCATGTAAGCGTTGAAGAACTGGATGCTCGAGCCGAACAGGCTGTTGGAGGCGACCACGTGATCCCCCGCCTTGAGCAAACCCATGCACACCGAGAGAATCGCCGCCATGCCGCTGGCGGTGGCCACGCAGGCTTCGCCGCCTTCCAGCGCGGCTAGGCGCTTTTGCAGCATGTCGACGGTGGGGTTGCTGAAGCGGGCGTAGACCATGCCTTCTTCGCCGCCGACGAAGCGGCGTTCGGCCTGGGCGGCACTTTCGAAGACGAAGCTGGAGGTCAGGAACAGTGCTTCGCTGTGTTCGCCAAACTGGCTGCGCTGGGTGCCGGCGCGAATCGCCAGGGTGTCCAGATCGTAGTCGGCGCTATCGTCAAAATCGTTCATCGTCAGTCCTTGAATGCAAAAAACCCGTTCAGCTCTTGCGAGTCAGAACGGGTCTGAGCGTCGTTTTAGCTGGATTTATTACGCGCCCGCAAGCTGTCCATCAAATCGGCGCGAATCATGGGAGGAACTTAGCGCCGCAAGCGGCGCCCTGTCAAGGCAATTGGCTCAGGAGACCAGGTTGAGATCAAGCTGGCCTTCGCCGCCCTCGCCTTCCTCGCTGCTGCCAACCTTGGCATCGGCACGGCCGCCCTCGACGCTGCTGAGGTACTCCGGCGTGATGTCGCCAGTGATGTAGCGGCCATCGAAGCAGGACGATTCGAATTGCTTGATCGCCGGATTGAGCGAACCCACCGCTTCGGTGAGGTCTTCCAGGGTCTGGTAGATCAGCGCATCGGCACCGATTTCGCGGCCGATTTCCTCTTCATTGCGGAACGAGGCGATCAGTTCGGCGCGGCTGGGCATATCGATGCCATAGACGTTGGCGTGACGCACCGGCGGCGCGGCCGAGGCCATATACACCTTGGTCGCACCGGCGTCGCGCGCCATGTTGATGATCTCGTGGCTGGTGGTGCCGCGCACGATGGAGTCATCGACCAGCAGCACGTTCTTGCCAGCGAATTCCTGGTGGATCGCGTTGAGCTTCTGGCGCACCGACTTACGGCGCACGGCCTGGCCAGGCATGATGAAGGTACGGCCGATGTAGCGGTTCTTGACGAAGCCTTCGCGGTAAGCGATGCCCAGATTGCTGGCCAGCTCCATGGCCGCCGAGCGGCTGGAGTCGGGAATCGGGATCACCACGTCGATCTGCAGATGGGCGTAATCGCGGCGAATGCGCTCGGCCAGGCGGGTGCCCATCTTGACCCGGCTCTCGTACACCGAGATGCCGTCGATCAGCGAATCGGGACGCGCCAGATAGACGAATTCGAACATGCACGGCGCGTAGGGACGCGGCTCGGCACAGAGGCGGCTGGACAGCTTGCCCTGCACATCGACCAGAATCGCTTCGCCCGGCGCCACGTCGCGCAGCAGCTTGAAGCCCAGCACGTCGATGGCCACGCTCTCGGAGGCGACCATGTATTCCTTGCGCTCATCGACGCTGTTCTCGCCGATCACCAGCGGGCGGATGCCGTAGGGGTCACGGAAAGCCAGCAAGCCGTAACCGGCAATCATCACCACGGCGGCATAGGCGCCCTTGGCGCGCTTGTGCACGCCGGCGACGGCCTTGAAGATGGTCTCTTCATCGAGGCGGAACGAGCCGCCCGAAGCTTCCTGCAGCTCGTGCGCGAGCACGTTGAGCAGCACTTCGGAGTCGGAATTGGTGTTCATGTGGCGCAAGTCGGCGAGGTACATCTCGCGCTTGAGCTCGTCGGCATTGGTCAGGTTGCCGTTGTGCGCCAGCATCAGGCCGAAGGGCGAATTGACGTAGAAGGGCTGCGCTTCGGCCGGGTTGTAGGCCGAGCCCGCCGTCGGGTAACGACAGTGGCCGATGCCCCAGTTGCCTTCCAGATTGCGCATATTGCGCGTCCGGAACACGTCACGCACCAGGCCGGGGCCCTTGTGCATGTGAAAGCGGCCGCCGTCAGCTGTCGCAATGCCCGCTGCGTCCTGGCCGCGATGCTGGAGAACCTGCAAACCGTCGTAGAGAAGCTGATTGACGGGCGTCGTGGCCATCACGCCGATAATTCCACACATAGATCACCTGTACTTGATTCTTGCTGCCAGCTCCGCGGGGAGTCTGGGTTTTACTGCTATCACAATCGTTTCCAGTGGTGCGGCGAACCGCGATTCGCGCCACCAGGATTCGCGCGGCAAACTGGTCATACCCGCCAAAGCAACGGCCACCACGGCAATCAGGATGCCGCGCAGCACACCAAATATGGCGCCGCAAAGTCGATCCATCAAGCCCAAGCCCACCACCGCCAGCAATTCACGCAACAGAAAGCGCAACAGCCCGAGCACCAGCAGACTCAGCACCACAATCAGGCCAAAGGCGATCAGCTTCTGCAACCACAGCGCGGCCGCCACGGTGGCCAGATACGGCGCCAGCAGCGGCGCAAAATGCCAGGCCAGCACCAGAGCCAATACCAAGCTCACCAGGGCAAAAAACTCGCTGACCAAACCCCGCCACAGGCCCACCAGCACGCTGAGCCCCATGACGATCAGGAAGGCCAGATCAAACGCTGTCACTTGCCCGTTACGGTACCGCTAAGATTGGCGTGCTTGAGCTTGGCCAGCGCTGCATCAGCCGCAGCGCGGGTCTTGAAGGGGCCGACGCGCACACGCGTCTTGTCGGCAATCTTCTCAAGACTGGGCACCATGCCCTGCTGCTTGATCTTGGCGGCCACCGACTTGGCATTGTCGGCATCGCGATAAACACCCACTTGTACGAAGAAGCGCTGCGCCGGCTCATTGCCCTGCTCCAGCAAGGCCCTGGCGCGGGCCTCGGCCGACGCGGCGCTGCCCGGTGCAGACTTGCTGGCAGACGATGCGGCGCTGCTGGAGCGCGCCTGTGCGCTCGGGCTGCTTGCGGCGGAAGACGAGGCGTGGGTGGGCGCACTGCGCGGCGCACTCCCCGGGCTCGCCGGCGCGCTGGGCGCCACCGGCGTCAGTGTGTTGTTGACCACCGACAGCGCCGGCTCCGGATCGACCGGCACCACCACCGGCTGCGGCGCAGACTGCGCGGCCGACTGCGGCGCACTGCCGGCCGGCGCGGTATTGATCATGCGCGAAGTGAAGGTGCTGCCTTCCTGGTTGGGAATGCGGATCTGCAGATCGTTGCCGGTCGGGCGCGGTTCGCTGTCCATCACCATCGGCAGGAATACGGCGGCGGCCAGGCACAGCGCAATGGCACCGATCAGGCGGCGGCGCGCGCGTTTCTTCAACTCAAGCTGGGCGTCGTTGTCAGCCATGTCAGATCTGGGGGTCAGCGGGGCGTTTGCAGCGTTTGCATCACTGCGGCCACCGTCAGAAAGGAACCGAAGGCCACGATTCTATCACCCTCACCCGCCGCTGCCCGCGCTGCATTGAAGGCAGCCGCCGGATCGGCGAACAGTTCGACCGCTGCCTGGCTGCCGATTGCCTGCAGCGCCTCGGCCAGTACCTGCGCCTTGGCGCCACGCGGGCCGCCCAGATCGCACAGATACCAGCGGTCGACGCGGGCATCGAGCGCACGCAGGGTGCCGGGGATGTCCTTATCGAGCAGCATGCCGCACACCGCCAGGGTGTTGGAGAAAAAGCCCATATTGGCGAAATTCTCCGACAGCACCGCCGCCGCCTGCGGATTGTGGGCCACATCCAGCACCACCGCCGGGCGCCCCGGCAGTACCTGGAAGCGCGCCGGCAGCTCGACCAGCATGAGGCCCTGGCGTACCGCCTGCATCGGCACCGGCAAGCGCTCTTCGATGGATTCGAGTGCGGCCAGCACGCTGGAGGCATTAAGCAGCTGATTGGCGCCGCGCAAAGCCGGATAAGCCATGCTGCTGCGCCGCTGGCTGCGGCCACGGAACTGCCATTGCTGCTTGTCGCCAGAGAAGCCGAAATCCTGCCCCGAGACGCGCAGATCGGCGCCAATGTTCTTGGCGTGGCCGATCAAGGATTGCGGCGGCTGCGGATCACCGACAATCGCCGGCTTGCCCGGGCGAAAAATGCCGGCTTTCTCGAAACCGATGGCTTCGCGCGTATCGCCGAGGTAGTCCATGTGATCCATGGCCACGCCGGTGACGATGGCGCAATCAGGCTCGATGGCATTGACCGCATCCAGCCGCCCGCCGAGGCCGACTTCGAGAATCACCACATCCAGCTGACTGCGGCAGAACAGCCACCAGGCCGCCAGGGTGCCGTATTCAAAGTAAGTCAGCGGCACCGGCTCGGCGAGGCTGCAGCGCGCAGCCTCGACTGCCGCGAAGGCTTCGCACAGCGCTGCATCATCGGCTGACACGCTATTGAGGCGCACCCGCTCGTTGTAATGCAGCAGATGCGGCGAGGTGTAGAGGCCGACGCTGTAACCGGCGGCACGCAAGATGGCTTCGAGCATGGCGCAGGTCGAGCCCTTGCCATTGGTCCCTCCGACGGTGATCACCAGACCGCGGTGACGCGCCGGCAGCGCTGCGAGAACCTGCTTCACACGATCCAGGCCGAGGGCAATCGGCTGGGCGTGCTGACGCTCGATGTAGGCGAGCCACTCGCCCAGGCTTGCGGCAGAAAACATCAATTGATGGCAGGCTGGCCGGAGAGCAGGGTGAGCACGCTGGCGAGGCGCTCACGCAGCTCGCGGCGGTCGACGATCATGTCGATGGCACCCTTTTCGACGAGGAATTCCGAACGCTGGAAGCCTTCCGGCAGCTTTTCGCGCACCGTCTGCTCGATCACGCGCGGGCCGGCAAAGCCGATCAGCGCGCCGGGCTCGGCAATCACCACATCGCCCATGAAGGCGAAACTAGCCGACACGCCGCCCATGGTCGGATCGGTCAGCACGGTGACAAAAGGCAGACGCTTGGACGAGAGACGGGTGATCGAGGCCGTGGTCTTGGCCATCTGCATCAGCGAGAACAGGCCTTCCTGCATGCGCGCACCACCGGTGGCGGTAAAGCAGACGAAGGGCACGCCTTGTTCGTAGGCGGCACGCACGCCGCGTGCGAAGCGCTCGCCAACCACCGAACCCATCGAACCGCCGAGGAATTCAAACTCGAAAGCAGCCACCACCAGGGGCACCGTGCACACCGAGCCCTGCATGACGATCAGCGCATCGGCTTCGCCGGTGTCTTCATTGGCGGCAGCCAGACGGTCGACGTACTTCTTGCTGTCCTTGAACTTGAGCGGATCCACCGGCAGCACTTCGGCGCCGATCTCGAAACGGCCTTCGGCGTCGAGCAGCAGGTCCAGGCGATGGCGCGCACGGATGCGCTTGTGGTGGCCGCACTTGGGGCACACGTACTGGCTTTGCTCGATGTCCGAGCGGTACAGCACGGCTTCACAGGCTTCGCACTTGATCCACAGCCCCTCGGGGATGGATTTGCGCGTCGGTTGATCACGTTTGATCTTGGGCGGCAGTAGTTTCGTCAGCCAGCTCATGTCTACCTCGATTCTCTTGTTGTCAGGCGCGTGCGCCATCGATCGCAGCGCGCAGCTCGGCAACGAGACTGCGCAGGCGCTCGGTCAATCCGGCTTCGCCCTGCTCCACTTCTTGTACGATGCGCGCGCCGACCACGACTGCGTCGGCCACCGCCGCCACCGCCTTGGCCGAGGCCGCATCGCGAATACCAAAACCAACGCCGATCGGCAGATCGATCAGCTTGCGCAGATGCGCCAGCTTGGCCTCGACGCTGGCCACATCCAGATTGGCCGCACCGGTCACGCCCTTGAGCGAGACGTAATAAACGAAACCGCTGGCCAGCTTGGCCACCACGGCAGCGCGCTCGTCCGGCGTGGTCGGCGCCAGCAGGAAGATCGGGTCGATGCCGTACTGCTTGAGGATGGCGACGCTGGCGCCCGCTTCTTCGGGCGGCAGGTCGACGGTCAGCAAGCCATCGACGCCGGCCTCGGCGGCGACGCGCGCGAAATTCTCGTAACCCATGGCATCCACCGGATTGGCGTAGCCCATCAGCACCACCGGGGTATCGGCGTTGCGCGTGCGGAATTCGGCGACCAGGCCGATCACCTTGCGCAGGCTCACGCCATGCGCCAAGGCGCGCTCGCTGGCACGCTGGATCACCGGGCCGTCGGCCATCGGGTCGGAGAACGGCACGCCGAGTTCGATCACATCGGCGCCGCCTTCGACCAAGGCATGCATCATCGCCACAGTGAGATCGGGATGCGGATCACCCGCCGTGATGTAGGGAATCAGGGCCTGACGGCCAGCGGCCTGCAGGGCGGCAAAGGTTTTCTGGATACGGGACATGGATGGATGCGCTCAGAGCACGATGCCGGACAGGCGGGCAATCGTGGGAATGTCTTTATCGCCACGACCGGACAGATTGACCACGATGACCTGGTCAGACTTCATGGTCGGTGCGAGCTTCTTGGCGTAGGCCAGGGCGTGGCTCGATTCGAGGGCCGGGATGATACCTTCGAAGCGGCACAGATCGTTGAAGGCAGCGAGCGCTTCGTCGTCATTGATCGCCACGTATTCGGCGCGCTGGATGTCCTTGAGATGGCAGTGCTCGGGGCCGACGCCGGGGTAGTCGAGGCCGGCGGAAATCGAATGCGTCTCGATGATCTGGCCGTTCTCGTCCTGCATCAGGTTCACGCGCTGGCCATGCAGCACGCCGGGGCGCGCATTGGTGGTCAGCGGCGCGGCATGCTTGCCGGTCTCGATGCCGAAACCGCCGGCTTCCACGCCGATCAGGCGCACGCCGGGCACTTCGATGTAGGGGTAGAAAATACCGATTGCATTGGAGCCGCCGCCCACGCAGGCGATCACGGCATCCGGCTGGCGACCGATCTGCTCGGCACACTGCACCTTGCACTCCTCGCCGATCACGGCCTGGAAGTCGCGCACCAGCATCGGATAAGGATGCGGGCCGGCACAGGTGCCGATGATGTAATAGGTCGAGTCGACATTGGTCACCCAGTCGCGCATCGCCTCGTTCATGGCGTCCTTGAGCGTTTTCGAGCCGCTCTCGACCGCCACCACCTTGGCACCGAGCAGCTTCATGCGGAACACGTTCGGCGCCTGACGGGCAACGTCTTCAGCGCCCATGTAGACCACGCATTCCAGACCGTAGCGCGCCGCCACGGTGGCCGACGCCACGCCGTGCTGGCCGGCGCCGGTTTCGGCGATCACGCGCTTCTTGCCCATGCGGCGCGCCAGCAAGGCCTGGCCGATGGTGTTGTTGATCTTGTGCGCGCCGGTGTGATTGAGATCTTCGCGCTTGAGGAAGATCTGCGCACCGCCCAGTGTGTCGGACCAGCGACGGGCGTGGTAGAGCGGGCTCGGACGGCCAACATAGTGCTTGAGCTCGTACTCGAACTCGGCACGGAAGGCCGGGTCAAGCTGCGCCTTCTCGTATTCGACGCGCAATTCATCAAGCGCCGGAATCAGCGTCTCGGCGACGAAGATACCGCCGAACTGGCCAAAATGCCCGCGTGCATCCGGCAACTGGTAATTCTCGACAAGCCCTGCTTCACTGTTCATTTCGGCTATCTGCATCACGTACTCCAGCAATGAACGCCGCAATTTTGTCGGCATCCTTGATTCCCTTGGCCGCTTCGACCCCGCTGCTCACATCGACCGCCCAGGGGCGAACCCGCTGCACAGCCTCGCAAACATTCGCAGCCTCCAGCCCGCCGGAGAGAATCAGCGGCAAGGGCAAGGACGCGGGTATCAATGACCAGTCAAAGGTCTTCCCGCCACCCCCATAGCTATCGACCCATGCATCAAGCAAGAGTCCCTGGGCGTCGGGAAACGAAGCCGCGTATTCTAGCAGATCGACCCCCGGCTTGACCCGTGCAGCCTTGACGTAGGGAAGCCCGAAGCCGGCGCACTGCTCGGCGCGCTCATCGCCATGAAATTGCAGGCAATTCAGCGGCAAGGCGGCGATGTGCTGGCGGACAAAATCAGCTTCGGCATTGACGAACAAACCGACCACCGTGACAAAGGGCGGCACACGGCGGCACAGCTGGGCGGCGCGCTCGATGCTGATATAGCGCGGGCTGGGCGGATAGAAGACCAGGCCGATGGCGTCGGCACCGGCGGCGACAGCGGCATCGAGGTCCTCTTCGCGGGTCAGGCCACAGATCTTGATGCGGGTTCGAGGCGTTTTCATAGAGAGAACAAGCTGGGGGGAGCGAAGATCTGCCCCTGATCGGGCAGCTGCCATTGATCAGGATAGCGGATTCCGCACAAATACAAACCCGCGGGCGAAAAAGTGGGGGCCGCCAGGCGGCGGTCACGCATCTGCAGCAGCTGCGCCATCCACTCCGGCGGCGCCTCGCCACGACCGATGTGCACCAGGGCGCCGACCAGGTTACGCACCATATGATGCAGAAAGCCATTCGCCTCGAAGTCGAAGGCGAACAGCTCGCCCTTCTGCACGACCTGGGCCAGGCTCATGCTGCGCACCGGGCTCTTGGCCTGGCATTGCGCGGCGCGGAAAGCGGAAAAATCATGTTCGCCAGGCAAGCAGGCGCAGGCCGCCTGCATCGCAGCGAGCGACAGCGGCGCATGGCACCAGCCGACCTTGCCAGCGAGGATGGCCGGCCGCACCGTGCGATTGAGCAAGAGGTAGCGATAGCGCCGCGCCTGCGCCGAAAAGCGTGCATGAAACTGATCATCGACCTCCAGCGCCCAGCGCACACTGACCGAGCTTGGCAGATGCGCGTTCACACCGCGCACCCAGGCGCTCAGCGGGCGATGAGCAGCAGTATCGAAATGCGCGATCTGCGTCGTCGCATGCACGCCGGTATCGGTGCGCCCGGCGCAATGCAAGACCACGGGATGCATGGTGATCTGCGCCGCAGCTGCCTGCACCGCATCCTGCACGGTGCGGCCGTGCGGCTGCGATTGCCAGCCCTCAAACGCCGCACCATCGTATTCCACCGCAATGGCTATGCGAGGCACACACACGCTCCTGCAAAAACAGCCCACAGCGCCGCGATCCACACACAGTCCGCCGCCTGCAGCGCTTCCAGCTGCCACTCACCGTGCGTAGTTATGGCAACCGTGCCGGAGAGCCAGTCACGCCAGCCGTGCTGCGCCCGCCCGTGGCCGCCCGCCGTACTCTCCAACACCAGCATCATGCGTACAGCCAAGCGTGCCGCCGGGAAACCCACACGCGCAAACGGCGCGCTCAGCGCATACAACGCGCACACCCAATCCGCATCATCAAGCGCACGCATCAGCAGGCTCACCACGGCGCCAATGGCGGCCAGCGCGGCAAGATGAAAAAGGCTCAGGCGAATTCCGTCCCAGGTCGGACTGAAGGCAGACAAAGCGGGTATCACCAGGGTGCCCGGCGTCTGCCAGGCGAACAGAATGAGAATGGACAAGGCGATCCAGCGCAGGCGGCGCAGGATGCGGCGCAGACGTGGCGCCGCGAAACGGGCCGCCAGTGCTAGCAAGAGGACGCTGAAGCCGGCCAGCCAGACCTGCGGCAAAAGCTGGAGCACGCAGATCAAAAGCAAACCGGCCGTCACGAGGACGGCCGGGTGAGGCTTGGAAAAACTTGCCAACCCCATCAAGCCAGACGCGCCAGCAGCGCCCGCGCCTGCTCCTTCTGTTGGTCGGCGCCGTCGTTGATGACTTCTTCAAGCAATTCGCGCGCACCTTCCATATCGCCCATTTCCTCGTAAGCCCGCGCCAACTCCAGCTTGGTGCTGACTTCATCGTTGAGGTCGATCTCGGCGGGCAAATCGTCACCACCACCATCGCCCGCTTCTGCAGCCTCGAGCGCCAGCGGATCAGGCGACGCCGCATCGGGCACATTCAGGCCGGTACGGCTGATATTGGTGTCTTCGCCGAGCTCGAAATCAAAGTCCAGCAGACTGGTTTCGAAATTGGTCTTTTCCAGATCCACCTCGGCAACAGCCTGCGGCAGTTCATCATCCGTCAGCGGGCGGGTATGGATATCGGTCGCCATCAGCGCGCTCATTGCCTTGTCGATTTCTTCTTCCTCGGAAGGCGAGATCGGCGCAGACAGCGCATGCGCCGGCTCATCGTCACCAATGTCGAACTCCAGCGGCATGTCCACTTCGCTGCTGGCATTACCGGCATCCAGCGACAGCGGCTCGGGCTCCAGCGACAGCGGCGCTTCATCACGCGACTCGATGCGGGTTTCCGGTTCATCGCCCGCCGGCAGCTCCAGGTCGAGATTGAAATCGAGGTTCAGCGGCTCAGGCGTTGTTGCCGTCAGCGATTGCGGCATTTCCTCTTCGACCACATCGCCCTGATCGGTGAACTTGCTGATTTCGCCCGGCATGGTCCAGGTCGAACGCGCATCTGCCGCATCGCTATTGCCGAAACTCACGATGGGCGCCGCCATCTGCTCGGGTTCAGCCACAACGGCTACCGGCGCAGGCGCTGCTACAGGCTGCGGCGAGCCATACAGCGGATTGCCCGGATCCAGACGCGCGCCCAGAGCAGCCGCCTTGGCCCAGTCTTCACCCACCCCACCAGTCTGCGTGTAGAGGTCGGTGGCGATGGTTTCAAACTGCTTCAGGCTGCGGCGCTGCGCGTAGATTTCCAGCAGCTTGAGGTAGATCGCGGTGCGGGTCGGATCGTTCTTGAGCGCGTCGAGGAGGATTTCCTCCGCTTGCGCATCACGGCCGTAGGCCATGTACACATCTGCCTCAGCGACCGGATCGACGCCTTCATCGGTATCGATGGCCGACAGACCGGACTGGCTGAAATCGGTATGCAGCACGCTGGTGCCGGTATCGATAGTCTGCCCACCCGCGTTGCCGAACACCGAATTGGGGCTGGTCGAGGCATCGCTGAGCGTCGTCGTGCTGGCTGTCGCCGCAGCATTACGGCGGCGGTTGCGGATGAATACCAGCGCACCAAGCAAGAGTGCCAGCGCAGCCACTCCGAGCGTCAGCGGGCTGCTCAGAATGCCGGGTTCCTCAGGCTTGGGCTCTTCGGCAACAGGCGCCGAGACAGGTGCAGAGGCCACGGGGGCTGCCGATTGCGCGACCGGCGGCGAAGCTTCTACAGGTTCGGAAGCCGGCAGCAGTACGGCCGACTGAGCTTCAGCCGCTTCCTTGGCTGCCTTCTCACGTGCAGCGGCTTCATCGGCAGCAGCCTGTTCAGCGGCCAGCTTGTCAGCCTCGGCCTTTTCCTTGGCGGCTTGCTCTTGAGCAGCCTTGGCATCAGCCTCCGCCTTCAGCTTGGCGGCCTTTTCATCTGCAGCAGCTTTTTCCTTGGCCGCCTTATCGGCAGCCTTGCTGGCCTTTTCATCAACGGCCTTGCTCAATTCCTTGGCCTTGGCTTCGGCCGCCGCCGCTTGTTTTTGCGCCTCAGCCAGGCTGTCGTTCTTGAGCTTGACGAGTTTTTCGAGTTCCTTGACGTTGCGCTCCAGTTCCGCCGTACGAGACTTGGCTTCTTTCAGCGCTTTCTCACGGGCTGCGGCATCTTCTTCAAGCGCCTGGATGCGCCCGCTGGCCTTGCTGTCAGCCAGCGCGGCCGTGCCCTGCTTGTCGAGCTGGGTTTTACTGATCTTCAGCTGATCCTTGCCCGGTGCAGCCAGCGGCGATTTTTCTTCAACTCGGGAGCTGAGCTTGCCAGAAGCCGACTGGCCGCCCTGAGCATCCTTGGCGGCGCCCTGTGCGACGGCCGCAGCGGCATCCTGCTTCAGCGCTTCGAAGCTGGAGGCCTTGACGATGATCTGGCGTGCTTCCGAGCGCTCGATCTGCGCTGCGTCCTGAATCGACGGCACCTTGAGGATGCTGCCTGCCGCCAGCTTGTTGATATTGCCGCCGGCAAAAGCCGACTGGTTGCTGCGATACAAAGCCGCCATCATCTGATCACGGGTGATCTCGACCGATTTGAGCTTCTCAGCAATGCCGGACGCCGTATTGCCGGGCTGAACCTTGTACTCCTCGGGGCGATCTTTGCTGTCGGCCTCGGATTCCGCAACTTTCTTGGGCTCGGCCGCCTTGGCTGCACGTGCCGTGCGAGCGCTGCGTGCGGGCTTGCTTGCCGGCGCAGCAGACTCACGCACTTCCGGCGCAGGCGCCGGTGCGCTCAAGGGCGCCGGACGCTCGCTACGCACGGCCGGCTCAGTGATTTGCGGCAAAGCCCTGCTGCCCGAGCTTTCTGCCGGATCGAGCAGGAAGGTGTATTCACGCACCACGCGACCGCCGCCCCAGTTGAGTTCGACGAGGAAGTCGACGAAGGGCTCGTTGAAGGGGCGATCCGAACTGATTTTGACCACCGCACCGGCCGGGCCGCGACGCTCGACACTCATGCGAATGCTGGCGAAATCCGGGATGTAATCAATGCGCGAGCGGGTATGTGCTTCGGCCGAGGCCAGTTTGGCCGACATCGCCTCCAGCTCGTCCGCCGTCGCTGACAACTCCACTTCCGCACGAAGCGGCTGACCAAGTGCGCTGAACACATTGATGCGACCCAGACCGGCGGCTTGCGCCTGCCCGTAGAGGGTCGCCATCAACGCTGCCAGAAGGGTGCTACGAAGGAACGATTTTTTCATAACGCTTCGAATGGCATCGCCAAATGGCAGCCTTGGTGTGGTTATAGCAAACTTCAAAATAACATCAATGAGTTATCGTCGCAAGCTCATGCATTACCTGAATTAAGATCCAAGCCGGGCGGAACGCGACATATTTCACCGCCCGCCCTGCTCAGACCATTGGCATCAGCGTGTCACAAGAATACGCAGCATGCGGCGCAAAGGTTCTGCCGCACCCCATAACAATTGATCCCCGACCGTGAATGCTGTCAGATATTCACCACCCATGGCCAGTTTGCGCAGCCGACCGACGGGTACGTGCAGATGACCGGTCACTGCAGCCGGCGTCAGCTCACGCTCAGAGCGTTCGCGCTCGTTCGGAATCACGCGCACCCAGTCATTGGCTTGAGCCAGAATCTCGCTGATTTCATCCAGCGGCACATCCTGACGCAGCTTGATGGTCAACGCCTGGCTATGACAACGCATGGCGCCGATGCGCACACACAAACCGTCGACCGGCACGCTGCCCGGGGTGCGGAACGCCGGCTTGCCGAGAATCTTGTTGCATTCAGCGCCGCCCTTCCACTCTTCCTTGCTCGCGCCGTGTTCATACGGCACGTCAATCCACGGAATCAGGCTGCCGGCCAGTGCGGTATTGCGGAAATTCTGCTTGGGGAAATCGTCGCTGCGGATGGTTTCAGCCACCTTGCGGTCAATATCCAGAATCGCCGAGGCCGGATCCGCCAGCAGATCGGCCACTGAACCGTGGATGCGGCCCATCTGGGCGATCAGCTCGCGCATGTTTTGCGCGCCGGCGCCAGAGGCGGCCTGATAGGTCATCGAGGTCGCCCACTCGATCATGTCGCGCTGAAAAAGACCACCCAGGGCCATCAGCATCAGGCTGACCGTACAGTTGCCGCCGATGTAGTTCTTCACGCCGCGTGCAAGGCCGTCTTCGATCACGTCCAGATTGACCGGATCAAGCACGATGATGGCATCGTCCTTCATGCGCAGCGAAGATGCGGCGTCGATCCAGTAGCCATTCCAGCCGCTGGCGCGCAGTTGCGGGAAAACTTCGTTGGTATAGTCGCCGCCCTGGCAGCTGAGCACCACGTCGAGCTTGCGCAGCTCGTCAATGGACTTGGCATCCTTGAGACTTTCGCTCGTATTGCCGAACGCCGGCCCCTGGCCGCCCACATTGGAGGTGGTGAAGAACACCGGCTCGATGTGCGCGAAATCATTCTCTTCCTGCATGCGCTGCATCAGCACGGAGCCGACCATGCCACGCCAACCTACAAAACCAACTCGCATTTCAATTTCCTTTTTGGATTCCAGTCTCCGCCTGGCATTTGCCGGATCCGCCTGTCCCGCCGCCGGCGGAAACGAGAGCGGTGGCACAGGACGAAGCTAAGCCGTCGTGGTTTTGGTTTGGGTTTTGATTTGGGTGACGACGGACGTGGCAAAACCGCCAACCGTTGCGGTAGCGATCATGTGCAGCGCGAAACGCGAAGCCGATACGTTCATCATCTGGCAGATTCCAAGTGCGGAAAACCGCTTGGCAAAGCCCTCAAACGCTCCGACAGCGGACGCCGGAGCTTGCCCATACGTGCGCGTTGCGCACAGACCAAGTCTTAGAGGCATAACTCTAGCGCAAGCCGGCCGGCACGCAAAGCCGGCGCCAGCAGGTTTTCATGAGTCTCGCAACAATCTTCAGGAGCCTTTGCGCCTGCTCTGCTCATACAAAGGCATGACCACCGGCACGGTCGCCCGCAAATCGGCTTGTCGCTCGTCGCTGGGCGGATGCGAGGAAAAGATCTTGGGCGGCGCCTCACCGCCGAGTCGCGCCATCTTCTGCCACAAGCTGACCGCACCACGCGGATCGAAACCGGCACGCGCCGCCAGTTCCAAGCCAATCCGGTCGGCTTCGGACTCCTGCTCGCGCGAATTGGGCAGCATGAACGCAGCCATCGACGCCGACTGCGCCAGATCCGCCGGCACATCGACTCCCAGCGCTGCGCCGCCCAGCAGCAGGCCAAAGGAACCTGCCTGCGCGGCGATCACACGCGGCTCGCGCTCCAGCGCATGTTCGCGCAAGGCATGCGCGATTTCATGGCCGATCACCGCCGCCAGTTCATCATCGGTGATCTGCAGCTGCTCGATCAGCCCCGTGAACACCGCGATCTTGCCGCCCGGCATGCACCAGGCATTGACTTCCTTGCTTTGCAACACATTGACCTGCCACGCCCAGTCCCTCGCTTCGGGACGGAACACCACGACCTGGGGAATCAGTCGATTGGCGATGCGGCGCACGCGCTCGGTCTGGGCCTTGTCGGGGTTGAGCTGCCCTTTCTGACTCGCCGCCTTGAGTGTCGAGGCATAGCTGAGGGCAGACTCGCTGTTCATCTTGCGCGAAGCAGAGTCGAGCGAGCCCATGATTTGCTGCGAGCGATTGACGCCGACCACGCCGGGCTGGGTCGTCTGCACCGTCTGACAGGCCGCCAGCGCACACGCGGCCAGCATCAGCGCCCCGCTCTTCAGCATTCCTTCAAGCCGCATCAGCCCCTTCATCGATTGCTCCCAAAAGATTTGATTGCGGTTTATGCCACACCATGTGGCACCAGCAAAGCCCCAGCATGGCGCCCAGCGCATGAGCCCCGGCCGCCACAGGCATCAGTCGCGCGGCGAGGGAATCTCTTGCTGAGCGTTCGGTGCCAGCGCTGCAATGCGCGGTGCGTCGGCCGTGATGTCGGCGTTCTGGGCGCGCTGGCGCAGCGCGTGATCGATCAGCACCAGGGCCAGCATGGCCTCGGCAATCGGCGTAGCGCGAATACCGACGCAGGGATCGTGGCGGCCGGTGGTCATCATCTGCACCGCTTCGCCCTGCTTGTCGATGGAGGCGCGCTCCTGCGGGATCGACGAGGTCGGCTTGATCGCCATCGCCACACGAATGTCCTGGCCGCTGGAGATGCCGCCCAGCACGCCACCAGCGTGATTCGACATGAAGCCTTGCGGCGTCAGCTCGTCACCATGGTAGCTGCCGCGCTGCGCGACGGTCGCAAAACCGTCGCCGATCTCGACGCCTTTGACGGCATTGATGCTCATCATCGCGTAGGCGATGTCGGCATCGAGGCGATCAAACACTGGTTCGCCCCAGCCCGGCGGCACGCCGGTGGCGATGACTTCGATCTTCGCGCCGATGGAATCGCGCTCGCTGCGGATCTGGTCCATATAGGCTTCGAGCTGCGGAATGATGCTGGCGTTCGGCGCAAAGAAGGCGTTCTCGCTGACATGCTGCCAGCCTTCAAAGGGAATCGCGATCTCGCCAAGCTGGCTCATCCAGCCACGGATGACAATGCCGAATTTCTCGCGCAGCCACTTCTTGGCAATCGCGCCAGCCGCGACACGCACCGCCGTCTCACGCGCCGAGGAGCGGCCACCACCACGGTAATCGCGCACGCCGAACTTGTGCGCATAGGCGTAGTCGGCGTGGCCGGGACGGAAGGTATTGGCGATCTTCGAGTAGTCGCCGCTGCGCTGATCCTGGTTACGGATCAGCAGCGCGATCGGCGTGCCAGTGGTCTTGCCCTCGAACACGCCGGAGAGAATCTCCACCGTATCGGGCTCCTTGCGCTGGGTGACGTGGCGCGAGGTGCCCGGCTTGCGGCGATCGAGCTCGATCTGGATATCCGCCTCCGTCAGGGCCAGCCCCGGCGGGCAACCATCGACGACGCAGCCGATGGCGGCACCGTGCGACTCACCAAACGAGGTGACGGTAAAGAGCATTCCGAATGTGCTACCGGGCATGGCGTGGCCTGTTGTGCGGGTTAATCGGGCATTTTATCAGGGCGTGAAGAATGCTTCCAAATGCTCGAACACGCGGCGGTCGGCCGGCTGCCGTGAAACCGACAGCACATCGACCAGCTTTTCCGCCTGGCTGATCATCTGGTCCAGCCGCTCATCCTCGCGAACCAGCAGCCAGATGCGGCTTTTCTGCCCATCGCCGATGGGCATGCAGAGAATGCCCTCGACATTGAACGCGCGGCGCGCAAACAGGCCACAGACATGCGACATCACGCCCGCGTGGTTGCGCACGGTCAGTTCCAGCACGACCTTGGCGGACAAACCCGGTTCTGCAATCGTATTCATCTCAGCCTCCGATCATTTCAGTGTTGGCCGCGCCGGGCGGCACGATGGGCAGCACTTGCGCATCGACATCGATGGAACAGTGGATCAGGCACGGGCCCGGACGCTGCAGCGCGGCGGCCAGCGCCGCACGCGGATGTTCGGCCTGGTCCAGATCAACCGCGTCGATGCCATAGCCTTCGGCGATGCGGATGAAGTCCGTGCGGCGCTTGTAATCGACAGCGAAGAAGCGCTTCTTATAGAACATTTCCTGCTGCTGATGCACCATGCCCAGCGACTGGTTGTTCATCAGGATGATCTTCACATTGGCCTGCTCGTCGGCCATCGTCGCCAGCTCCTGGATGTTCATCTGCAAGCTGCCGTCGCCCGAGAAGCACACCACGGTGCGATCCGGCTCCGCGAGCGCGGCACCAATGGCGGCCGGCATGCCGAAGCCCATGGTGCCCAGCCCGCCCGAAGTGAGCCACTGACGCGGCCGGCGCAGCGGATAAGCCTGCGCCACCCACATCTGGTGTTGACCGACATCGGTGGCGATGATGGCATCATCGTCCAGCGCTTCGGCCACCGCAGCGATCAGGCCGTAGTGGGTACGCGAGTCATGCACGCCGGGCATCTGCAAGGGATGCTTGGCTTTCAGCTCGCCAACGCGCTTGAGCCACTGGCTGCGCAGCTGCACCTGCAGCATCGGCAGCAAGGCATCCAGCGCATGGCCGACATCGGCATTGATGCCGACATGCGGACGGCGGATCTTGCCCAGCTCGGCCGGATCGATGTCGATGTGAATGATCGCGGCATCCGGACAGAACTGTTCTGCTTTGCCGATGGCGCGGTCGTCAAAGCGGGCGCCGAGCACGATCAGCAGATCCGCTTCGTTGAGAATGTAGTTGGTGAAGCGCGCGCCATGCATGCCCAGCATGCCCAGCGACAGCGGGTGATCGACCGGCATGCAGCCCAAGGCCATCAGCGTCATGGTGGTCGGCAAGCCGGCTTGCTCGGCCAGCATCACGGCCTGCGCCGAAGCGCCCGCAGCGACGATGCCGCCGCCCAGATAGAGCACTGGCGACTTGGCGGTATTGATCAGCTCGGCAGCACGGCGCAGCGCATCGAGGTCCAGCAGCGGAGCCGGATCGGGGCGACCGAGCGGCGGCAGCTCGGCGATATCGATCTTGGCCAGCTGGACATCCTTGGGAATATCGACCCACACCGGCCCCGGACGGCCCGATTCGGCAATGCGGAAGGCCGCGGGAATCACATGCAGCAGCTCGGCGACATCGCGCACGAGGTAGTTGTGCTTGGTCACCGGAATCGAGATGCCGTAGGTATCGACTTCCTGGAACGCATCGGTACCGATCATCGACAGCGGCACCTGGCCGGTGATACAGACCAGGGGAATCGAGTCGAGCTTGGCATCGGCAATCGCCGTGATCAGATTGGTCGCACCGGGCCCGCTGGAGGCCATGCACACCGCCGCACGGCCCGAGGCGCGTGCCATGCCCTGGGCGATGAAACCGGCACCTTGTTCGTGACGCGCCAGCACGTGGCGGATCTTGTCGCTCTCGGCAAAAGCATCGTAGAGCGGCAATGCGGCCCCGCCGGGAATGCCGGTGACCGTCGTGATGCCTTGCTGTTCAAGCAGGCGGACGACGAGCTGGGCTCCTGTAATTTGCATGACAAAACTCCTTATTCGTTGGCCTGCGGCCAAGTCTTACCGGGAGAGATCCGGACGGTGTTTGTGTCAGACAAAAAAAGAAAACCCCGTCCGGCTTGCGCCGGCGGGGTTGAAATTCTCGAGTGTCTGACTCGGTTCCCGTTACGGCGCGCTGGCAGCTACGCTTACTACGCGTACGACTACGGCGACCGCTACAGAGCGGAAGGCAGCAGACGGAGCGAAGGAGGCACAGCGCGCAACGAGATTCACGGTAATCGGACCAAACAAAAGTGAGAAACGCGATTGCATTCAAGCACAATCGCAGAGATGTGACAAGTCTGCTTTTCGGCAACAAATCCGGAAGCTTGAGTCATTCCCGTTCCAAAGCGCGAAATAAATCACGGCCGAAGCGCGTAAACGCTCACTCTGCGGGAAGCTCACGCAGGGCGCGCCTCAGAATTTTTCCTACGTTGGTTTTGGGTAAATCCTGACGGAACTCGATCAGACGCGGGCGTTTGTAAGCCGCCAGATTGGCCTTGCAATGCGCGTTGAGGGCCGCCTCGTCGAGCGCTGCGTCGCTCTTGACCACAAAGATCTTCACCGCCTCCCCCGTGCGTTCATCGGGCACGCCGATGGCGGCCACCTCGCGCACCCCCGGACAAGCCGCAACGACATCTTCGACCTCGTTCGGATAGACATTGAAGCCCGAGACCAGAATCATGTCCTTCTTGCGATCAACCAGATGCACAAAGCCCTGCTGATCAACAATGGCGATATCGCCAGTGCGCAGGAATCCATCGGCGGTCATGACCTTGGCTGTTTCCTCTGGCGCACGGTAGTAGCCCCGCATCACCTGCGGCCCGCGCACACAGAGTTCACCAGCCTGCCCCACGGCGAGCTCGCTGCCGTCTTCCGCGCGGATCGAGATATCGGTCGAGGGAATCGGCAAGCCGATCGAGTGATTGAATTCGGCCTGATCCAGCGGATTGATGCACACCGCCGGCGAAGCCTCCGTCAAACCGTAAGCCTCCCCCAGAGTCACCCCGGTCACCTGCTTCCAGCGCTCAGCCACCACCTGCTGCACGGCCATGCCGCCACCGAGCGAACATTTGAGCGAGGAAAAATCCAGCGCTGCAAAACCGGGATCGTTGAGCAAGGCATTGAACAAGGTGTTGACGCCGGTGATGACGGTGAAACGATGCCGCCCCAGCTCTTTGACAAATCCCGGAATATCGCGGGGATTGGTGATCAGCACATTGCTGGCGCCGAACTTGATGAAGGTCAGGCAGTTCGCCGTCAGCGAGAAGATGTGATAGAGCGGCAAAGCGGTAATCACCACCTCGCTACCCTCATCGATGCAGGGCTTGATCCAGGCATGCGCCTGCTGCAGATTGGCAATCAAATTGCCGTGCGTGAGCATGGCGCCCTTGGCCACGCCGGTCGTTCCGCCGGTGTATTGCAGATAGGCCAGATCGTCCTGCCGCACATCCACAGGCTGCATGGGCTGCCGCGCGCCGGCTTTGAGCGCTGCACGGAAAGACACGCAGCCGGGCAAGGACCAGGCCGGCACGCGCCGCTTGACGTAGCGCACCACCAGATCGATGAGCACGCCCTTGGCGCCCAGCAACTCGCCGATGCGGGTCACCACGACATGCTTGATCTGCGTCTGCGCAATCACTTCCTGCAGGGTGTGGGCAAAGTTCTCCAGCACCACGATCACGTCAGCGCCGGAGTCGCGCAGCTGATGCGAGAGTTCGCGCGGCGTGTACAGCGGATTGCAGTTGACCACCGTATATCCGCCACGCAAGGCGCCGAACATGCTGATCGGATACTGCAGAACATTCGGCATCATCAGCGCAACACGCACGCCGCGCGGCAGCTGCAATGTCGTTTGCAACCAGGATGCGAACTGCGCCGAATATTCATCAAGCTGGCGGTAGCTCAGATGGCGACCCATGTTGATATAGGCCGTGCGCTCGGGCCAGCGCTTTACGCTGCGTTCGAAAAGATCACCGAGCGAGGAGAACTCATTGACATCAACTTCGGCAGGAATCCCTGGCGGGTAGCTCCTGAGCCATAATTTCTCCATCCTGTTCCTCGTTCCTGACTGGAATCTTGTTGGCATTATCGGCTGCTTGCGGGCATGACTGAAGCCGCAGTGCAGCATGCACGCCTTCGGGGGTGAAGACGCAAAACGGGCGATCCATGCAGATCGCCTCGACAGCCAGGGCGCCGCAGCGCAGCAGCGTCCGGCAAGCCGGACTCAGTGCGGGACGCGGCTTACTCAGTCGGCCGCTTCTTCTTCGGCCGGCCAGTTCTTGATGAAATTCTTGAGCATGCGGTTCTCAAAACCCTGCTCTTCGAGCATGGCGCGCGCCACGTCGTGGAAGGAAATCACGCCCAGCAGGGTCTGCTCCTGCATCACCGGCAGATAGCGCTGGCGGTGTTCGACGATCAAGCGCTGCAGCTCGGCCACTTCCATATCCGGCGCGGCAACCACAGGCTGGCGCATCATGGCGCCCGCCACCTTGGCTTCGCGCCAGTTCTGGCCGGCCTTGGCGAGTGCGGCGAGCAATTCGCGGAAGGTCAGCAAACCCACCATCTGGCCATTATCGACCACCACCAGCGAGCCGATATCGAGTTCGGTCATGGTGCTGACAGCATCCTGCAGCGTGTGCTGCGGGCTGATTGAGTACAGCACCGTGCCCTTGATGGCGAGAATTTCACTGACGAGCATACAAGTCTCCTGCGTAATTGGCGGGAATCATAGAGCAAGAGCCGGGCCGCGTGAATCCGTGTGGGCTGATATATGTCTCATTCGACTTCAATATTTGTTCCATCAGCAAAAACTAACAGGCCGCGCACTGTTTTGGCGGGAATCAGATGCTGCAGCGCAATGCAATAGTCCTGCACCTGACTGCGGTACTGCTCCAACAGCGCTGTCTGTGCCGTGCCGCTCTTGTAATCGAGCACCCAGGCCTCGTCGGCAAACTCCACCCAGCGGTCGATACGCCCCAGACGCCCGTCAGGATGCAGGACATCGCTCTCGTTGCGCGCACGCAGATACTGCTGCGGATCGAAAAAACGCCGCAAGGCAGGCCGCGCCAGCATTGCCTCGCCAGCGGCGCGTACGGCTTCGCTCACCTCCGGCACCGGCCAGGCGGAGAGGCGCGCTTCCAGCCAGGCATGCAAGGCGCTGCCGAACTCAAGGCCGGCAGCCGATTCCTGCTGCGCTGCAGGCGGCGCACGCCTGAGTTGCCCGATCCGCAGGGCGCTGCGCGGGCGAGCTGCTGCGGCCAACGGGCTCGCAGCGGCGGCGGCATCCGCGGAGAGAACGGTCTGGGCAGGCAAGCTGCCGAGCACACCCGATTCTGCGCCCAGGCTGCGTAGCGCGGCATCGATGCGCTTCCAGGCGGTCGGCGCATTTTGTGTGCGCGAAGGTTCGATGCCGCTGACCATCAGCACCTGTTCGGCGCGTGTGATGGCGACATAGAGCAGGTTCAGCTCTTCACGCTCGGCCGCCGCTTTTTCGGCTTCGAGCAGATCGCGCCGGCTGGGCCCGGCTTCGCCGAGGCGGCCGAGCAAGGAGAAATGCTGCGGCGCATTCTGTTCGACCGGCCATTGCATCGCCACGCCATAGCCTTCGCCACTTTTCGGCGGCGAGTTGGCGTCGATCAGCCAGACAATCGGCGCTTCCAGCCCCTTGGCGCCGTGAATGGTCATGATGCGCACGCGGCCACCATCGCTCGCGCCCTCGCCGGCGCTGGCCACCAGGCCCTCGTCCGGTGCTTCTTCGTCCGAACTCGACAAGCGCCGCAGTTCGTCGACAAAGCGCGTCAGGCTCGGATAACGCCCGGCATCGACATTCAGCGAGAGCTCCAGCAGCGCTTCGAGATTGGCGTGCACACCGGGCCACAAGGCCTCGGGCAGCGCGGCGCGGGTGCGGGCGAACCAGTCGGATTCGTGGAAGATGCGGTCGATCAGGTCGTGCGCCGGCAAATGGGCTGCGCTGGCCAGCCAGCCGGAGAGCAGCCGGGCAGCGCGCTGCAAGGCGACCTGAGATTCATCTTCGCCCAGCGCTTGCAACTGCGGCCACCAGGCGCCGGGGCGCGCCGAGATGCGCAGCAGTTCTTCATTCGAGAGATTGAATGCCGGCGTGCGCAAGCAGTGGGCGAGCATGATGTTATCCGCCGGATCAGCGAGAAAACGCAGCACGGCGAGCAGATCCTGCGCCTCCAGCGTGGCCAGCAAACCGCCCTGCCCCGGACTCACGAAAGGAATCCCGGCTGCGCGCAAGGCGGCCTCGTAACTGGCCAGCTGGGTCTTGCGCCGCGTGAGGATCAGCACATCGGCATAGCGCGCCGGACGCTCGCCATGGCGACCACGCACCTGCCACTGCGCAACGATCTGTTTGATCCGCGTGGCGACGAGTTCGGCTTCCTGGCTGCGGCGCAAATCCTCGGCGTCGATGCGTGGCGTGCTGAGCGGATGACGCATGCTGGGCGATTCATCCTGCACTGCATCTTCTTTGGCCGCGCCAGCAATCAGCGGCAAGACCTCGACGCGCGTGGGCCAGGCCGCGACATCGCTGCGCTCTGCCGTTTGCGGCACGAAACCGGGCATCTCGGCAAAGACTGCATTGACCAGATCGACGATGCCCTGGGCATTGCGGAAGGTGTGCGCATTGCCCACGCGCAGGGCGCCGAATTCCTGTTCGAAATACTCCGCCGCTGCCGTGAACAGCTTCGGTTCGGCGCGCCGGAAACGGTAGATCGACTGCTTGGGGTCGCCAACCAGAAATACGCTCGGCCGCGTCAGGCCGGCGCCGGCATAGCCGTCCAGCCAGCCGCGCAAGATGCGCCATTGCAGCGGATTGGTGTCCTGAAACTCGTCGAGCAGGATGTGCTTGTAACGCGCATCGAGCCTCGCCTGCAGCCAGGCCGCCGTGCCCTCTTGGGTCAGCAGGGCATCGATCTCGGCTTCGAGGTCGGAGAAGTCCATCACCCGGCGCGCGCGCTTGAGTTCTTCCAGCTTGCCGAGCAAGGCCTGGCCGACGCGCAGCGCCTGCTGATTGAACAGCGCATTGCGCTGATCCTGCAGCGCGCCCAGCGCATCGAGCAGCGCGCCGGTCAATTCGCCGAAACGGCGCAGCAGGAAGTCGACGCCTGCCTCTCCCTGCGCGGCCTGATAAGCCTTCACCGGCTTGAGCGCGCGCGGCTCGTCGGCCTTGGTCAGCAGCGCACTGCGCAGCGCCGCGAAACGCGCCTCGCGTTCCGGCAACGCCAGCGCGGCGATCAGCTTGTCAGCCATCTCGCCACCAGCCTTGCTGCTGCCCGGCAAGCGCTGGGCGAATTCAGCAATTTCCTGCTCACGCGCGGCGCTGAAAAAGCGCGCCAGGGGATCCTGGCCCACGCCAAACTGCGCCGCCAGCTCGGCCAGCACGCCTTCGAATCCGCCCTGCTCGCCCAGCCATACGCGCCACTCGGCACGCCGCTCGACGAAGGCCTTGAGCAGCTTCTTCGTTGAATGCGCGCCGAGCTCGGCGTAGAGCCACAACAAGGCCTGCGCCACCTCCGCCGCCGGCGCGCGCGCGCACTCGGCGGCCAGCGCTGCCCAGGCTTCGTCGAGCAAGCTGCCCGCGGCTTCATCCAGCGAACGGCCGGCGAGTCCGCTCTCCAGCGGCGCGCCGGAGAGCAGGCGCGCAAACCAGCCGTGGAAGGTGGTAATCGTCACGCCCGGCTCGGCCTGCAGCAGGGCTTCGAACAAGCTACGCCCACGCGGCAGCGCGCGTGCTTGGTCCGCCGACAAACCGCGCTCGGTCAGCATGGCCAGCGCCTGCGCATCCGGCAGATTCGCCAGCTCGGACAGCAAGGCGCGCAAACGCGCCTCGATCTCGCGCGCCGCCTTGCGCGTGTAGGTGATCGCCAGAATCTCCCCCGGCTTCACACCCGCCAGCAGCAAGCGCAGCAAGCGTGAGGACAGGAGCCAGGTCTTGCCACTACCGGCGCAAGCCTCGACCGCAACGCTGTGCGCGGGATGGAGGGCGAGGAAGCGTTGCTGTTGGCGGTGTTCGGGGGTCAAATTTAAAATCAACTATTTTTGAGACAAAAAGTTAGGGCGCAGCGCGATTCGATGTTGCCCCACATTGATCTGCGTATTTCATACACCAATTCATAAGCCAACTAGGTCAGCAATTGCATCCCGCAATCTCTGACCGCCCCGCGATCAAAGCTTGCCGTGTAATCGCAGCCTGCTGCGTTGCCGGCACGCTCAATCAGGCAGTCGGAAAAATCGGCGCCTCCATCCTTGAAGCGGCGCAGTGCTCGCCACACCAGCTCGGCATCAGCAACGACGATTTCGCGTGTGCGCAGCAAGGTTTCAAGCACATTGCAGATCGCTGGCTTGTCGCTGGCGTAACAGCGGCTGAGCACCCAGACCAATTCGACGAGCGCAACCAGGCTGACGTAGCCGGGCGCATCAACAGTTAGCGATTCGATCAATTGCGTGGCCAATGCGGACTGCTGCGCATCGTCCTGCACGATGTAACGCACCAGCACATTGGTATCGAGGCCAATCATTTGGCGCTGGAGCCTTGCGCGGCAATCGCCGCGTTCATGTGATCAATGCTCACGGTAGCAGGCGGCTTGCTGATCAGGCCTTTTAATGCAGTGACCGATTGCGTAGCCGCGACGATTTCGAAACGCCCCGGTTCGAGCTGGACAAAGTCGACCCGGTCGCCTGTGCCAACGCCCAGCGCCGCACGCACCGCAGCCGGAATGGTGACTTGCCCTTTGGTGGTGAGCGTAGCGGTAGTCATTCTGGCGCTCCTTGAATGGATATCTCCTTACATTAGAGTAAGGATCTGCAGACAGCAATGCAAATCTGCCAAGCCTTTCGTCGCGAGGGCAAGCGGCCGCGCCGCCCTCGATACAGCGCAAGCTGCGGCACTCGGGCCGAACGCCTGGGTGTGTGCGGCGTATCTCGCTCAACAATCTATGAAAAGGATAGCACTCAGCTCACCCACTCCTTGCGGCACAAGCCACGCATCTCGCAGTACGCGCAGGCCAGCGCGGTGCCTTGCGCCGGCATGGCGGCGCCGTCGTGCAGGGCGTTGAAGCTGTCGGTGATGCAGTCGAGCAGCGCTGCAGCGCGCTCCTCGGGCTCGGCGAGCGGCGCAGTGCCGAGCGCTTCGCCATCGAGGGCGACATAGGCGGCTTCGGCGACATGGCGGCCTTGCAAGACGGTGTAGAAGGCCAGTTGCACGTCGTCGGGGTCCTTGACTTGCTCACGCAGGGCCTTCAGGCCGCGCGATTTGTAATCGAGTAGCGCATGCAGCCCTTTGCCGTCGGCATCGACGCGGTCGAGACGGCCGAAGAGGTGCAGGCTGCGCCCGCCGCCCAGCTCGTGCTCCAATTCGATATTCACTTCCCCGCCCTGCCAGAACCAGCCCCCGGCTTCGCGTTGGCGCTGCCAGGCCAGGTAGTCGGCAAGCTGGGCGCGCCAGCGCAGGCGCCAGGCGTGATCCTGGAAATTGCGCTCGATGGCTTGCGCAAAGGCTTCTTCGGTAATGGCTTCGAGCGCAGCGAGCAGCACCTCGTCCGACTCGGCTTCGAGTCGCGGAAACTGGCTGTGGAAGCGATGCAGGATCAAGTGAAGCTGCTCGCCGAAATCCTTTTTCTCCATGCCCTCGCTGAGTTCTTCGAGTTCGCCCAGGCGCAGCACGTAGCGCGCAAAGTAGCGATACGGGCAATCGACGAGGGCTTTCAGGCCGCTGGCGGAGAGCCGTTGTGGAATCCGTTCGGGCGGCGCTGCCGGCGCGGCAGGCGTCGTCGCGCCAAGCTGCGGACTCGCCGGGCAAGGCCGCGCGCGTGGGCGGATCAGGCAATCGCCGTCGCGACTCAGGGCAGTTTCCAGCAGGGCCACTTCGGCGGCCGGCATCAGCGCTTCATCACGCCGCTGGCTTTGCCAGGCGATGCACGCCGCATCGCTGGCGAGCAGCAAGCCGGCGAGGTCTTCGCGCAGCTGCAGGCGCTCGCTGGCCAGGCCCGGCAAGCCGAGTGCGCGGCGCACGCCGGCGTGAGTCAGCCAGCCAGGCGCACCGGGCGGCGCGAGGTGTTCGCTGTCAGCGCCAATCAGGATCGCCGCATCGAAGTGACGCAGGCGCGTCGCCGCCAGGTGGGTCATGATCACCGGGCTGTCGATGCTTTCGTCGCGATACAGCTGGGCATCCATCTGGCGATTGAACCAGGTGCGCCAGGCGGCAAAGCGGAAGCGGCTGTCGCGGCTGCCATCCTGCTCGGCCAGCTCGGCGATACGCGTCTCCAGCCATTCCAGCCACTGACGGCCAGCCTGGTCCTGCTGGAAATGCGGCAGCGCCCCGAGCAATTCCAGGCTGCTCTTGAGGCGCCGCAGCCATTCAGCGATGCCCGCCGACTGCTCGGGCTTGATCAGCGCGCGGGCAGCAATCAGGCGGTCGAGCAGCAAGGCCGATTCCGGCGCCAGATTCTCGGCAGCGCGCAGGCGATCCAGTCCGTTCGGGATATGCGTTTGGCGGATCAGGCGGTCGAGCGCATCGACGCCGCGCGCGCGGCTCAGCGCGTCGAGATCGGCAAACAGCAGCGGGGCGCGCAGCAAGTCGATGAGCGCGCGGTGCCAGGCATCGGAGGCGAGCACTTCAAGCCAGGCATCGACCACGGCGGCAACCCGCGTCGTCACCATCTTCCAGCCGGTTTCGTCCTGCACCAGCACGCCTTCGCGTTCGAGCAAGGCACGGGCTCGCCGCGCGGCGAGGCGGTCACAGGCGATCAGCGCGATGCTGCGCTTGCCCGCCTCCAGCCAGTCGAGCACCTGATCGGCCACCGCTTCGCCCAGTGTTTCCAGGCTGTCGGCGGCCAGCAGGCTGAGGCGCTCACGCGTGTCGCCAATCAGCGCCGGCGCAACATCGTGCATGCGCTCGCGCAGCGCGGGGGCATCTTCTGCGGCGGGCCAGACGCGAGCCAGCAATTGCGCCAGAGCGCCCTCGGCGAGGGCGCGATCGGGTCGCAGCAACAACACCGGCACACGCTGCGCGGCCTGATCGATCAGCGCCTGCAGGGGTCCGGCTTGATGTGACTCCAGCATGATGATCAGCGGACCATCGAGCGCAGCCAACCACTGCGCGGCGGCGAGCAAGCGCGCGGCCACCCGCGAGGGCTTGCCCTGCGCCTCGGCGCGCCAGAGCGCGTTGACCAGTTTTGCTTCGAAATTGAGGGCCTGACTATTGCGCAGCTCGAATGCTTCTTCGAGACAGGCCAGCAAGCCCGCTTCGTCATCCGGCAAGGGCGCGGCGTGCTCGGTGAGCGTGTCGAAGAGCTGGGTCAGCTCGGCGACCACATCCCACAACATGCCCTCGTCCAGCCATTCACGACTGCGCAGCAAGGCGTGCAGCATCAGCTGCCGGCGCGCATCCGGCATTGCCTCAAGGCTCGCGAGCCAGGGCGCCACCATGCCCGACAAGGTATTGCTACGCGGCAGCAAGACCGCGCCGCCGGCCAGCTCGAACAAGGCGGCATTGAGCGGCGCAGCGAGCTTGAGATTGGGCAGCAGCAAGCTGGCGTGCGAGAGATCGCAGGCCTGTGTGGCCTGACCGGCGAAATCGAGAATATGGCGGGCGGCGGCAGGCAGAAAGCTGCGATCCGGCGCCAGGGAGTGTGAAACGAGGCTCATGCCGCGATGCTGCCACGTCTGCCAAGAAAAAGGCGCAAGCCCGGATGGTCTTGCGCCTTGTCGTGTCGCCTGCGAACCCTGATGGTCCGCATGGGCTCAGCGTTCCAGCTTGTCTACCTTGCCCTTGACCTTGGCCCACTCGTCCGCATCGGGCAGCGGGTCCTTGCGTTCGACGATCAGCGGCCAGGTCTTGGCCAACTCGGCATTGATCGCCGCAAACTGCTCCTGCCCGGCCGGCAGGTCGTCTTCGGCAAAAATGGCTTCAGCCGGACATTCGGCAACGCACAGCGTGCAGTCGATGCACTCATCAGGATCGATGACGAGGAAGTTCGGGCCTTCATGGAAGCAGTCCACAGGGCAGACGTCGACACAGTCGGTGTACTTGCACTTGATGCAGGACTCGGTCACAACATAGGTCATGGGGTCATTTCTCCAGCGATGGCAGACTAAGGATGCTGCCTTGATTCGTGCCGAATATACCGCAAGCGGCTTGGCTTGGGCATTGGCTACGGGAATGCAGGCATGAAAAAACCCCATGCCTGCGAGCATGGGGTTGGCGGACTTGCAACAAGAGAACCTGGCGCTGTCCTTACTTCTTGGCCTTTTCGCTGCTGCTCGCTGCAGCGGCGGGTTTGGCGTCTTTCTTGTCGGCCTTGGGCGGCTTGGCATCCTTGGCCGGCGCGGTCGCCACAGTCGTCGTACCACTGACCGCAACTTCACTCTTGAGCTTGTCGAAGACCTTGTCGCCAATTCCCTTGACGCTCTTGAGATCCTCGACCGACTTGAAGTTACCGTTGGCCTTGCGGTACTCCACGATGGCCTTGGCCTTGGCGGCACCGATACCGGGCAGGCTTTCGAGTTCCTGTTCGGTCGCGGTGTTTATATTGACGGCCGCCATGGCCATACCGATGGAGGCAATCAGACTCATCACAACAAGCAGCAGTTTTTTCAGCATGTGAGACTCCTCTGTAAAGTGGGGTTGCAGACGCTTTATGCGTCTTGCAAAAGCTTAACGCAGTACTTACCCACTCCGGTTGACACGTCCTGAAATTCTTCTGCATAACCGGCCGCACGCAACGCTGAGATATCGGCCTGAGTGAAGCTTTGATATTTGCCTTTGAGAATGTCCGGAAAGGGAACATATTCAATCAGCCCTTGAGTCTGCATCTCGCCCAGGCTCAGCACAGGCTGGCCTTCGTGTTGGCGACAGGCATTGATCACCGCTACGGCAATGTCATTGAAGGACTGTGCACGGCCGGTACCCAGATTGAAAATACCCGATACGGATGAGTTCTCAAGGAAGTGCAGATTGGCCTTGACGATATCTTCGACAAAGACGAAATCGCGCAGCTGGCCGCCATCGGCATAACCATCGGAGCCAACGAAGAGCTTGACGCGCCCTTCCTTGCGGAACTGGTGGAAGGCGTTGAAGGCCACCGATGAACCGGCACCCGCCTTGTGCGCCTCACGCGGACCATAGACATTGAAGTAGCGGAAGCCGACGACCTGCGAGGCGATGTCGGGCATCGCACGACGCACTACCTGATCAAACAGGAACTTGGAGTAGCCATACACGTTCAAGGGCGACTCGTACTGACGCTCTTCGCGAAACACGCTGCTGGCGCCGTATGTCGCCGCCGACGAGGCGTAGAGATAGGGAATCACCTGGTCGGCGCAGAAATCGAGCAACGACAAGGAGTAACGGTAATTGTTGTCCATCATGTAGACGCCGTTGTGCTCCATGGTGTTGGAGCACGCGCCCTGATGCAGGATCGCTTCGATGCCGCCATCGAACTCGCCCGCCTCAATGGCGCGCAGGAATTCGTGTTTATCGATGTAGTCAGCGATATCGCAATCCACAAGGTTCTTGAATTTTTCAGCCTTGGAAAGATTATCGACCGCGATGATATTGGTGATGCCGCGCGCATTGAGCCCGGCAACGAGATTGGAGCCGATGAAACCTGCTGCTCCGGTGACGACGTAATAACGGCCCATTATTGACCTCAGAATTCCGCGCGCATTTCATCGAGCGTGACCGTTGCCGTTCCCAGCTTGGCCACCACGATTCCCGCGGCGTGATTGGATAGTTGCATGGCGCTGGCCAAGTCGCAGCCACTGGCAAGCATCACCGCCAGGGTTGCGATGACGGTATCGCCCGCGCCGGAAACGTCGAACACCTCTTGCGCGCGCGTGCCTTCATGCACCGCGCCTTGCGCCTGGAACAGGGTCATGCCCTCTTCCGAACGCGTCACCAGCAAAGCTTCGAGGCCCAGCGCCTGGCGCAGCTTCTGCGCGCGCTCGGTGAGATCCGCTTCGCTGTCCCATTTGCCAACAACCTGTCGCAATTCCGAACGGTTGGGTGTCAGCAAGCTGGCACCTTTGTAGCGACTGTAGTCATCGCCCTTGGGGTCGACCAGCACAGGTTTGCCGGCAGCACGCGCCAGATCGATCATCTGCTGCACGTCAGCCAGACCGCCCTTGCCATAATCGGAGAGCACCACGATGTCATGCGCAGCCAGCTCTTCACGGTAACGCGCCAGCTTGTCGGCGAGCACGCTGGCCGAGGGCATGTTCTCGAAATCGATACGCAGGAGTTGTTGCTGGCGCCCCAGCACACGCAGCTTGACCGTAGTGGACAGCTGGGCATCCTTGCACAGCAAGGCGCGCACATTGGCGGCCTGCAGCAGGCCTTCAAGCGCCTGGGCTGCCTCGTCCTGGCCGACGATGGACAGCAGGCTGACCGTCGCCCCCAGCGAGGAGGCATTGCGCGCCACATTGGCAGCACCGCCCGGACGTTCTTCACTGCGCTCGACACGTACCACGGGCACCGGTGCTTCGGGCGAAATGCGATTGACATCACCGAACCAGTAGCGGTCCAGCATCACATCGCCCACCACGAGGATACGCGCCTTGCGCGTATCGGGAATCGACAGTTGCATCACGACCTCACTTGCGCCCGATGCCCGAATATTCGAGACCTGCTGCGCGCGGCAGCTCGGGCGAGAAGATGTTGCGGCCATCGATGATCACCGGGCTCTTCAGCCGCGCGCGAATCGCGGCGAAATCCGGGCTGCGGAACTCCTTCCACTCGGTCACGATGACCAGGGCGTCGGCGCCTTCGAGTGCGGCCATCGGCTGTTCGGCAAAGCTCAGGCGCTCATCATCGCCAAAGATGCGCTTGGCCTCGTGCATGGCGACCGGGTCGTAGGCGGTAATGCGTGCGCCACGCTTGAAGAGTTCGTCGACGATGACGCGGCTGGGCGCCTCGCGCATGTCGTCGGTATTCGGCTTGAAGGCCAGGCCCCACAGCGCGAAGCGCTTGCCGGCAAGGTCTTCACCGAAGCGCGCGACGATCTTGTCGACCAGCACATGCTTCTGACGCTCGTTGGCGGCTTCCACCGCCTGCAGCACCAGCATCGGCTGCTCGGCCGCGTTCGAGGTGCGAATCAGCGCCTGCACGTCCTTGGGGAAACAGGAGCCGCCATAGCCGCAACCGGCATAGAGGAAGTGCCAGCCGATGCGCGGATCCGAGCCTATGCCCTGACGCACCAGTTCGATATCGGCGCCGAGTTTTTCGGCCAGCAAGGCCAGCTCGTTCATGAAGGAAATACGCGTGGCCAGCATCGCATTGGCGGCGTACTTGGTCAGTTCGGCCGAGCGGATATCCATCACCAGCAAGCGCTCATGGTTGCGCTGGAACGGCGCATAGAGCGCGCGCATCAGATGAATGGCCTGATCGTCCTCGGCACCGACGACGATGCGGTCAGGGCGCATGAAGTCCTCGACCGCCGCGCCTTCCTTGAGGAACTCGGGATTCGACACCACGCTGTAGGGCACATCCACGCCACGTGCGGCCAGTTCCTCGGCAATCGCCGCGCGGACCTTGTCACCGGTGCCGACCGGCACCGTGGACTTGTCGACCACCACTTTGTAATCGGTCATGTGGCGGCCGATATTGCGGGCGGCAGCGAGCACATATTTCAGATCGGCCGAGCCGTCTTCGTCCGGCGGCGTGCCGACGGCGATGAACTGGACGGTGCCGAAATCAACGGCCTTCTCGACCGAGGTCGTGAAGTGCAGGCGGCCGGCAGCCACGTTGCGCTTGACCATCTCCAGCAAGCCCGGCTCGAAGATCGGGATACCGCCTTCTTCGAGGATGCGGATTTTGTCCTTGTCCAGGTCAAGGCACAACACGTCGTTGCCGACCTCAGCCAGGCAAGCGCCCGACACCAGTCCAACGTAACCCGTACCGACAACAGTAATTTTCATAATGACTCTTCAGATGAATTGATCAGACAGCTGCTGCCCTCAGGGCACCAGGTCAAATTCTTCGGTGCGACGTGGCGGATAGCTTTCCCAGTCACCACATGCCGGACAACGCCAGTAGAACTGGCGCGCCTTGAAGCCGCAATGATCACAGCGATAACGCGCAACGCGGCGTGTGTGGTCATTGATCAGGCGCTTGATCAGCTCGACGTCCTGGCGCTTGTCGGCCGGCACCGTGAACACCGCCGCTTCGAGCAGCTTGTCCAAGCCTAGCACCGTGGGATTGCGCTTGATTTCATCGCGCACAAGGATGTACGCCTGCTGCGCGCCACCATGCTCCATATCCCACTGGAAGACGAATTCCAGCAGATCCAGCGAGGGATAGCGATCCAGGTAGTAACGTAGCAGCTGGATGCCCCGCTCCGCCTCACCCGCGCGCTGATAGGCGGCCATGATGCGCTCAGCGACTTGCGAGAGGAATGCCGGATCCATCTGCTCGACCCGCTTCCAGGCGGCCAGGGCCTCAGCTTCCTGGCCCTGCGAGAGCAGGACGTCGCCCTGCAACATCAGCGCACGCACACAGCGGCTATTGACGCGCAAGGCCGCATCGATCTGCGCCAGCGCGGCAGCATGATCGGAATGCGCAAAGTCGACGGTCGCCAGCTCGCAGTGGAAATTGGCGATCTCCTTTTCCCAGCGATGATCGTTGGCCGGCATTTCCTGCGCGATCTCGATGGCACGCGTCCAGTTCTTTTCCTGCTGGTAGATTTCCAGCAAGGCGCGCAGGGCGACTTCCTTGCGCGCACTATCGCGCAAACGCATGTAGGCCGCTTCGGCGCGATCAAGCAAGCCGGCCTTGAGATAGTCCTGACCCAGCGCTTCAAGCGCTTGCAGGCTTTGCTCCTCGCTCAGGTCCTCGCGTTCGACCAGGTTCTGGTGAATGCGGATGGCGCGATCCACCTCGCCGCGCCGGCGAAACAGACTGCCCAGCGCGAAATGCAGCTCAACCGTTTGCGGGTCGATGCGCAACGCATCGAGGAAAGCGTCGATCGCCTTGTCCGGCTGTTCATTGACGAGGAAGCTCAGGCCGGAGAGGTAGCTGCGCGGCAAGGAGCGCGATTCGCGTAGCAAGTGGCGGATGTCGATACGTGCGGCCAGCCAGCCCAGCGCGAAGAAGAATGGCCACGACAGCAGCCACCAGAATTCAAAGTCCATCGAAGTTCACGGGGCTCAGATTGATTCGGGGTATTGCGGACGCGCGCCCTTGGGCATCGTTGCCGCATCGGGACGCAGCTTGCGCAAGCGCGCAATTTCGCGCCTTTGCGCCACCAGGGTGGAAATCAGCGCAGTCACGCCGACCAGGGCACCTCCGGCAAAGCTGAGCAGGATCAGCAGCACCAGCGGCAATTGCCATTCGGCCCCCATGAAGAATTTCAGGCTCACCAAGGCATCATTCTTGATGGCAAAGCCCAGAAGAAGGATGAAGACCAGCAGGCGCAGCAACCAGACGAGTATTCGCATCCGGCGATTATACATTGAGCGAGCAGGCAAAAAAGAAGGCGGTCCGCAGACCGCCTTCCGGGTATTGCTATAGCGCCTCAATCAGCCGGGCTCGCCGCTCTGGTCTACGCGTTCGCGCAGCTCCTTGCCCGCCTTGAAATGCGGAACGTATTTTTCCGGAACCAGCACCTTGTCACCCGACTTAGGGTTACGGCCTACGCGAGGCGGGCGATAGTTCAACGAAAAGCTGCCAAAACCACGAATCTCGATGCGCTGGCCGCGTGTCAGGCACGCGGCCATCTCGTCGAGAATCACCTTGACGGCGAAATCGGCATCCTTGATGCCTAACTGCGGGAAGCGTGCAGTCAGGCGCTCAATCAGTTCCGACTTGGTCATGACGACGAAAATGCGTCCGGATTACTGCGAGCCGCCAAGCTTGGCCTTGAGCAGCGCGCCGAGGTTGGTCGTGCCGCTGGCAGCATTGCCACCATCAGCAGCCAGCTTGCTCATCGCTTCGTTCTGCTCAGCCTGATCCTTGGCCTTGATCGACAGGCTGATCGAACGGGACTTGCGGTCCACGTTGATGATCAGCGACTCGAGGCTCTCGCCCAGCTTCAGAACGCTGGAGAGGTCATCGATACGATCACGCGAGAACTCGGACGCGCGCAGGTAGCCTTCCACGTCGTTGCCCAGATCGATCACGGCACCCTTGGCATCAACCGACTTGACCGTGCCCGTCACCAGGCTGTTCTTGTCGTGGGTTGCCACGAAGGTGGTGAAAGGATCCCCATCGAGCTGCTTGACGCCCAGCGAGATGCGTTCCTTCTCGACGTCGATGGCCAGCACGACAGCTTCGAGCTCGTCACCCTTCTTGAAGTTGCGGATCGCTTCTTCGCCCGTTGCCGACCAGGACAGGTCGGACAGGTGCACCAGACCATCGATACCGCCAGGCAGGCCGATGAACACGCCGAAGTCGGTGATCGACTTGATAGCGCCGCGCACGCGGTCACCCTTCTTGTGGTTGGCCGCGAAGTCATCCCACGGATTGGCCTTGCACTGCTTCATGCCCAGCGAGATACGACGACGGTCTTCGTCGATTTCGAGGATCGCCACTTCGACTTCGTCGCCCAGCTGGACAACCTTGGTCGGGTGGATGTTCTTGTTGGTCCAGTCCATTTCGGACACGTGGACCAGACCTTCGATGCCTTGTTCGACTTCAACAAATGCGCCGTAGTCGGTGATGTTGGTGACCTTGCCGAACAGGCGGGTGCTGGCCGGGTAGCGGCGAGCGATGCCAACCCACGGATCTTCGCCGAGTTGCTTCATGCCCAGCGAAACGCGGTTCTTCTCTTGGTCGAACTTCAGCACCTTGGCGGTCACTTCGTCGCCCACCGTCAGCACTTCGGACGGGTGACGGACGCGGCGCCATGCCAGGTCGGTGATGTGCAGCAGGCCGTCGATACCACCCAGATCCACGAATGCGCCGTAGTCGGTGATGTTCTTGACGATACCCTTGACGATGGTGCCTTCGGCCAGGTTGGACAGCAGCTTTTCGCGCTCCTCACCCATGCTCACTTCGAGCACGGCGCGGCGCGAAACCACGACGTTGTTACGCTTGCGGTCCAGCTTGATGACCTTGAATTCGAATTCCTTGCCTTCGTACGGGGTCGTGTCCTTGACCGGACGCATGTCGACCAGCGAACCCGGCAGGAAGGCACGGATGCCGTTGGTCATGACGGTCAGACCGCCCTTGACCTTGCCCGTCACCACGCCCTTGACCAGGGTGCCATCGGTCAGTGCGGTGTCGAGGAAGTTCCATGCAGCGATGCGCTTGGCCTTGTCGCGCGACAGACGGGTTTCACCGAAACCGTCTTCGAGGGACTCGATAGCGACCAGCACGAAATCGCCGGGGGTTGCTTCAAGCTCGCCGCGATCATTGCGGAACTCGTCGAGCGGAATATAGCTTTCAGACTTCAGGCCAGCGTTGACGACAACGAAGTTGTTGTCGATGCGCACGACTTCAGCGGTGATGACTTCACCGGCGCGCATTTCCTGGCGATTGAGGCTTTCTTCGAAGAGCGCAGCAAAGCTGTCTTCGAAGTTTTCGGTGGAAACTTCTGAGGAGATGGACATGTGTAGGAGGCTCGGAGCGTCACGCGAACGCGACGTAAATCAGTAAGTTGAACACACCGGACGCTGCAGGGCATCGACAAGGCGTCAATGCTTGTCGTCAATACCCGGCAATGACCAGACCGTCAGGCCTTGGCAGACAAGGCGGCGTGGGCGTGATCGAGCACGAATTGCACGGCTTCTTCAATTCCCATCGCGGTCGTATCCAGCAAGACCGAATCAGGGCCCTGCTTGAGCGGCGCCACCGGTCGCGATGAATCGCGCAGGTCACGCTCCCTCAATTCGAGCACAAGACTGTCAATGTTAGCCGACAAACCTTTGTCGATCAACTGTTTATAACGTCTCTCGGCACGCGCTTCGGCCGAAGCGGTCATGAAAATCTTCAGAAAGGCATCGGGAAACACCACCGACGCCATATCGCGCCCATCGGCGACCAGGCCCGGCGACTGCCGATAGGCGCGCTGGCGGGCCAGCAGCGCCAGGCGCACGGCCGGCAAGGCGGCCAGCTTGGAGGCGGCATTGCCGGTCTCTTCACGCCGCACGACGATGGAGACGTCCTCGCCATCGAGCACGATGCGGCCATGATCGAAGCTCGCATCCAGGGCGTCGGCCAGCTTGACCAGCTGCGCCTCGTCGTCGAAAGCGACGTTGCGCTTGATCGCTGACAGCGCCAGCATGCGGTAGATCGAACCGGAATCGAGCAGATTCCAGCCCAGCACTTCGGCCACACGCGCGGCGACCGTCCCCTTGCCCGAGGCCGTTGGCCCATCAATCGCCAGAACAGGAATGCTCGCCATCACATCACCTCGAGAATATTGATGCCCAGCAGATCCAGGCCGGTCTTGAGCGTACGCGCCGTCAGCTGACACAGACGCAGGCGGCTGTCGCGCAGCGCACCTTCGCTCTTGAGCACCGGACAAGCTTCGTAAAAGCGCATGAACTGCGTCGCCAGATCGTAAAGATAGCTGCACAGGAAGTGCGGCGCCGTCTCACGACTCACGGCATTGAGCGCATCGGAGAAACGCGCCAGTTCAAGCGCCAGCGTACGTTCGGCGGCTTCCGTCAGGGTGATCGGTGCGGCCTCGTTCCAGCTGTCGACCTTGCGGAACACGCTCTGGATACGCGTATAGGCGTACTGCAGATACGGCGCCGTATTGCCTTCGAAGGACAGCATGGTGTCCCAGCTGAAGACGTAGTCGCTGCTGCGGTTCTTGGAGAGATCGGCGTATTTGACGGCGCCAATACCGACCGCCTGCGAAATGGTCTTGCGCTCGGCTTCGGCCATCTCGGCGTTCTTCTCGCTGACCAGCGCAAAGGCGCGCTCTTCAGCTTCCTGCAGCAAGTCGACCAGCTTGACCGTGGTGCCGCTACGCGTCTTGAAGGGCTTGCCATCGTCGCCCAGCATCACGCCAAAGCCGACGTGTTCGAGCTTGGTGGCTTCGCTCACGAAGCCGGCTTTGCGACTCAGGGTGAACAGCTGCTGGAAATGCAGGGCTTGTCTGGCATCGACCACGTAGAGGATGCGGTCGGCATGCAGGGTGCCGATGCGGTAGCGGATCGCGGCCAGATCGCTGGTCGCATACAGGTAGCCGCCATCCTGCTTGCGCACGATGTAGGCCTGGGCCTCGCCTTCCTTGTTCTTGAATTCATCGAGGAAGACCACCTGCGCGCCATCGCTCTCAACCGCCAGTCCCTTCTCTTGCAGATCGGCGACGACGACGGGCAGATCATCGTTGTAGAAACTCTCGCCGCGCACATCCTCACGCCTCAGCGCCACGCCGAGGCGCTCGTAGACGGCCTCGCAGTGATGCAGGGAGATGTCGAGAAACTTGCGCCACAGCGCATTCACCTGAGCATCGCCGCCTTGCAGCTTGACGACGTATTCGCGCGCCGTGTCGGCAAAAGCCGCATCTTCATCGAAGCGTTGTTTGGCACGACGGTAAAAGTCTTCGAGGTCCGACAGCGCGACGTCGCCGCCCTGCTCCGCTTCAATCAAATAAGCGGTCAGCATGCCGAACTGCGTGCCCCAATCGCCCACATGGTTCTGTGCGATCACGGTATGGCCGAGGAAGCGCAGCACCCGCGCCAGTGCATCGCCAATGATGGTCGAGCGCAGATGGCCGACGTGCATTTCCTTGGCGAGGTTGGGGCCGGAGTAATCGATGACGACGCGCTGGGCGGCGATCTGCGGCACACCGAGACGTGCGTCGGCCAAGGCGTCGGTGGCCAGGGAGGCCAGATATTCCGGCGCTAGCGTGATGTTGATAAAGCCGGGGCCGGCGATCTCGACCTTGCTGGCAATGCCCGCCAGATCGAGATGCGTGATGACTTGTTCGGCCAGTGCACGCGGATTCATCTTGCGTGCCTTGGCAGCGCCCATCACGCCATTGGCCTGGTAGTCGCCGAATTCGGGGCGGCCGGCGGGTGCCACCACGGCCGGCGCGCCGGCACAGCCAGCAGCATCGAGCGCAGCGCGCACGCGTGAATCAAGCAGTTCAATCAGAGTTTGTTTCATACACACCTTTTGTGCAGCACGACGGCAATACGCGAGCGGCCAATTGCGCCGCCCAGCGTGCCACTGCGGAAATCATGTTCAGCGGGTAACGCCCGCGAAGACATCAAAATATTCGGGAAAGGTCTTGGCGGTGCATTTCGGATCATTGATGCGCACCGGCACACCGCCCAATGCGACCAGCGAGAAGCACATCGCCATACGATGATCATCATAGGTATCGATGGCGGCGTTGGCGCTGAGATTTGCCGGCGGCACGATGCGCAGCCAGTCTTCGCCCTCCTCCACCGTGGCGCCTACTTTGCGCAATTCGGTCGCCATCGCGCTGATGCGGTCGGTCTCCTTGACGCGCCAGCTGCCGATATTGGTAAGGCGCGAGGGGCCATCGCAAAACAGCGCAGCGACGGCCAGGGTCATCGCCGCATCGGGGATGTGGTTGAAATCCATGTCGAAAGCCTTGAGCCCGCCGGCAGGCGCCTGCGCTTCGATCCAGTTGTCACCCATGCTGATCTGCGCGCCGATCTGCTCCAGCGCGGCGGCAAATGCCACATCGCCCTGGATGCTGTTGCGCCCCACGCCTTCGACGCGCAGCGGCCCGCCACCAATGGCGCCGGCGGCGAGGAAATACGAGGCCGAGGAGGCATCGCCTTCGACGTACAAGGTGCCCGGAGAGACGTAGCGCTTGCCGCCGGGGATGAAGAAGCGCTGCCAGCCTTCGCGCTGCACTTCGACGCCGAACTGCGCCATCAGCTTGAGAGTGATCTCGATATAAGGCTTGGAGATCAGCTCACCGATCACTTCGACCGTCGTCTCCACGCCCGTGGTCGGCAACGCCATCAGCAGCGCGGTCAGGAACTGGCTGGAGACATTGCCGCGAATTCTCACCACACCGCCGGGTTTGATCTCGGCCGGGCGAATCTGCAGCGGCGGGAAGCCCTCGTTGCCAAGGTATTCGATATTCGCGCCAATCTGCCGCAAGCCATCGACGAGGTCGCCGATCGGGCGCTCGTGCATGCGCGGCACGCCATGCAGCTTGTACGTACCGCCCGCCAAAGCCAAGGCCGCCGTCAGCGGACGAAATGCGGTGCCGGCATTGCCCAGAAAGAGATCCGCATTCTTGTTGGCAAAGCCAGCAGGCGCACCGACAACTCGATAGTCCCGCTCTCCCGTCTTCTCTACTGACACGCCCAGCAAACTCAGCGCTTCGAGCATGCGATCGGTGTCGTCCGAGGCGAGCAGATCGCGGATATCGGTCGTGCCCTCGGCCAGTGCCGCGAGCAGCAAGCTGCGATTGGAAATGCTCTTCGAGCCGGGCAAGCGGACCGTGCCACGGGCCTGACGCAAGGGTGCAAGATCGAGAAATTCCATGCTTCACATCGCTTTCGATTCATCAGCCCGGCGCAGCGGGCATGAGCGCCAACTCACTGCGAATTGGCCCATTTATTACGTGCCGCGCTGGCTTCGCTGAACAGCTTTTCCAGCTCTTGCCCGTCGCCTTGCAACAGCAGCGCGCGCAGCCAGGCAAGCTGCGCCAGATAGGCATCGAGTTCGGCCAGCAAGGCCTGACGATTGGCCACGCAGATGTCGCGCCACATCTCCGGATGGCTGCCGGCAATCCGCGTGAAATCGCGAAAACCCGAGGCCGCATACTTGAACAGCTGCTCGGCATTGGCCCGCGCAGCCAGATCGTGCACCAGGCCGAAGGCCAGCAAATGCGGCAGATGGCTGACGGCGGCAAAGACGCGGTCATGCTCCTGCGGGCTCATCTGGAACATCTGCGCGCCGCAGGCGACCCAGGCCGCGCGCACGCGGTCGATGGCATCCGGCGCATTCTCCGGCAAGGGCGTGAGCACCACCTTGCGATCCTGGAACAGCGTTGCGCTGGCTGCCGCAGGACCACTCTTCTCGGCTCCGGCAATCGGATGCGCCGGCACGAAGCGGGCGATGTGCACACCCAGGTGCGTATAGATCGCATCGATCACATCCGCCTTGGTACTGCCGGCGTCGGTCACCAGGGTCTGCGCTTCAAGGTGCGGCGCCATCGCCGCCATTACCGTCGCCATCTGGCCGACCGGCATGGCCAGCAAGACCAGATCGGCCCCTTTGAGGGCGGCCGCCCAGTCAGTCTGCACTTCATCGATCAGGCCCAGCGCCAGCGCCTCGTCGAGCGAGGCACGCGAACGACCGACACCCACCAGATGCCGGGCCACCGCCGCCTGCCGCAAGGCGGCCGCAAAGGAGCCACCGATCAGGCCGACACCGGCAATGACAACACGCTCGAAGCTCACGTTCATGCGCGGACCGCCTGTTCCAGCGCGGCGAGGAAACGCGCGTTTTCGGCTTCGCTGCCAATCGACACACGCAGCCATTCCGGCATGCCGTAGCCCGCAATCGGCCGCACGATCACGCCCTGCTTGAGCAGGCGCAGATTCACGCCGGCGCCATCGCCCACCTTGAAGGTGAGGAAATTGCCGGCCGAGGGAATGTGCTGCAAGCCCAGTTTGTCGAGCCCCGCGATGATCTGCGCCATGCCTTGGCGATTGGTCTCATAGCTTTGCTGCAGGAACTCATCGTCCGCCAGTGCAGCTTCGGCCGCAGCCAGCGCCAGACTATTGGCATTGAAGGGCGCACGCACACGGTTCATCAGATCCGCCACGGCAGGACTGGCCACCGCGTAGCCGATGCGCAGACCGGCCAGACCGTAGATCTTGGAGAAGGTGCGGGTGATGACCAGATTCGGATACTTCGCCAGCCAGGCCACGGCGTCGTAACGCTGGGCGGGCGCCAGATATTCGTTGTAGGCCTCGTCAAGCACCACGATCACATCCGGCGAGACTTGCTTGAGGAAGGATTCGATCAGCTCGCCCGGCAGGAAGGTACCGGTCGGATTGTTCGGGTTGGCGATGAAGACGACGCGCGTATCCGCCGCAATGGCGTCGCCCATCGCCGCCAGATCATGGCCGAAGTTACGCGCCGGCACTTCGATCAGGCGTGCGCCGACGCTCTGGATCGCCAGCGGGTACACCGCAAAAGCGTGCTGGGCAAAGACGCCGCTGCTGTTCTCGTCGAGAAAGGCACGCGCCACCAGCTCCAGCACGTCATTGGAACCATTGCCGAGCACCAGGGTATCGAGCCCGACGCCCAGCCGGGCAGCCAAGGCCTGCTTGAGCGCGAAACCATTGCCATCCGGATAGCGGGCCAGATCCTCGACGGCCGCCAGCAGCGCAGCCTTTGCCTTGGGGCTCATGCCCAGGGGATTTTCATTGGAGGCGAGCTTGACGATGTCGGCCTCGTTCAGCCCCATCTCACGGGCCAGCTCGGACACCGGCTTGCCGGGCACATAAGGCGAAATCGCGCGGATATAGTCAGGCGCACGTTGTGCAATCGTCATTCAGAACTCCGTAAAACAGCAGGCTTCAGATGGCTGCCACGGGATAGGAGCCGAGCACCTTGAGGAAGGCCGCACGATCGGCCAGCGCCGCAAGCGCACGCGCCACCGCAGGATCTTCGCGATGTCCCTCGACATCAACGTAGAACACGTATTCCCACAAACCGGTACGCGATGGCCGTGACTCGAACTTGGTCATGCTCACCCCTTCGTCGGCAAATGGCTGCAGCAAGGCATGCACGGCGCCAGGCTTGTGCAGCGCAGAGCAGACGATGGAGGTTTTGTCGCGACCGGAAGGGCTCGCGTCATGTGCCGAGATGACCAGGAAGCGTGTCGTGTTGTTCGGGTCGTCTTCGATGTTGGCATGCAGGATAGGCAGGGCAAAGTGCTGGGCCGCGCGCTCCCCGGCAATGGCAGCCGCTTCTTTGTCTTCCGCCGCGAGCCGTGCCGCTTCGGCATTGCTCGACACAGACAGGCGCGGAATACCATGCGCATGATGCGCCAACCAATCGTTACACTGCGACAAGGATTGTGAATGCGAGTAAATGCGCTTGACCTGTGACATGTCGGCCGCGTGCGTCATCAGGTTCTGGCGCACACGCAGACTCACTTCACCACACACCGAGACATTGCCCGACATGAAGAGGTCCAGCGTGCGGCCAACCGCGCCCTCGGTCGAATTCTCGACCGGCACGACACCATAGGCCGCTGCGCCGGCTTCGACGGCGTGGAACACATCGTCGATGGTCTGCTGCGGTTGCAGGTCGGGGGCGCCGCCAAAATGCTTGCTCGCTGCTGATTCGGAATACGTGCCATGCGGCCCGAGGTAGGCCACCTTGAGCGGCTGCTCAAGCGCCAGACACCAGGACATGATCTCGCGGAAGATGCGCTGCACCGCTTCATTCGACAGCGGGCCGGGATTCTTCTCGGCGATATTGCGCAGCACCTGCGCTTCACGCTCAGGGCGATACAGCGGGCCCTTCTTGATCTCGCCTACGCGCTGCGCGCAACGCGCCCGCTCGGCCAGGCGCTGCAGAATCTCCGCATCCAGCCGGTCGATATCCTTGCGCACCGTCAGCAAGGCTTCGGTCTGTTCCGCACTCAGCGGCTGCTCGGCAGCAGAAGAAGAATCAGCCATGGCTCTTCTCGAATTCCTTGAGGTAGTCCACCAGAGCCTGCACGCCCGCAAGCGGCATGGCGTTGTAAAGCGATGCGCGCATGCCGCCCACCGACTTGTGCCCCTTGAGCTGCAACAGGCCGCGCGCCTTGGCGCCGGCCAGGAAGGCCTCGTTGAGCGATTCGTCGCGCAGGAAGAACGGCACGTTCATGCGCGAGCGGCAAGCATGTTCGACATGCGTAATGTAGAGCTCGCTCTGGTCCAGCGCGTCGTAGAGCAAGCTGGCCTTGGCCGCATTGCGTTCAGCCATCGCCGCCACACCGCCCTGACGCTTGAGCCACTGGAACACCAGACCAGCGATATAGATCGAGTAGGTCGGCGGCGTGTTGTACATCGAGCCATTGGCCGCCACCAGCTTGTAGTTGAAGGCTGAAGGGCACAGCGCATGCGCCTGGTCGAGCAGATCATCGCGCACGATGACCAGGGTCAGGCCTGCCGGGCCGATGTTCTTTTGCGCGCCGCCGAACAGCAGACCGCATTTGCTGACATCCAGCGGACGCGAGAGAATGTGCGAGGACACATCGACCACCAGGGGCACGTCCGGCGCGCCCAGCGCCGCCATGTCCGGAAAGTCGAAGAACTCGACGCCGTCGATGGTTTCATTGCCGCAGATGTGCAGATAAGCCGCATCGCTGCGCACGCGCCAGTCGGCCACAGCCGGAATGCTCGTGTACTTGCCCTGCTTGGCCTCAGCACGCAGGCCGCTGGCAGCCAGATGCAGATCACCGTAGCGGGCCGCTTCTGCGCGCGACTTGGCGGACCAGCTGCCCGTCTCGACGATATCGACCTTGTTGTTCCGGCCGAGCAGATTGAGCGGCACGATGGCGTTCTCGCCCAGCCCGCCGCCCTGCATGAACAGCACCTGATAACCTGCGGGCACCTGCATCAGCTCACGTACATCGGCGAGCGCCTGCTCGATGATGCTGGTGAACTCCTTGCCGCGATGGCTCATTTCCATCACCGACATGCCACTGCCGTGCCAGTCGAGCATTTCCGCTGCGGCCTGGCTCAGCACCTCTTCCGGCAGCGCAGCCGGTCCCGCTGAAAAATTGAAAACCCGCGTCACGCTTGGCCCTCGTCGCTTGCGCCCTCACCGGAAGTATCCTGCGTGCCTGCGTCGGCGGCTTCTTCCTCGTCGGTCTCGACAATCTTTTCGATGCTCGAGAGCTTGGCGCCGGAATCCAGATGGATCAGCGTCACGCCCTGCGTCGAACGGCCCAGTTCGCGGATGTCACGCACCGGGGTGCGGATCAGCACACCGTTGTCGGCAATCAGCATCACGTGATCGGTCGGATCAACCAGCACCGCTGCGACCAGCTTGCCGTTGCGCTCCGAACCCTGGATCGCGATCATGCCCTTGGTGCCGCGACCGTGCAGGGTGTATTCGCTGATCGAGGTGCGCTTGCCGTAACCGTTTTCGGTCGCCGTCAGCACGCTTTGCGTCTCGCCATGCGCGACCAGCATCGACAGCACGCTCTGACCATCTTCGAGCATCATGCCGCGCACGCCGCGCGCAGTGCGGCCCATCGGGCGCACATCGTTTTCGCTGAAGCGCACCGCCTTACCTGCATCGGAGAACAGCATCACATTGCAGTCGCCATCGGTTACCGCCACGCCGATCAGGTAGTCACCATCATCGAGGCCCACGGCAATGATGCCGGCCTTGCGCGGATTGGCAAAATCGGTCAGCGGCGTCTTCTTCACGGTGCCCTGTGCGGTCGCCATGAAGATGAAGTGGCCTTCGTCGAATTCCTTGACCGGCAGCACGGCGGTGATCTTCTCGCCTTCGACCAGCGGGAACAGATTGACGATCGGCTTGCCGCGCGAATTGCGATTGCCTTCCGGCACTTCATAGACCTTGAGCCAGTACAGACGGCCACGGTTGGAGAAGCACAGGATGTAATCGTGCGTATTGGCGACGAAGAGCTGGTCGATCCAGTCGTCTTCCTTGGTCGCCGCAGCCTGCTTGCCACGCCCGCCACGCTTCTGCGCGCGATAGTCGGCGAGCGGCTGGCGCTTGAAGTAGCCGGTGTGCGAGAGCGTGACCACCATGTCTTCCGGCGTGATCAGGTCTTCAATATTGATATCCGAAGTACCGAGCACGATTTCCGACTTGCGCGGATCGCCGAACTGTTCGCGGATCGCGCGCAGCTCGTCAGAGATGATCTGGGTGATGCGCGCCGGCTTGGCCAGGATGTCGAGCAGGTCGGTGATGATGTCCATCACCTCCTTGTATTCGCTGACGATCTTGTCCTGCTCCATATTGGTCAGGCGCTGCAATTGCATTTCAAGAATGCGCTGCGACTGCACTTCGGAGAGGCGATAACCCTGCGCCGACAGACCGAACTCTTCGCCCAGACCGTCCGGACGGTATTCGGCCACCATGGCGCGCGAGAGCATTTCTTCAACCAGGGGCGAGCGCCACTGGCGGCTCATCAGCTCCTGCTTGGCAATCGCCGGCGTCGGTGCCGCCTTGATAAGGGCGATGATCTCGTCCACGTTGGACAGCGCGACAGCCAGACCTTCAAGCACATGGCCGCGTTCGCGCGCCTTGCGCAATTCGAAGATCGTGCGCCGCGTAATGACTTCACGACGATGCGAGAGGAAGCACTCGAGCATCTGCTTGAGGTTGAGCAGGCGCGGCTTGCCATCGACCAGCGCGACCATGTTCATGCCGAAGCTGTCTTGCATCTGCGTCTGCTTGAACAGATTGTTCAGCACCACCTCGGGCATTTCGCCGCGCTTGAGCTCGATCACCACGCGCATGCCGGACTTGTCCGACTCGTCGCGCAGATCAGAGATACCCTCGATCTTCTTCTCGCCCACCAGCTCGGCAATCTTTTCGAGCAGGGTGCGCTTGTTCACCTGATAGGGCAGCTCATCGATGATGATGGCCTGGCGATCATTGCTCTTCGGAATGTCTTCGAAGTGCGTACGCGAGCGCATGATCACGCGACCGCGACCGGTGCGATAGCCATCATGCACGCCCGACAGACCATAGATCAGGCCGGCAGTGGGAAAGTCCGGCGCCGGCACCAGCTTGATCAGCTCTTCAATATCCGTATCCGGATTGCCCAGCAGGCACAGGCAGGCTTCGATGACTTCGGAGAGATTGTGCGGCGGGATATTGGTCGCCATACCCACGGCGATCCCCGAGCTGCCGTTGACCAGCAGGTTCGGCACCCGCGTCGGCAGCACGGTCGGTTCGAGTTCCTTGCCGTCGTAGTTGGGCTGGAAGTCGACCGTTTCCTTTTCGATATCGGCCAGCAGATCGGCGGAGATCTTGTCCAGGCGGCACTCGGTGTAACGCATGGCCGCCGCATTGTCGCCATCGATGGAGCCGAAATTGCCCTGCCCGTCGATCAGCGTGTAACGCAGCGAGAAATCCTGCGCCATCCGCACCAGGGTGTCGTAGATCGCCGAGTCGCCGTGCGGGTGGTACTTACCCATCACGTCGCCGACCACGCGGGCGCACTTCACGTAAGCGCGGTTCCAGGCGAAATTCGATTCATGCATCGCGTAAAGCACGCGACGATGGACCGGCTTCAGGCCATCCCTGACGTCCGGCAGCGCCCGCCCGACGATCACGCTCATGGCGTAATCGAGATAGGAAGTGCGCATCTCCTCTTCAAGACTGATCGGGAGCGTTTCTTTTGCGAATGAATTCATGTGGCGCGAGTGTCGTAATATCCGGAATGCGCGAACAAGCAGAGGCGGTCAGCACAACGCCCGCAAAGGCAGGCTGAAGCAAGCCAAGGCTTTCCCAAAAGCGTGCAATTGTAACATGCCGTACCCCCGAGAGCCCGGCCTATCCACCACCCCTACAACAGCCCGCCCAAGCCATGAATCAAGCACTTGAGCACCTGGACCTGCTGATTGAAGCCCGCTGGGTGATCCCGGTCGAACCCGCCGAGCTGACGCTGGAAAATCATGCCGTCGCCGTGCGCGGCGGCCGCATCCTCGACATCTTGCCGATCAGCGAGGCGCGCTTGCGCTACAGCGCGACCGAGACCGTCTGCCTTGAAGATCATGTGCTGCTGCCCGGACTCATCAATCTGCACACGCACACGCCGATGTCGCTGCTGCGCGGCTACGCCGACGACCTGCCCCTGATGCGCTGGCTGCAGGAAGCCATCTGGCCAGCCGAGCGACAGCACGTCAGCGAGGAATTCGTCTTCCACGGCAGCTTGCTCGGCGGCGCCGAAATGTTGCTCGGTGGCGTAACCTGCGCCAACGACATGTATTTCTTCCCGGACGCTGCCGCGCGCGCCTACGAACAACTAGGCATGCGCGCCGTGATCGGCATGACGGTGATCGACTTCCCGACCAACTACGCCGCGGACGCGGCCGACTATTTGCACAAAGGCCTGCAGGCACACAGCGCCTGGCGCGAGCATCCGCTGATCGACTTCGCCCTGGCGCCGCACGCCCCCTATTCGGTTTCTGACGCCAGCTTCGAACGCATCGGCTCGCTCGCCGAAGAGCTGGATCTGATGATCCACATCCATGCGCACGAAACACGCGATGAAATTGCGCAAAGCCTTGCCGAGCATGGCGTGCGCCCCTTGCAACGCCTACAGTCACTGGGCTTGCTGGGGCCCAATCTACTGATCGCCCACGCCGTGCATGTGACGCCGGACGAAATCGCCAGCCTTGCCCTCAACAATGTCGGCATCGCCCACAACCCGGTCTCCAACATGAAGCTCGCCAGCGGTGCGGCGCCCGTCGCCGCCATGCTGGCCGCAGGGATTCATGTTGGTCTTGGCACCGACGGCGCGGCCAGCAACAACCGCCTGGACATCCTGCAGGAAATGCGTCAAGCCGCCCTGCTGGCCAAGCTCAGCACGATGGATGCAAGTGCCTTGCCAGCACACAAGATTTTACAAATGGCGACTATCCACGCCGCACACGCCTTGGGCCGCAGCGCCGAGCTGGGCAGCCTGCGCCCGGGCAAACTTGCCGACATGTGCGCTATCGCACTGAATTCACTTGAAACTTCACCAATATTCAATGTTGCATCGCACATCGTCTATGCCTGCGGCCGCGAGCACGTCCAGGAAACCTGGGTCGGCGGTCGGCATGTGGTGAAAGGAGGAGTACTGTTGCATAATGACAACACTGAATTGCTGCGTCTTTCACGGCTGTGGCAGAATTCCCTGCAGAATTAAGGCGGGAATTCAATTTCTACATTGATTCGCGTCATGAATTTTTAATGCAGGATGCAGTAGAACCAATGCCCTGCGGTGCAATCAAGCTGCAAGGCAAGGGCATTAGATGGGCATGGGTGATCCGCTCAGTCCTTTTCTTCACAAACAGTAATTGAGGAGCATATGAAGACAAGTCAAAAACTTCTGCTGACGGTTCTTGCCGCTGCAAGCATCACCAGCGCCTTCGCCCAGTCGATCACCACCAGTGGTACTGGCCCGCAGCCCTACGCAATCTCCGCCGACAAGGTCATCGAGCGCGCCAACGACGGTCTGTGCTGGCGTTCGGCCGGTATCTGGACCAAGGAACTGGCCCTGAGCGTGATGGGCTCCAATGGCAAGCCGGTCGGCTGCACCTGCGAACCGGAATTCGCCAAAGAAGCCGCTTGCCAGCCGCCGAAGCCCGCTCCTGCTCCGGCCCCCGCACCGGCACCGGCACCGAAGCCTGCTCCCGCTCCGGCACCGGCTCCTGCTCCGGCCCCCGCTGCAGTCAAGGTCAACATCCCGGCTGATGCCCTGTTCGAGTACGACAAAGCTGTCGTCACCCCGCTGGGTCAGGAAAAGCTCGCAGCTTTCGCTGAGCGCGTGACCAAGCTGTCCTCGCTGGAAGTCGTCATCGCCGTCGGTCACGCTGACCGTCTGGGTTCCGATGCTTACAACCAAGCCCTGTCGGAAAAGCGTGCTGCTGCCGTCAAGGACTTCTTGGTGAGCAAGGGTGTGCCGGCCAACCGTGTTTACACGGAAGGTAAGGGCGAAACCCAACCGGTGACCAACGACGACTACAAGAAGCTCGGCCCGTTCAACGGCAAGAACAAGAAGCTGGTTGACTTCTTCGGTCCGGACCGTCGCGTTGAACTGGAAGCTGTCGGCGTCAAGTAAAATAGCCGCCACTGCCTGAAAAAGCCCTGCTTCGGCAGGGCTTTTTATTTTCTTGTGAGACTGGGGAATACCGTGATTCAGACCAATGCCGACGATAGCGAACTGGCCAAATTCAGCGCACTGGCCCACCGCTGGTGGGACCCGCAATCGGAATTCCGCCCCCTGCACGAAATCAACCCCTTGCGCCTGGACTGGATCGACGCGGCCTCGCCCATCAGCGGCAAAGCCGTCATCGATATCGGCTGCGGCGGCGGCATCCTCGCCGAGAGCATGGCGCAGCGCGGCGCCAAGGTGACCGGCATCGATCTGTCGGACAAGGCACTGGCCGTTGCCCGCTTGCATGCGCTGGATAGCGGCGTGAGCGTCGATTACCAGAAGATCGCCGCCGAGACGATTGCTGCCGAGCGCCCGGGCCAGTTTGAAGTCGTCAGCTGCATGGAGATGCTCGAACACGTACCGGATCCGGCCAGCACCGTGCGCGCCTGCGCTGATCTCGCAGCGCCAGGGGCTTCGGTGTACTTCTCGACCATCAATCGCAATGCCAAGGCTTACCTGATGGCCATCATCGGCGCCGAATACCTGCTGCGCATGCTGCCGCGCGGCACCCACGAATACCAGCGCTTCATCAAGCCCGCCGAACTGACGCGCTTTGCACGCGATGCGGGGTTGGACGTGGTCGAACTGATCGGCATGCACTACAACCCGCTCGACAAGCGCTACAGCCTGGGCGCCGGCACCGACGTCAATTACCTGATGCGCTGTGTCAAACATGCCTGAGCACGACATCCTCTGCGTGTTGTTCGACCTCGATGGCACCCTGGCCGACACGGCCCCCGACCTGGCCGGCGCACTCAACCGCACCCGCCTGGAAGACGGCCTGCCGGCCCTGCCGCTGAGCCAGCTGCGTCCGCTCACCTCACAGGGCGTGCGCGGCCTGCTGCGCGCCGGCTACGGCATCAGTCCTGATGACGCGCGCTACGCAGCACTGGCAGATCGCGTCCTGCAACATTACAGCGCCAATATCTGCGTCGATACGCAGCTTTTTGCGGGCATGCCTGCCCTGCTCGCTGAGCTCGAAGCGCGCGGCCTGCCCTGGGGCATCGTCACCAACAAGCACACCCGCTTCACCACGCCGCTGGTTGCCGCCATGCAGCTGAATCAGCGCGCAGCTTGCGTGGTCAGCGGAGACACGACGGCCAAGGCCAAACCGGCGCCGGAGCCCCTGCTCCACGCCGCCGCGCTGTGCGCCATCGCGCCTGAGCGCTGCATCTACCTGGGCGACGACGAACGCGACATCATTGCCGCCAAAGCCGCCGGGATGCACAGCGTCGCAGTGCGCTGGGGCTACATCGGCGAAGACAAGCCGATTGAAGCCTGGAACGCCGACTACACCATCGAGCAGCCGCTGGATCTGTTGGACTACCTGTCAGCCAAAGCGTAGAATGAAGATTGCTGGGGGCGACCTGGTTTCGACGGGGGTCGCGAAGCAGCGTGGTGCATACCGAGGATCAGTGACCTCGTAAATCCATCTGAAAAGTTTTACTCGCAAACGACGAGCAATTCGCTCTAGCCGCTTAAGGCTTCAGCCACTGCACTGATTGTTCTCTGGGTCAGGTCGGGCAACCGACAGCAGTGTCATTCACAGGGAATCGTGCCGCATCGGGTTACTTGGTGTGGAGCTAAAAAATAGGTAACTCGCGTCGCGCGGGCCTGTCGATCGGCAATGCGCGGTGTTAAAAAAAATTGACCGACTAAGTATGTAGATCCAGTTGTAGAGGACTTTCGGACGCGGGTTCGATTCCCGCCGCCTCCACCAATAAACACCATAAGCTTCAATAAGCTAAAACAAAATAGCCCGCCAAAGCGGGCTATTTTTTTGTGAAGTCGGGTGTGGCGCTCTGCTTTTGCGGCCTTTTTGCGACGCTTCACTGCGGCATCATGTGCCATTGCATGCGCAGAACAGAACTGCCGCCATGGCAAATCAAGCCGATTTCAGCGCTTAGGCCGCAATCTCAGACAAGATAGCGCAACGAAAACACGTGATCCGAGACGGCTTGCGCCTCGGATCTTATGCATATCGTGTTGCAGCACCACACAAACAGAGACTCAAAGACGGATCAGCTCTGCGGGAGCGCCGGCCTGATCTTGAACCAGATGGAGTACATGGCGGGCAGGAACACGAGGGTCAGGATGGTTCCGGCAAAGGTGCCGCCAATCAGCGTATAGGCGAGCGTTCCCCAGAACACCGAATGCGTCAGCGGGATGAACGCGAGGATTGCCGCCAGCGCGGTCAGGATCACCGGACGCGCGCGCTGCACCGTCGCCTCGACCACGGCGCGGAAGGGGTCCAGCCCGGCTTGTTCGTTCTCACGAATCTGCCCAATCAGGATCAGCGTGTTGCGCATCAGGATGCCCGACAGCGCGATCAAGCCCACCAGCGCATTGATACCAAAAGGCTGATGGAAGAGGATCAGCGCCGGCACCACACCGATCAGCCCCAGCGGACTGGTCAGGAAGACCATCACCATGCCGGCCATCGAGCGCACCTGCAGGATGATGATGAGCAGCGTAAGCGCCAGCATGATCGGGAAGATCGGCAACATCGCTACAGTCGCCTTGCCGGACTCTTCGATGGAGCCCGCCTCCACGATGTGATAGCCACTCGGCAGCTTGTCGATGACAGGCTGCAGTTGCCGGGTGATGGCCGCCGACACATCCGGCGGCTGCAAGCCTTCGCCAATGTCACCCCGCACGGTGATCGTCGGCACGCGGTCGCGGCGGCGCATGATCGGCTCTTCCATGCGCACCTCGACTTTGCCGATCTGTGACAGCGGAATGCGCTGCCCCTGAACGCCCGCCAAGGTGAAGTCGCCGATTCTGGCCGGGTCGAGCCGCTTGTTTCCCGCCGAACGCGCGACAACCTGCACCGTGCGAATGTCCTCACGCACTTCGGTGACAGGAATTCCGCTGAGCAGGAATTGCAGTTGTTGCGCCACCGAGCTGGAGCTCAGTCCGACGGCCTGCAAGCGGTCCTGCTGCAGAGTGAAATGCAGTGTGGGTACGCGCACCCCCCAATCCGTGTTGACCGTGAGCATCAACGGGCTGGCCTCCATGACCTGCCGCACATCCTCCGCCAGCTTGCGCAACACCTCCGGATCTGGACCGGTGAGCCGATAAGCGACCGGAAAGGGCGAGTACGGACCGAAGATGAGTTGGGTGACACGCACGCGCGCCTCCGGGGCCAGGCCTTCGGCGATGGCCTGCCGCAAGCGGTGTTTCAGCGCCTCGCGCTCATCCTGGTTATCTGTCCGCACCACGATTTTGGCAAACGACGGGTCCGGGAGCTCCGGACCCATCGCCAGATAGAAACGCGGCGCCCCCTGGCCAACGTAGGCGGTGACAGTCTTCGCTTCCTTTTGCTTGGCTAGCCAGGCTTCCACCTGCGCCGACGCAGCGCTGGTCTGGGTAATCGAGGTGCCGTAGGGCATCTGGACCTCGACCAGCACTTCTGGACGGTCAGAAATCGGGAAGAACTGCTTCTTGACTACCCCCATGCCGAGCACCGACAGCACGAAAAGGCCGATCACCGTTCCGGCGACGATCCACTTCCGCGCGATGACCTGCCGCAGTAGTCGGCGGAAGCGGTTATAGCGAGGCGTGTCGTAGATCGCCTCGTGACCGCCTTCGACCTTCTTGAAATCGGGCAGCAGCTTGACCCCGAGATAGGGCGTAAAAACCACGGCCACCACCCATGAGGCGATGAGTGCGATGCCGACGATCCAGAACATGTTGCTGGTGTATTCGCCCGCCGAAGAGCGTGCGAAGCCATTCGGCATGAAGCCGACCGCCGTGACCAGCGTGCCTGACAGCATGGGTGCCGCAGTGTGGCTCCAGGCGTAGGCTGAAGCCGCGATACGGTCGTAGCCTTCTTCCATTTTCACCACCATCATTTCGATGGCAATGATGGCGTCATCCACCAACAGGCCGAGCGCCAGGATCAGTGAGCCCAGTGTGATGCGGTCGAAGTTCTTGCCGGTCGCCAGCATCACGGCAAAGACAACCGCCAAGGTCAGCGGAACGGCAGCGGCCACCACAATACCGACACGCCAGCCCATGCTGACAAAGCTCACCAACATGACCACCATCACCGCGGCGAAGAACTTGACCATGAACTCATTGACCGCTGTGCTGATATTGACAGCCTGATCGGTCACTTTGTCCAGACTCATGCCCAATGGCTGCACGGCATTGATGGCTTTGACCTCGCCGTCCAAGGCCTTACCCAGATCGAGCCCGTTCCAGCCGTCACGCATGACAACACCGAGCAGCAGCGCCGGCTCGCCAGCATTGCGGATGATGAACGTTGCCGGGTCTTCATAACCACGCTTCACCGTGGCGATGTCCGCGAGCTTCAGCGTGCGCCCCTGCGCCACCACAGGCGTGTTGCGGATCTTCTCCAGCTCATCGAAAGCGCCGTCCAGACGGATGAATACCTCCGGTCCCTTGGTCTCGACCGAACCCGCCGGCGTCAAGGCATTCTGGCTGCCCAGCGCGGCGAACACATCCTGCGGGCTGATGCCCAGCGTTGCCAGGCGCTCGTGCGAGAACTCGACGTAGATACGTTCTGACTGTTCGCCAACGATGTTGACTTTCTTCACCCCCGGCACATGCAGCAGGCGCTGACGCAGGGTTTCCGCTTCGCGAACCAGCTCGCGCTGGGGTACCCCCTTGGCCTTGAGTGCGTACAAAGCGAAGGTCACATCGGAATACTCGTCATTCACAAACGGCCCGAGCACTCCGGGTGGCAGGTTACGCAGTTCGTCCCCGACCTTCTTGCGGGCCTGATAGAACTCATCCTGTACCTCCGACGGCGGCGTGCTATCGAGCAGCGTCAGCGTGGTGAAGGCGAGTCCGGGGCGGGTGTAGGTCTCGCTGCGGTCATACCAGCGCAGCTCCTGCAAGCGCTTTTCGATCTTCTCGGCGACCTGATCCTGCATCTCCTGCGCGGTCGCGCCGGGCCAGGCGGTGACGATCGTCATGACCTTGATTGTAAATGAGGGATCCTCGGCCCGCCCCAGTTTGAAAAAGGACAGGGCTCCGCCCAGCGAAATCAGGATGATCAGGAACAGCGTGATGGCGCGTTCGCGTACCGCGAGCGCCGACAGGTTGAATCGGCCTTCGCTCACGGATGTGCTCCTTGTGTCGTATTGGCCGCGGCCAGACCCGCCACGCGGACCTGTTCGCCCTCATGCAGAAGATGGGCGCCGAGCGCGACGATTTTTTCGCCTTGCTTGATCTGGCCTGCGACATAGGCGCCGGCGTCATCGACGCGCTGGATGCTGACCGGCCGCCAGGACACCTTTGCGGGCTCGCCCTGGATGACCCACACTCCGGGGCCCTTGCCCGGGTCGAACAAGGCACCGATGGGAACCTGCAGGCCGCCTTGTTCTGAAGAAGTCCTCTCCGGCATCTGGAGCACGACCGTGCTGCCCAGCGGCGCGTTCGACAGCTCGCCCGCCAGCACATAGCGCGCCTCGAAGGTACGCGTGAGGCGATCCGCCGAGTTGGAGAGCTGGCGCAGTCTGGCTGGAACGGGCTTGCCTTCCTTGCCAAACAAGCTAGCCTGCGCCACCGAACCGATCACCGGGCGCAGCGTTTCCGGCAACTGGATCACCGCCTCACGCCGGCCGGCATGCGCCAGCCGCACCACGACCTGTCCGGCGCTGACGACCTGCCCGGGTTCGGCCAGGGTTTCCATGACCACACCGTCGCCATCAGCCAGCAGTTCGGTGTAGCGGCTTGCATTGCGGGCCACGTCGGCCTGAGCTTCTGCCGCGCTGAGCTGCGCACGGGCAGCATCGGCCGCAGCCTTGACCTGATCATAGCTGGATGCGGAGATGGCGCCGGTGCCGCGCAAATCGCGGTAGCGGGCCTCGTCTTCGGCCGTCTGCTGGGCACGGGCCCGTGCGGCGGCCACCGCTTCCAGCTGGGCATGAGCCGCCAGTTTCAGATCAACGGGGTCCATGCGCATCAGCGGCTGACCGCGCTTGACGCTTTGCCCGGCGTCGACCAGGCGCTCCAGCACCTTGCCTGAGACACGGAAGCCAAGATCGCTCTGCACCCGTGCAGCGACGGTGCCCGTAAACGAACGTGAAGCCGCGCCGGCCTCCCGGGCCATCGCAGCGCGCACCAGAGGGGGCTCGGTGCGCGGATCGGCGGGCGCCTTCTCGCCGCAAGCGACGAGCGCCAGGGGTATGGCGCACATGAATAAAGGAGTGGCGAAGCGGAGCATGAAAGTCCCTTTGGTAAAGTGATCGGGACCTTCATCATCTTTCTTGTGACCATTTCAGTCAATAGTCACAAACAATTTTCTTCATTCACGGTGACAGACTGCGCAGCACCAGGCTCGAAAGCTGAGCGGGTGCGTCCTCGGTGTAATCCAGGCTGTGCTGCAGGATCAGTGGGTGCAGGAAAGGACGCAGCACCAGGTAGATCGCCATCACGGTTTCATCGAGCGGCGTCTTGCGCTCGAAGTCCCCGCTCTGCCGCCCCTCCTCCAGGATGCTCCGCAGCATCACCCGGATGCGCTCTTCATAGGCGAGCGTGGACTGCCAGCGCTCGGTCGCGGCAGAGGTCGCAATTTCATACAGCTTGCGGTCTTGCGAAAACAGCTGCAGGCTCAGTTCGAGGACGGCCTTGAACATGCGCCGCAGCTTCTCCGGGGGCCGATCGGCCTGATCGATGGCCGCCTTGACGTCGGTCTCGATCTTGCCCAGGCAGTTGGCGCAGATCATCTCGCCTATCGCCTGCTTCGACTCGAAGAACTTATAGATGTAGGCCTTCGAAAAGCCGATGGCCTTCGCCAGATCTGACACGGTCGTCTTCTCGTAACCGTAGCGGCTGAAGTGTTCGGTGGCGGCGAGCACGATCTGGTTGCGCACCTCGTGGTCGGCCGGGCCCCGCACCAGGGCAGCAGGAGTACTGTTTTTCATCATGGGAGGCAGCTTACGCCAGCAGGAAAGACTAGACAATAAGTGACCAATTGGTATTATGGTCACTCGTTCGACGCCAGAAAGAAATCCATGTCGCCCAAAACCACGCTCATCTCACTCCTGCTGGCAAGCCTGTCGACTGGCTGCGCCGTCGGCCCTGACTACATTCACCCCGACACGCCCCTGCCCGCCCGCTTCCAAGGGCAGACGGCGGTCGATCAACGCACGGCGAAATCCAGCGCCGAGCTTGCCACCTGGTGGGCAGGATTCGGCGATCCGCAACTGACGCGCTTCGTGACGCTGGCGCTGGCACAGAATCTTGATCTTGCACAGGCTTCGGCACGCGTGATGCAGGCACGTGCCGGGCTAGGTGCGGCCAATGCCGCCTTGCTACCCTCCGGCAATATCAGTGGCCAGGCTGCCCGCGCTTACCAGTCGGTCGAGACGCCGCTGGGACAGGTTCTTAACGCCAGGCCCGGCTTCGACCGATACGGCAGTGCATATGAAGCCAATCTGGGCGCGAGCTGGGAGCTGGACGCATTCGGCGGTCTGCGCCGGGGGCGCGAAGCCGCGCTGGCTGAGTACAGCGCTTCGGAGGCCGGCGTCGTCGCCACGCGGCTCGCCGTAGCGGCCCAGACCGCCGACATCTATATCAGCATCCGCGGCCTGCAGGCCCGCCTGGACGTCGCGCGCCGGCAGGAGAAGACACAGCAGGATCTGCTCGCCACCATCAAGCTGCTCTACGGCAAGGGCCTGGCGCCCGAGCTGCAGGTACGTCAGGCCGAAGCTGCGCTGTCCCAGGTCCGGGCGTCTATTCCTGCGCTGGAGGCAGGCCTGGACGTCGCGCTGAACGCCCTGGATGTGATGTTGGGCACGGCGCCTGGCACACATCGGGCCGAATTGAGTCAGTTCGCTGAAATCCCCCTTGCCCCGCAGATCAACGCCATGGGCGCGCCGGGCGAGCTGCTGCGCCGCCGCCCCGACCTCATCGTGGCCGAACGCCGCCTGGCCGCCTCGAATGCGCGAATTGGTGTCGCGATGGCCGAGTACTACCCCAAGCTCTCGCTGAGCGGCTTGCTGGGGAGCGCGACAAGCGTATCGAGCAGCAATCTGTTCACTAGCGGCGCCAATCAGGCGTCCGGCGTGCTGGGCTTGCGCTGGCGTCTATTCGATTTCGGCCGCATCAACGCGCAGATCGAGCAGGCAAAGGGGCAGGAAGCCGAGAGTCTGGCGGCCTATCGACTGGCCGTGCTACGGGCGACGGAGGACGTGGAAAATGCCTTGTCGGCCCTGGTTAAGCGTGAAGCGCAGTTGGCCGAACTTGCCCAAGGCGTGGACGCGCTCAGCCGCGCGCGCGGCGCTTCATTTGCGGCATACCAGAAGGGTGTCGTCAGCCTGATCGAAGTGCTGCTTGCCGACGAAAGCCTGTTGCGTGTTTCAGATTCGCGCGTGCAGGCCCAAACCGAATCGGCCCGCGCAGCGGTCGCAGCGTTCAAGGCCCTCGGTGGTGGTTGGCAGCCTCGAGCGCTGACAAACATCGCTATCCAGTAATGGGGGAGACGCCTGGAGCAAGCGTAGTGCGAAGCTGTCACGACAGCGTTCGCCGGCGCTGACTGCGCTCTTTTTCCAGCCCAGGCTGACGCTTGAGCGCTTGGCTACATCGGGTGCTCAAGCTCGCTGCTTGATCAGATTGCCCCGTTTCAGCCAGCTACACGCTAATCCCTGATTTCAGGCTGATTGAACTGACTGGGTGTGATGACGCCCGGAATGTATTTCTGCCCCCATTGCGCCATCTCTTGCAATACAGGGCCCAGATCGGCGCCTTTGCGGGTGATGAAGTACTCCGCTCGCGGCGGCTTGTCTTGGTAGAACTCTTTCTTGACCAAACCGGCAGCTTCCAAGCGCTTCAACCTGTCCGCCAGGATGTTGGTCGGAATCGACTCGGGTGAAGACTGAAACTCGCCATAACGGCGCTTGCCCGACAACAACAGATCGCGCACCACGAGCAGGGTCCATTTATCGCCCAAGATGTCCAGCACGTTGGCGATAGGACATGTTGATCGATAGCCATCTGGGCACGCGGAAGACTGATTGATTTTCTTCATGTAGAAAATTTTAGGCTTGTGACTTGCATTTTGCAAGCCATAGACATAGCATGTGACTTGCAGTTTGCAAGTTACTAGACTTTGCGGTGCCTGGGACGCGTTCGCAACGCACAAGCCACGCTAAAGATCTGCATCAAAAGCACTGCGCGAATTCAAAACTGATCACAACTGGAGCCTGACATGAGTGACCCTGCTAGCACCCCCGACTCGCTATCCCGCCGTCAAGCACTCGTCGCGAGCGCAGCCATGGCCGCCGCCCTCTCCTTGCCCTCGCAGGCCAATGCTCAGAGCGGGCGCACGAGCGACAACAATTCAGCGACGGCAACCACCCGCTTCGTCGAAGTCGGTGGCCGCAAGCTGGCCTACCGCTCCGTCGGGAGCGGCAAACCCATCGTGCTGTGCAATCGCTTTCGGGGTGTGCTGGGCCTGTGGGACCCTGCCTTCATTGACGCCCTCGCAGTTCAAGGCTTTCAGGTAGTGAGCTTCGACTATTCAGGGCTGGGGCTGTCCACCGGGGAGAAAAGCTACAACCCGGCAGCCATGGTGAAAGACGCCAAAGACCTGATCGATGCACTCGGGCTGAAAGATGTCGTGATCGCAGGCTGGTCCATCGGCGGCATCGTTGCGCAGATCTATCTGGCGATGTTCGGCCAGGACGTCAGCCATGCCGTTCTGCTGGCGACGACGCCCCCCGGCAAGCTTGTCAAACAGGCTGAACAGCTCTTCTACGACGCCGCCGCCGTACCCGGCATCAGTCTGGACAACTTCACCACGATCTTCTTCGAGCCCGCCGATGAGGGCAGTCGTGCCGCCTCGAAGCGCTCCTTCGAGCGGATCGTGGCGCAGAAGATTGCCCGCAGCCCCGACGTGCCGGCCGACTGGGCGATCAGCCAGATCGGCAATACGCCGCGCAATCCCGTCTTTCCGTCGGATGAAATGCTCGGCTTCCTGAAGACCACCAAGACGCCCATCCTGCATCTGGGTGCGGACCACGACATCATTTTCCCGATCGAGAACTGGTACGCCCTCAACGGCCAGTTGCCGACCCTGAGCCTGATTACCTACCCCAGAGCGGGCCACGGACCGCATCACCAATACCCTGAAGCCGCCGCAAGCCAGATCGCGGCCTTCATCAAGGGCACACGCAAGGCCTGAGCGCCCACTTTCACTCACACCCCAAAAAGGACACATCATGAAACTCGAAGGCAATACCATTCTCGTGACCGGCGGCGGCTCCGGCATCGGCCGCGGCCTCGCGGAAGCATTCCACCAGCGCGGCAACAAGGTCATCATCGCCGGGCGTCGCAAGGCGCTGCTCGACGAAGTCGTGGCCGCCAACCCCGGCATGGAGGCTATTGAGCTGGATATCGCCGACTCAGCCAGCATCCAAGCTGCAGCGCAAACCCTGATCGCCCGCTACCCCAGCCTCAACGTGCTGGTCAACAATGCCGGCATCATGCCCTTCGACAATGCGGCCGGGCAGATTGACGAAGCGAGCTCGCGCCGCCTGCTCGAAACCAACCTGCTCGGGCCGATCCTGCTGAGCTCGGCGCTGATCGAACACCTCAAGCAGCAGCCGCGCGCCACGATCATCTACAACACCTCGATCCTGGCCTACGTGCCTCTGGCGCCCAGTGCGGTCTACTCCGCCACCAAAGCAGGGCTGCACTCGTACGCCTTGTCACAGCGCTTCATGTTGCAAGACACCAACGTGAGCGTGCAGGAAATCGCACCGCCCTGGGTGGATACCGAGCTTCTGGGCAAGAAGAGTGGCGATCCGCGCGCCATGCCGGTTGACGCGTTCATCGCCGAAACCATGGCAGGTCTGGCGACCGAGACGCCGGAGGTGGTGGTCAGCGCAGTAAGTACCCTGCGCTCCAATCCTGGGCCTGACGAACACGCCTTCATCAACGCATTCAATGCGCAGATGATCGCGAATCCGCCCCCGATGTAATTTGCCAAGCAAAGGGAGCCGTCATGTCGAATTCACAAGTAGTCCTCGTGACGGGTGTGTCATCAGGTATTGGACGCGCCGCAGCCGAGAGATTTTCGAGCCTGGGTTGCCGCGTGTTCGGCACTGTGCGCAATTTGGTGCCAGCGAATGCTATTCCGGGGGTCACGCTCCTGGAAATGGATGTTCGCGACGAGGCCTCGATTGCGCGCGCGATCGATACACTCATCGCCCAAGCTAAGCGAATCGACGTGCTGGTCAATAATGCCGGGGTCACGCTACTCGGCGCTACAGAAGAAACCTCGATCACCGAAGCTCAGACATTGCTCGACACCAATCTTTTGGGTGTCCTGCGCATGATCAGGGCCGTACTGCCCTACATGCGCGCTCGGCGTTCCGGCCGCATCGTCAATGTCAGCTCGGTTCTAGGATTTCTGCCGGCTCCCTACATGCCCCTGTACTCCGCCTCCAAACATGCCGTGGAGGGACTCTCGGAGAGTCTGGATCACGAAGTACGCCAATTCGGCATTCGCGTGGCCCTGGTCGAACCGTCTTTCACCCGAACCAATCTGGATCTGCACGCCCCGCGGACAGCCAGCAGAATCGATGACTACGTGGCCACCTTCGGATTCGTGACACAAGCGGTCCAACGCAACGTCCAGCAAGCGCCCTATCCGGATGGCGTTGCCGCCACGATTGTCGATGCCGCTTTAGGCCAGTGGAAAATGCGCCATACGCCCAAAGGTGAGGCCTCCCTTCTGGCCAAGTTACGTCGATTCATGCCTGCAGCTTCGGTCGAGAGAGGGCTGAGGAAAAGTTTCGGGCTCGCCTGATGCAGCTCAGCTCGCCGCCCCGCCCCAACACCCCCAGAACAAAGTACGGAGGAATCCGCAAATGACTGCAAGAGCTTCATAACAGCTATGGACAGCACTATCCGCATGTCCTCAACAGCCTCCGTTGAACGGAAGCTGGCAAACGCTCCACCCAGCAATCACTCTCCGTGGCCCGTGTTCTGGATCGCCAGTACCGCGGTGTTTCTCGTCTCCATGGACGGCACCATGTTGTTCGCTGCATTCAGTGCCTTGCGTGCAGGCTTTCCGCTCGCCACAGCACCGGATCTTTCGTGGGTGCTCAATGCCTACACCGTAGTGTATGCAGCGATGCTGATCCCTTCGGGCGGACTGGCGGACCGACATGGACGCAAAAAAGTATTTCTCGCTGGCGTCGCGCTCTTTGTGGCGTCTTCCGTCGCCTGTGGTCTGGCTGTCAGCGTGGAATGGCTGGTCGGCGCCAGAGCTGTGCAGGCCGTAGGCGCAGCATTGCTCACCCCAGCATCGCTCTCGCTCGTACTAGCCGCGTTTCCGAAAAACAAACGCGCAGTCGCAGTGAGCCTATGGAGCGCGGTGGGAGGACTGGCTGCCGCGGTGGGGCCCAGTCTAGGCGCACTCGTGGTCGCATCGCTCGGCTGGCAATGGGCTTTCTACCTGAACGCCCCCTTGGGCCTATTTGCACTGTGGCGCGGCGCAAGAGTGCTTAGCGAGGCCAAACAGCCGAGCGAAGGACATCCGCTCGACCTGATCGGAATGGGCTTGCTGATCATCGGCATTGGCGCCTTGGCGCTATCCATTGTGCAAACGGAGTCGCCCGGGTGGTCACGCCTTGAACTGCAGGGTATGGCGGGCCTGGGAATAAGCGCCATCGTCGGCTTTGTGATCTGGGCGAGGAGCGCTGCTGCGCCGCTGGTGGATCTGGACTTGTTTCGTAACACGACCTACCGCTACGTCAATCTCGCCAGCCTCAGCTTTGGTATTGCATTCTCCATGATGTTCTTCACGTTTTTCTTCTACATGAAGTCAATCTGGCACTATTCGCTCCCCCTGGCGGGCCTTGCGATCACACCGGGGCCGCTGATGGTGACACCTATCGCTGCACTCTCCGGGCGGCTGGCAAGCCTGTATGGCCATCGCCCGCTGCTGATTGCTGGATGCGCCGTCTATGCGGCGAGCGGCGTGTGGTTTTTGATCATGCCTGGCACGGAGCCCGCCTACCTGACCCAATGGCTACCCGGAGCAATACTCAGTGGAATGGGCGTGGGGATGGTCTTGCCGTCACTGTCGGGCGCAGCCGTGAGCCATTTGCCCGCAGAACACTACGCCGTCGGCAGCGCAGTCAATCAGGCGATTCGACAAATCGGTTCAGTGATGGGGGTGGCGTTCACCGTGATGCTGCTGGGGAACGCGAGCTTGAATCGAGCGGACTTCGATGCGGTCTATCTCACCCATATCGGTTTAGCTGTGCTGACAGCCGCCTTTTGCCTGCCCGTCAAAACGCGGCCGGCAATGGCTGCAGCCAAGTCATGAGCCGTCTCTCAGAGGCGATCAACACGTGCTTCAGCTGCAATGCCACTCAGCTTGAAACGATGGCGCTTCTTTTCCCTGCGCGGGTGCGGACTCGATGACTCCCGCGCCTGGGCCAGTCATGCATGGCAAGCCCTCCCCTTGCGGAAACTCCGTAAGGGGGAAGGGAAAAGGCCACGGCGGCGATCCAAAAATTATCGCAATACAGCGGTCGGCAGACCCACAAGCCTCTGCAAAACAGCCTGTTAGCGATGCAATGCACGTACTTTAAGAGCCTGAAGAACAACGGACTAGACAGGAATGGATGGCATGATTTACAACTAAAGGATACAAATACCTTCAAACGGAATCCACATGGCCATCAATGAACTGCGTTCAATCATGACCTTCGTAAAGGCTGTGGAGTTGGGGAGTCTCAGCAAGGCTGCGGAAGCGCAGGAAATATCACCACAGGCGGCGAGCAAAGCCTTGAGGCAGCTGGAGGCTTACCTGGGCGTGCGTCTGTTTCATCGCACAACGCGTAGCATGTCTCTGACCGAGGAAGGGCAGCGCTTCCTGGAGGCGGCGCAACCCTCCCTGGCGGGATTACAGCAGGCTTTGCGCGCCGTCAGGCAGACGAAAACAGATGTCGCCGGCCCTCTGCGAATCGTCGGCCCCCGATCTGTCCTGCCATCCGTCATCGGGCCCCTCCTCGACGAATATTTGCGCCTGTATCCGGAAGTGCAGCCTGACCTGCAGTTTGATGACCGGATCGGCAACTGGGTGGAGGATCGGGCGGATATAGGTTTCCGCCTGGGACAGTCCCCCCAGGAAGGTTTGATTGCACGCCCTTTGTTCCCCTTGCAGCTGATCATCTGCGCTGCTCCCAGCTATCTGCGCAAGTACGGTACGCCACACAGTCTCTACGATCTCACCTCCCATCGCTGCAGCGCTTTCCGCCGTGCCAATGATGGCCGCGTCGTGCCCTGGCATGTAAAAATCGGCGAAGCCGTGCAGGACCACCCCATCAATCCCTCGTTCTGTACCAACGATGAGGTCTTTGAGTTGCGGACTGTGCTGGCGGGCGAAGTCATCGGCCAACTTGCCGCGCCAAGCGCGGCACCGCTGATTCGTGCAGGAAGGCTGGTGCCATTGTTGCTGGAGCACATGGCCGACAACCTCAGCCTGCACATCTACTACGGCAGTCGTTCCGCCATGCCCGAGCGAGCTCGTCGCTTCATCGATCTGGCCGTCGAACGGCTGAGCAACGACAGTGACTTCGTCATGCGCCCTGAGGAACTGCTTAGGGCGTGTTCACATTCACCCGGCGGATTGCGTTGAAGTGCAGGGCTTGCCACGAGCTTGCCAAAAGCGGGCGCGCGACACAGTGCAGGGTGGCCCCCTGCACAAGGAGCGCAACGCAGTATGGCGAGCCCTGCACTTCAACCCTCCGGGCGGGCACTGAATTGGCCACAGCACAGCGTTGCAGCTCCTCGTCAGGGGGGCCACCCTGACAGCGTCGCTGCGCCTTGTTCTGTGCCCAATTCAGTACCCGCGCAACCGTCGCGTGAATGTGAACACGCCCTAGCACAGCAGCCCGATAGCAGAGATGGGGCTGACGCTCAGCGAAATCTGATGCTGAGCGGGAAGCTCATACCTCAGTTGCACAGCCTTCGGTCGATGAGCTGAGGCAGGTCTGAAAGTCCTGATGGCCTGCGGCTCATATCTGCAGTCGCAAGGCGATTTACATTATTTAGTTGTAAATAATTCAATCAATACACGTCTAGTTGGATGTTTTTGAGAGACCTATAGTTCCGTCCATCGCATCACGCCCCGACAGGAGCAGCTCATGGACAACTTCACTCTCTTCAATCCGACGACGATTGATTTCGGTACCGGCAAGGAACAACAAATTGGGCAGCATCTCGCCGCGCACAGCGTCAAGAAGGTGCTGCTGACCTATGGAAGCGAGCGCATCAAGCGCGATGGTCTGTTTGCCACCGTCGCGCAGAGCCTTGCCGCACAGGGCATCAGCTTCGTCGAGTTCGGCGGTATCGTCAGCAATCCTGTGATTTCCACGGTGCGCGAAGCCATCCTGGTGGCCCGCACTCATCAAGTCGATGCCGTGCTGGCCGTCGGGGGTGGCTCGGTACTCGACAGCTCCAAGGCGATTGCCGCCGGCGTACGCTATGAAGGCGATGTCTGGGATCTGTTCATCGGCAAAGCTGCGATTACTGCCGCGCTACCGATCTTCAGCATACTGACCCTGGCGGCCACCGGCAGCGAAATGAACAACGGCGCCGTGGTCACCAATGAGCTGACCAAAGAGAAGTTCGCCATCGGCTCGCCGCACACCTTTCCCAAGGTGTCGATCGTCAATCCAGCCTTGATGCAGACCGTATCGCGCGATTACCTCGTGTATTCCGCTGCCGACATCATCGCCCACTCGATCGAGGGCTATTTCACCGCCAAGCTGCAACCGCGCTTCCAGTCGCGATTGGTCGAGGCGATCATCAAGACGGTGATCGAGACCACCGAGACGCTGCTGGCCGATCCTGCAGATTACGAGGCCCGTGCCCAGTTTGCCTGGGCTTCAACGCAGGCACTCAACGGCCTCATCTATTCGGGCACGGCGGGCTTCAGCTACCCGAACCACATGATCGAGCACTCGCTTTCGGCACTCTTCAACGTACCGCACGGCGCAGGTCTCTCGGTGGTCATGCCGGCCTGGATGAAGTGGTACCACTCGCACAATCCACAGCAGTTCCAACGCTTCGCCCGCGAAATCTTCGGACTGGAAAGCGCCGAGCAAGGCATCACAGCACTGGAAAACTGGTTCGACAAGATCGGCACGCCGACGCGCCTGTCGCAACTGGGCATCACCGAAACCGAGCTACCCGCCACCATCGACAACGTGTTGGGCAATGCCAAATGGTTCGGCATTGCAGACATCTACACCCGTGACGTCGTCACCCGCATTCTCAAGAACGCACTGTAAAAAAACACCATAAATCTCTAACAAGGATCAACCCCATGAGCATCAACAAGGAAGTGATCGTCATCATTGGTGCAGGTGGCATCGGTATTGCGATTGCACGCAGGCAAGGTTTTGGTCGCAGCGTTTTGCTGGCGGACTTCAACGAGGTCACGCTGGCTAACGCAGCAAAGTCCATGCGCGACAGCGGCTATGCCGTCGAGACGCAAGTGGTCGACGTAACATCGCGCGATTCAGTCAAAGCCTTGGCTTCCAAAGCGGCCGCACTCGGCAGTGTGAGCCAGGTGGTCAACACTGCAGGCCTGTCGCCCAATATGGCGCCTGTCGAAGGTGTGTTGAAGGTCGATCTCTACGGCGCAGCCGTGGTGTTTGAAGAGTTTGGCCAGGTTATCGCTCCGGGCGGTGCCGGGCTGATCATCTCCAGCATGGCCGGACACATGTTGCCGGCGCTGCCCGCAGAGCAGGATCAGGCATTGCTTCATACGCCAAGCGAGGAACTGCTGGCGCTGCCTTTCCTGCAAGCAGATGTGATCCCCAATTCGGTGCTCGCCTACATGATCGCCAAGCGCGCCAATCATCTGCGCGTGCAGGCTTCGGCGATCAGCTGGGGCGCTCGCGGCGCGCGCGTCAACTCGATCAGTCCCGGCATTGTGGTCACGCCGCTGGCAATGCACGAACTCAATTCGGAAATCGGCGGCATGTATCGCGCCATGATCGAAGCCTCACCGGCCAAGCGCATGGCCCCTCCCGAGGAAATCGCCATCGCCGCGTCTTTCCTGCTCGGGCCGGATGCAGCCTTTGTGACCGGAAGTGATTTGCTGATTGATGGCGGCGTCATCGCAGCGATGAAGACCGGCACCCTGGCAACACCCGATTGAAGCAAGCATTGATCCCCTGGAAGACGAAAGCATTGTCATGCCCCGCATCCTGATTCTCGGCGCAAACGGCCAACTCGCACGCAACACCACGCCGTTCCTGCTGGAGCAGCCCAAGCTTGAATTGACGCTCTACCTGCGCCGTGCGAAACGCATCACCAATCCGGACCCGGCACGCGTCAACATCATCGAAGGCGACGTGCTCGACCGGACCGCTCTGGAAGCCGCGATGCAGGGGCATGACGTGGTCTACGCCAACCTAGCCGGGCCCATGGCGACGCAAGCGCGCAACATCATTGACGCAATGCATGCGACCGGCCTGAAGCGCCTTATTTTCATCAGCTCGATGGGAATCTACGGCGAAGTGCCGGGCGAGAAGTATCGCAGCGTGCTCGACCCCTACCGCGATTCAGCAGCGCTGATCGAAGCCTCGGATCTCGACTACACCATCTTGCGCCCAGGCTGGTTCATGCGTGAGCAGACGATCAGCTATGCGCTCACGCAGAAAGGCGAGAGCTTCCGTGGCCACTACGTTTCACTCAACAGCCTTTCAGACCTGATCGTGAAGCTCGCGCTGGATCCAACGCTGCACCTACGCTGCAGCCTCGGAGTGAGCGAAGTCTGAGCTGCATTCTAAGGCAGTACTTGTGGGCTTGGTTCGATAAAAAACAGGCACATCGAATCCCCCAACAATCAACACGGCCGCTTTCACAACCACACCGGAGAACATGGCGTGACGCAGAAAAATCCCAATGAAAATCAGCTGAACCATCGTGCCTTGCTAGCCATCATCCTTGCCAGCTACTTGATGATCGTGCTGGATATTTCCATTGTCGTCACCGCACTCCCCAAGATACAGGACAGTCTGGGACTCTCAGCAAGCGCACTCTCCTGGATGCAAAACGCTTACACGCTGAGTTTCGGCGGCCTGCTTCTGCTGGGCGCACGCGCGGGCGACATCCTCGGCCGCAAACGCATGTTCATGCTGGGCTTGACGCTGTTCACGCTCAGCTCGCTGATCATTGGCCTTGCGCCAAACGCCGCTTTGCTTCTGGCGGCGCGCGCCGTGCAAGGCATTGGGGCGGCGATCCTTGCGCCGTCTACCTTGGCGCTGCTCACCGCCAATTTTGCTGAGGGTCCGGAGCGTACGCGTGCTGTGGCCTGGTATGGCTCGGTAGCCGGGATTGGTGCCAGCCTTGGCCTCGTACTCGGCGGCGTGCTGGCCGACATGCTGTCCTGGCGCGTCGGCTTCTACATCAATGTGCCAATCGGCCTGGTGCTGTGGCTCGCCGCGCGCCGCCACCTGCCCGAATCACCGCGCCAGCCGGGACAGTTCGACCTGGCCGGCGCGCTGAGCTCCACGCTGGGCATGACGGCATTGGTCTACGGCATCGTGCATTCGGCCAGCGCAGGCTGGAGCGATCTTGAAACCCTGTTCTCCACAGGCATCGGCATCGTGCTGCTGGCCTTTCTGGTGTTCCACGAAGGGCGGGCTGCGCAAGCGATCATGCCCTTGCGTCTCTTTGCGCAGCGTGAGCGCGCCAGCGCCTACGCCGCGCGCGTCCTCTTCCTCGGCGCGATGATGGGCTTCTGGTTCTTCACCACCCAGTATCTGCAGGGCGTGATGGGCTTCAATCCCTTCCAGGCCGGGCTGGCTTTCCTGCCCATGACGGTGGTGAATTTTGCCGTCGCAGTCATGGTACCCCGGCTCACGCGCCGCTTCGGCAATCCGCGCCTGTTGGCGACGGGCCTCAGCCTGAGCTTGCTGGGCATGGTCTGGCTGAGTCAGGTATCGGCGGAGAGCTCCTACCTGCTCGGCGTCGCCTTGCCCATGGCGCTGATCGGCATGGGCCAGGGCGGCACGCTGAGCCCGCTCACCTCATCCGGCGTCGCAGGCGTGTCGCCCCGGGATGCCGGCGCGGCTTCGGGCCTGGTCAATGTGGCGCATCAGCTCGGTGGCTCGCTCGGTCTGGGGGTGCTGGTGGTGGTGTTTGCTGCCGCAGCGCCGCACTCACTGGATGCCCGCGCTGACTTGGCCTATCAAGTCGGTGCTGCCTTAATGGTGGGCTGCGGGCTACTGCTGCTGGCACTCCTCATTGTGCTTTTCTTCATCGTGCGCAAGCCGCGCACAGCAATGGATCTACACCACGTTTGATCTCATGTGATCTGCAGAAAGGAACGCTTCATGAGCGCAAATACAGAAACCATCGGTGTTGTCAGTGTTGCCCGCGCGGGTAGCCACAACACGTTTGCCGGGCCAGCCGAATGGTTCAGCGGCACGGTCAATATCGAAATGCTCTTCATCGCCCCCGATCCGGCGACCGTGTCGGGCGGGCTGGTGAGCTTTGAGCCTGGCGCCCGCACCAATTGGCATTCGCATCCGCTTGGTCAGACCCTTTTGGTGACTGCCGGTAGCGGCCTTATCCAGCACTGGGGCGGGCCGGTTCAGGAGATACGGCCTGGCGATGTTGTGAGCATCCCGGCCGGCGTCAAGCACTGGCACGGTGCGGCAGCAGATAGCGCGATGTCTCACATCGCAATTCAAGAGTCGCTTGATGGCAACAGTGCCGACTGGATGGAAAAAGTCAGCGACGAGCAATACGCCAGTTGAAGCGATCCTTCTTTCGACTTTAGAGCCAGGAGCACAGTATGCAGAAACGCGCACTAGGTAAAAGCGGTCTTCAGGTTTCAGCCATCGGACTCGGTTGCATGGGCTTGAGCTATGCCTACGGGCCGGCGACTGAAAAATCCGCCGCAATTGAATTGATCCGCCGTGCCTACGAACTTGGTGTCACCTTCTTTGACACCGCAGAGGCCTATGGTCCGTTTGCCAACGAGGAGCTACTCGGTGAGGCGCTGGCGCCCTTCCGCGACAAGGTCGTCATCGCCACCAAGTTCGGCTTCAAGGGCGGCAAGGTGTCAGAGGGTATGGATAGCCGCCCCGAGAACATCCGCGCGGTGGCGGAGGCTTCACTGCGCAGGCTCAAGACCGATGTCATCGACCTGTTTTACCAGCACCGCGTCGACCCAGCGGTGCCGATTGAGGACGTAGCAGGCACCGTCAAGGACCTCGTTGCCGAAGGCAAGGTGCGCTATTTCGGCATGTCGGAAGCTGGGGCCGAATCCATCCGCCGCGCTCACGCCGTGTTGCCACTGGCGGCCTTGCAGAGCGAATACTCGTTGTGGTGGCGTGAGCCCGAGCAAAGCATCCTCCCGCTGCTTGAAGAACTGGGCATCGGTTTCGTTCCCTTCAGCCCGCTGGGCAAGGGCTTCCTGACCGGTGCGATCGACGAGAACACGAAGTTCGATGCCAACGACTTTCGCAACGTCGTGCCGCGTTTCGGCGAAGAGGCTCGCCGTGCCAATCGCGGACTGGTTGAGGTGCTGTCCGACCTGGCCAGCGGCAAAGGTGTGAGCCCTGCGCAGATTGCAATTGCATGGTTGCTCGCACAAAAGCCCTGGATTGCGCCGATTCCCGGCACCACCAAGCGCCATCGACTCGAAGAGAACATTGCTGCGGCGGCCGTCACGCTGAGCGAACAGGACCTCGCCGACATCGCGCACACGCTCGCCAGCATCAAGGTCGAAGGCGACCGCTATCCGCCGCATCTGCAGCAACGCGTCGGCCGCTGAGCCGAACACCGCCATGAATGCCTGAGGCGAACCACCGCCGTCGCACACTGGATCGAACAGGAGCAAGACATGTCTGAAAAACCCTTCCTTAAAGCTTCCGCCTTAGCAGCACGGCGCCAGCTTTTGAAAACTGCGGCCGGCGGACTGGTGGCTGGCCTGGCTACACCGATCTTGTCGGCTACGGCTTCGGCGCAGACCACGGGCAAAACCGCGGGCAAGATCCTGATTGCCTATTACTCGCGCACTGGCACCACACGTGAAATGGCGACCCAGATTCAGCAAAAGCTGGGTGGCGATCTGTTTGAATTACGCACGGCACATACTTATCCAAAGGAGTACCGCGCCACCACCAATCAGGCCAAGCGGGAGCAGCAGGAGCGCTTCCGCCCGCAATTGACCACTGAAGTCCAGAACATGGCAGGGTATGACACAGTGTTCATCGGCTACCCGAACTGGTGGGGCACCTTGCCGATGGCGTTCTTCAGTTTTCTGGAGCGCTACGATCTGGCCGGCAAGAAGATCATCCCCTTCAGCACCCATGAAGGCAGCCATTTCGGCAGCAGCCTGAGCGACATCCGGACACTGTGTCCGAAGTCCACGCTGCTCGAAGGCATCGCTCTGCGTGGCGGCGGCATCGACAAGCTGCAAAGCAGCGCAGCGCGGGCAGAAGTGGCTGCTTGGCTACAGAAGATCGGTATGGTGGCCTGACATGCTCAAGCTCATGCACTTCCTGAGCCATTGGACCGCATTCGCCGGTGTGCTGGCGCTCAGCACAACGGCAGCGCCCCGTCACGCCTGGGCGGCCCAGAATGAGTCCGCTGGCACCCCCATTCTGATCCAGGCCGCTGGCCACACGATCCGCGCCACACTCAACGACAGCCGCACAGCGCAGGACTTCATCAAAAGCCTGCCGCGCAGCTTGACGATGACGCGTTGGGGCGATCGCGAGTTCTACGGCAAGGTGGGTAGCCGTCTCTTCGACGCTGTGCCGCGTCAGAAGGGCTTTGCCGACGGCGACATTACCTACTGGGTACCAGGAGCTTCCTTCGCGATCTTCTACGACAGCACAAAGGACCAGGACATCGACGACCTGATCGTGATTGGCAAGATCCAGTCAGACCTGTCGGTGTTCAAGGATTTGGACTATGTGCTCACGATGCGCATCGAGCTAGCGCCCTGAAGCTGGAGCCGCCATCATGATTCGCCGATTGCTCAAGCGCCTGGCACTGGATGCTTTCATGCTCGCCCTGATCCTGATCGAATTCGCCTACGGCCTCACCGGCAGCACTGTGCATGAGCTGATCGGTCTCGCCATGCTGATGCTCTTTCTATTGCATGGCGGGCTCAACTGGCAGTGGATCCGCAGCGTGCTGAAGGGCCGTTACAACGCTTTTCGCGTGCTGAGCCTCAGCGTGAACGCGCTGCTGCTGGTCGCCTCGCTGGTGATGATGCTCAGCGGCATCGTGAATTCTGCGCTGCTGTTTTCACTGACCGGCGTCGAGCTTGAGCTCATCCCGCGCGAGATTCATACCGCAGCGGCCTACTGGTTCCTGATCCTGATGGCGATTCACCTTGGACTGCACTGGAAGATGGTGATGAGCGAGGCACGCAGCCTGGTCGGCCTCGCCGAGCCATCGCGTCTCACCGCGCAAGCGTTGCGCTTAGCCGCCGCCGCCATCGTGGTCAGTGGCGTGCATGCTTCCTTCGAGCGTGGCGTACTGGGCAAGCTGATCGCCTATTACTCCTTCGATTACTGGGATTTTGAAGCGTCGATCGCTGGCTTCTTCCTGCAGTACCTGGCCATCGTGGGGCTTTACGCGATCCTTGCGTACTACGCGCTGCCGCTGTTCAAGCGCCGCGAACAGCGCTTGCGACAACTGGCGCTGACGCTGCTTGCCACCCTGACTGGATGCGACAAATGCAAATGCCTGGGCCGTTCCTGATTATTGGGCGGATCAAACTGTTCATTGCATCGGCATACCAAGTTGCAACACGCACCTTCATTAATTTCAACACACCGTACATCAAAGATTCGGTTCAAGCGCTCCAACAACAGAGAACTCCCAAATGAGCAGCTCAGCAAAGGGCAAACTGAATTCGCCCGCAGGCGAACAAAAGCATGAACAGGAGGTCCGCATACTGATCATCCTCAGCGCACTGATGTCCTTTGCCTCCATATCAGTCGACATGTATCTGCCCGCCCTGCCAAGCTTGGTGACCGAGTTGCATGCCGATCCGGCCCGTATTCAACTGACAATCTCTAGCTTCTTGATCGGCTTTAGCCTGGGCCAACTGTTCTGGGGACCGATCAGCGATGTTTACGGTCGCCGCTTGCCAATCGCGGTCGGCCTGGTCCTGTTCATGCTCGGCTCGGCAGGCTGCGCACTGTCGGAAAGCGCCTCGCAGATGCTCGCCTGGCGAGTCGTGCAGGCTCTCGGCGCCTGTGCCGGGCCGGTGTTGGCACGCGCCATGGTGCGTGATCTCTACGCACGAGAACGCTCGGCACACATGCTGTCGATTCTGATCCTGATGATGGCCGTAGCGCCGCTGGCGGGCCCCCTGCTGGGCGGGCAGATCCTCCACTTCTGGTCTTGGCGGGTAATTTTCTGGGTGCTGGCTGCGGTGGGCGGGCTGACACTGCTGGCGCTCCGTCTGCTGCCCGAAACCTTGCCACCGGCCCGACGCAGCAAGGGCTCGGTGCGCGCAGCCCTGCACAGTTACATGCAGTTGGCCATGAGCCCGAAGCTGCTGGTCTATGCGATCTCGGGCGGCTTTTACTACGGCGGCTGCTATGCCTTCATCGCAGGCACCCCCTTCGCCTACGTCGACTACTACCAGCTGTCACCGCGCTATTACGGGCTGATCTTCGGTGCCAATATCATCGGGCTGATGGGTGTGAATTTCTTCAACACACGCCTGCTGCGCAGTTTCAGTGCCAATCAAATCTTCAAGTTTGGTACCTGGATCGCTGCTGCCTCGGGCATTGTGCTAGCCGTCAACGCCTGGTTCGGTTGGGGTCGCATAGCCGGACTCGCCATTCCGATTTTCTTCTTCATGTCGGTCAGTGGCTTGATCGTAGCGAATTCGGTGGCCAGCGCCCTTGCCGCCTTTCCTGAGCAAGCCGGTGCGGCTTCATCCTTGGTCGGCGCCATGCATTACGGCAGCGGTGTGTTCAGTGCCGCCATGCTCGGCTGGTTTGCCGACGGAACCCCTTGGACAATGGGCTGGATCGTCGCAGCCGCGGGGATCGCCTGCCTCCTGGTGGCTTTACTCCAAGATCGCAGCCGCACCGCCGTCGCGCTGCCCGACAAGGTGTAGTTTGCATCCGGCGCCGGTGCCGAGATCCAGCGCGCACTCGGCCGCTCAGCCACGAGGCCCAACAGGGAAAATCCGGGAAAACTTATCTGGAAACAAGCCTGACTTCGCGCTAAAGCCGGTGATCAGCGAAAACCACAAGTCATTGTTTTTTTGATGGTGCCCAGGAAGGGACTCGAACCCCCACGTATCGCTACGCCAGAACCTAAATCTGGTGCGTCTACCAATTTCGCCACCTGGGCAGGTGATTTGCGCCTGAATCCGGCGCTTGGACGGCGCGGAGTATACCAGCTTGGCTATACTCGGCGGCTGTCTTCGAAATTTGTGGCCATGCCTGTCGAGCATTACGAGAACTTTCCTGTCGCTTCCATCCTCTTGCCGCGCCATCTGCGTGAGCCGGTCGAGGCGATCTATGCCTTTGCGCGCAGCGCTGACGATATTGCCGACGAGGGGGATGCTGCGCCGCTGGTGCGGCTGGCGCAGCTCAACGACTACCGCCGCGAGCTCAACACGATTGATTCGGGCGGTATGCCGACGCAGGCGATGTTCGCGCGCCTTGCGCGCAACGTGCGCGCATTCAAACTGCCGACGATCTTGCTGCGCGACTTGCTCGATGCCTTTGCGCAGGACGTGGTGAAGAAGCGCTATGCCGATTTTGCCGAGCTGCGCGACTACAGCCGGCGCTCGGCAGATCCGGTCGGGCGGCTCTTGCTGCACTTGTACCAGCGCGCGACGCCGGCGAATCTGGCGAGGTCGGATGCGATCTGCTCGGCCTTGCAGTTCATCAATTTCTGGCAGGACGTGGCCATCGACTGGCGCAAGGATCGCGTCTATCTGCCGCAGGATGAGCTGGCGCGCTTTGGCGTGAGCGAAGCACAGCTTGCCGAGGGCCGCGTCGATGCCGCCTGGCGCGAGCTGATGCGCTTTCAGTTGCAACGTGCACGCGACATGATGCACAGCGGCGCGCCGCTGGCCCACGCCCTGCCCGGCCGCATGGGCTGGGAGCTGCGGCTCGTGGTACAAGGTGGCCTGCGAACGCTGGAGCAAATCGAGGCGGTCGACTACGATGTCTTCCGCCGTCGCCCGAGCCTGGGTAAAACCGACTGGCTGCGCATGCTGTGGCGCGCCAGCCTGATGAGAAAAAAAGACTGATGGATCCCTTTGAATACTGCCAGCAGAAGGCCGCCGCCAGCGGTTCGAGCTTCTATTACAGCTTCCTCTTCCTGCCGCTCGAAAAGCGCCGCGCGATCATGGCGCTGTATGCCTTCTGCCGCGAGGTTGACGATGTGGTCGACGAGATTGCCGACCTGTCGATCGCGCAGGCCAAGCTTGAGTGGTGGCGCAAGGAAACCCTGCAGATCCATGGCGGCTCGCCCACCCATCCGGTGACGCTGGCCCTGGCCCAGGTGGTGAAGACCATCAATCTGCCGGCCGAGCAGCTGCTGGAGATCATCGAAGGCATGCAGATGGATCTGCAGCAGACGCGCTACCTCGATTTCAAGGCGCTGCAGCTCTACTGCTATCGCGTCGCCAGCGTGGTCGGCCTGCTCGCCGCCGAGATCTTTGGCTACAGCGACAGACAGACGCTCAAGTACGCGCACGATCTGGGCATCGCCTTCCAGCTCACCAACATCATCCGCGATGTCGGTGAGGACGCGCGCCGCGGCCGCATCTACCTGCCCATCGATGAATTGCAGCGCTTCAATGTGACCGCCCGCGAGATCACCGACGGGCAATACAGCGAGCGCTTCACGGCGCTGATGGAATTCCAGATCGGGCGCGCCGAGCAGTACTACGCCCAGGCGATGGCGCATCTGCCGGCGGCAGACCGAAAATCGCAACGCGCCGGGCTGATCATGGCAGCGATCTATCGCACCACGCTCGACGAGATCAAGCGCGATGGCTGCAAGGTACTCACCCAGCGCACCTCGCTGACGCCGATCCGCAAGCTGTGGATCGCCGCGCGCACCTGGCTGAAGAGCTGAACATGGCGCGCGTGGCAGTCATCGGCGGCGGTTACGCGGGGCTCAGTGCAGCCGTCGAGCTGGCACGCGCCGGCGTGCCAGTGACGGTGTTCGAAGCCTCGCGCACACTCGGCGGGCGCGCACGCGTGGTCGAGAAAGACGGCCGCCGCATCGACAATGGCCAGCACATCCTGATCGGCGCCTACACCGAAACCCTGCGCATGCTGCGCCAGCTGCGCGTCCCCACGCGCAATCTGCTGAGCATGCCATTCAATCTGCATGTCGTCGGCCGCCTCAGCCTGCGTGCCGGAAACTGGCCGGCGCCGCTGCACCTGGCGACGGCCTTGCTGGGCGCCAAAGAACTCAGCTGGGCGGATCGCCTCTCGGCCTTGCGCCTGATGCGCTACATCAAGCGCATCAAATACACCCTGAATACCGATCACAGTGTCTCTCAGCTGCTCAGCGACAGCGGCCAGACCGATGCCATGCGCGAGCTGATGTGGGAGCCGCTGTGCATTGCCGCCTTGAACACGCCACCGCACGAAGCCTCGGCCCAGGTGTTCATCAATGTGCTGCGCGATGCGCTGACCGGCAGCGCGTCAGCCAGCGAAATGCTGATCCCGCGCGTCGACCTCTCCGAGCTCTTGCCGGTGCCTGCCGCGCAGTTCCTGGCGCTCAATGGCGGCGTGGTAAATATCGCCACGCCGATCAAGGGCATCGAGCAGGACGGCGAGGAATTCCGCCTGATCGGTAATCCCTTCGAGGGCGAGCGCTTCAGCCAGGTCATCGTCGCGGTGGCGCCTTATCACGTCAGCGATCTGCTTGCGCCGCTGCCCGATCTGGCCCTCCTGCGCAGCCAGATCGACGCCATGACGCATCAGCCGATCACCACCATCTACCTGCAATACGCGGAGACGGTAAGCCTGCCCGAGCCGATGATGGCTTTCGCCGATTCGAGCATCCAGTGGTTGTTCGACCGTGGCCAGCTGGGCGCCGACAAGGGCTTGATTGCGGCGGTGATTTCCGCGCGTGGCGAGCACTCGAATCTGTCACGTGAGGAACTCGCGCTGCGCGCGCACGAAGCCGTCGAGCGCATCGTGCCGCGCCTGGCTGCGCCGCAGTGGTCGACGGTGATCACCGAGAAACGCGCCACCTTTGCCTGCGGCCCTGCGGTGTGGCGGCCGATTGCGACGACGCCGCTGAAGAACCTGCTGCTGGCGGGCGACTATCTGCAGTCACGCTATCCGGCAACGATTGAAGCGGCCGTGCGCTCCGGGCTGATTGCGGCACGTCAGGTGCTGCGCATGACGCGGCAGAGTGACTGAGGCCGACCGGGCGCTGAAGGCGTTTGAGCGAATCTTCAGGCGGCTGGCACACTCGCCGATCAGGCACAGCGCTGAGCGCCGCCCCTCTCCCGGCCTCCGGCCCCCGGAGGGGGAAGGAACGAGATGGCGCGGCAACAAGCAGGCCGCTTTGCCGTGTTCTCCCGAACGGGGAAGCGCCCCCTCCGGGCCAAACGAGGCGCGGAGAACGGCTTATTTACGCGACTTCTTTTCCGTCTGGGCGACCGCCGAGAAGGCATCGCTGGATGCCTTGGCGACCTGCTCCAAGGTCTTGCGCGCGGCCTCGAATGTCGATTGCATCGCTTCGGCAGCTGCGTGGCTGTTGAGCGGCATGCCCTTGAGGAAGCCTTGCATGGCTTCAATCATTTCCTGACTGCCCGAGGTGAGCTGCTCGCTGACCAGCTTGCTCATCTCGTGCTGCAGCTCGGCGGTGATTTCGGCGATGGTGCGGCTGGTCGAGAACATCTTTTCGGCCGCCTGCTGGGCGTAACGGGCGCGCAGTTCCATGGCCTCGTTGGGTGTCTTGATCTGGGTGAGGGACTGCACGTTGGCGACGCCATCCTCAAACAGATCCTTGGCAGTCTGCATCTGCAATTGCAGGATGCGCTGCGAGTTCTCGATCGAGAGCTGAGCCAGCTTCATGGCTGACTCCAGGTTCTTTTTCTGCAATGCAGCGACAGTCTGTTCAGCGTTGTTGCTCATGCTCGGCACTCCAATGATTTTTTCATATTGGTCAAGGGTACGGCGCGAGCAACATAGCACTCCCCGCCAACCGGGTCGATAAGCACTTCTGCCTATCAGGGACATGCCGCCTTGAAAGCCCCTGCTTCGCCCCCAGATCGGGAACAGAGGGTTTTGAACGCCCGCCTTGAAGGAATCTGCCATGCGCTTTGACAAACTCACCACCAAATTCCAGCAGGCCCTGGCTGATGCTCAGAGCATCGCCGTGGGCCGCGATTCTCAGTACATCGAACCCCAGCATCTGCTGCGCGCCCTGCTCGGCCAGGAAGACGGCAGCACCACGGCACTGCTGGCGCGTGCCGGCGTCAATGCACCGCCGCTGCTCAGCGCGCTGGACAAGGCCATCGAGCGCCTGCCCCAGGTGCACGGCCATGGTGGCGAGGTGCAGGTCGGCCGCGACCTCTCCAATCTCTTGAATGTCACGGATCGCGAAGCGCAGAAGCGCGGCGACCAGTTCATCGCCAGCGAGATGTTCCTGCTCGCCCTGTGCGAGGACAAGGGCGAGACGGGCCGCCTGTTCAAGGAGCATGGCGCTGATCGCAAGAGCCTGGAAGCGGCGATTGAAGCGGTGCGCGGCGGCGCCTCGGTGGGCAGTGCCGATGCCGAGTCGCAGCGTGAATCGCTGAAGAAATACTGTATCGACCTCACCGAACGGGCGCGCCAGGGCAAGCTCGATCCGGTGATCGGGCGCGATGACGAGATCCGCCGCGCGATCCAGATCCTGCAGCGGCGAACCAAGAACAATCCGGTGCTGATCGGCGAGCCGGGCGTGGGCAAGACGGCGATTGTCGAAGGCCTGGCGCAGCGCATCATCAATGACGAAGTGCCCGAATCCCTGCGCGGCAAGCGCGTGTTGTCGCTGGACATGGCCGCCCTACTGGCGGGCGCGAAATACCGTGGCGAGTTCGAGGAACGCCTCAAGGCCGTCCTCAACGATATCGCCAAGGAAGAAGGCCAGCTGATCATCTTCATCGACGAGCTGCACACCATGGTCGGCGCAGGCAAGGCCGAAGGCGCGATGGATGCCGGCAATATGCTCAAGCCCGCGCTGGCACGCGGCGAGCTGCACTGCATCGGCGCCACCACGCTCGACGAATACCGCAAGTACATCGAGAAGGACGCCGCGCTGGAGCGCCGCTTCCAGAAAGTGCTGGTCGACGAGCCCTCGGTCGAATCGACCATCGCCATCCTGCGTGGTTTGCAGGAGCGTTACGAGCTGCACCATGGCGTCGACATCACCGACCCGGCCATCGTTGCCGCAGCCGAGCTCTCGCATCGCTACATCACCGACCGCTTCCTGCCCGACAAGGCCATCGACCTGATCGACGAAGCTGCCGCGCGCATCCGCATGGAGATCGATTCCAAACCCGAGAGCATGGACAAGATGGATCGCCGCCTGATCCAGCTGAAGATCGAGCGCGAAGCGGTGAAGAAGGAAAAGGATGAAGGCTCGAAGAAGCGCTTCGGACTGATCGAGGAAGAAATCGCGCGCCTGGAAAAGGAATACTCCGACCTGGACGAGATCTGGAAAGCCGAGAAGGCCGCCGTGCAAGGCAGCCAGCACATCAAGGAAGCCATCGAGGCGATTCGCCAGCAAATGGAAGAAGCACGCCGCCGCGGCGACTGGCAAAAGATGAGCGAGCTGCAATACGGCGAACTGCCCAAGCTCGAAGCCCAGCTCAAGAGCGCCGAGGGCGCCGAGCAGCCTGCCAAGGCCAATACCTTGCTGCGCACCCAGGTTGGCGCCGAGGAAATCGCCGAGGTCGTCTCACGCGCCACCGGCATCCCGGTGTCGAAGATGATGCAGGGCGAGCGCGAAAAACTGCTGCAGATGGAGAGCAAGCTGCATGAGCGCGTGATCGGCCAGGACGAGGCTGTGCGCCTGGTCTCGGATGCGATCCGCCGCTCACGTGCCGGGCTGTCGGAAGAATCCCGCCCCTACGGCTCCTTCCTGTTCCTCGGTCCGACCGGGGTGGGCAAGACCGAGCTGTGCAAGACTCTGGCGAGCTTTCTGTTCGACAGCGAGGAGCACCTGATCCGCATCGACATGAGCGAATTCATGGAGAAGCATTCGGTCGCCCGCCTGATCGGCGCGCCGCCCGGATACGTCGGCTACGAAGAAGGCGGCTACCTCACCGAGCTGGTGCGTCGCAAGCCCTACTCGGTGATCCTCTTCGACGAGGTGGAAAAGGCACACCCGGACGTCTTCAATGTGCTGCTGCAGGTACTCGATGACGGACGCATGACCGATGGCCAGGGGCGCACGGTGGACTTCAAGAACACGGTGATCGTGATGACCTCCAACCTCGGCAGCCAGATGATCCAGCAGATGGAAGGCGAGTCTTACGCGGCGGTCAAGGCCGCCGTCATGACGGAAGTGAAGACCTACTTCCGGCCCGAGTTCATCAACCGCATCGACGAGGTGGTGGTGTTCCACGCACTGGACAGCGCCAACATCCAGTCGATTGCACGCATCCAGCTGCAGTATCTGGAACGCCGCCTGGCACGCATGGAAATCGGCCTGATGGTCTCCGACAGCGCGCTGGCCGAGATCGCCAAAGCGGGCTTCGATCCGGTGTTCGGCGCGCGTCCGCTCAAACGTGCGATTCAGGAGTACATCGAGAATCCGCTGGCGCGGCAAATTCTCGAAGGCCACTTCAGCGCCAAGCAGACCGTGGTGGTTGATAGCGAAGGCGGCCACATCGTGTTCCGCAAACCCAGCTGAAGCACGAGCACTGCCCGGCCCCCCACCGGGCAGTGCTCAAGCACAAGCTGCCTGACAAATAAGCGTTATCCCTAGTTTTTTACTCAAGATTGTCGGAAAAATGCCGATGCCAATGCTGATGACTCTGCTGGCTATGCACAAACCGAGCGCAGGTGGAGAGCAAACCAGGCAAGTCCGCGCTGGTGGCATGACGAGTACGCAATCTGATGCAAACAAACAACCTGGGCAAAGCGCGACTGCTTGCGTGCATCGGAATCGTGCTCATCGCAGGCTTTCTGGCGACCAGCCTGAGCAGTTACTACACCTCCCGCGAATCGATCCGTCTGCGCATCAGCAGCAAGGGCCTGCCGCTCACCAGCGACAACATCTATTCCGAAATCCAGCATGACCTGCTGCGGCCGGTGCTGATCGCCGCACAGATGGCGAACGACACCTTCCTGCGCAACTGGGTGCTCGAAGGCGAGCGACGCCCCGAGCAGATCAAACAATTCCTGCAGGAAGTGAAGAGCCGCTACGGCGCGGTCAGCGCCTTTCTGGTCAGCGAGAACAGCCGCCATTACTACTACGCGGGCGGCGTGCTGAAGGACGTGGCCGAAGGCGAAGCACGCGACAAGTGGTACTTCCGCCTCCGTGGCATCGCGGGCGATTACGAAACCAATGTCGACCCGGATCTGGCCAATCGCGATGCGATCACCATCTTCATCAACCACAAGGTGCTTGATTTCAAGGGCAATTTCATTGGTGCCACCGGTATCGGCCTGACCCTGGACGCCGTCAGCCACATCGTCGACAACTACCAGCAGCGCTTTAACCGGCGCATTTACTTTGTCGACCGCAGCGGCCAGATCGTACTGGCCAGCAAGTCACTGTATCTGCTGCGCGGCTCGATCCGCGAGCTGCCGGGCATCCGCGAGGTGGCCGACAAGGTCATGGCGGCCGGCAACGAACCGGAGGCCATGCATTACCCCTTCCGTGGCAGCACGATCTGGCTCAACGCGCGCTTCATCCCCGAGCTGGGCTGGTATCTGCTGGTCGAGGAAGACGAGAGCGGCGAGATCAGCGCAATCCGTAATGCCCTGCTGCTCAACATCCTGATCAGCACCTGCATCACCGTGGTGGTGCTGGCCATCACCCTGTACGCCATCAACCGTTTCCAGCGCCGCCTTGAACGCCTGGCCAACTACGACGTGCTCACCGGCCTGCTCAACCGTCAGGCCTTCGAGCTGCTGATCCAGCAGTCGATCAACACCGCACAGCGCTACCAGCGCCCGCTGGCGGCGATCCTGTTCGATCTGGATCACTTCAAGACCATCAACGACACCCACGGCCACCTCGTCGGTGACGAAGTCCTGCGCCAGATCGCCAGCGTGACGCGCAGCGTGCTGCGCGAGAGCGATGCGATCTGCCGCTGGGGTGGCGAGGAATTCCTGATCCTGCTCAGCGAGTGCAGCCAGGCCCAAGCCCTGCTCACCGCCGAAAAGCTGCGTGCCACCATCGAACTGCATGACTTCACTGCGCCGGTGAAGCTGGTGACCATCAGCGCGGGCGTGGTGCAGTATCGCCAGCGCGAAACAGCGATCAGCTTCTTTGCTCGCGCCGATGAAGCGCTCTACCGCGCCAAGGCCAACGGGCGCAATCAGGTCGAGCTGGAAAGCCAGCCGACGGACCGCTCAAGCGAGCCGCCCAAGACGACCATCAATGCCTGATCGAGATTAGAATCCGCGTCTCATCCACGCAGGAGCAGATTGATGTCCGGAGCTCACTTCCATGTGCACGGCCCGCACGACCACGAAGTCGAACATGTCGCCGCCCACGCAGCGCCCGACAGTTTTGCCGGACGCATCGCCGTGACCACAGCCATCCTGGCCACCGTCGGTGCGATGTTCGCTTATGAAGCCGGTGCCACCCAGGCCGCGGCCATGCTGTTCAAGAACAATGCCGCGATCAGCAAGACAGAAGCCTCCAACCAGTGGAACTACTACCAGGCCAAGAGCAGCAAGCAGAACATCGCCGAGCTGGGTGCGCAGCTGATTGCTGGCGAGCGCGGCGAGAAGTTCGCTCAGGACGTCGAGCGCTACAAGAACGAAAAAGTCGATATCCAGAAAAAGGCCGAGGCACTGGAAGCTGACAGCAAGGCCTGGGACGACAAATCAGAAGCCACGATGCATCTGCATCACCGCTGGGCGCAAGCCACCACGGTGCTGCAGGTCGCCATCGCGCTGGCCGCGATCGCCTTGCTGACGCGCAAGCGCTGGCTGCAATACGGCGTCTACGGCGTGTCCACACTGGGTGTCGGCCTGGGTCTGGCCGCCCTGGCGCATCTCTGAGCCCGCATCCGCGAAAGACAGCCATGCCGCTCGAACTGGACAAGCAGGATCGCCAGCAAGCCATCGAATCGCTGCAACGCTACTTCGCGGAAAACATGGATGAGCCCATCGGCAACGTCACGGCAGGTGCCCTGCTCAACTTCTTCCTCGAGGAAGTCGGCCCCTGCCTCTACAACCAGGGCGTCGCCGATGCGCAAGCCCGTCTGCAGCAACGCCTCGAAGACCTCAGCTTTGAGGTGCATGAAGACGTGTTTGCCTATTGGCGCAAATTCGACGCGAACAAGCCAAGAAACAAGCCGAAAAAATAGCGCCGCCCGGCGCAGCCTTCACAGGCTGCCGAAAGGCCGGCCATCGCGCGTCGCGCCGCGCGCGCCGCTCTTGATGTCGTACACCTGGCCTTTGTAAGGCGGCTCCGGCGGAATCAGCACCCAGGTCCTTGAACTGCCGGTCACCGGGTCAATCGGCAGGCTGCGCAGATATTTGCGCTCTACCAGCTCTTCGAGCGACTCGGGGTAACGCCCCTGGTCGCTGTAGAACTTGTCGATCAGCTCGCGCGTGGTGTGCAGGTTGTCGAGCAGCACCACTTCCTTGGAGCTGTCCACGCCCTTGAAGTACTTGGGCAAGGCCAGGGTCAGCAGCAAGGCGATGATCGCCATCACGATGAGCATCTCGATCATCGTGAAGGCGGCCTGCCGCCGCGTAAGGCCGCTACGCTGTCTCATGCTCGCTGCCTCAGTCCTCACGCGAACGCTTCGGTGCGTTGTCAGCCGGCACATTGACCACGATAGACTGCGGCTGTGCGACCGGCGCGGCATCCGTGTTCACTACAGCATCGGCCCCCTCTGCGCGACGACCGCGCACGCTGGTCACCGTGCCAGCCTCGAAGCTCTCTTCATTGACGCCTGGCTTGCTGATGCCACGGATCAGGCGCGGCGTGATCGACAGCAGGATTTCCGTCTTGCCTTTGTCCACTGAATCGGAGCGGAACAGCTGTCCGAGGATGGGAATCTCACCCAACAGCGGCACCTTGCTGGCGGACTTGCGGTCGCTGTCCTGGATCAAGCCGGCCAGCACCTGGTTCTCGCCATCCTTCAGACGCAGCACGGTTGAAGTGGTGCGGGTGCCGATGCGGTACGCCACCGTGCCACTGGTCTTGTTCTCCACCGTGCTGTTGATGCTGCTCACTTCCAGCGCGATCTTCAGACCGATCTCGTTGCCGGGGAAAATCTGCGGCTCGACATCGAGCTTCAGACCCACATCGACATAGGTGATGTTCTGGCTGGTCACGCCATTGGAAGTGGCCGTCGAACTGATATTCGGCACCCGCTCGCCGATCAGGATCTTGGCCTTCTCGCGATTCTTGGCGCGGATGCGCGGATTGGCCAGCACATTGACGGCGCTGTCGGTCTGGTTGGCATTCAGGCTGGTGCTGCCAATGGTCAGGCCCAGGCTGGCCGGTGTCAGGTTGAACAGGTCGCGCAGGGTCAGGATATTGCTGCTGTCACTGGTCGTCGTGCTGGTGGTCGTCACCGTGGTCGTGGACGTCCCCGCCACCGTGCGCGCGATGGGCGACAGCGAGAGCGAACCGGGCCAGGCGATGCCCAGGTTTTCGAGCTTGCCCTTGCTCACCTCCAGAATCGCCACTTCCAGCATCACCTCGGGTTCGGGCACATCGTGCAGGGCAATCAGCTGCTGGGCCAGCGCCAGCGCCTGCGGCGTGTCACGCACGACGATCATGTTGAGCTTCTCGTCGACCACCACGTCCTTGAACTTGAGCACCGTCTTCAGACTGTTGGCCACCAGCTTGACATCGGCATTGGCCAGATGGAAGCCGCGCACCACCAGCGTCTGGTAATCACTCTGCTTGGCCGGCTCGTCCGGGTAGATCAGCAAGGTGCCCTGATCCATCATGCTCCAGCCCAGGCGCGTGGTCAGCACGATCTTCTCCAGCGCTGCGCGCACCGTGGTGTCCTTGAGATAGATCGAGGTACGCAGATCCGGCGGTACATCCTTGTCGATGACGATGTTCAGACCGGTCGATTTGCCGATCGCATCGAACAGCGAACGCACCGGCGCATCGCGGAACTGCAGGGTCACCTTCTTGTTCAGCGCATCGAGCTCGCTGGCGGCCGAGGCAGCCTGGGCGCGGGCGCTGCTGCTCACCCGACTGGCCGCCGAGGCGCTGCTGGCAGCCGCCGCTTCGCTACTGCTGCTGGACGCCTTGCGCGCCGAACTGCTGTGCTGCGGCAGCGGCAACACGACGGTCTGTGCCGCCACCAGGGGCGCGGCGCCCGCTTGCCCGTTTTGCCTGCCGACGGAAGAAGCTTCGAAGCGTGTGAACGTCGGCAGCATCGGCGCGGCGGAAGAGGATTGCGCAGACGCCGACGAAGCGGCCGCCACCGACGAAGATGCCGCCATCGCCGACGAGGACGCAGCGGACTCTGCCAGCGGCGGCGCCGGCGCAGCGGGGTCAGCCAACTGCGCTTGTACCGATTCCAGCGCGGCACTGATCGCCGCATCCCCCGGCCGCGCCGCATGCGCCTTCTGCAACACCGGCAGGGCTTCACGCGCACGACCTGCAGCAATCAGCGCGCGGCTGTATTCAAGCTCCTGCGTCGATGAACTGGCGCAGGCGGCCAGCACACCCAGCATCGCGCTGCCCAGCAAGAGAAGGGCCGTACGCTGACGGATGGATTGGATTGTCGTTGTCATTGTTCACCCTCGATCGGGATGATGAGATTCGATTGAGTTGAAAGATCCCTGAGCAGGACTTGCTTGGGTTCGATGGCGAGCACCTTGAAACCACTGATCTCGGCCCCTGCAGTGGCGACATAGGTCTGGTTGTCGCGGTCCAGAAAAACATTCCAGTGACCGTCGCGCAGCATGCGACCAATCACCACAAAGGTCGGCGGCGGCGCCTCGGCCTCGGGCGGCGGTGCTTGCTCGGCCGTAGCGCCCCCCGCTGGCGCGACGACCGGGAACAGATTGTTCGGCTCGGTTTCGGCAAGCGCCTTGCTCAGGCTCTCGCGCGCCGACAGCGGCGCGGCCTCGCTGCGTGGCGCCGTGCTCTGCGCCGAGCCGCCGCGGAACAAAGCAACTTCCTCACTGCCGGGATGACTCTTGTCGCCGAACAATGCCAGCCAGGCGGCAATGCCCAGCACCGGCAGCAGCAGGAGCATACGCGTACGTTCGTTCATCAACGCTCTCCCGCGCTAGCCAGGTTGGGGCTGTCGGCCGGCTTCTGCCACAGCGAGAGCAGCAGCTGGGCATCCACTTGCGGCGCGCTGGGCTGCTCATGCTTGATGATCAGCTGCTCCAGCGACAGCGACGGCATCTGCGCCATGGCCTGGAACAGGAATTGGCGCAGCACCAGATAATCGGCGCGAACCGGCAGGCTGATCTGGAATTCCGACCAGGTGTGCTGCGCATCGGCGATCCGCCGGTAGTCGGCCTGCACCACGGTGACATTCATGCTCGCTGCCAGCTCCAGCAGCTGGCGGATCTGCGCATCGGTGTCGCGCTGATCAGAGAGCACGCGGGCCAGACTCTGTGCGTGCGAGAGTCGCTGCGCCGCCGGCATATTGGCCTGCTCGGCCAGTGCTTGCTGGACGCGCGCCAGCGAATCCCGCGCCTGAGCCGTCGCCGCCAGCTGGCCGGGGATCAGCGCCGCCGCGCAGGCCAGGCTCAGCGCTGCCAAGCCGGCCGCGATGAATGGCCACACGCCATGGCGCGCATGGAGCAAACCGAGCTTGAGACGCAAGGCGGGCACGGAGATCGCGTTTTTCATCGCGTCCTCCCCACGGCCGGTCTGGCCGTCGCACCGGCCTGGGCGGCCTCAAAGGTGAAGCGCAGGCGTTGGCCGCCCTCACCCACCGTCGTTTCCTGCCGCACCAGGGCCAGATTGGCAAACTCCGGACTGGCCTTGAGATCCTTGAGGTAATCGAGCGCCACGGCAGCATCCTGCGTTTCAATGACCAGCTTGTTGGACTGACGCACGGCGCCCATTTCCAGCGACAACAGCGTCACCGCAGGCCGCGACTTATGTTCCAACGTGCCTAGCAGGTTCGCCCAAGGGTAGTTCAGATGCGTGCGCGCCTGTGCCACGGCCTCGGCCGACTCGGTGCTGGCCACGGTATTGTCCTCATCGCCCGCCTGACTGGCATCCAGCGCAGCCTGCGCCGACGAGAGGCGCGCGAGCGCCGCACTGCGCTGCTGGTCGAACTGCCAGATCAGACTCAGCGTCGCCACCAGGGCAGCGGCCAGCAGCACGCAGAGGAAGATCCACAAGGGCCGCCGTTTGCGGTCAACACCGCCATCCCACCAGCCACGGCGGGGCGCGAAATCGATCTTCAGCGTCCTCATGCCATGACCCCCAGCAAGGCCAGACGATAGGCTTCGCTGGCTTGCTCGATCCCCACTGGGCGCGGCAAGGCGCGACGGCGGCCCAGCGTGCGGACATCCAGATCGGATGTCACCGGCAGCTCACCGACCACGGGTGCATCGCCGAGCAGACGCACGTGCTGCGGCATCTCGACGCCCATGCGCAGACTCTCGGTTTCCAGCCTTGCCAGCACCTCGCTGATGTCCGGCAGCAAATCGAAGTGGAACTGCCGCGCCGCGCGAATCTGCCCCGCTTCGAACAGGATCGCCAGAAAGGCGTGCGTGCTGAAGCTGCACAACCAGCAATCGGCACTGATGGCGGAGGCTTCCCGATTGATCAGGCGGACCGCTTCGGGCACGACCGAAGCGATGCGGCAGGCGCTCTGTGCCGACATCGTGTTGAGCGCCTCGATCAGCGACCTGGGCAGCGCGCAAGCCAGCATGGTCTGGTCGCCACGCCAGTCCGCTTCGATATGCCAGCTGTCAGCATCGGTGCCGAACAGCTGTTCAAAGCGCGCCGCAGCCAGGGCACGCAGTTCGGCAATGCTGCCCAGACCTTGCGGCGGCGTCACCGTCCAGTAACGCACCCAGTCGTCGGACACCGAGACTTGCAGATCGCCCGACAAGCCCTTGGCCTGCGCCAGTGCCAGACTCACCGCCGGTTCCCAGATGGCGGTTTCCGGCGATGAGGCGCCCGGCAGATAGTCGCGCAGCGGCAGCGTGCTCGCCACGTGTGCGCCTTCGCTGTTGATGCGGTCGACGACGATCATCTCGCCGGCGCCCACGCCCAGCCCGAGCTTGGCGCTCATGCGCGGCCTCCAGCGCTTTGATCGCTACACAGTTCATCCAGCCAGCGTGACACGGCGCACCTCCTCAAGAGTCGTTTCACCATTGGCGACCAGACGCAAGGCGTCGTCGTACAGGCTGCGCGTGCCATTGCGCTGCGCAGCTTCCATCAGCTGGCGAACCGAGCGGCGCTCGACCACCATTTCAGCCAGTTCAGGATTCATCACCAGCACTTCGGCGACCGCCTTGCGACCGCGATATCCGGTGCCGCGGCAATCACCGCAGCCGCGCCCGCGCTGGAAGTTGAAGTGCTGCACGGCGTCGCGCGTCAGGCCAGCGGAAGCGAGCTCGGCATCGTCCGGCGTATAGGGCGCGCAGCAGTGCTTGCAGGACAAGCGCACCAGGCGCTGCGCCGAAACGCCATTGAGTGCCGAGACGAAGGAATACAGATCGACGCCGATGTGGTGGAAGCGGCCGAACACGTCATAGACATTGTTGGCGTGCACCGTCGATAACACGAGGTGGCCGGTCAGCGCCGACTGCACGGCGATCTCGGCCGTCTCCTTGTCGCGGATTTCGCCGACCATGATCTTGTCGGGGTCGTGTCGCAGGATAGAGCGCAGACCACGCGCGAAGGTCAGGCCCTTCTTGTCATTGACCGGAATCTGCAGGATGCCGCCAAGCTGGTACTCGACGGGGTCCTCGATGGTGATGATCTTGTCGCGCCCGTTATTGATTTCGGAGAGTGCGCCATACAGCGTGGTGGTCTTGCCCGAACCGGTCGGGCCGGTCACCAGCACCATGCCATAGGGCTCCTGCACCAGGCGGCGAACGACACTCAGAGTGTGCTCGTCAAAGCCCAGCGCATTGAGCGTCAGCGAGCCATGTGCTTCGACCATGGCCTGCTTGTCGAGAATACGGATCACCGCATCTTCGCCGTGAATGCTGGGCATGATCGAGACGCGCAGATCGATCTCGCGGCCCATCGCCTCGACGCGGAAGCTGCCGTCCTGCGGCACGCGACGCTCGGCAATATCGAGTTCGGAGAGCACCTTGATGCGCGAGATGATCTGCTCGGCCAGCGCCGAGCCCTGGATCTGCGCGATCTGGTCGAGCACGCCATCGATGCGGTACTTGGACACCATGCCGCTCGGCGTGCTCTCCAGGTGGATGTCGGAGACGCCCAGCTTGAGCGCATCGTAGAGCGTCGAATTGACCATCTTGACGGCCGGACTGGTGGCATCGCTGACCGAGGCAAAGCTCAGGTTTTCCAGCGCCCGCGCATCGCCCGTGCCCATCTCGCCATTGGCCATCATATTGTCCATGGCACGCATCGACTCTTCCTGTTTGGACAGGAAGGCATGGATGTCGGAGGCCAGGGCGACGCGGTATTCGAGATTGCGGCCAACCAGGCTGTCGACCCAGATCTGCAGATCCTGATCGAAGGGGTCGGCCACTGCCGCCAGCAGTGCATTGCGCGCCGCATTGCCACGCTGGCGCAGGACCACGACACCGCGCTGCTGGGCGCGGGCCAGCGGAATCACATCGAAAGCGGCATCGAGATCGAGCATCTCGGCGGTCTCGATGACCTGGTAACGGAAATGTGCAGCCACCGCGCCGAGCAGCGCACGCGACTCGATGCCTGAGAGCACCTCCAGCTCGGCCATCACCGGACGCCCTGAAGCCTGCGCCGCAGCGCGCGCCCGCTTGATCAGTTCGACATCGATTGCAGTACTGCGTGCATTCACTGAATGGACCCCGCCAAATCAAAAATCGGCATGTACAACAGCACCACGATCAAGCCGACCACCAAACCGATGATGGCCATCATCACCGGCTCGACAACCTTGCTGAAACGTTCCAGCCAGCGCGAGCTCTCACCTTCGTAAAACAGCGCCGAACGCGTCAGCATGGCGCCCATCTGCCCCGAGCGCTCGCCCACGCGCAACATGCGCAGTGCAATCGGCGTGGTCAAACCATGCGCTTCGAAGGCCTGCGAGACCGGCTCGCCATTGGAAATAGCCGCGCGTGCCGCCGCCAGCTTGGCGCGTGAGGTCGCCGACACCGTGCCGGCCACCATGTCCAGCGCGGTAACGATGGGAATACCGCCTTCGAGCAGCATGCCGATGGTCAGATACAGACGCGAGATCTCCAGAATCTGCGCCCGCTCGGCCACACCGGGAATGCGCGCAGCAATTTGCGCCCAGCGCCCCTCGCGATTGATGCGCTGGATCTGCACGACCACCAGCACGACGAGTGCCAGCAGCGCCGGCAGCACGATCATCAGATGCGCGCCGATGAAATCGCCCCAACCCAGCAACAGCCGTGACATCAGCGGCAACTCACGGCCACTGTCTTTGTACACCGCAGCGAATTTCGGCACCACGTACATCATCAGGAACATGGCCACCGAACTGCCCACGGTGAGCAGGATGGCCGGATAGATTGCCGCCGACACCAGACGGCCGCGCACCAGCTCCATGCGCGTCTGGTAATCGATGAAGCGTGCCAAGGCGCGTGGCAGGTCGCTGGTGCGCTCGGCCGCCCGCACGATGCCGATGTAGAGCGGCGGGAAATGTTCGGGCTGCAGACCGACGGCATCGGAGAACTTCATGCCCTCACGCATGCGGTGGATCAGGCTCTCCATCACGCCGCGCGCGGTGAGGCCGCTTTCTTTTTCAACCAGGGCTTCGAGCGATTCGACCAGGCTCAAACCGGCTTCGAGCAGGGACAGCAGCTCCTGGCTGAACAAGACCAGTGAAAAGCTGCCACGCCCGCGCCGTTTGCCACTGCCGCTGCGCACGCGCAGAGTCACCGGCCGCAGACGGCGCGCTTCGCAGGCTTTGCGCGCTGCGAACTCGTCGTCTGCTTCCAGGGTCAGTGTTTGCAGCTGGTTGTCTGCCGTCAGGGCACGAACCTCGAACTGCATGCAGTCTCCCTCAGGAAGTGCTGGGCGAACTCAGTTGCTCACGTCCGCAGCGGAATCCGTGCCGCCGGGCTGGGCATCACTGCCGTAGGAGAGGATGTCGTAATCGCGCCCCTTGGTGCCGGGGAACTTGTAGATATAAGCCTTGCCCCAGGGGTCCAGCGGCACCGCCTTGGCCAGATACGGGCCGCCCCACTTGGCCGCCCCAGCCGGGCGTTCCATCAGCGCATTGAGGCCTTCAGCGGTGGTCGGGAAACGCCCCACTTCGAGGCGGAACTGGTCGAGTGCTTTGGAGAAAGCCTCGATCTGCGCCTTCGCCACACCTTGCTCGGACTTGCCGATCTGCGAGAAATATTTCGGGCCGACATAGGCCGCCAGCAAACCGATGATGGCTACCACCACCAGCAATTCCAGCAGCGTGAAACCAGCTGCCTTGCGGACTGTGGTCTTCCCAGTAAATTGCAATCGCACGTTTTGCCTCCGAGTTTGCTGCCCAAGCACTTGCAACCCAAGTACTTGCAACACTTGTCTCACATTTTTTGTATTTTGTATTTCGGGCGCCAGCACAGCCGGCAACCGAAGCTCTCGCGCTGCGCCGCAACAGTCCGAAAACCCGCGGAGCCTTTACGCCAAAGGCCTGAGAGCATGCCACAAAGCCGCAGCAACTCCAATTCCGCCAAGCGCACTGCGTAACGCTTCTGCGCAAAAACCGCACACTCTCCGCCACGATACAAGACGCATTTGCATCCCCGCTTTGCGCTGGCGCATGACAAAGCGCCAAGCCAGACATCATGCAGCGGGTGTACGGTAAAGTCGGCGCCAGATTCCAAGCGATTGATACGGCTGCGCATGTTCAAATTCATCACCCAGGCTTCCGGCGCCACGCGCTACATTCACCTGTCGATTGCAGCAGCAGTAGCCACCATCACGCTCAAACTCATCGCTTGGAAAATCAGCGGCTCGGTCGGCCTGCTATCGGACGCACTGGAATCTTTCGTCAATCTGGCCGGCGCCCTGTTTGCATTGGCCATGATCCAGATCGCCAATGAGCCGCCGGACGAAGAACATCCCTTCGGCCATAGCAAGGCCGAATATTTTTCCAGCGGTTTCGAGGGGACACTGATCTTCGCCGCCGCCGGCGCCATTCTGTGGGCGGCGATTCCGCGCCTCTTCAATCCGGCTCCGCTGGAGTCCCTGGGCCTCGGTCTGTGGCTCTCGGCAGCCAGCACAGCGCTGAACTTCGCCGTCTCCCGCACGCTGTCCAAAGCCGCCAAGCGCCTGCACTCGGTCGCCCTCGATGCGGATGCACGCCATCTGATGACCGATGTGTGGACCACCATCGGCGTCATCTGCGGCCTGGCCGGCGTCGCCCTGACCGGCTGGCAATGGCTGGATGCACTGATCGCCATTGCGGTGGCCCTGCACATCCTGTTCGAAGGCTGGCACCTGATGCGCGGCGCGGCCGACGGCCTGATGGACCAGGCCCTGCCCGAGGAAGAGCTGGCCCAGGTCGAAGCCGTGCTCAACAGTTATGGCGAACGCGGCGTCAGCTGGGGCAAGCTCAAATCGCGGCGTGCCGGCAGCCAGCGCTTCGTGCACGTCGATGTGCTGGTGCCGGGTGACTGGCGGGTCGACAGCTCGCACGAAATGCTCGATGAAATCGAGCAACGCATCAGCGATGCGCTGGGCCGCGCACATGTCACCACCCACCTTGAGCCCTCGTATTGCGAGATGCCGGCGCCTTGAAACGCTGCCGAAGCTGTATCAGAGCAAGGACGGAAGCGCCCGAAATCGCTTAAAATCGCGCCATGCTCTATCAAATCGCCCGCCCGCTGCTGTTCGCACTCGATCCCGAGACCGCGCACGAACTCACCCTCTCGACCCTTCGCAACCTCGGTGGCTTGATCCCAAGCTGCGGGCGCGTGCAGGCCGAGCCCGTCGAAGTCATGGGACTGCGCTTCCCCAACCGCGTCGGCCTGGCCGCCGGTCTGGACAAGAATGGCGAAGTCATCGACGGCCTCGCCAGCTTCGGCTTCGGCTTCATCGAAGTCGGCACGGTCACGCCGCTGGCGCAACCGGGCAACCCGAAGCCGCGCATGTTCCGCATCCCCTCGCGCAAGGCGATCATCAACCGCATGGGTTTCAACAACCATGGCGTCGATAATCTGGTCGCCCACGTCAAGGCCAGCAAGTTCAAGGGCGTGCTGGGCATCAATATCGGCAAGAACCTCGTCACGCCGATCGAGCGCGCGGTCGACGACTACCTGATCTGCCTGGACAAGGTCTATGCCCACGCCAGCTATGTGACGATCAACATCTCCTCGCCGAACACCAAGAACCTGCGCCAGCTGCAAGGCGAATCCGAACTGGACGCCCTGCTCGGCACGCTCAAGGCGCGCCAGACCGCGCTGGCCGATCAGCACGGCCGCTATGTGCCGATGACGCTGAAGATTGCGCCTGACCTCGATGAGGAACAGATCGTCACGATTGCCGACGCGCTGCGCCGTCACCGCATCGATGGCGTCATCGCCACCAACACCATGATCGGACGCGAGGGCGTCGAAGGTCAGCCGCACGCCAATGAAGCAGGCGGCCTGTCCGGCGCCCCGGTGCGTGAGAAATCCACCCTGGTGATTGCGGAACTGGCCCGGCGTCTGGCCAGCGAAGTGCCGATCATCGGTGTCGGTGGCATCACCGAGGCGGCACATGCCGCCGAGAAGATCGCCGCCGGCGCCAGCCTGGTACAGATCTACACCGGCTTCATCTACGGCGGGCCGGAACTGGTGGGCGACTGCATCAAGGCTACCGAGCAGGCAGCGCGCCCGCGCTGAAGGGAGTCCCATGAGTCATTACCTCTTGCTGCTGATCGGCGCGGTTCTGGTCAACAACGTCGTCCTCGTGCGCATCCTCGGCCTGTGCCCCTTCATGGGTGTCTCGAAGAAGTACGAGACAGCCATCGGCATGGGTGCAGCCACCACCTTCGTGCTGACCCTGGGATGTGGCACCAGCTACCTGATCGACCACTACCTGCTCAGCGCCTTCGACGTCGCCTACCTGCGCACCCTGGCTTTCATCGTCGTCATCGCCGCCATCGTGCAGCTGACCGAGCTGGTGCTGCAGAAGACCAGTCCGGTGCTGCATCAGGTGCTGGGCATCTACCTGCCGCTGATCACCACCAACTGCGCGGTGCTGGGCATCCCGCTGCTATCGGTGGCCTATCGCCACAATTTTTTCGAAGCCATCGTGTTCGGTTTTGGCAGCTCGGTCGGCTTCTCGCTGGCCCTGGTGCTGTTCGCCGGCATCCGCGAACGGCTCGATGGTGCCGACATCCCGCTGCCCTTCCGTGGCAGCGCCATCGCCCTCGTGACCGCCGGGCTGATGAGCCTGGCCTTCATGGGCTTTGCTGGATTGGATAAATACTGAAATGCGTAACTTTTCTCGCGAGTGGAGAGTCGGGAGTGGGGAGTGGAAAACCCCCGCCGACTCACGCCTTTTCGACTCACGCCTTTTCGACTCACGCCTTTTCGACTCACGCCTTTTCGACTCACGCCTTTTCGACTCACGCCTTTTCGACTCACGCCTTTTCGACTCACGCCTTTTCGACTCACGCCTTTTCGACTCCCGACTCCCGACTCCCGACTCCCGACTCCCAACTCCCGACTCCCGACTCCCGACTCCCGACTCACCATGCTGAATGCCATCCTCGTCATGCTCGGCCTGGCACTGGTGATCGGTGCCGTACTCGGCTGGGCTTCGCTCAAGTTCAAGGTCGAAGGCGATCCGCTGGTCGACAAGATCGACGCCATCCTGCCGCAGACCCAGTGCGGCCAGTGCGGCCACCCCGGCTGCAAGCCCTACGCCACGGCGATTGCCAATGGCGAGGCCGACATCAATCAATGCCCGCCCGGTGGTGAAGAAGGCATCCGCAAGCTGGCGGACCTGCTCGGCCGCGAGTTCAAGCCGCTCAATGCCGAGAACGGCACCGAGAAGCCCAAATCGGTCGCCTTCATCGACGAGAACACCTGCATCGGCTGCACCCTGTGCATCCAGGCCTGCCCGGTGGACGCCATCTCCGGCGCCGCCAAACAGATGCACACCATCATCGCGCCGCTGTGCACCGGCTGCGAGCTGTGCCTGGCGCCCTGCCCGGTCGATTGCATCACGATGGAAGTCGTGAAAGAAACCGTGGACACCTGGAAGTGGCGTTATCCGGTCATTCCGCTCAAGGAACAAAGCGCAGCATGAACGAGCAGAAAATCTTTCACCGCAAAGGCGCAAAGAAAATGCAAAGGGCCGCGAAGGAAAACGTTTTGAATTTGCCTTTGAAGTCCTTTGCAGCCCTTTGCGGCCCTTCGCGCCTTTGCGGTGAGGGTGTTTGAAAATGAACGCACTTCGCCAACTTTTCAGCTTCAACGGCGGCGTCAAGCCTGCCACGCACAAGACCGATTCGACGCGCGCGCCGATTGCCCAGGTACCGCTGCCGGCCGAACTGGTGATTCCTCTGCATCAGAGCATTGGCGGCACGCCACACCCGCTGGTGTCGGCTGGTGACAAGGTGCTCAAAGGGCAGCGCATCGGCGATGCCGACGGCAACTTCTCATCCGCCATCCACGCCTCGACCTCCGGCACCGTGCTGGCCGTCGAGCCGCGCGTGATGGCGCACACCTCGGGCCTGACCACGCTCTGCGTGGTGCTGCAACCCGATGGCGAGGAGCGCTGGCTGGACGAAGCGCCGCTGGACTGGCGCAATACCGATGCCAACACCCTGCGCGACTTCCTGCGTGACGCCGGCGTCGTCGGCCTCGGTGGCGCGGTATTCCCCAGCCACCTCAAGCTGCGCGCCGGGCGCGATACGCCGCTCAAGACCCTGGTCATCAATGGCGCCGAGTGCGAACCCTTCATCACCTGCGACGATCTCCTGATGCGCGAGCGGCCCGCGCTGATCCTGCGCGGCATCGCCATCATGCGTCACCTGCTCTGCGCCGAAGAGGTGCTGATCGGCATCGAGGACAACAAGCCCGAAGCCATCGCTGCGATGCAGGCCGCTTGCAAGGACATCGTCGGCATCGACACCATCGCCGTGCCGACGCGCTACCCCGCTGGCGGCGCCAAGCAGCTGATCCGCGTGCTCACCGGCATCGAAGTGCCGCATGGCGAGCGCTCCACCGATTACGGCGTGCAGTGCTTCAACGTCGGCACCGCCTACGCGATTTACGAAGCCGTCGAGCTGCGCCGCCCGCTGATCTCGCGCATCGTCACCGTCGCTGGCAATGTCGAACAGCCGCGCAATTACGAAGTGCTGTTCGGCACGCCGATGGATCACCTCGTCAAGCTCGCCGGCCTCAAGCCCGATACGGATGCATTCATCATGGGCGGCCCGATGATGGGTTTCCGCATGCCGGCGTTCGACGTGCCGGTGGTCAAGGCCACCAACTGCGTGATTGCCGCCAGCCCAACGCTGTTCGCGCCGCCACCGCCCGAGATGCCCTGCATCCGCTGCGGCGAATGCGCCCGCGCTTGTCCCGCTGACCTGCAGCCCTTCGAACTGTACTGGCACTCACGCGCCAAGAACTTTGGCAAAGCGCAGGAGTTCCACCTCTTCGACTGCATCGAATGCGGCTGCTGCAGCTACGTCTGCCCCTCGCACATTCCGCTGGTCGATTACTACCGTTTTGCCAAGAGCGAAATCTGGGATCGCGAGAAGCAGAAGGACTCGGCCGACGCGGCACGCGAGCGCTTCGAGTTCCGCAATTTCCGTCAGGAACGCGAAAAGCAGGAAAAAGCCGAGAAGCTGGCCGCCCGCGCCACCAAACCGGCCGCCAGCAGCGAAGCGCCGGCTGCTACCGGCGAGGCGGCGGAAGATCCCAAGAAAGCCCTGATCGCTGCGGCCCTGGCCCGCGCCCAGGCGCAGAAGGAAGCCGCCGCCGAAGCCAGCGAAGGCAAGCGTGATGAATAAGCTGCGCTGGGGCATCCTCGGCTATGCGCGCATCGCCCGTCTCAATGCGATTCCCGCCCTGCTGCGCGCCGGCAATGCCGAGCTGGTTGCCATCGCCTCGCGCGACGCCAACAAGCTTGCCGAGTGCGCCGCGCAGTTCCCGCTGGCACGCCTACATCTGAGTTACGAGGCCCTGCTCGCCGACCCCGATGTCGACGCCGTCTACGTGCCGCTGCCCAATTCGCTGCACAAGCCCTGGAGCATCGCCGCGCTCAAAGCCGGCAAGCATGTGTTGTGCGAAAAGCCGCTGGCCATGAACGCTGCCGAAGCACGCGAGATGACCGCTGTCGCGCAGGCGCATGGCAAGCTGCTGATGGAAGCCTTCATGTACCGCTACACCGACCGTGCGCGGCGCGTGCAGGAGCTCATCGAAAGCGGCGTGCTCGGCCCGCTGCGCCACATCAATGCGAGCTTCCGCTTCTTCCTCGACCGGCCCAATACCATCAAGGCGCAGCCCGAGCTGGGCGGCGGCGCGCTCTACGATGTCGGCTGCTACCCGGTGAACCTGGTCGGCCTGATCACCGGCGCCGTGCCGCTGAGCGTCAAGGCTGTTGCCGAATACGAGCAAGGCGTTGATGTGAATCTCTCGGCCCTGCTGCAGTACGAAGACGGGCTGATCGCCAACATCCACTGCGGCTTCAACGCGCATGGCCGCATGCATGCCGAAGTCATTGGCACGCTGGGCGTGCTGGAGATTCCCGACACCTTCCTCGACCCAGCTGGCGAAATCCTCGTCCATACCAAGGCCGGCACCGAGCGCATCGCGATTGCTGAATCGGACCGCTACGGCGCCGAATTCCGTGACTTCTCGGCTGCCGCGCTGGAAGGCCGTGCGCCCTTGCTGACACTGGATGAGACGATCCGCAACATGCAGGTGATGGACATGATTCGCGAGAGTTTGAAGCCGTGAGCCACCGCCAACATTACCGCACAACAGGACTTAGCCGTGCTGCCTAGCCGCTCCAACAACTCCCCCTACGTTCGCGCCCAGACCAGCGTCACGCAAGTGATGCTCAAGGTGCTGCTGGCCCTCGTGCCGGCGATTGCCGTCTATGTCTGGCAGTTCGGTATCGGCGTCCTGGTGCAGATTCTGCTCGCCACCGTCACAGCACTGATTGCCGAAGCGCTGCTGCTCAAGCTGCGTGGCCGACCGCTGGGCCTCTTCCTGCCGGACCTCTCGGCGGTTGTCACGGCCTGGCTGATCGCGCTGGCCTTCCCGCCCATCGGCCCCTGGTGGATGGTCGTGGTCGGCACGGCGTTCGCCATCGTGGTCGCCAAGCAGCTGTATGGCGGCCTCGGCCAGAACCCCTTCAATCCGGCGATGGTCGCCTATGCGGTGATGATCGTCGCCTTCCCCTCGCTGATGTCGCAGTGGCCGTCACTCGGTCTGGACAGCGGCCTGCAGTTACAACACATTTTCGGCGCGCACGGCGGCAATGCGGCGGTGGACGCGCTGACCAGCGCCACGCCGCTCGATGCCTTGCGCACCGGCCTGCGCGAGAGCGGCGCCAGCGTCGCACAAGTCGTGCAAGGCGCGGGCTTCGGCAGCTTTGGCGGCAAGGGCTGGGAGTGGATCGCCTTCGCCTATCTGGCCGGCGGTCTCTATCTGTGGCAGCAGCGCATCGTCACCTGGCACATCCCGCTCGCATTCCTCGGCGGCTTGAGCCTGATTGCCGGCATTGCAACGCTGGCGCACGGCGAAGCCTATCCCGGCCCGCTGTTCCACCTTGCCAGCGGCGGCACCTTGCTCGGCGCCTTCTTCATCCTCACCGATCCGGTCTCGGGCGCCACCACGCCGCGCGGCAAGCTGCTGTTCGGCCTCGGTGCCGCGCTGATCACCTGGATCGTGCGCAGCTTCGGCGCCTACCCGGATGGCGTCGCATTCGCCACCCTGCTCATGAATCTCTGCGTGCCCATCATCGACATGAAGACCCAGCCACCGGTCTTCGGGCACAAGAAGCATTAGAGATGGAACGAGACAAATCTGCGCGTGGCAATGCAAGCCAGTTCTTTGTTGCGGGCGAGCTTTGCCGTCGTGGATACGCAGCTGTCGTCACGCTGGGGAATACGCCGAACACTGATGTCCTGTGCAGCAACAGAGAAGGCACAAGTTTTGTTCACATACAGGTCAAAACTTTTATTCCAGGAACAAAAACCTGCAGTGTGGGAATGAAAGCGGAAAGGAATTTTGGCCCCAGATTTTTTTGGATACTTGCCGGAATTCCTCTTGCGAACTCGGACGCAGCTTTTGAATACTTCATCATTCCAGCTGCCATCATGTCCAAACATGTGAGTGAATTTCACCAACGCTGGTTGGATGCCCCGGGTAAATTGGGTCAAAGCCACAAAGACAGCTCTGTGCGAGCAGTGAATATTCCACCTAACGCTTATGCGCACCTTTGGAGTATCGAGCCGTATCGCAATCGATGGGACCTCATTGCTGAGTGTCTCGAACCAACCAACTCTTTTAAGTCATAACATTCAATAATGTTCACCGGAATCGTCAAAGGCACGGCCCGTCTCGCCAAGCTTGAACGCAAGCAAGGCCTCTACACGCTGACCCTGGATTTCCCTCCCGACTTCGACGCGGGCCTCGCAATCGGCGCCAGCGTCGCCGTCGATGGCGTCTGCCTCACTGTCACACGCCACGCCAGCGGCTGGGCCGAGTTCGACGTGATGCAGGAGAGCCTGGTGCGCAGCACCCTCGCCAACATCAGCGAAGGCCAGCGCTTCAATGTGGAACGCGCCGCGCATGATGGCGCCGAGATCGGCGGCCACCCGCTGTCCGGCCACGTCGATTGCACGGCCAGCATCGTCGGCATCGAGACGCCGGAAAACAACAAGGTGATGCGCTTCGAAGTGGCGCCCGAGTGGATGCACTACATCTTCGCCAAGGGCTATATCGCCGTGAATGGCTGCAGCCTCACGGTCAGCGATGTGGATCGCGCCACGCGCCGCTTCAGCGTGTGGTTCATCCCCGAGACCTTGCGCGCCACCACCTTCGATGCCAAACAGCTGGGCGACATGGTCAACATCGAGATCGAGCGCGGCACGCAAGTGACGGTCGATACCATCCGCACTTATCTCGATGAACGCCTCGGCCCCCTGCTGCCGCGCCTGGAAGCCCTGCTCGGCGGCCAGGGCACGCTGCTCGAACAGACCATCGCCGCCCTGCCGCCTTCGACCACGCCTGACAAACCATGAGCAAACCCCTCACGCCCTTCAAGCTCTCGGCGCAGACCGCGGCGATGATGATGGCCTTCACCCTGGTCTTCACCGCCCTGATGGCCGGGACTTACCAGGCCACGCGCACGACGATTGCCGAGAGCGCCGAAGCGGAAAAGCTCATCCTCATCAACCAGGTGCTGCCGCCCGCCAGCTACGACAACAAGCTGCTGCAAGACACCTACAAGCTTGGCGCCACGCCCGAGCTGGGACTCGATGAAGGCGGCTTCGTCTATCGCGCACGCAAGGACGGCAAGCCGGTCGCCGTGGTGATGGAAGCGGTCGCGCCCGATGGTTACAGCGGCAAGATCCGTCTCGTCATCGCCGTCAAGACCGATGGCACGGTGAGCGGCGTACGCGTCACCGAACACCGCGAAACGCCGGGTCTGGGCGACTATATTGACCCGAAGAAAGACAAGAACAAGCAACACCCGTGGATCGCGCAGTTCGAGGGCAAATCGCTGAGCGTGCTGCCCTTCGAGCGCTGGAAGGTGAACAAGGACGGCGGCGATTTCGTCTACATGAGCGGCGCAACCATCTCGCCGAGCGCGGTGATCAAAGCGGTGGCACATGCGGTGAAATTCGCCGCCGACAATCAGGCCAAACTTTTCGAGTGATGAGCACACGATGAGCACACAAAAACTCTCCGAAGTCGCCTGGAACGGCCTCTGGAAACAGAACACCGGCCTCGTCCAGCTATTGGGTCTGTGCCCGATCCTCGCTGTGTCGACCAGCTTCGTGAACGGCGTAAGCCTGGGCATTGCGACCATCGTCGTGATGTCGCTCTCCGGCGCGGTGACGGCGGCGCTGCGCAACTTCATTCCGTATGAAATCCGCATTCCGGTGTTCATCCTGATCATTGCTGCACTTGTGACCGTGCTCGATCTGGCGATGAACGCCTGGATGCACTCGCTCTACGTGGTGCTGGGTATCTTCATTCCGCTGATCGTCACCAACTGCATCGTGCTGGCGCGCATCGAAGCCTTTGCGGCAAAGAACGGCGTGCTCTCCTCCGCCGTCGATGGCGCAGGGATGGGCGGCGGTCTGGTGGTGGTGCTGGGCATGCTCGGCACGATCCGCGAGCTGCTCGGCACCGGCGCCATTCTCAATGGCATCGACACGGTGATTCCCGGCACCTCGGCAATCCAGATCCTGCCGGCGGACTACCCCGGCTTCCTGATCGCCATCCTGCCGCCCGGCGCCTTCATCGCATTGGCCTGCCTGATTGCGCTGCGCAACTGGTCGGAAAGCAGAGCGGCCAAGCGCAAGCCCGTCGTGCCGCCCGCAACACCTGCTGAACAGATTGCCTGAACACGCAAGTCCCTCCTCCGGGAACGGCTGAGCGCTCGTACTGACAGCCGTTCCCTCTCCTTGAGGAGAGGGTGGCCGCAGGCCGGGAGAGGTGAAATGCAAGCACACAGGAACCATTGATAGAGCCCCATGCCCCGTAACATGCTCAAGGCGGAAATCGCCGAAGCCTTCCAGCGCTGGCAAGCCGCCAATCCGCATCCGGTGACCGAGCTGGAATACGGCTCGCCCTTCCAGTTGCTGGTCGCCGTGGTGCTCTCTGCCCAGGCGACTGACAAGGGCGTCAACATCGCCACGCGCAAGCTCTTCCCGGCCGCGCCCACGCCTGAAGACATGGCGACGCTGGGCGAAGCGGGCATTGCTGAATACATCAAGACCATCGGCCTTTATCGCAACAAGGCCAAGAACGTGGCGATGCTCTCGCGCCAGCTGCTCGAACGCCACGCCGGCGAAGTGCCGCGCAATCGCGAGGCGCTCGAAGCACTGCCGGGCGTCGGCCGCAAGACCGCCAATGTGGTGCTCAACTCGCTGTGGCGCGAGCCGGTGATGGCAGTCGATACACACATCTTCCGCGTCTCCAACCGCATGGGCCTGGCGCCGGGCAAGGACGTGCTGGCGGTCGAAAAAGCACTGATGCGTCGCGTGCCCAAGGAATACCTCATCGATGCGCATCACTGGCTGATTTTGCACGGCCGCTATGTGTGCACCGCGCGCTCGCCCAAATGCGGAGAATGCACGGTGCGCGATCTGTGTCAGTCAGCGGATAAGTAAAGCACTGACCTACAATCGACTCCCGACTCCCGACTCCCGACGCCAACATGTTCAACCCCACCCGAGACCAGGCCCGCGCATTCTTCATCGAGAGCTGGCGCAAGCGCCGTGCTGGCGAACAGCTCGAAGCGATGGAGCAGCTGGTCGCCGACATCATCGCCTCACATCCGGAATACCACCCGCTGTTCGAGAACCCCGATGCGACGGACAAAGACTTCGCGCCCGAGGATGGCCAGGTCAATCCCTTCCTGCACATTTCCCTGCATCTGGCCATCGAGGAGCAGCTGGCGATCGACCAGCCGCCCGGCATCAAGGCCGCTTTTGAAGCCTGCTTGGCGCGCCGCGACAATGCCCACGAAGCACGTCACGACGTGCTGGAGAGCCTCGGCGAAACGATCTGGGAAGCGCAGCGCAATGGCACGGGCATGGATGCCGCCGCCTATATCGAACGCATCAAACGGAGAGCCGCACAATGAGTTCTGGTATCGATACCGTCGTCTTTGATCTGGGCAATGTGCTGATTCCCTGGAACATTCACAATGTCCTCGGCGATTACTTCGACAGTGAAGAAGCGGTCTCGGCCTTCCTGACAGAAATCGATTTTGCCGGCTGGCATGCGCGCCAGGACGCCGGTTACCCGGTCGCCCAGGCCGTGGCCGAACACAGCGCAAAGTTTCCGCATCACGCGCATGTCATCACCGCCTTTTACGCCCGCTGGAACGAGACCGTCGGCCCGGTGATTGAAGAATCCGCGCAGATGCTGGCCAGCTTGCGCGCGGCCGGCTTGCGCTGCTACGCGCTGTCGAATTTCTCGGCCGAACTCTTCGCGCAAAGCAAGCCGCGCTACGACTTCTGGTCGCATTTCGAGGGCATCGTGCTGTCTGGCGAGGAAGGCGTGAACAAGCCCGATGCGCGCATCTATCAGGTGCTGTTCGAACGCCACGCCATCGACCCGGCACGCGCCGTGTTCATCGACGACAGCCTGCCCAATGTGCTCGCCTCACGTGCGCTGGGCATGCGTGCGGTGCATTTCCGCGCGCCCGGCGAAGCGCGTCTGGCGCTGCGTGGCTTCGGCCTGCCGGTCTGATCCACTCAGGGCCTGCGCGGGCTCACAGCCTTGGCGTGCGAGGCCTTGGCGCAGATGCCACGACGTGCATCAAAAGGATCGAACCACAGCTCCTTGCGCTTCAAGGGCGTCTCCGGCGTCAGCAGGGGGTTGTCGAGGCGAATGATGTGACGCGCGCATAGATTGGCGCGCCTGAGCGCATCTTTGTAGAAATCGACCACGATGCGCTGCAGGCTGCCGTCGCTGACCATGGACTCCAGACCCTCGTTGAGGCGGCGCGCCAGGCGCGGCTCGCTCGGCGAGACGAAAATATAGGTCGGTAGCGGCAGTACCAGCAGCAGCTCGCGCTCGATTTCCAACCCTGAAGCGTCACCACCGCGCGCGTCGTATTCGGGGAAGATTTCAGTCACGCCACGCGGAAAGTAATCAAAGCGCCCGGCCAGCAGCATGCGGCTGAGCGTTTCCTGATTGACCGCTGTCTCCAGGCGCAGACCGTTCGCTTCCATGATCTTGCGCGAAGACCAGCCCAGGCCCACGCCGAGGCTGAGCGCGCGCAGATCATCAAGCGTGCGCACGGCGCCAATCCGCGTCTGCATGCCATGACGCACAAAGCCGATACGGTTGCCGGAAAGCCCCATGTCCAGCGGAATACGGATCGGCAGCAGCTCATGCTCCCACTCCGGCTGCGTGACCACCACCGCAACATTACCGGGCTTGCCGTTTTTCAGGTCGCTGAGCAGGCGCTCGCGGATCATCGGATTAGGCTGGAGGAGGATGTTGTAGTCGCCATAGCTGCGCTGGGTGCGACGCATCGCCTCGGCAATCACCAGATCCGGCAACTCGGGCGCCCTCGCGGCAGATTCGGCACGATACAAACGCACCACGTCCGTCGCCCCGCCAGGCATGCTGGCCAGCGCCAGCAAACATGCAAAAAACAAACGACGCAGAACGCGGTTGGGCATGACGGGCGTGTGTCTCTTGTTATGCTTCCGCTGGGGGCGGCGTTATGTTCTTTTGTATAGAACAGTTATGTAACCGAAGCCCCTGCAGGACGCAAGCTCCCTGAGCGTGAATATTGCACGAAGTCTTTTCTCTCATGCCACCATACGCGCCATGAACGACGCAATCGAGCCCCCGAACGGCAGTGACGAACACGAGGCGATCCAGCCCATCGTCCAGTCGGACCTCGATTACACAGCCTGAAGCTGAGATTGCTTGTGTTACTTGCTCACTCACAGACAAAGATCAGCCCAACGCCTCCAGCGCGTTGGGCTTTCATGAGATGTGTCAGTGCGCGTTGTGTTATCGCCGCCTTGCTCAGCCTCGTACTTACAGGCGCATCTGCGCAGACGTCGGACGCTTTGGCAACTTATTTCCGTGCCAACGGGATCCCCTGTCTCAGCGCTGAAGGGCACTGGATCGCGGAAATCTCCGAGACCCCCATGTCGGTGTGGCTTACATCTCTCTCGGAGCAACGGAAGCAACGGGAGTTGCGCCTTCCAGACACAGGCCGCGTGCTATGGATTTTCTGGACACAGCACGGCGAGAAATTGATTGTGGTCGCCCAGCAGGAAGCAAAGCCGCTTGTGTATTCGATAGACCCAGAGAGCGGAGCATTCGAGCTACTGAGCCAAGCCTCTGACAGCCTGGCCATGGTGCGTGGGTCCTCATCAAGCAACTACGCTTTCAGCTCATTCCGGATCCGTCGCGACAAGCAATTCCTGGAACTGGACGCAGATGGGCGCTTCGTCCCGAGCATCGCAACCAATGACATCTGCGCGGATCCTGAGTGCAAGGGTGCAAGGCTTAGCTTCGCAGCGCGCGGCGCGGAACAGCACTATCTGCATGGCGGCGAGAATCCGCAGACAGTCATGCGCCTAAATGCTGCAGACCGGCGACAGGGCAGTGGTTTGGTCTCCATCACGCAAGACGGACAGGCCTACTTCCTTTCCTCAGAGGGACGCAACCTCCTCGCGCTGAGCCGCACCGACTTGGCCTCCGGAACAGAGACCGTACTGCACGAAGGCCACTCGGACATTCTGAGCGTGAGCCTGAATCCGCTCAGCAAGAAGCCACAGTTTGTCGAAACGGACGATTCAAGCCGCCGTGTTATCGCGCTGGACGCAGACACAACCCGAACACTTGAACTATTGAAACAGCTGGGCGGTGGCGACGCTCACATCATCAATCGTGCCCCTTCGGACAAATACTGGCTAGTGTCATTCCCCGAGACAGTACAAGCGCCCAAGCTTGCCTTGTTCGACCGTGACCAACGCAGCTTGCGCACACTCACCGCTGTCGGAGCCAGCTTCCGTGGACGCGTGAGCTGGCACACGGAACGCGGCGTGCAAGTATCTTCAGGAGGTCTGCACATTCCTTATGTGCTCCTGACTCCGATTGAATGTCCCGCAAGCACCTGCCCGCTCGTTGTACTTCTTCACGGCGGCCCTGCTGCGCGTGACACCGGAAATATCGACCGCGAGAGACAGATTCTGCTGGATCGCGGCTATGCCATCCTGATGATCAATTACCGCGGTTCGAAAGGCTTTGGCAAAGCCTACGAACAACTCGATCAGGGCGAGTGGTACAAGGGTATTCCGGAAGACGTCAAAACGACGCTTCACGCCTTGCAAGCATCTGGCGTCGCGAACCGCGAGCGTATTGCATTCGTAGGAACAAGCTTTGCCGCATATCTCGCCTTGAACCTGATTGCCGATGGAGAAGCAGCCAGCTGTGCGGTCGTCGACTCCGGAGCCCTTGATCTTCCCGTGTTCGTGGCCGAGGAGATGGAAAAGGCGCGCGCCAAGGGCGCAATCAGCGATCTGCTCGAACGCGTCGGAGATCCGCGCATCGAGGCTCAACGGTTCGTCATGGCCGCGGGGTCGCCAGCCAACAAGACCGAGGCTTTGGCCCGCATTCCCATCCTTCACTTGCACGGAGGACAGGACAGCATCGTCAACATCGCCCAGGCCAGAGCCTTTGCTGCGCAGATGCAAGCAAAATCCAAGGTCTATCGCTATATCGAGTTAGCCGATCAGGGACATAGCCTTGTGGGCGCACGCGAGATGTACTGGAATGTGGCAACGGAATTCCTGGACCGCTGCCTGAAGCACTAACACGCCTCAGCATCACCGCTGTGCCCCAACGGTATGTGATGAATCGTGCCCAAGCCGCCGCACTCATGCCACCATACGCGCCATGAACGACGCAATCGAGCCCCCGAACGGCAGTGACGAACACGAGGCGATCCAGCGTGTGGTCAAGGTGCGCCGCGACTACAACTCCTGGGTGGCCAAGGAGTCGATTGAAGATTACGCCCTGCGCTTTACTGCGCGCAGCTTCCGCAAGTGGCCGGCGTGGCGGGTGGCCAATACAGCGTTCGGTGCGGCGTCCTTTCTGGTGCTCGAAGCCGTGGGCGCCACCTTGCTGGTGAACTTCGGCTTCATCAACGCCTTCTGGGCGATCCTCGTCACCGGCCTGATCATCCTGCTGTGTGGCTTGCCGATCAGCTATTACGCGGCCCGCTATGGTCTGGACATGGACCTGCTGACGCGCGGCGCGGGCTTTGGCTATATCGGTTCGACCATCACCTCGCTGATCTACGCGAGCTTCACCTTCATTTTCTTCGCGCTCGAAGCGGCGATCATGGCCTATGCGCTGGAGCTGGCCTTCGATATTCCGCCTTCGCTGGGCTATCTGATCTGCGCGCTGGTGGTGTTGCCCCTGGTCACCCACGGCATCACCGCGATCAGCCGTCTGCAGGCCCTGACCCAGCCGATCTGGCTGCTGCTGCTGGTGCTGCCGTATTTCTATGTGCTGCAGGCGAACCCCGGTGTGCTGGGCGAACTGGCCAGCTACCCCGGCGCCAATGGCGCGGGCGGGCAGTTCAATATCTATCTGTTCGGCAGTGCGCTGACCGTGGGCATCGCGCTGATCACGCAGATGGGCGAGCAGGTCGATTACCTGCGCTTCATGCCCGAGCGCACGCCGGCGACGCGTCTGCGCTGGAATCTGGCAGTGATCATCGGCGGTCCGGGCTGGATCCTGCCCGGCATCGCCAAGATGCTCGGTGGCGCCCTGCTCGCCTACCTGGCGCTGCGCAATGCGGTGCCGCTGGAGCGCGCCGTCGACCCCAACCAGATGTACCTGATCGGCTACGAATACGTACTGCAGCGCAGTGACTGGGCGATTGCCGTGACCGCCTTCTTCGTCATCCTCTCGCAGCTGAAGATCAACGTCACCAATGCCTACGCCGGCTCGCTGGCCTGGTCCAACTTCTTCGCGCGGCTCACCCACAGCCATCCGGGGCGCGTGGTGTGGGTGGTGTTCAACCTGCTGATCGCGCTCTTGCTGATGGAGCTCGATGTGTTCCAGGCACTCGGCCAGGTGCTCGGGCTGTTTTCGAATGTGGCCATTTCGTGGATCGTCGCGGTAGTCGCCGATCTGGTCATCAACAAGCCGCTGGGGCTCTCGCCGCCGGGCATCGAGTTCAAGCGCGCGCATCTTTACGACATCAACCCGGTCGGCGTCGGCGCGATGCTGATCGCCTCGGCACTGTCGATCTCGGCCTTCGTTGGCCTGTTCGGCGCGCAGGCGCAAGCTTTCGCCTCGTTCATCGCACTGGCCAGCGCGCTGATCCTCTCGCCCTTGCTGGCCTGGGCTACCGGCGGCCGCTACTACATCGCACGCCGCTCCATCCCGATCATTGCCGAGCCGCGTGGCGAGACGCGCACCGTCTCCTGCGTGATCTGCGAGCGCCAGTATGAAGTCGATGACATGGCGCACTGCCCGGCCTACCAGGGCCACATCTGCTCGCTGTGCTGTTCGCTCGACGCACGCTGCAACGACCTCTGCAAGCCCGAGGCGCGCCTGGCCAGCCAGTGGTCGCACTTGCTGCAGCATCTGTTGCCTCGCCGCCTGTGGCCCTACATCGACTCGGGCATCGCCCACTACCTGCTGCTGATGGCGCTGATCGTGCCGGTCATCGTGGCCCTGCTCGGCCTGTTCTACTACCACGAGGTGCAGATGCTCGGCGGCGAAGATCCGGCCGTGCGCGTCGCCCTGCGCCAGGCCTTCATGAAGGCGTTTGCCGCGCTGCTGCTGATCGCCGGCATCCTCGCCTGGTGGCTGGTGCTGACCCACAAGAGCCGCCAGGTCGCGCAGGAGGAATCGAACCGCCAGACGCATCTGCTGATGCGCGAAATCGAATCGCATAAGCGCACCGACGAAAAACTGCAGCGCGCCAAGCGGGTCGCCGACCAGGCCAATCAAGCCAAGAGCCGCTACATCACGGCGATCAGCCACGAGCTGCGCACGCCGCTCAACAGCATTCTGGGCTATGCGCAGATCCTCGATGGCGACCCGGCGATTCCCGCGCATCGCCAGCAAGCGATCAAGGTCATCCGCCGCAGTGGCGACCACCTGCTCTCACTCATCGAAGGCACGCTGGACATCGCCCGCATCGAAGGCGGCAAGCTCACGCTGGAGACGCGCGCCATCGACTTTGCCGAGGTGGTGCAACAGCTGGTGCGCATGTTCGAACAACAGGCGCACAGCAAGGGGCTCAACTTCAGCTTCGAGAAACTCAGCGAACTGCCTGCCGTGGTGCGTGCTGACGAAAAGCGCCTGCGCCAGATCCTGATCAACCTGCTCGGCAATGCAATCAAGTTCACCGCACAGGGCGATGTCACCCTGCGCCTGCGTTACGCACGCGAAATGGCGGTGTTCGAGATCGAAGACAGCGGCCCCGGCATTGCCGCCGAGGAACTTGAACGCATCTTCGAGCCCTTCTCGCGGGGCAGCGCGCCACAAGCAGCGGCCGCCGGCGGCACCGGACTGGGCCTCACCATCGCACGCATGCTGACCGACCTAATGGGCGGCGAAATGAGCGTGCGCAGCGTGCTGGGCGAAGGCACCTGCTTCACCCTGCGCCTGTTCCTGCCACAAGTGCATGCCGCCCAGGCGGCGCGCGAACTGCCGGTCAGTGTGCGGCGCACGGGTTATCGTGGCGAGCGACGGCGCATCCTCATCGTCGACAACGAACAGGTCGACCGCGAACTGCTCGCCAGCGTGCTCGCGCCGGTCGGCTTCGAGCTCGACCAGGCCGCCTCCGGGCTTGAATGTCTGGAAGTGCTGCCGCGTTTCAAGCCGCATGCGATTTTCATGGATCTGGCGATGCCGGGTATCGACGGTTGGGAGACCATCCGCCGCATCCGCGCGCAGCAGCTCTCCGACGCGCCGATCGCCATCATCTCAGCGAACGCCTTCGACAAAGGCCTCGACAACGACGTCGGCATCGCCAGCAGCGACTTCATCCTCAAGCCAGTCAAGGTTGCCGAGCTCTTCGACTGGATCGGCGCGCGCCTCGATCTGGCCTGGGACGACGCGGCATCGGCGACGAACACACCCGCAGCGCCAGCGCACGCCGCCAAGAAAGCCAGCGCTGAAGTGCAGCGGCCGCCGCGTGAGCAGCTTGAAGCGCTCGCCGCGCAGATCGACCTCGGCTATGTACGCGGCATTCACAAGGCGCTCGACGAAATGCTGGCGGCGAGCCCGCACAGTGCCGACTTTGTGAACAGCATGCGCGAACACGCCAACCGCTTCCAGCTCGAAGCCATGAGCCAGACTTTACGGAGAATGATGGATGCCGACCAGTCTTGACCGGCAGAATACCGACATCGTGCTGATCGTCGATGACGTGCCGGAAAACCTCTCGGTGCTGCACGATGCGCTCGACGAAGCGGGCTTCACCGTGCTCGTCGCGATCAATGGCGAAAGCGCCCTCTCACGTGCGCGCCAGGCTGTGCCCGACATCATCCTGCTCGACGCGATGATGCCCGGCATGGACGGCTTTGAAGTCGCACGTCGCCTGCGTGCCGACTTCGCCACCCAGCACATCCCGATCATCTTCATGACCGGCCTCACCGAGACCGAGCACGTCGTCGCCGCCTTCCAGGCCGGCGGTACCGACTACGTCAGCAAGCCGATCCGCAGCGGCGAAGTCATTGCCCGCATCAGCAGCCACCTGCGCAGCGCACGGCAGATGAAGCAGGCGCGCAGCGCGCTCGACGCCTTCGGCCAGGCCACCATCGCCGTGCATCTGGCCAGTGGCCGCATCACCTGGCAAACCCCGCTGGCGCGCCAGATGCTCGCCACCCACGGGCTCGACAGCGAAGGCATCACCGCGCCGCGCATCCTCGACTGGCTGCGCCTTGCCAGCCAGACGCCCGCCGCCAGCAACGCACCCGAACCCGCCACGCTCAACCTCGCACACGGCGGCCGCCGCCTGATCTTCTCTCTGCACGACCGCACCGCCGACGACGAATACCTGCTGGTGCTGCGCGAAGAATCCGACAGCAGCGCGCTCGAAATCCTCATCGCCGCCTTCCGCCTCACGCAAAAGGAAGCCGAAGTCCTGCACTGGGTCAGCAAGGGCAAGACCAACAAGGACATCGGCGACATTCTCGGCTCCAGCCCGCGCACCGTGCATAAACACCTCGAACACATCTTCGAAAAGCTCGGTGTCGAAACGCGCACGGCCGCGGCGAATCTGGCGATGAGCAAGCTGGGGCGGGGTGGAGGCTAAACGATCAAAGCCCGAAAGCGCCCCCATCGCTGAGAGACGCCGCCTAGCAAGAAGACATATCTCCTGAGCATTTATAGGCCTTGGTTTTTAACTAACGCAAAACAAAATATTCGTCGTAGACCTAGCATTGGGATCTGACAATGCCGACAGCAAAACAATATTGCTGTGCGCGCCAGGCCACAGAAGCTCTTCCGCTAAAGGACTACGCAAATCATGAATATTTCCCGCTCTTACCTCGGCGCTGCGATGCTGATCGTAGCTGGACTGTATGGTGCAAACATTCAGGCTGCGACAGCGTTCGTCCAGACCTATGTGCAGGGCCATCCAGCGCTAATCAGCGCCGTCGCCTACCCAGACGTCGCTTCAGCCAAGACCGCAGCAAGCAATGAATGCATCCGGGTTAGCGGCGGCGAGAAGATATCGGAGTTCAACCGCGTACGCTGTCAAAGCTTTCCAGACAAAGGAGGTCCGAAGTTTTCGGCCAGCCCTGTCGTAGTGGCCTGGGCATTCTCCGAGAGCAATTCAGGCGGCAACGCCGGAACAGGCCTCGACAACAACGCAGACAGCGCCACCAATCTCGCCGACAGTTGGTGCAACTCCGGCAAAAGCAGCGCCTCCAAAACCCCTCCGCGCCGCTGTATTGTTACAAAGCTGCTTGACTGTGTCCCACATGCCGCGAACGACCCGGAGGTTGCTGACAACTTCTCCGGCTTGTTTCCGGAGAAGGCTAGTGAATTGTGCAATAAACAAGGTGGGCAAACCTCACCAAGCCTGAGCGTACTATTCCCTGCATGGATTACGCCCCCTCCGTCCCTACCTGCGCGCTAAGCTCTTCGAAAAACAAGCCCGGATGAAAGCCGCAGGTCGAGCATCCGGGCTGGGGCCTGATCAGCCGCCCTTCCCGAATTTCGCAGCGCTTCATTCAGCCAGCAAGGGCTTCCGAGCGAAGCCTGAATCATGCAGTCATTTCGGCGGCTGGCGGCCTCAACTAAGTTCCACCCCTAACAAAGTGGGTGACTGCGCGAATAGATATCCCTTCACTACGCATCTCCCCTCTCCCGGCCCGAAGGGCCCCCCTCCCCCAAGGGGAGGGAACTTCATTGGTTCTCCGGCGCATCGACCAGTAATGCACCTTGCCGTGCCCTCCCCCTCGGGGGAGGGTGGCCGGAGGCCGGGAGAGGGGCGAACGTCGCGCAATGCGAATTGCCGCAACTGGGAACGCTGCGCTGCCGAAGACCATCGGTTTAAAGCCAAGAAGGAGGCTTGATTCCGCTAGCCCCCGGATTCCGCTACGCTTCATCCGGCTAAAAATGCTGTGCTGTATCCAGCCGCGGTGTGCCCCAAGCAAAGCCGTGATTTCCGGATGATGCATTGGCCTGCGAACAAGCCTTGCCCTGCTCACTCTGAGCTCAGCCGACGCGCGATTGCATCGCGAGCTTTCAGTGAGCTACCATCCAAAGCATGCAGCTCGCTTCCGGAACCATCGTTGACGGCAAGGTCGTCGTTGAAGGTCTCTCTCTGCCAGAGGGGACCGTGGTGACGGTCATCGCGCGCGGGGATGATGCTGCCGTGAAGTTGCCCCCTGCTCAGGAGACTGAGCTGCTGGATGCGCTGGACGAAGCGGATCGCGAAGAAGGTATTTCGGCTGATGAGCTCTTCGCGCGCTTAAGTCGCTACGGCTGATCTTGTCCCTCGCGGTCCGCATCAAACCCCGCGCAGTGCGGGAAATTGAAAAAGCTGCTGCGTGGTGGGCGGACAATCGCCCGGCAGCCCCTGGCGCCATTCGCAAAGATATTGCAGCCGCGCTGGCTTTGCTTGTAGATGAGCCGGGCATTGGTAGCAAGATCGAAACTGCGCGCCCTATTGTGGTCAGGCGTTTATACCTGCCGCGCATCCAGTATTTCCTTTACTACCGAATACAGGACAAAGCCCTGGAGGTGGTCGCGTTCTGGCATCAAGTCGGGGACAAGGCCCTGGGCTTTAAGCGGACCTTGAATGCATTGCCAGCATCAACGCAAGCTTCAACCCCCTCCTCGTAGTCAGCCCCGCAACACCCCCGCCAAATATTCCTTCGCCTCACGCAACATGCCCGGCGTCACCGTGTGACCAGCATTGTATGCATGCAGGGCATGGCGAACGCCGCGCTCGCTGAGCATGCGTGCGGCAAGCTCGGACTGTTCAAAAGGCACGGCGCCGTCTTGCGTGCCGTGTAACAGCAGCACCGAGAGATGCGCCAGCGCGGCGGCCTCGCAGTGCAAGGGTTCAATCGCGTCGAGCACGCGGCCGGCGATGGAGATGGCGCCCTGGATCAGCTGCGGCGCGGTGAACACCAGGCTCAGGGCCATCGCGGCGCCCTGGCTGAAGCCCAGCACATAGACGCGCTGCGGGTCGATGTCGAATTCGCGCACGGCGGACTCGATGGCGGCGATGAGGAAGCTGCGGCTCTCAAGCACTTCACGGCCGTCGTAGACCGGGCCACTGGGCGTGTCCTGACGCAGATACCAGCGGTAGTAGCCAGGCTGGATTTCAATCGGCGCGCGGATGCTGAGCACGGCGAACTGCGCATCGAAATGGGGAGCGAGGCCGAACAGGTCTTCTTCATTGGCGCCCATGCCGTGCAGAAGCACCAGCAGAGGTGCTGGCTTTGCAGAGGCGGTGCCAGGTGGGCGAACGGCTGGACGGTAAAGGTAGTGGAAATTCATGGGCGCAGTGAGTGTGGCAAAGCAGCACTCTAGAGTGACTGCGTAGTCCTACGCAATCTGGCGTATTCCGTCAGACGCGACGAATCCCTACATTGGCGACATCCGCTGGCTTACCCGGTGGTTCTTCAACTTCTGTCAGGGAGTCTCACACATGCAATCACGTCGTAACTTCATCAAGGTTTCGGCGATGGCCTCGGCTCTGGCTATCGCAGGTCTCACTTCCTTTACGGCACGCGCCGCCGATACGATCAAGGTCGGCATCCTGCACTCGCTCTCCGGCACGATGGCGATTTCGGAAACGGTCCTCAAGGACGTTGCGCTGATGACCATCGACGAAATCAACAAGAAGGGCGGCGTGCTGGGCAAGCAGCTGGAACCCGTGGTGGTTGACCCCGCTTCCAACTGGCCGCTGTTCGCTGAAAAGGCTCGCCAGCTGATCTCCAAGGACAAGGTTGCGGTGACCTTCGGCTGTTGGACCTCGGTGTCGCGCAAGTCGGTGCTGCCGGTCTATGAAGAGCTGAACAGCCTGCTGTTCTACCCGGTGCAGTACGAAGGTGAAGAACTCTCGAAGAACGTTTTCTACACGGGTGCAGCGCCTAACCAGCAAGCCATCCCGGCCGTCGAATACCTGATGAGCAAGGACGGCGGCTCGGCCAAGCGCTTCGTGCTGCTGGGTACCGACTACGTCTATCCGCGTACCACCAACAAGATCCTCCGCGCCTTCCTGCACAGCAAGGGCATCAAGGACGAGGACATCATGGAAGAGTACACGCCCTTCGGTCACAGCGATTATCAAACCATCATCGCCAAGATCAAGAAGTTCGCCGCTGAAGGCAAGAAGACGGCCGTGGTGTCGACCATCAACGGCGACTCCAACGTGCCCTTCTACAAGGAACTGGGCAACCAGGGCCTGAAGGCGACCGATGTGCCGGTGGTGGCTTTCTCGGTGGGTGAAGAAGAGCTGCGTGGCGTCGATACCAAGCCGCTGGTCGGCCACCTGGCCGCATGGAACTACTTCATGAGCATCAAGAACCCGACCAATGACGCCTTCATCAAGGAATGGAGCGCATACGCCAAGGCTAAGGGCATTGCTGGTCACAAGGACAAGCCGCTGACCAATGACCCGATGGAAGCGACCTACATCGGCATCCACATGTGGGCCCAGGCGGTGACCAAGGCCAAGTCGACCGACACCGACAAGGTGATCGCCGCGATGGCTGGCCAGACCTTCCCGGCACCGGGCGGCTTCATGTCGACGATGGACAAGGAAAACCATCACCTGCACAAGCCGGTGTTCATCGGCGAAGTGAAGGCTGACGGCCAGTTCAAGGTGGTGTGGAAGACCAAGGGTCCGGTGGTTGCCGACCCGTGGAGCGACTACATCCCCGAGAACAAGGGCAAGAAGAACGTTCCCGAAGTGAAGAAGTAAGCAAAGTCTGTAAATGCCGCTCGCCCGGCCGCGCTCCTCTTCGCAGGGGAGTGGCCGGGCAGCTGGCAAGCCCTCGCAGGCAATGCCTCGATGCAAGTCAGGGCAACGCGTGTTGCCCTCCCGGCCTGGTGCTTTGCCCGGCCATCCTCTCCCGCAAACGGGTGAGGGAACTGCAGCGGAAGCCAGAACACCACCATGATTTCCAGCCGTGAATTCCGTAGCCACGCCCGTGCTTGCCTGAGCTTCGTGCCGGTAGTGCTGTGCGCTTTGGCCTTGTGTTGCAGCAGTATCGCCAACGCCAAACCGTCTGCCGAGCTGATCCTCAAGCTCGCCAATGAAGACAATGACATCAAGGTCGAAGCGCTCAATGCCATCGCCGGCAGCGCCGACCCGGAAGCCCTGCCGGTGCTGCAGGCGCTGGCCAATGACGGCCTGAAGGTCGTCGGCGGCAAGCAGGTGCTGATCGTCGATGGCGACAAGATCACCGATGCCGTCAGCGGTCAGGTTTTGCCCGCCCTGCCGGCCGATGCTGAAGACATCGTCACCAATAACCGCGTCAGCAGCGCGCTCGACGCCGCACTGGCCGCACTGGCGATCACCTCGCCGGACACCGCAGTGCGCCTCGATGCGGTCAAAAAACTGCAAGCCTCGGCCAATGAAGCGATCCTGCCCTTGCTGGACAAGGCGCTGAAGATCGAAAAAGATCCGACCATCCTCAAGCTGCTGCAGCTGACCCAGGCCACCGCGCAATTGCAAAGCAAGGACAAAGCGCTGCGTCTGGCTGCCATCCAGACCCTCGGCACCACCGATGACGCCAACATCAAGAGCCTGCTTGAAGCCGTGCTGGAAAAAGACGGCGAGGCTTTCAAGGAAAGCGACGAGTCGGTGCGCCTGGCCGCACAGCAATCGATCAACGCCATCAATACGCGACTCAAGCGCGGTGAGTGGCTGGGCGGCATTTTCACCGGTCTGAGCCTGGGCAGCATCCTCTTGCTGGCCGCGCTGGGGCTGGCGATCACCTACGGCCTGATGGGCGTGATCAACATGGCGCACGGCGAGCTGATCATGATCGGCGCCTACGCCACCTTTGCGACACAGAACCTGGTGCAGAAATTCGCGCCCGGACTCTTCGAGATCTATCCGCTGATCGCCATTCCGGTCTCCTTCCTCGCTTCGGCCCTGGTCGGCGTGGCGATGGAGCGCCTGGTCATCCGCCACCTCTATGGTCGTGCGCTGGAAACCCTGCTCGCCACCTGGGGCATCAGCCTGATCCTGATCCAGCTGGTACGCACCACCTTCGGCGCGCAGAACGTGATGGTCGAGAACCCGCAATGGCTGTCAGGCGGCGTGCAGGTGATGAGCAATCTGATCCTGCCCTGGAACCGCCTGGCCATCATCGCCTTCGCCGCCCTGGTGGTGATCGGCATGACCCTGATTTTGACGCGCACCCGGCTGGGGCTGTTCGTCCGCGCCGTGACGCAGAACCGCCAGATGGCCAGCTGCGTCGGCGTTGCCACGCCGCATGTCGACACGATGGCTTTCGCGCTGGGCTCGGGCATCGCCGGGCTGGCTGGTTGCGCGCTGTCGCAGGTCGGCAATGTCGGTCCCGATCTGGGCCAAGGCTACATCATCGACTCCTTCATGGTCGTGGTGCTCGGCGGCGTCGGCCAGCTGGCCGGTACTGTCTATGCCGCGATGGGTCTGGGCATTCTCTCCAAGCTGCTCGAAGGCTGGGCCGGCGCGGTGTTGGCGAAGATCGCCATCCTCGTCTTCATCATCGTCTTCATCCAGAAGCGTCCGCAAGGCCTCTTCGCGGTGAAGGGACGTTTCGTGGATAACTGAGCAGGCCGCTGCGCGCAAAGGTGCCGGCTCCCGTTACGACTGACTCATTACGCATCGACAAGACATGGACAAGACTTTGATCTACCGACTCTTCGGCCCCAAGGGCTGGCTAGCACTGGCGGCTTTTGCAGCGCTCATGCTGGTACTGGTCCCGATCTTCAATATCGTGGTGCCCGAGGGCAGCCCGCTGCATCTATCGACCTACTGGGTCGGCCTGATCGCCAAGATCATGTGCTACGCCATCGTCGCGCTGGCAATGGATCTGGTGTGGGGCTACACCGGCATCCTCTCGCTCGGCCACGGCCTGTTCTTCGCGCTGGGCGGCTACGCCATGGGCATGTACCTGATGCGCGCCATCGGCCGCGAAGGCAATTACCAGAGCGACCTGCCCGACTTCATGGTGTTCCTCAACTGGAAGGAGCTGCCCTGGTACTGGCAAGGCACCGACAGCTTCCTCTACACCCTGCTGCTGGTCCTCGTGGTGCCGGCCCTGGTCGCCTTCATCTTCGGCTTTTTCGCCTTCCGCTCGCGCATCAAGGGTGTGTATTTTTCGATCATCACCCAGGCGCTGACCTTCGCGGCGATGCTGCTGTTCTTCCGCAACGAGACCGGATTCGGCGGCAACAACGGCTTCACTGACTTCAAGCGCATCCTCGGCTTTCACATCGCTTCGCCCGAGACGCGCATCGTGATGTTCGGCCTCACCGCCTTGCTGCTGATCGGCTGCCTGCTGCTGGGCCGCTACATCGTCACCAGCAAGCTTGGCCGCGTGCTCGCTGCGATTCGCGATGCCGAGTCACGCGTCATGTTCTCCGGCTACAACCCGCTGCCCTACAAGCTCTTCATCTGGGTAGTGTCGGCGATCATCTGTTCGATTGCCGGCGCGCTGTTCGTGCCGCAAGTGGGCATCATCAACCCGAGTGAAATGTCGCCCGCCAATTCGATCGAGATCGCCATCTGGGTCGCGGTCGGCGGGCGCGGCACGCTGATCGGCCCGCTGCTCGGCGCCGGCCTCATCAACGGCGTGAAGAGCTGGTTCACCGTCGCCTTCCCGGAATACTGGCTGTATTTCCTGGGGCTGATTTTCGTGCTGGTCACACTGTATCTGCCGCAAGGCGTCATTGGCTTAGGTGGACAAATTCGCGCCCAGCTCAAGCGCCGCTTCGCAAAGCGGGAGGAAGCATGAACACGACAACGCACGCCGCCGGCAGCCCGATCTCCGGCGAAGGCAATCTGGCGCCCAGCTCCATCGGTGCCGGTCGCGCCACCGACAGCTCGCAGCTTGATACCACGCACGGCGTCATTCTTTATCTGGAAGACATCGTCGTCAGCTTCGATGGTTTCCGCGCCATCAACAAGCTCAACCTGACCATCGACAAGGGCGAGCTGCGTTCGATCATCGGCCCCAATGGTGCCGGCAAGACGACCATGATGGACGTCATCACCGGCAAGACGCGGCCGGACTCGGGCACCGCCTTCTTCGGCCAGACGATTGACCTGACCAAGCTCAACGAAGCGCAGATCGCCCATGCCGGCATCGGCCGCAAGTTCCAGAAGCCGACCGTGTTCGAGCAGCTCTCGGTGTTCGAGAACCTCGAACTGGCGATGAAGATGGACAAGGGCATCTGGACCAGCCTGCGCGCCAAGCTCAGCGGCCTGCAACGCGACCGCATCAACGAGATCCTCGAACTGATCCGCCTCACGGAGCAGGCCCAGCGCCCGTCCGGCCTGCTCTCGCACGGCCAGAAGCAGTGGCTGGAAATCGGCATGCTGCTGATGCAGGAGCCGCTGGTGTTGCTGCTCGACGAGCCCGCCGCCGGCATGACCGACGAGGAAACCGAGCGCAGCGGCGAGCTGTTCCTCTCGCTGGCCGGCGAGTACACGCTGATCGTCGTCGAGCACGACATGGACTTCATCAAGCAGATCTCCGGCGGCCGCAAAGTCACCTGCCTGCACGAAGGCAGCGTGCTCTCGGAAGGCTCGCTGGAGCAGGTGCAGAACGATGAACGGGTCATTGAAGTCTATTTAGGGAGGTAGTGAGTGGGGAGTGGGGAGCGGGAGTTAAAACGGTGCCAGATGGCCGCATCGACTCCCGACTCACCACGCCCGACTCCCAAAGCAATGCTGACAATCGAAAACCTCAACCAATACTACGGCGGCAGCCACACCCTGCGCGGTGTCTCGCTGACGCTCAAGCAAGGCGAAGTAACCACCCTGCTCGGCCGCAACGGCGTCGGCAAGACCACCTTGCTCAAATGCCTGATGGGCCTGCTGCCGGTGGCCAAGGGCTCGGTGAGCTTCGAAGGCAAGGACATCACCAAGATGGCCGCCTATAACCGCGCCGCGCTCGGTCTTGCCTACGTGCCGCAAGGCCGCGAAATTTTCCCGCGCCTCACTGTTGAAGAGAACCTGCTGATGGGCCTCGCCAATGGCAAGGCCTCGCGCGGCATCCCGTCCTACATCTACGAGATGTTCCCGGTGCTCAAGGACATGCTCGGCCGCCGGGGTGGCGATCTTTCCGGCGGCCAGCAACAGCAGCTGGCCATCGGCCGTGCGCTGACCATGCGCCCCAAGGTGCTGATCCTCGATGAACCCACCGAAGGCATCCAGCCCTCGATCATCAAGGACATCGGTGCCGCCATCCGCAAGCTCGCCGAAGGGGGAGAGATGGCGATCCTGCTGGTCGAGCAGTACTACGACTTTGCCGAATCGCTGGCTGACCAATACGCCGTGATGGCGCGCGGCGAGATCGTCAAGGCAGGTCCCGGCAGCGAGATGAAAGAACAGAATGTGAAGAGCCTGGTGGCGATTTGAGGCTTTGTCCCTGATCGGCGCATCACCCCTCTCCCGGCCCTGACGGGCCACCCTCACCCAAGGGAGAGGGAACGGCAAAGATCGCAGCTTGGCTTAGCCGTTCCCTCCCCGAAGCAAGGGTGGCCGAAGGCAGGGAGAGCTGAAATCGTCCTGCCGCCCCCAAGCCCGGTGACACGCGGCATAATCAGCCCCACCATGAATGCCCCGCTCACTCCCCAGACGCTCACCAGCAGCGACAGCCAGAACTGGCACGCATCTCTTGCGCTGCGCGTCGCACAACAAGGCGGCCGCAGCGTGCTCGCCCACAATCTGCACAAGGGCCCGCTGCGCGTGCAAAAGGCCCTGCATCCGGAAGGCGATGCGGTCTGCCAGATCCTCATGCTGCACCCGCCGGCCGGCATTGCCGGTGGCGACCAGCTGAACATTCAGCTTGATGTCGAGGCCGGCGCCCACGCCCAGCTGACCACACCCGGCGCGGGCAAGTGGTATCGCAGCAAGGGGCCGCAGGCGAGCCAGCAGATCAGCTTGAATATTGCCCGCGATGCAGTGCTCGAATGGCTGCCGCAGGAAGTGATCGTCTTCGATCAGGCGCAGGCGCTGTCGACAACGACCATCACCCTGGCCGAGGGCGCCCGCGCCATCGGCTGGGACATCCTCTGTCTGGGACGCACGGCCAGCGGCGAGAAATTCAGCCAAGGCAGCTTCCGCCAGCAGATCCGCCTGCAGCGTCCCGACGGTACGCCGCTGTGGCGCGAAGCCATGCACCTGGAAGGCTCCGATGCCGCCATGCAGTCGCCGCTGGCGCTGCGCGGCCACACCGTTTTCGGCACGCTGTGGCTGGCCGGCATGGCGCCGGATGCGGCCCTGATCGAAGCCCTGCGCGGGATCAGCATCCGGGATGTGGAATGCGGAATATCTGCGCTACCGCATGTCACGCTGGTGCGCCTGCTGTCACACTCCAGCGAAGCGGCCCGCCAGTACTTTGAAGCGGCGTGGACCTTGGCCCGCCCCGCCTTCCTGCAACGCGCAGCCCTCAGGCCGCGCATCTGGGCGACCTGAGGAATCAGGCGGCGTGCTGCGCAAGAAACGGACACTCGTCACCAGGACAGCCCGCTGTCCTCGTGCTTATTGCTTTTGAAGAAGGACCCTGCCCATGGAACTGACCCCTCGCGAGAAAGACAAGCTGCTGATCTTTACCGCCGCCCTGCTTGCCGAGCGCCGCAAGGCACGCGGTCTCAAGCTTAACTACCCGGAAGCCATCGCCTACATCAGCGCCGCCATCATGGAGGGCGCGCGTGACGGTCGCACCGTCGCCGAGCTGATGAGCTATGGCACCACCCTGCTCAGCCGCGCCGACGTGATGGATGGCATCGCCGAACTGATCCCCGAGATCCAGATCGAAGCGACCTTTCCCGACGGCACCAAGCTGGTGACCGTCCACCACCCGATCATCTGATGCATCCGGCATTGCGCCGGCGACCCTATTCCAAGCTTCACCGCTTTCATCTGGAGATTGCCATGAAAAAATTCCTGCTCAGCCTCGCTGCCCTGCTGCCTGCTCTGGCCTTTGCCCACATCGGCCATGACGGCGGCTATCACCACGGCAGCGCCTTCCTGCTTGGCCTGGCGCACCCCTTCACCGGTTTCGATCACCTCGCCGCAATGCTCAGCGTCGGCCTGTGGAGCGCGCTGGCTTTCCAGCACTCGCTGCGCAAGGCGATTGCCGCGCCGGCCGCCTTCGCCGGCCTGCTGCTGATCGGTGGCGTGCTGGGCATGGCGGGCGTCAACGCGCCTGCGGTGGAACCGATGATTGCTGCCTCCCTGCTGGTGCTGGGCGTCATGCTGGCCACCCAGATCAAGCTGCCGGTGGCTGCCGGCGCAGCCCTGGTCGGCGCCTTCGCCATCTTCCACGGTCTGGCGCACGGCAGCGAGCTGCCCGCTGAGCAAGGTCTGGCGGCGCTTTCCGGCATGGTCCTCGGCACGCTGGCACTGCATCTGACGGGTATGCTGGCGGGCCACTTCGTGCTCCGCCGCCATGTCTGGCTGCCGCGTCTGGCCGGCGGCGCTGTCGCCGTGCTGGGCCTTGGCCTGCTCAGCGGCGCGCTGTAAGGAGCCCGCGATGATCCCCGGCGAACTCTTTACCGATGATGGTGACATCGACCTCAATGTCGGCCGCCGCACGCTCAGCCTCAGCGTAGAAAACACCGGTGACCGCCCGATCCAGGTCGGCTCGCACTACCACTTTGCCGAGACCAATGCGGCGCTGAGCTTTGACCGTGAAGCCGCGCGCGGCATGCGGCTGAACATCGCCAGCGGCACCGCCGTGCGCTTCGAGCCCGGCCAGAGCCGCACGATAGAACTGGTGGACTTCGCCGGCGACCGCAAGGTCTATGGCTTCCGTGGTCTGGTGCAAGGCGCGTTGTAATGACCAAAACCCTTCACCGCACAGGCGCGAAGATCTTTTTCTCCTTTGCGCCTGTGCGGTGAAGCCGTTCGCATTTCAAGGAACATGACATGAGCAAAATCTCCCGCCGCGCCTATGCGGAAATGTTCGGCCCCACGGTGGGCGACCGCGTGCGTCTGGCCGATACCGAGCTGGTCGTCGAGGTCGAACGCGACTTCACGATCTATGGCGAGGAAGTGAAATTCGGCGGCGGCAAGGTGATCCGCGACGGCATGGGCCAGAGCCAGCGCGTGGCTGCTGAGGTCGCCGATACCGTGATCACCAATGCGCTGATCATCGACCACTGGGGCATCGTCAAGGCCGACATCGGCATCAAGGGCGGCTTCATCTCGGGCATCGGCAAGGCCGGTAATCCCGACGTGCAACCGGGTGTTACCATCGCCATTGGCGCAGCGACCGAAATCATCGCCGGCGAAGGCATGATCATCACCGCCGGCGGCATCGACACCCACATCCACTTCATCTGCCCGCAGCAGATCGACGAGGCGCTCATGAGTGGCGTGACCACCATGATCGGCGGCGGCACCGGCCCCGCCACCGGCACCTACGCCACCACCTGTACGCCCGGCCCCTGGCACATCGCCAAGATGCTGCAGGCGGCCGACGCCTTCCCGATGAATCTGGGTTTCCTCGGCAAGGGCAACGTGAGCCTGCCTGATCCGCTGCGCGAACAAGTCGATGCCGGCGTCATCGGCCTCAAGCTGCACGAAGACTGGGGCACCACGCCGGCCGCCATCGACAATTGTCTGAGCGTCGCTGAAGAGATGGACGTGCAGGTCGCCATCCACTCCGACACGCTCAATGAATCGGGCTTCGTCGAAGACACCGCCGCCGCCTTCAAGGGCCGCACCATTCACACCTTCCACACCGAAGGTGCCGGTGGCGGCCACGCGCCGGACATCGTCAAGCTCGCCGGCCTCAAGAACGTGCTGCCCAGCTCGACCAATCCGACGCGCCCCTACACCATCAACACCATCGACGAACACCTCGACATGCTGATGGTCTGCCACCACCTCGACCCCAGCATCGCCGAGGACGTGGCCTTTGCCGAATCGCGCATCCGCCGCGAGACTATCGCTGCCGAAGACATCCTGCATGACATCGGCGCGCTGTCGATGTTCTCCTCCGACTCGCAGGCCATGGGCCGCGTCGGCGAAGTGGTGATCCGCACCTGGCAGACCGCGCACAAGATGAAAACGCAGCGCGGCGCACTCAAGGGTGATGGCGCTCGCAACGACAACTTCCGCGCCAAGCGCTACATCGCCAAGTACACCATCAACCCGGCGATCGCCCACGGCATCGGCCACGTCGTCGGCTCGGTCGAAGTCGGCAAGCTCGCTGACCTGGTCCTCTGGCGGCCGGCTTTCTTCGGCGTCAAGCCGACCACCATCCTCAAGGGCGGCATGATCGCCGCTGCTGCGATGGGCGACGCCAATGCCTCGATCCCGACGCCGCAGCCGGTGCACTACCGCCCGATGTTCGGCGCCTTCGGCGGCGGCCTCAAGACCTCGCTGACCTTCGTCTCGCAAGCCGCGCTCGACAAAGGCACGCTCGACGGCCTTGGTCTGCAAAAGCCGCTGGTTGCCGTCAAGAACATCCGTGGCGTGCAGAAAACCGACATGGTGCACAACGACTGGCACGGCGAGATCAAGGTCGATCCGGAAACCTACGAGGTGCGCGCGGAAGGCGAATTGCTGACTTGCGAGCCCGCCACCAGCCTGCCGATGGCACAGCGTTACTTCTTGTTCTGAGACTTGTTTTCGCCAAAGTGCGATATATACTGTTGATATATACCAACCCGGAGCGAAATCATGCAAATCACAGCCAAGCTTTTTGCCAACGGCCGCAGCCAGGCGGTGCGACTGCCCAAGGAATTCCGTTTCGAGGGCAGCGAAGTGCTAATTGAAAAACAGGGGGATGCGGTGATCCTGCGCCCGCTCAAAAAGAAGAAGAGCTGGGCTGATGTGTTTGCAGCGCTGGATGCGTTTGAATCTGACTTCGTCTTCGAGCGCGAACAACCAGCAATGCAGGAACGCCCTGAACTTGAGCAACTATGGTCCGGCAAATGAAGTACATGCTGGACACCAACATCTGCATTTATCTCATCAATGGACACCCCGACACGGTACGGCAGCACTTCGCTCGCTACGACGTTGAAGACATCGCAATATCGTCCATCGTTGCCGGAGAGCTCTATTACGGAACCGCAAAATCGGGGTCGAAAAAAAACTTTTTTGCGTTGGAAGCATTTCTCAACGAATTTGAAATCCTGCCTTTCGAACGAATCGAAGCCATCCGAACAGGCGAGCTGCGTGCCTTCCTCGCACAGAAAGGTAGCCCAATCGGGCCTTATGACGTGCAGATTGCAGCTCATGCTCTGACTCAGGAATTGACACTTGTTACCAACAACGAACGCGAATTCCGTCGCGTTCCCGGTCTAAAGATCGAAAACTGGATCGCCTGACATGCTTCTCATCGAATCCCTCTACACCGGCAGTGACGCCGCCAGCGAACAACTGATCCTCAACTTCGACGCCCGCACCAAGAGTCGCCTGCGTACCCAACTGGCATCCGGCGAAGAGGTTGGCATGTTCCTGCCGCGTGGCAGCATCTTACGCAATGGCGACAAGCTGCAAAGCCAGGATGGCCGCATCATCGAGATCGTGTCGGCGCCGGAAGCCCTGGTCGAAGCGCGTTGCGACAATGCCTACGAGCTGGCGCGCATCGCTTACCACCTGGGTAATCGCCACGTCGCGGTGCAGGTCTGCGAGGGCGCGCTGCGCATCCAGCAGGACCATGTGCTCGAACACATGCTCGAAGGCCTGGGCGCCCGACTCAGTCATCTCGAAGCTGCATTCGAGCCGGAGGCCGGCGCTTACGCGCACGGCCATCATCACTCGGAACGCGGCGCCACCGAGGCACGCATCCATATCATGGGTGGCTCAAATGCGTAACGTAGGTCGGATAAGCGCAGCGCCATCCGACACGTTGTCATCGCAAACGTCGGATGGCGCTTTGCTTATCCGACCTACGCACATCGGGTCGCGTTCATGAACCTGCAGCTTGCCCGCCTGCTCCACCTCGCCAGCCCGGTGCTGCCGGTTGGCGCCTTCTCCTATTCGCAAGGACTGGAATGGGCGGTGGAATGCGGCACGGTAAAGAACGAAGCACTGGCCCTGCAGTGGATCAGCGATGCGCTGCACTTTGCGCTGGCGCGCTGCGAAGCGCCGGCACTGATCGCGCTGATGCGTGCCTGGCGCAGCGCCGATGTGGCGGCGGTCGCGCGGCTCAACGCCGAGTTCATCGCCACCCGCGAGACCGCTGAACTGCGCGCCGAAACCTTGCAGATGGGCTACTCGCTGGCGCGATTGCTGCGCGACCTGCCGGAGATGCCAGAAGCCATCCGCAGCACGCACGCGAGCCTTGCCGAGATCGCCTATCCCACGCCCTGGGCCGCCGCAGCGGCACACTGGCAGATCGAGGAACACGACGCGGCTACGACCTATCTGTGGGCCTGGCTGGAAAACCAGGTGATGGCCGCCGTCAAGCTGGTGCCGCTCGGCCAGACCGCCGGCCAGCGCATGCTCGTCGCCCTCTCGCCCGCCCTGCCCGGCCTCGCCAGCGAAGCAATCCGCCGCGCCGACAGCGAGGACTGGGAGAATTTCACGCCCGGCATGACCTTGGCGAGTAGCCAGCATGAGACGCAATACACGCGGCTTTTCCGCTCCTGATGCTGCTATTTGAGACGCGAAGTACGCAAAGAAAAACGAAGGTCCACGAAGGTAAAAAGTTAAAAGCCAAGTACCGCTTTGAACGCTCATAAAGTAAATCCTAAAAACTTTGCGAACCTTCGCTTTTCTTCGCGCCCTTCGCGTCAAAAACCATACTGACCAACAAAGAAACCAGCTATGACAACTACACAACCTCTCCGCATCGGCATCGGCGGCCCCGTCGGTTCCGGCAAGACGGCGCTGACGCTGGCGCTGTGCATCGCCTTGCGCGACAAGTACAACATCGCCGTCGTCACCAATGACATCTACACCGCCGAGGATGCGCAGTTCCTGGTGCGCAATGCGGCGCTGCCGGCTGAGCGCATTCTGGGTGTGGAGACCGGCGGTTGCCCGCATACGGCGATTCGTGAAGATGCTTCGATCAATCTCGAAGCGGTCGAGCAGCTGACGCGCAAATTCGAGGGTCTGGAGATCGTCTTTGTCGAGAGCGGTGGCGACAATCTCGCGGCGACCTTCTCGCCCGAACTCTCGGACCTCACCCTGTATGTCATCGACGTATCAGCCGGCGACAAGATTCCGCGCAAGGGCGGGCCCGGCATCATGAAGAGTGACCTGCTGGTGATCAACAAGATCGACCTGGCGCCTTACGTGGGCGCCTCGCTCGAAGTGATGGATCGCGACGCGAAGAAGATGCGTGGCGACAAGCCCTTCGTGTTCAGCAATCAGAAAACCGGTCAGGGGCTCGACCAGATCATCGCCTTCATCGAAACCCAGGGCATGCTCAAGCGCTGAGCGGGAAACGCAGCGAGACCTTGAGCCCCTTGCCATCCGCTCCGTCGCCCAGCGCGATCTGACCGCTGTGGGCAAGGCAGATTTCGCGCACGATGGAGAGGCCGAGGCCGCTGCCCGAACTATTGCCCTGCCCCAGCAGGCGGTGAAAGCGGGCAAACACATTTTCGCGCTCCGCAACCGGGATGCCCGGCCCGCTGTCGATGATGTCCAGACACAGATCAGGCGTCTCTTCGCAGAGCACGATGCTGATCTGCCCGCCTTCCGGCGTGTAGCGCAGCGCGTTGTCGAGCAGGTTGAGCAGCAGCTCGTGCAGCATGCCGGCATGGCCCTGCATGAACAGCCCACGTTCCGGCCCCTGGTAGGCGAGCTCCTGGGCACGCGCCATCACCAGGGGCGTGATTTCCAGTGCCGCCTCGCGCACGATGCGCGCCAGATCGACGCGCTGCGTCTCCAGCACCAAGCCATTGGCCGACTCGGCGCGCGACAGGCTGAGCATCTGATTGGTCATGTGGCGCATACGGCGAATACTCTCGCGCAGGCCTTCGAGCGTCTGTTGAAGCTCGCGCGGATCACTCTGCCGCAACGCATAATCGACCTGTGTGCTGAGCACGGCGAGCGGTGTGCGCAGCTGGTGCGCTGCGTCGGCAAGAAAACGCTTTCGCGCACCGATCATGCGAGCGATGCGTGCCGTATGCAGATTGATTGCATCGATCAAGGGGCGTACTTCCTTGGGCGTGACATCGACCGGAATCGGCGTCAGGTCATCGGCGCCACGCGCCTCGATGGCGCGCCGCAAGCGCAGCAGCGGATTGAAGATGCGCCACAGCAGCAAGGCCAGCACCACAGCGACGACCAGCACCAGCATGGCATCACGCCAGACGCCTTCGATGAACAGGCGCCGCACCAGTGCCTGGCGCGATTCGGTGGTCTCGGCCACCACCACCTGCACCACGTCATGCCCAGCGAGCTCGGGCGCGAACAGTCGCTTGCGCAAGACGCCGACGCGGATCTTTTCATCACGGTAGCTGGCGTCATACACCTCCACCCTGTCGATGGGGGCAAGATTACCCGGGCGCACCGGCAGATCGGTGTAGCCGGTCAAGGGCCGCGAATCCGGTCCCAGCACGGCGTAGAACACGCGCTCCTGATCGCTGCCCTCGAATGCGTCGAGGGCCGAGTAGGGAATATCGCTGAGGATCTTGCCATCCTTGACGTAGATGCGTTCAGCGATTGCGCGGATCGATGCGCTGAGGGTGCGGTCATAGGCCAGATTCACCGCTCGCATGGCATCAGCATAGGCAAAGATGGCATTGAGGCCCAGCGTGCACAGCAGCAGCGGCAGCAGCCAGCACACCAGCGAGCGCCGCAGCGACATCATGCTGCGCGGACCTCGCCGAGCACGTAGCCCAGACCGCGCAAGGTGGTGATCGCCACGCCCGAACCTTCGAGCTTCTTGCGCAGTCGATGGACGTAGATTTCGATGGCCTCCTCGCGCGCTTCCTCGTCGTAGCCAAACACGGTGGCGAACAGCTGCTCGCGAGCGATGGGACGACCGACACGCACCAGCAGGGCTTCGAGCACCGCCAGCTCGCGTGGTGTCAGCGACAGGACCTGATCATCGACCAGGGTCTGCCGCGTGGCGGTGTCGAAACTCAGTCGCGCTACGCGAATCACCTGCGCGTGGCCGCCGGCGCGCCGCAGCAGCGCCTTGATGCGCGCCTCCAGCTCGGCCAGTTCGAAAGGTTTGGGCAGGTAGTCATCGGCGCCCAGGTTGAGGCCGCGTACGCGCTCTTCGGTACTACTGCGTGCCGTCAGCACCAGCACCGGTGAGCGCCCTTCGCGCTGGCGGTAACGGCGCAGCACTTCCAGGCCGTCCAGCCCCGGCAAGGACAGGTCGAGAATGATCAAGTCATACACCTGAGTGAGCAGCATGTGATCGGCGTCGTCGCCGCGCGCGAGGCGTTCGACAATGTAGCCACTCTGCCGCAGGGCACGCGCCAGCCATTCAGCAACATCATCGTGATCTTCTACAAGCAGGATACGCATGCGGGTAAACCGTAGGCATCGCGAGGTGCGATTGAAAGATTATTGAAAGGGACGGCGCAGAGTATGCCGTCTCAACAAGAGTTTCGGTAGCTGCAAGCGCCTCAGGAAAGTCGCCGGGCCGTCCCAAGACTTTCCTGGCCCCCACGGGGGCGGCTCGGTCAAAGGCCGTGCCGGGGACTCACTCACCGACCAACCGCACCACCACAGAGGAGACACACATGAAGCTGAACAAGCTCGTATCGCTGCTCGCATTGAGCATCTTCGCGATCAGCGCCGAGGCCGCCACGCCGGAAGTCGTTGCCGCCGCCGTCAAGGAAGGCAAGGTCGTCATCTACAGCGCGACCGACCAGAAATCCGCCAGCCCGCTGATCAAGGACTTTGAAGCCGCTTACCCCGGCATCAAGGTCGAATACCACGACATGAACACCACCGAGCTGTACAACCGCTTCATCGCCGAGAGCGCGGCGGGCAGCTCGGCCGACGTGACCTGGAGCTCGTCGATGGACCTGCAGGTGAAGCTGGCCAACGATGGCTACGCGCTGGCCTACAAATCCTCGGAAGCGGCCAGTCTGCCCAGCTGGGCGGTGTGGCGGGATGAAGCCTATGGCACGACCTACGAGCCCCTGATCTTCGTCTACAACAAGCGCCTCACCGATGCCGCCGACGTGCCGCAAAGCCACGCCGAGCTGACCCGCCTGCTGAGCACCAAGGCCGACAAGTACAAGGGCAAGGTGACCACCTATGACCCCGAGCGTTCGGGTGTGGGCTTCATGCTGCTGGCGCAGGACGAACTGGCCAATTCAGCCGGCTACGCGGCGATGACCAAAGCATTCGGCGCTGCCAATGTGCGTGTGCAAGCTTCTACCGGCACGATGATGGAACGTGTGTCCTCGGGCGAAAACCTGCTCGGCTACAACATCCTCGGCTCCTACGCCCTGCTGCGCGCCAAGCAGGACCCGAACATCGGCATCGTCTATCCCAAGGACTACGTGCTGGTGCTCAGCCGCGTCATGCTGATCGCCAAGAAGGCCAAGAACCCGAACGCCGCCAAGCTGTGGCTGGACTACGTGCTCTCCAAGCGCGGCCAGGAGAAGATCGCCAACGAATGCGACCTGTATTCGCTGCGTGAAGACGTCTCCGGCGAAACCAATGCCGCAGCGCTGCGCAAGCAGCTGGGCTCCGCACTCAAGCCGGTGCCCATCGGCCCCGGCCTCTTGAGCTACCTGGATCAGGCCAAGCGCCTGGAATTCCTCAAGCAATGGAAGACCGCCATCGCGCCCTGAGCGCAAGCGCCCAGCTTCTCATTCCGGCCTGACCCGACACACCCCGCTGCGGCGCGGGTGTGCCGTGGCACGGCTTCCTGCTGCCCATGACTCGTCGTCATGGATCCCGACACACAGGGAACTCCCATCATGAAGATGTCGCTCTCCAGAGCCACCGTCATACTTTTGCTCGGCCTCGCGGTCCTCGTACCGCTCGGCCTGATCGCTTACCAGAGCTTGCTCACCGGCCCCTTCTTCCTGCCGGCGAACACGTTTAGCCTGGACGCCTTCCGCTTCGTTTTCGACGATCCGGATTTCTACGTTGCCTTCAAGAATTCCGCCTTCATCGCACTGGGCATGGCCCTGATCGCCGTACCGCTGGGCGGCGTGCTGGCCTTCCTGCTGGTGCGTTGCGACCTGCCCGGCAGTCGCTGGCTCGAACCCCTGGTGTTGATTCCGGTGTTCGTCTCGCCGGTGGTGCTGGCCTTCGGTTATGTCGTCGCACTCGGCCCGGCCGGCTTTTTCTCCGCCTTGTGGATCGAGCACATCGGCAACCTGCCCTGGAACATCTACTCGCTGACCAGCATCGCCATCATCGCCGGGCTGACGCACGTACCGCACGTCTATCTCTACAGCTCTTCGGCGCTGAAGAACATCGGCTCTGATCTGGAAGAGGCGGCGCGCATCAGCGGCGCCGGCCCTTTCCGCGTGGCGCTCAATGTCAGCCTGCCGATGGTCTCTCCCGCGCTGATGTATGCGGCCGTACTGGTGTTCTTCCTGGGCTTCGAGATCTTCGGCTTGCCTCTGGTGCTGGGCGACCCTGAAGGTCACCTGGTGCTCACCACCTACCTCTACAAGCTCGCCAACAAGCTCGGCACGCCCTCCTACCAGCTGATGGCGGCAGTGGCGATGTGCATCATCGCCATCACCGTGCCCCTGGTACTGTTGCAGCGTCTGCTGCTGCGCAGCGCCAACCGCTATGTCTCGCTCAAGGGCAAGGCGACGCGTCAGAAGGCGCTTTCGCTGGGTCCGTGGAAGTGGCTGGCGCTGGGCATCCTCGGCTTCTGGCTGCTGCTGACGGTGGTGATTCCCTTGATGGGCATCACGCTGCGCGCCTTCGTCAGCAACTGGGGCATCGGCGTCAATCCGCTCGATGTACTGACGCTGAACAATTTCCGCGCCGTGTTCGAAGACAGCAACATGATCCGCGCCATTCTCAACACGCTGGCGCTGGGTGTCTTCGGTGGCGCGGTGGCGGTGGCCTGCTACACCATGATCGGTCTGGCGGCGCACCGCAAACACGACGGCTGGACGCGCTTCATCGACTACATGGTGATGACGCCGCGTGCCGTGCCGGGCCTGCTCGCCGGCCTGGCGGTGTTCTGGGTGTTCCTCTTCGTACCCCTGCTCGCCCCACTGCGCACCACCATCATCAGCATCTGGGTGGCGTATACCGTGGTATGGCTGGCGTATGGCATGCGCCTGATCCAGAGCGCCATGCTGCAGGTCGGCCCCGAGCTGGAAGAAGCAGCACTCAGCACCGGCGCCAAACCCGGCCGCGTGGCGCGCGACGTCACCCTGCCGCTGATCCGCAACGGGCTGCTCGCCTCCTGGCTGCTGATCTTCATGATCTTCGAGCGTGAATACTCGACCGGCGTGTACCTGCTCTCGCCGGGCACCGAGGTCATCGGCTCGGTCCTGGTGTCCCTGTGGGGCACCGGCGCCATCGACATCGTTGCAGCACTCTCCCTCATCAACATCGTGCTGGTTGGCAGCGGTCTGGCCATCGCACTTCGCTTCGGAGTCCGCCTCCATGACTGATCAGAACAAAATCCCCTCGGACATCGTCCTCTCGGTCGACGACCTGCATCTGTCCTACGGCAGCAATCCCATCCTCAAGGGGGTGTCGATGCAGCTCAAACGCGGCGAAGTGGTGTCGCTGCTGGGCCCGTCCGGCAGCGGCAAGACAACCTTGCTGCGCGCCGTCGCCGGTCTGGAAACACCGCATGCCGGCACCATCACCATCGCCGAGCGACGCGTCTTCAACAGCAACTCCGGCAAGGATGTGCCGGCTGAAGGGCGCAACCTGGGCCTGGTGTTCCAGTCTTACGCGCTGTGGCCGCATCGCACGGTTTTCGATAACGTCGCCTATGGCCTCAAGCTGCGCAAAGTGGCCGCCGGCGAAATCCGTGAGCGGGTCAACGAAGCGCTCAACAATCTGGGCCTGGGGCATCTGCAGGAACGCTTCCCGCACCAGCTCTCCGGCGGCCAGCAGCAGCGCGTCGCCATTGCCCGCGCCCTGGTCTATAACCCGCCCGTCATCCTGCTCGACGAGCCGCTGTCCAACCTCGACGCCAAGCTGCGCGAAGAAGCGCGTGCCTGGCTGCGCGAGCTGATCATGCGCCTGCAGCTCTCGGCCCTGGTGGTGACGCATGACCAGAGCGAAGCGCTGGCGATGTCCGACCGCATCCTGCTGCTCAATCAGGGCCGCATCGCCCAGCAAGGCACGCCGGAAGAAATGTACGGCGACCCGCAATCGCTGTTCGTCGCCGAGTTCATGGGCTCCAACAACCTGATCAAGGGGCGCGTGCGCGAGTCGCGCGGCGATGCCGTCTGCATCGACGTGGGCGACTGGAGCCTGTGGGGACAGCGCCGTGGCACGGTGGACAGTGGCAGCGAAGCGAACGGACTGGTGCGTGTGGCGGCCGTGCGTCAGGTCGATGGTCCCGGCGACAACCGCATGCGTGTGCGGGTGATCACCAGCATGTACCTGGGCGACCACTGGGAATACCTGTTCGATGGCAATGGCACGCGCATCCGCGCACACGGCAATCTGCCGCTGGCCGCCGACAGCGAACACTGGATCGAGATCCCCGCCGAGCGTCTGTGGGTGTTTGCCTAGGGCATGGACAAGTGGCGTCTGCACAGCCAAAGCCGTGCAGACGCCACTCTCGCTTGAATTAAATGAAATACGCCTAACGCAAGCTCAGCGCAGGCACCGGCGTACCTGGTCGTGGTTCGGCCTCCGGCTTGCTCGCCGACTCAGGCAGCAGAACTGGCACAGGCTTGATGCCTGCATCCACCTTGCCTTCGGGCTTGGGCTCCAGCTTCGGTTCGATCTTCGGCAAGGGCTTGATCGCCGGCGCCGCAATCAGCGCCACATCGGCTTCAGCCATGCGGCGTGGCAGGAACAGGCGTGAGTCAATCGATTCGCTGTAGTGGATCAGCTGGTAGCCCTGCATGCCGCGCTCCCGTGCCAGCTCTGCAGCACGCCGTGCGAGCACCAGACGCGCCTCGCCCTCGCCGCCACTGCTGATGCGCTGCATGCTCAGGCGGTAACTGACGAGATTGCCCTCGCGGCGGGTTTCCTCGATTTCCCAGGCCGGCGCCATCGGGTCGACCACTTTGTAGACCAGGGCCACCGCACCACCGATCAGCACCATGTCGACATAGCTGACATTGAAATGCGGTGTCAGGCGCAAGCCACCGCTGGGCAGCAAAGTATCGCGGCCGGGATTGTCCAGCCCCATACGATGGCACCCGGCGAGACTTGCCAGGCACAGTAGCGAACAGAGGACGCGATGCGCCTTCATGATCAGCTCAACAGATTGAAGAGGCTCATGCTGGTGGTCTTCACGAAAGTGCTTTGTGAAGCCTGCAGGAAGGTCTGCTGCTGCTGGAACTGGCTGATCGTCTCGGCGTAATCGAGGCCGATCAGGCGCTCGGTACGGTCGGCGTACTGCATCTTCATATCGTCGGCAATATTACCCAGGGACTCGAGTTCAATCTGCCGCGAACCGACCTGGGCGCGCAGGCGCAGACTGTTGTCGAGTGCGCTGCTGGCACGCGACAAAGTGTCCTGCAAGGACGCCTGGAAGGAAGCGCCCGTCCCGCCATTCTTCAGATTGTCGATGAAGTCGGAAATGATCGAGAAAGCATCCTGTTTGTTCGGCTTGATCTCGAAAGTATCCCCCGCGACCGGCGTGCCATTGATGTCCACCTGGATCTCACCGGTCGCCGGTGCCGGCGGCAAGGTAACAGCCGTCGGCGCAGCGGTGTAGCTGCCGGTGGCGGCCGGCGTACCGGTCATGCCCGGATCAGTGGCCGTATCGTAGATTTCGTAGGCGGTCGCCGACGTAAATCGGATGGCATACTGACCGCCAGTGTAATGCGCCAGCGCAGTATCGCCGGTCACTGTCGCGGTGCCGGTATTGCTCGCCGAGGGCGTGGTGTAGAACTTGGCGGCGTTGATGTTCATGAACAGATCATCACCACTGATGCTCACCGGAATATCGCGCGTGGAGCTCACCTGCTGAGTGCGCTGCCCCTGGTCGCCAGCATAGCTGACACCAGCCAGACCGCCGCTGAACGGCAGGGTGTCACTCTTGTAACCGGCAAACAGGTACTCACCGTTGGCATCGGTCGAATTGGCAATCGACTTGAGCGCATCGAATTGCGCCTGCATGTCGGTCGCAATGGCTTCGCGGTCGGTCTGATTGAGGGTGCCATTGCCCGCCTGGATGGCGCGCTCGTGCACGTATTTCATCAGATCACCAAAGGCACCGAGCTGCGAGTCGAGCAAGCTCAGCTTGTCATTGGCATCGCCTTGCGCATTCTTGTACATCGCAACCTGGGCCGTTGCCTGCGAGATTTCAAGCGCACGCGCCGCCGCCACCGGATCATCGCTGGGGTTGACCACGCGCGAGCCTGTCGAGAGCTGGTTCTGCAGCTTCAGAACCTCGCTCTGCTGCCGGCTCATGTTGTTGATGTTGCTCTCATACAGTTGTGAGGTGCTGATCCGCATGATGATTATCCCTTCGCAACATTCAGAACTTCGTTGAAGATGGTGCTGGCCACATTCATGACCTTTGCTGCAGCCTGGTAGGCTTGCTGGTAGCGCAGCAGATTGGCGGCCTCTTCATCCAGATTGACACCGGCTGCGCCTTGCTGGGCGCTGGTCGCCTGCTCCAGCAGGGACTTCTGCGCGGACAGCCCGACTTCCGCATCGCGCGCCTGAGCGCCCACGCTGCTGACCAGCTGTGAGTACGCATACTCATAGTTGGCGCTGCCATTGATCAGGTTCTTGGCGTTTTGCAGCGCCGCCATCGGCACCATGTTGCGGTTGTCCGCCGTGCCATTGGTATTGGTCGAGATGGTGAAGAAGTCGCCATCATTGGGCGTGCCGCTGACCGTGAAGGAAATGTTCGGCACGCTGAGGGTGATGGTCTTGCCGCTGGCCTCGGTGGCCGGATCGTAGGGCAGGCTGACCGCCGGCGAGCCATAGGTAAAGGCCTTGGCCGTGGCATCGTACTTGAGCACTACGCTGCTGAAGTCCGGGATCGAGTCGCCATTGCTGTCCAGGCCGGTGGTCGACAGCACCGCGCCATTGGTGAGCGTTGCCGTACCGGTGTTGCCGCTGTCGGTCTTCACGCTGTAAGGAGAAGCGGCGGCGATCTTGCGTGTATCAGTGATGGCCAGCTGGATGTCCTGCGCAGCAAAGCGCGTCGGCTGCACCAGCCAGCGGTCACCCGCACTCACCGTGCCGGAGATCGCAAAGTGCATGCCCAGCGAGTCCGGCGGCGTGCTCGCGCCGTGATACACCGTGCTCTTGTCCGAGTTGCGAATCAGCGTGTAGTTGCTGCCGTCATAGCTGAGGGTAAAGTCCTCGGCTTCCAGTTTGCTCACATCGCTGACCGTAACATCCAGATTGCCGGTGGTCGTGTGTGCCGTACTATCGAGCTTGGCCACGGCCGGCAACAACTTGCTGGACTTGAACAGCTCGGTGCCCAGCTTGCCGTCCAGATCCTGACCCAGCGTCTGTTGTGCATTGATATTGGTGGCCAGCCCGATGGCGACCAGGCCCAGGGTGTTGTCCGCCGAGTTGAGGGTTTCGTTGCGGAAACGCAGCAAGCCACCGAGCGTGCCGCCGGTGATGAAATCATCCGGAATGGCCATCGGTGCAATACCATCGCCCACCGTCGAGTACAGTGCCTTGTTCTTCGGATCGTCCGGCGACACGCCGAGCGAGAGCTTGTAGCTCGAATCGCCCACCACCAGCGGCTGACCGGTACCGAAAAAGAGGTTCACCGTGCCGTCATTCTGTGTCGTCTCGGTCACCCGCACTTGTTGATTGATCTGCGTGACCAGCGCGTCGCGCAAATCGCGCATGTCATTGGCCGGCTGCCCGGTATTGGATTCGGCGACCAGGATCTTCCTGTTCATGTCCGCCACCTGGGCAGCGAGCGAATTGATCTGGCTGACCGAACCTGCCATCTGCGAATTGACGCCATCACGCATCTCGGCCAGACGCTGGCTCATCGAGTGAAAGCGATCCACCATGGTTTCGGCATACGAGAGCATCGATTGCCGGGAAGGGATGCTTGACGGGCTGTTGGAGACTTCCTGCAGACCGTCAAAGAAATTCTGCAAAGCGGGCGACAAACCCGCTGTGGCATCCGAGAGCAGGTTATCAACCTGGCTCAGCTCGGTCTGCATGGTCTCAAACTCCTTTTTCGCGGCATCGGCCGAGCGCACCTGACTGGTCAGGAAGGAGTTGTAGACGCGTTGCACCGTCTCGATCTTGGTACCTTGACCAAAGAAGCCGGCACCTGTGCTCAGACCGGTCTGCGTCGTCTGCACGATCTGCTGACGGCTGTAACCCGTGGTCGAGGCGTTCGAGATGTTATGAGCAGTCGTGGTCAGCCCTGCCTGTGCGGCATTCAATGCTGAAAGGCTGATTCCCATCAGGCTCATGACAAGGGCTCCTGCGTACTGTGTAAGCCAGTACAGCAAGGACTCTGCCAGTCTGTGTAAAGCCTTTATTGGCGCGGCTTGGCGCGAATCGGACAAACTCTCCGGCAAGCTGCGCGGCAAGATTTGCCGTCACTGCGGGCCGTGTGGCGGCAATATGCGCCGCGCGGCAAGCTGCCCGTGCCCCCTGCTCAGTGCGGGCGGCTCAGTGCGGCCTGCTCTCCCAGATCTTCTGCAGCCGCTTCACGCTCACCGGCATCGGCGTCTTGAGTTCCTGCGCGAAAAGGCTCACGCGCAGCTCTTCAAGCAGCCAGCGGAACTCATCGAGCTGCGGGTCGATGACGCCGGCTTTCAGCTTGGCCAGCTGCTCGCGCTCGAAAGGCTGGGCGAGCGAGCGCCAATCGGCAAACAACTCGGCATCGCGCGCCGGATTGTTGCGCCACTTGTCTACGCGCACCGCCGCCGCCTTCAGGTAGCGCGCGAAATGCCCCAGCCGCTCGAACGCAAATGCCATCAGGAAGTCCTTGGGCATCAGGCGCGTGAGCTGCTGCTGAATATCCGCAACCAGCTCTCCAGCATTTTTCAGGCCAGTGATTTTCTTGGTGATCGCAGCATGCTCGACCAACAAGCTCGCCGCCAGGCGCATCAGCTCCTGCGCCACCAGAGTGATGCGCGGCTTGGCTTCTAGCGCACGCTGCGCAAAGGCTTCGGCCGTGGCGGGCAAGGGATCGAGCAAGCAGGTACGCGACAAGGTCGCCTGCACGATCATCGCCTTGAGTTCGGCTTCGCTGCCAAAGCTCATGTACTGCAGGCTCAGCTCACGCATGCCGGGCAGACGCTCGATGGCCTTGACCTGATCCTTGAGCGTCAGCGCGAACAGCCGCCCGAGACCACGACGATGCACCTTGGCCGCTTCCTCCTCGGTATCGAAGGGACGAATGCTCACCGAGTCGCCATCATCATGCAGCGCCGGAAAGCCGATCGTCATGCGATTGCCGATCTTCACTTCGAGCAACTCGGGGAGCACGCCGAAGGACCAGGTGGTGAGGCCTGAGAGAGCGGACTCACTTGCAGCACTCTCCCTCTCCCGGCCCTGCGGGCCACCCTCTCCCGCTCGCGGGAGAGGGGCTGTGCGCTCCCCTCGCCCGCTTGCGGGAGAGGGGCTGGGGGAGAGGGCTGCCTCTACAAGGCCCTGCTCCGCCGTGGCTTGCAAACCCTTCGCCGCCAAAGCGCTCCCCATCGCGCCCTCGACCTGGGCGTTGCGGAACGCTGCCGCGACCTGATCTTTCAGCCGCGTGCGCAGCTCCATCAGATTGCGCGAGGAGGCCAGCACGCGGCCGTGCTCGTCGATGACGCGGAAATTCATGAAGCAATGCGGATTGAGGTTCTCGGCGCGGAAGCTCTCCAGCGGCAGCTTGAGCGACACACGCTCCTCGACGAAGGTCTGCAGCACGCGCAGCAAGGGCTGCTCGCGGTCGAGCTTGCCCTCCTCGGCCGCGACGAGGAAATCGCGCGTGCTCTCGCTGATCGGCTGCAGGCGGTGGCGATGTTTCTGCGGCACGGTCTTGAGCAGGGCCGTCACCTTCTCTTCGAGCAAACCCGGCACCAGCCATTCGCAACGATTGGCCGGCACCTGGTTGAGCATCGCCAGCGGCACGGTCAGCGTCACGCCGTCTTCAGGGTCGCGCGGCTCATGCACATAGCTCAGCTTGAGCTTCTGGCCGAGCACGGTCATCGTCCCCGGAAAACTCTCGCTATTGACGCCCGCCGCCTCGTGGCGCATCAGCTGTTCGCGCTCCAGATACAGGCAGCGCGGCGCTTTGCGCTCGGCCTGCTTGCGCCAGGCTTCAAAGCTGCGCACATCGCAGACTTCTTCAGGAATCTGCGCATCGTAAAAGGCTTCGATCAGCGCCGGATCGACCAGCAGATCGGGCCGCCGCATCTTCTGCTCCAGGCGCTCGATCTCGGCGATCAGGCGCTGGTTGTGCTGGAAGAACGGCATATTGCGCGCATGGGCATCATCGAGATCACCTTCGACCAGACCTTCGCGGATGAAAATCTCGCGACAAGTCGCCGCATCGATGTGCGAATAGGCCACCGGTCGTTTGGCGTAGAGGGTGATGCCGTGCAGCACGCCGCGCTCGTAGGCACGCACTGCGCCGTGTTTCTTCTCCCAGTGCGGTTCATAGGTCTGGCGCTTGAGCAGATGCGCGCCGACTTCCTCGATCCACTCCGGTTCGACCTTGGCGATGCAGCGCGCATAAAGGCGCGAGGTATCGATCAGCTCGGCCGCCATCAACCATTTGCCGGCCTTCTTGGCGAGATAGGAACCCGGATGCGGCCAGAAGCGGATCGCCCGCGCGCCCAGATAAGCGCCGGCATTCTGCCCCACCGTCTCCTCCTGCTTGAGGCCGATGTGGCCGAGCAAGCCGGTCAGCAAGGCTTTGTGGATGGATTCGTAATCAGCGGGCGCGCCGCTCTCCTTCCAGCCATGTTCGGCACACAGCGCATGCAGCTGGCCGTGCACATCGCGCCACTCGCGCATGCGCATCCAGGAGATGAAGTGCTGCTTGCACCAGGCTTTCTGCTTGCTCGATGACTCGTGCCTCCAGACCTGATCAAAGACATGCCAGAGATTGACGTACCAGAGGAATTCCGAACGCGCCTCTTCCTTCTCGGCGTGCTTGTCCGCCGGCTTGGCGGGGTCCGGCGGCGGCAGGCGGAACTTGGCATGTGCCTGATCGGCCGTGCCGGTCTGCTCGGGCGGACGTTCGCGCGGGTCTTGCGTGGACAGGGCAGCCGCGATAATCAGCACCTCGTGCAGGCAGCCACGCTCGCGCGCAGCCAGCAGCATGCGGCCGATCTTCGGGTCCAGCGGCAGCTTGGCGAGTTCGCGGCCGATAGGCGTGAGCTCCAAACGGCTTTCCGGACGCAAGTCCGCAGTGCGCTCCCCTCTCCCGCTTGCGGGAGATGGGTTGGGGGAGAGGGCTTTGTCAAACGCCAACGACAGTGCAGCCGAATCACCGCCCCTCTCCCGCCCCTTCGGGGCACCCTCTCCCGCTCGCGGGAGAGGGGACGCCACTTCATCCACCGCCCCCAATTCCTGCAGCAACTGGTAACCATCCGCAATCATGCGCGGCGTCGGCGCGTCGAGGAAGGGGAAGTCTTCCACCGCGCCGAGCTTGAGCGACTTCATGCGCAGGATCACGCCGGCCAGCGAGGAACGCAGGATTTCCGGATCGGTGTGCGAAGGCCGCCGTGTGAAGTCCTGCTCGTCGTAGAGGCGGATGCACACGCCGTCCTGCACGCGACCGCAGCGACCGGCGCGCTGGCGGGCAGCGCTCTGCGCGATCTTCTCGATCTGCAGCAGCTCGACCTTGTTGCGGATCGAATAGCGATTGAGCCGCGCCAGGCCGGTGTCGACCACGTAGCGGATGCCCGGCACGGTCAGCGAGGTTTCGGCGACATTGGTCGACAGCACCACACGCCGCCCGGACGAGCGCCCGAACACGCGCTGCTGTTCGGCCGCAGACTGGCGCGCGAACAGGGTAAGAATTTCTGCGCCGGGTGCATGATGCTTGCGTAGCGCTTCAGCCGCCTCGCGAATCTCGCGCTCGCCGGGCAGGAACACCAGCACATCGCCGAGACCGATGCGCTGCAACTCGTCGACCGCGTCGACGATGGCTTCGTAGAGATCGCGCTCAGGCTTCTTCTTGCCATGGATCTCGACGCCGGCGCGCTTCATCGGCGCAGGCGTTTCCTCCTCTTCAATCGGGCGATAACGCACTTCGATCGGGTAGAGGCGGCCCGAGACCTCGAACACCGGCGCCGGCTTGCCCGCGCTGGCAAAGTGATTGGCAAAGCGCTCGGCGTCCAGGGTTGCCGAGGTAACGATGACTTTCATATCGCGGCGCTTCGGTAGCAGGGTGCGCAGGTAGCCGAGCAGGAAGTCGATGTTGAGGCTGCGTTCGTGCGCCTCGTCGATGATGATTGTGTCGTAGGCCGACAACATCGGGTCACCCTGGGTCTCGGCGAGCAGGATGCCGTCGGTCATCAGCTTGATGTAGCTCTCGGGCTTGGTGTGATCGGTGAAGCGGATCTTGTAGCCGACCAAGCTGCCGAGCTCGCTGTCCAGTTCGCTGGCGATGCGCTCGGCGGTGGCGCGCGCAGCAATGCGGCGCGGCTGGGTGTGGCCGATCAGGCCGGCAACGCCGCGCCCCAGCTCCAGACAAATCTTCGGCAGCTGCGTGGTTTTACCCGAACCGGTCTCGCCACAGATGATCACCACCTGGTTGTCGCGAATCGCCGCAGCAATCTCCTCGCGGCGTTGGTTGACCGGCAGATCGTCGGCGAAGCGCGGTTTGGGCAGGGCAGCCTGCCGCGTCGCGCGCAACGCAATGCTTTTCTCGAAACGCTCACGCAGCGCCTCGGGCAGGTCTTGCAGGCGCTCGACGCGGGTAGGCAGCGCACGCAGCTGGCGGCGCAGCGCGGGCAGGTCTTTGGAGAGGACTAAATCAAGCAGGGACAATTTGATACATGCGCGGGTCAGGAGGCGGCATTCTAAGTGACAATGCGCTCCAGCCAGTATCTGGAGATCAGCATGCAGCGTCGCGACCTCATCAAACTCGCTGCCAGCGCAGCCCTGGCGCAGAGCCTGCCACGCAGCCTGCAAGCCACCAGCCGCGCCGACAATCTGTTCGCGCTGGGCGTCGCCAGCGGTTCGCCGCTGCACGATGGCGTGGTGCTGTGGACCCGCCTGATCGATCCGCAAGGCCGCCAGTTCGAGCAAAAGCCGCTGGCCGTGGCCTGGGAAGTCGCCGATGACGAAGGCTTTCGCCGCATCGTGCAGAAGGGCAGCGCGCCCGCCCTGCCCGAGCTCGGTCACGCCGCGCATGTCGAGCTCAGGGGCCTGCAGCCGGATCGCTGGTACTTCTACCGCTTCCAGTGCGGCAACAGCCGCAGCGTCACGGGCCGCACACGCACCTTTCCCCTGCCCGGCAGCGCGGCCAGCAAGCTGCGCCTCTCGTATGCCTCCTGCCAGCGCTGGGAGCATGGCTACTACGCGGCCTGGCGCCACATGCAGGACGAACAGCTCGACGCCGTCTGCTTCGTCGGCGACTACATCTACGAATACACGCGGAGCAAGAAAGACATCCGCTCACACGATGTCGGCAAACCCGTCGACCTGCCCAGCTACCGCGACCGCTACGCGGTCTACAAAAGCGATGCCGACCTGCAAGGCATGCACGCACAATGCCCCTGGCTGCTGACCTGGGACGACCACGAAGTCATCAACGACTACGCCGGCCTGCAGGCGCCGGGTCTGCCGGCCGACTTCCCGGCGCAGCGTGCCGCCGCCTACCAGGTCTATTACGAGCACATGCCGCTGCGCGCCAGCGTGCTCACGCAAGGGCCTACCGGCATGCGTGCGGGCGCCGAAATGCGTCTCTACGACCGCGTCTCCTTCGGCGACCTGGCCGACTTCCACATTCTCGACACGCGCCAGTACCGCACGCTGCAGGCCTGCTCGGTCGATGACAAGGGCGGCGGCAATGGCGTCAAGCGCGATGCCTGCAGCGCGCTGCGCGACCCACAGCGCAGCATGCTTGGCTTTGAGCAGGAAGCCTGGCTCGCCGCCGGCCTCAAAGCAGCGCGCCAGCGCCCGCCCAAATGGACCCTGATCGTGCAGGAAACGCGCTTCGGTCCGATGCGCTCCTACAACAAGAAAGGCGAGACGAGCGTCAGCAATGACACCTGGGACGGCTACCCGGGTACGCGCACGCGCCTGGTACAAGCGCTGATCGACACGCGCGCACCCAACCCGGTGCTGCTCGGTGGCGATGTGCATTCCAACTGGGTCGGCCACGTCAAGGCCGATTACGAGCAGCCCGACAGCGCCAATGTCGGCATCGAACTGACCGGCACCAGCATCAGTTCCAACAATAATTCGCCGGCCAATATCCCGCGCCATGTCGAGGAGAATCCGCATTTCATCTTTGGCGATGGCTACCGGCGCGGCTATGGCGTGGTCGAACTACGGCCCGGCAGACTCACCGCGACACTGCGTGTCGTCAGCGATGTCACCCAGCCCGACAGCGGCATCGAGACCCTCGCCAGTTTTGAACAAGAGGCCGGCCGGGCACTTTTGCAGCGCACGCGTTGACTAAGCGGGGAGCTCACACAGCTCCGTTATACTCAGGTCAATTCAACCACAACAAGTCTCCCCATGAGCCAACAGAAATCCCCCCGCATGCGTCCCCTGCCCAAACTGATCTTCATGAGCCGCTGGCTGCAACTGCCGCTCTACCTCGGCCTGATCCTCGCCCAAGCGGTCTATGTCGTGCATTTCTGGGTCGAACTGGTCGATCTGATCGGCGCTGCGATGGGCAACCAGGCTGCGCTGGCCCACGTCGTACAAGCGGTCGGCCATGCCGGCACCGACCCCAGCAAGCTCACCGAAACAACCATCATGCTGGTCGTGCTGGGCCTGATCGACGTGGTGATGATCTCCAACCTGCTGATCATGGTCATCGTCGGCGGCTACGAAACCTTCGTCTCGCGCATGGACCTCGAAGGCCACCCGGACCAGCCCGAATGGCTCTCGCACGTCAATGCCTCGGTGCTCAAGGTCAAGCTGGGCACGGCGATCATTGGCATCTCCTCGATCCACCTGCTCAAGACCTTCATCAACGCCGAGAACTACAGCAACAAGGTGCTGATCGCACAAACCGTGATCCACATCGCCTTCCTGCTCTCCGCCCTGGCGATTGCCGCCTGCGACCGCCTGATGGCGCAGCCGCATGGCGAGGACGCAGCGCACTGAGTACAGTCGTTCCAAGAGGCAGTTTAAGAGCAGTTCAGCTTTGATTTTTTGACGCGAAGGGCGCGAAGCAACAAGACAAGGTCCGCAAAGGAATACAAAGTCAGTATCTCCGACATGAGGCCCTTGGCGAAGCTTCGCTGTTCTTCGCGCCCTTCGCGCCCTTCGCGTCAAAAATACACCGCGTGATCTGATCCGCGAACAAAATCAGGCGCTAAAACCCCAGCAACTCCGCCGCATGGCTGCGTGTCGTCGCGGTGATGTTCACGCCGCCCAGCATGCGCGCGATCTCTTCGATGCGCCCTGCTTCGTCGAGCACGTCGAGGCGCGAGAGCGTGGCGCCGTCGCGGTTCTCCTTGCTGACGCGCCACTGCCAGGCCGCTTGTGCGGCAACCTGGGGCAAGTGCGTCACGCACAGAACCTGACGCGTGCTGCCCAGCTCGCGCAAACGGCGGCCGACGATCTCGGCGACGCCGCCACCGATGCCCACATCGACCTCGTCGAAGATCAGCGTCGGCACCGCTTGCGCGGCGCTGGCGATGACCTGGATCGACAGGCCGATGCGCGAGAGTTCGCCGCCGGAAGCCACCTTGGCCAGCGGGCGCAGGGTCTGGCTGGGATTGGCGGCGACCTGGAATTCGACCTTCTCGTAGCCATTGGCGCTGCCTTCAGGCTCGGGCAGCAAGGCGATCTCGAAGCGACCGCCAGCCATTGCCAGCTCCTGCATGGCGCCGGTCACCGCATCGCTGAGCGTGCGTGCAGCGCTGGCGCGATGGGCTGACAGCTCGCGGGCGGCCTGCTCGAAAGAAGCTTGTGCGAGGCGCTCGCGTTCGGCCAGCGCGGCCGGATCGGACAAGGCGGTCAGGCTCTCCAGCCGCGTGCGGCTGGCGGCCAGGCGCGCGGGCAGCTCGTCGGGTTGGATGCGGTATTTGCGCGCTGCGGCGACGATGTCGGCAATCCGCTGTTCAAGCTGTTGCAGGCGTTCCGGGTCGAGTTCGACGCGTTCGCGATAGCGGCGCAGCGCATGGCCCGCTTCTTCGAGACGGATTGCCGCCTCGTTGAGCAGCTCGGCGATGTCGCCCAGCGCCGGGTCATAGCTCGCCAGTTCGGCCAGCTGCGCGGCCAGCCGCTCGGTCTGGCTGTCGAGCGCCTGCTCGCCTTCGCTGACGGCTTCCAGCGCGCTGCTGGCACCATCAAGCAGGCTGGCGGCGTGGCTCAGGCGGGCGTGCTCCTGGTTCAGCGTTTCCCAGTCCTGCGCCTCGAAGCCCAGCGCGGTGAGTTCCTGTACTTCAAAGCTGAGCATTTCCTGCTCGCGCAAGATGCCGGCCTGCTGGGCGCGTGCTTCTTCACTGGCGCGGCGAGCGGCCGACCAGTCGCGCCAGTGCTGCGAGACTTTGCGCGCCAGATCGAGAATGCCGGCGTGCTCGTCGAGCAGCTGGCGCTGCGCATCGGGGCGCAGCAAGGCCTGGTGGGCGTGCTGGCCGTGGATGTCGCAGACAAATTCGGCCAGCTCGCGCAATTGCGTCGCCGTGGCCGGCACGCCATTGATATAGGCACGCGAACGGCCATTGTTATCGACCACGCGGCGCACCAAGAGCTCGGCCTCGTCGCCGCCCAGGTCTTGCGCACGCAGCCAGGCCTGAGCGGGTGAATCGCTGGCCAGTTCGAACTCGGCGGAAAGGTCTGCCTTCTCGCAACCGGCGCGCACCACGTTGGCATCGGCGCGTTCGCCGAGCAGCAGCGAGAGCGCATCGAGCAGGATGGATTTGCCCGCGCCGGTCTCGCCGGTCAGCGCGCCAAAGCCGCCACGAAAATCCAGTTCGAGGCGGTCAACCAAGACAAAATCAGCAATCAGCAGTCTGCGCAGCATGGGTCAGGACAGGCGCGGGCTGGCGCTCCAGTTGAGTTTTTCGCGCAACACAGCGAAGTAGCTGTAGTTGCCCGGATGGATGAGGGTGATGGACTGAAAAGAACGGCGCACCCGCACGATGTCGCCGCCATGCGCATCGAACAGGGTCTGGCCATCGTAGTGGATGCGCGCATCGTGCGGCGCCACCACGGTGAGCTCGACGATGCTGTCATGCGACAGCGCAATCGGCCGGTAAGTCAGGCCATGCGGGCACAGCGGCACCAGCACCATGCCGGCCAGACGCGGATGCAGCAAGGGGCCATTGGCCGACAAGGCATAGGCGGTGGAACCGGTCGGCGTGGCGACGATCATGCCGTCGGAACGTTGCGAGTAGATGTACTCGCCATCGACCACCAGCTCGAACTCGATCATGCGGCCGACTTCGCCACGGCTGATCACCACATCATTGAGGGCCACCGAATTGAACACGCTGCGCCCGTCGCGCAGCACTTCGGCTTCGAGCAGCACGCGGCGCTCGCGCAGATACTTGCCATCGAGGATCTCGCCCAGGCGGTCGAGCATTTCGCCACGGCCGACATCGGTGAGAAAACCCAGGCGCCCCTGGTTGATGCCCAGCATCGGTACCGGATAGGCGCACAGGCGGCGCGCAGCGCTGAGCATGGTGCCATCGCCACCGACGACGACAGCCAGCTCGGCATGCTCGCCGATCTGCTCGAAGCTCGAGACCTTGGCTCCGTCGATGCCGCCGACCAACAGTGCGGTCTCGTCATCGACCAGCACCGTGACCTCGCGCTGCTGCAGGAAGGCCGCCAGGCGCCGCAGGGCCTCGGCCGCTTCGGCGCTCTGATACTTGCCCACCAGGGCGACGGTGCGAAATTCGTTCATGGGCGAATTAAACCATAAGCCATTGTGTCTTGACCGCGCCGGCCGCATGCAGCATCTTTCACAATCAGTGGATGCATGCCTTAGAATCAGACCATGACACAGCTAGATGGACGCGCCCGCATACTGCTCAAGACTCTGGTAGAGCGCTATATCGCCGAGGGACAACCGGTCGGTTCGCGCGCGCTCTCCCGCCAATCCGGCCTGGAGCTCTCGCCAGCCACCATCCGCAATGTCATGGCGGACCTCGAAGAGCTGGGCCTGATCAGCAGCCCGCATACCTCGGCCGGACGCATTCCGACGCCGCTGGGCTACCGCCTCTTCGTCGACACCTTGCTGACCGTCAAACCGCTGGAGCAGGCGGAAGTGCATCACCTGCAAAGCCATATCCAGCCAGATGAGCCCAAGCGCGTGATCGCCGCCGCCTCCAACCTGCTCTCCGAGCTGACCCAGTTCGCCGGCATCGTCGTCGCCACCCGGCAGGAGACCGACAAGGTCCGCCAGATCGAATTCGTGAGTCTCTCCGAAACACGCGTGCTGCTGATCATCGTCACCATGTCTGGCGATGTGCAGAACCGCATCGTGCACACCCAGCGCCCGCACTCGCCGGCCGAGCTGACCACGGCCGCCAATTACCTCAATCATCACTGCGTCGGCCTGGGCTTTGGCGAAATGCTCGCGCACCTGCGCGACGAGCTGGTTCAGCTGCGCTCCGATATGGTCGAGCTGATGACCGCCACCATCGACGCCGGCGACCGCGCCCTGCAGGAAGAACAGAGCCGCTACGTGATCTCCGGCGAAAGCCGCCTGCTCGACGTCAACGACCTCTCCTCCGACATGGGCCGCATGCGCGAGCTGTTCCGCCTGTTCGAGCAGAAGTCCGGCCTGATCCAGCTGCTCGACCTGTCGCAGCGCGCCGAGGGCGTGCAGATCTTCATCGGCGGCGAATCGGGCATCTCGCCGCTCGATGAGTGCAGCGTCATCACCGCGCCTTACGAGGTCGACGGCAAGCTGGTCGGCACCGTCGGCGTGATCGGCCCGACGCGCATGGCCTACGAACGCGTCATTCCGATTGTCGATATCACCGCACGCCTGCTCAGCGGAGCCCTCTCCAATCATGCTTGATGCCCTGCGCCGCAGCGCGCTGCTGCTGGCCCTGCTGGCCGTACTGCCGGTTCAGGCACAAAGCCTCTACCGCTGCGGCAATACCTTGCAGGACAAACCCTGTGCCGACGGCAATGGCAGCGAGATCATCCTCGACAGCCGAGAGCCCGCCAGCAAGACCGCCAAAAGTAGCAAGAGCAGCAAGAGCGCATCCTCCAGCCGCCCGCCCGATGAATTCTGTGCGCAGCAAGGCGATGCCGCCATGCGCATGCGCTGGGAGAAAGAAGGCGGCCGCACCGAGGCCGAGCAGATCAGCCGCAACCCGGCCAACAGCGCCTTCATCCGCTACGTCTATTACAAGCGCGGCTCGGCGCTCGATGTGCGCCGCCAGGTCGAAGCCGACTGCATGCAGACGCGCGCCAAAGCCGAATCCGCTGCCGTCGTGGCCCCCACATTCACACCCGCTGTAGCCGCCAGCGCGCCGCTTGCGCCACCGCCGCCAGCGCCCGCCGCTGTACCGGCGGCCAGCAGCGCCAGCTCATCGCAAACGAGCAGCGATAACCGGCGCGGCGGTGGCATCCCGATCCAGAACAGCGAAGCGGCCAGTCGCCCGGTCGACGAAGCGCTGTGCCGCAACCTGCTCGACTCGGCCAAGCGCATTCGCGACCGCCAGCGCGCCGGTGGCAATGCGGCGACCATGCTCGACCTCAATCGCCTGCAGCAAGAGCTCACGGAGCAATTGCGCCTCTCGGGATGCTGATGCCATGAACCGCTACCTCATTCACGCGCTGCTATTCGCCGCCGCCCTGCTCGGCACCGCCCAGGCGCAGAGCAACAAGGTCATCGATGTGGCCACGCGCAGCGGCATCACCGAACGCATCCTGCTCAACGCGCCGCCACAGCCACGCGCCGTGGTGCTGCTGTTCAATGGCAGCAATGGCCAGGTGGAGATCAAGGACAACGGCGAACTTGGCGCCGGGCGCGGCAATTTCCTGCTGCGCACGCGCACGCTGTGGAATGCGCGCGGCCTGGCCAGCGTCGTCGTGGCGCCACCTTCCGATCACAATGAAGAGCCCTTCCTCGCCGATTTTCGCGACACGCCGGAACACGCGGCCGATGTGCAGGCCCTGATCAGCCAGCTGCGCCAGCAATTCCATGTACCGGTGTGGCTGGTCGGCACCAGTCGCGGCAGCTTGTCGGCCGCCGCCGTCGCCAGCCGCCTGGCGCCGCCGGCCGGGCCGGACGGCATCGTGCTCACTTCGAGCATTCTGTACGACAAGCAGCAACGCACGGTCACCGCCCTGCCGCTGGATGCGCTGCAGGTGCCGGTCTTGCTGGTGCATCACAAGCGCGATGCCTGCCGGCAATCGAATCCCGCCGATGTGCCGGCCCTGCTCAGCCAGATCGCCACGGCACCGCGCAGCGAAGTCATGTACATCGATGGCGGCCAGTCGCAGGGCGATCCCTGTGACAGCTACGCCTACCACGGCTTCAATGGCACCGAATCCCTGGTGATCGACAAGATCGCCGACTGGATCCTCAGACAAGATAAAAAATGAGCGCACGCTACCTGCCCGAACCGCCGCACAAACATGGCCAGGCGGCCGCCCTCGGCATCCTGCTGATCAATCTGGGCACGCCGGACGAGCCCACGCCCAAGGCGGTGCGCCGCTACCTCAAGCAGTTCCTCTGGGACCCGCGCGTGGTCGAGATTCCGCGCGCCGTCTGGTGGCTGATCCTCAACGGCATCATCCTCAACACGCGGCCCAAGGCCTCGGCGCAGAAATACGCCAAGGTGTGGAGCAGCGAGGGCTCGCCACTGCGCGTGCATACCGAAAAACAGGCCAAGCTGCTGCAAGGCTATTTCGTGCAAGCCGGCTATCGCAACGTGCAGGTCGACTACGCCATGCGCTACGGCCAGCCCGATGTCGCCAGCGCCCTCGGCCGCCTGAAAGCCGCCGGCTGCACGCGCATCCTCGCCTTGCCGATGTATCCGCAATACGCGGCGAGCACCACTGCCAGCGCGGTCGATGCACTCGGTGCCGCCTTCGCCCGCCTGCGCAACCAGCCCGAGCTGCGCGTGGTGCGCAACTTCCATGACGACCCGGCTTATATCCGCGCCCTGGCCCACAGCGTGCAAACGCACTGGAACCAGAACGGCCGTGGCGAATTGCTGGTGATGAGCTTCCACGGCCTGCCGCGCTTCTCGCTCGACAAGGGCGATCCGTATTTTTGCGAATGCCACAAGACTGCGCGCCTGCTGGCCGAAGCGCTCAATCTCAAGCCCGAGCAATACCAGGTCACGTTCCAGTCGCGCTTTGGCCGCACCGAATGGCTCAAGCCCTACACCCAGCCCACGCTCGAAGCGCTGGCCAAGAAGGGCAGCAAGCACATCGACATCATCTGCCCCGGCTTTGTCGCCGACTGCCTGGAAACCCTCGAAGAAATCGCCATCGAATGCCGCGCCGCCTTCCTCGCCAACGGCGGCCAGGCGCTCAACTACATTCCCTGCCTCAACGAGCAGCACGACTTCATCAGCGCCCTGCTCACGCTCGCCCAGCGCCACATGCAGGACTGGCTGGCCAGCCCTGCGCCCGACGCCGCCACGCTCGCGCAACAAGCTGAACGCGCCCACTCACTCGGAGCCAAAGCCTGATGCTCACCATGCTGCTGCGCTGGGCGCTCAACGCCGCCGCGCTGATGGTCGTCCCCGCGCTGATCGACTCGGTCAGCATCAGCGGCTTCGGGCCGGCGCTGATCGCCGCGCTGATCATCGGCCTGCTCAACGCGCTGATCCGCCCGCTGCTGATCGTCCTCACCCTGCCGGTCACCGTGCTGAGCCTCGGCCTCTTCGCCCTGATCATCAACGGCCTGCTGTTCTGGCTCACCGCCGAACTGGTCGAGGGCGTCAGCGTGCACGGTTTCTGGGGCGCTTTCTGGGGCGCGCTGCTCTACAGCATCCTCAGCAGCCTGGTTGATCTGGTCGTCGGCAAGCCACGCTGAGGGCCCGCCCGCCGTGGCGCCGGAGAGCATCGTCGCAGGCATCGATGTCGGCGGCCCGCGCAAGGGCTACCACCTCGCCATCCTGCGCCAGCGCCAGATCCTGGCAGTGGTCAATAGCACAGACCCGCAGCAGATCCTGCGCCAATGTCTGGACGCCGGCGTCTCCGCCATCGCTATCGACGCCCCCAGCCAATGGACCAGCAATGCGGCAAGTCATCGCACGATCCGCAGCGCCGAGCGCGCCCTGCTGCAAGCCGGCATCCACTGCTTCTTTACCCCCACGCGCGAGCGCGCAGCCGCCAATCAAAGCGGTTTCTACGAATGGATGTTCCAGGGCGAAGCGCTCTACCAGGCCCTCGCCGCACACTACCCACCAGCGCGCCAGACACAACCCAGCACGCCCTTCTGCTGCGAAACCTTCCCCCACGCCATCACCCACCAGGCCCTCGGCAGCGAAACCCGCGCCCGCCTCAAACGCTCGCAACGCAGCCAGCTGCTGCAAGCAATCGGCCTCGCCGACCCGCAACTCGACTCCATCGACACCCTCGACGCCACCCTCTGCGCGCTGAGCGCCCAAGCCATCCTGCAAGGCGCCAGCCAGGCTTATGGCGAAGCGGAAGATGGCTTCATCTTTGTGCCGCAGCGGGAGTTTTGGGGGACGACTTGAGGCTCTAAATACCGTGGCGGCCGCAACAGAGAAGCAGCTAAGGCTGCCGGTCCTGGCCCAACGTAATCCGATCCGCGATCCAGGCCAAACAGGCAGCTCCGTAACCACAAGTCCCAAGCGACTAAAGCATAGCAGGCGCATCGGCTCGATACCTTTTCTCGTCAGTGTGCTGAAACAACGGTCAAAACATAAAAACGAGATGGGGCTCAAGCTCATCCTCGTCAAGCCGATAGTCAATTATCATCTCTTATGCACAAAGGCTTGCTACGAGACTGACTTGCAAGATAGAAAGCTTCATTCAACCCGAACCTTGACTGCACAAACGAACGCGATGTTTCCCTTCTCCAGCTTTATGTCCTCCCTTGAGAACACGATGAGTAATCTCGAGCAAGACAAACCCAAAAAACCTCAGCAGCCGACGCCTGCGCTTGCCTTTAAATTCGGCACACCCTCAGAGATTTACACCACGATCCTGAAAGAAGTAGATGCCTTGTTCAGCAAGTTCACTGCAGCGGGACACGACTCCGAGCAGACCAAGGAGGCCAAACAAAAATGCCATGAGCAACTGGTGCTGATCCAGAATAAGATCAAGCAGAGGATCATCGAGCATAAAAACGAAGCAGAGTGGGACAAGTTCACAATCGCGTTCTACGGTGAAACTAATGCCGGCAAGTCCACCATCATCGAGACGCTGCGCATACATCTTGCCGAAGAGAGCAAAAAGGCCGAACAAGAAGCCTTCATCGCCGCTATGGCGAAAGCGGGTCTCTCGAAAGCAGCTTTTGAAGCGGCTCAGCGAGCCACAGAGGCCACAAGCCAGCGACTCTCAGTTTTCGAAGCGGATTTCGCAGCTCGCACGAGCAGCAACAAGTCCGAGCTTTCAAAGCTAGAGCTTGAGTTGAGCACTCAGCATGAATCGCCCCGGGTTTTCTAGACACCCTGAAGCCTTAAACTTTCAGGCTGATGGAGGTGTTTATGAGCAACAAGCG